>JBDRBB010000027.1:0-4200 GCA_043823065.1 Pseudomonadota bacterium | reverse complement strand
TTGAAAGCCCTTTTGCGCTAAACTGCCAGCCATGCCGCCAGCTTCTTGCACAACCATTAAACTGCCCATTAATAAAGCCAGCCCAATTGCTGCTTGAGTAATATTGCCAAGTTGTAAAACATTTAAGACTGCTGTGCCCACTGCAGAATCAACATCTTTTTCAACATTTTTAACACTGCCAATCATTTCCTCTGGATTAGACATAACTAACAATGACAACCAAAGGAAAAAAGCCATTAACGGGCCAACTGCCACATACCAGCCAAACTTGTTCCACCAGCGGCCAGCATAACTTTTGCCAAAAGGAACAGCGCTTAACAAAAAGGCAGCTGGCGACAAAACAACCAAAATCCACAACACCACAATGCGCATAATCAATAACAAGGCAATAAAGAAAGTAACAAAGATTGTGCCAATTAAAATAAAAATAGCTAAAACTAAAGCCACAAAAATATCACCTGATGCCACTACGTTTTTCTTTGCGCCAGCTGTTGCGCGCGCAGCATCTTCATTAAATTGAAGCAGTTTGGTTAAGCCCAAGCCAACAACCAAGTTCGCGCCAGCCGCGCCCATATAACCATTCACAAAAGTCATCATTACCACTTGCGCAGCATCAATAATCAAGCCACAAATCAATTTACTGAAATTAACCAGTACCGCAGCAATCAATACTTTTGGCAAAAGTGTTTTTAAACTATAATTTTGAATCCGTAAAATCTGGGCAAAAGCGATTACCAACAAAATCACCACAAACGCCATATTACAAAAATCACGCACCAAAACCCAGCCTTTATTAACTGCCGCTGAATCAACAAATTGATTATAGGTGCTGATTGCCAGAATCACCCCAAAAATTTTCATGGCAATCCAGCCCAAAGCCGAAGCGATCAAAAAAAGAAGAGCGTTAAGAAAAGAAATCAGTTCATCAACTAGAGAGCCATCTTCAGCAAAAGCATAAACACCCACAAAAAAAGATGATGTAATAACAATAATTAACAGTGCTAACAGCCACTTATTTTTTGGAATAAAATAAAAATGGATAAACCTTAAAAATGAGTAAAGTTTACTCTTAACCAACTTCAATAATTTAAGCAAATAATTAATCATTGAATTTGCTTAATCTTAGCAAAGTTATTATACCATAATTTATTAAAGAGAGCAAAGTTTATACACAGAAAAAAAGCCAGACTCTGATTTAAAGATTAGAATATTTGCTTGATTAAAATTAATCAGATGAATCACTTAATTACAAAAATCAAAGTCTGGACAATGGTTTTATTTTAAGCCACCTTTCCTTCATTTAACATTCCTAAAAATTCTTTTACTTTATAAACAAAAGCTCGCATTTTCCGGCGCGAAAGCTTTTTAGCAGCTAGACAAGCGCTAATTACAGCCAAAATAATAAAAACAGCAAATAGCGACCAAACCATCTTTTGACCCTGATTATCCGGCTGGATGCCAGCAATAGCCGCTGCTTTTTCACCTAAAACTTCTTCTTCCTGCCAGCTGATATTTTCTAAATCATCCTTACTTCTCGGCTGGACATATAAAATTTCATCAACCTGGCTGATAATTCCAGTGACGCGCAATTTGTCATTCGGGCTAAAAACACCAGCTTCAATGCCTGTTCCGGTTTTTACATAAACAATAAATTCTCCCTGATCATCAGCTAAAATCAGCTTTGAGGAATTTTTCTCTAAAAACTCCGCCTCCAATTGAACCAAGGAACCAACTAAATCTTCTGTTACTTCTGAACTGGAAATTAATAAAGGCGCTGGCATGGGTCTTGAATCAAGCAGTGCTAAATCCTCTTTTTCTTTGATTAACAAACGTTTTTCATTGCGGGCTTGGGAAATTGTGCCAGCTGCTGAAATATAGTCGCCAACCTGCAGTTCTGGCCAATCAGCTTTGGAAAAATAAAGTTGCAAGCCGCCAGTTTCATCTAATAAATAAAGACTGGTTTTGCTGAAAATATCAGGCTCAACAGAAACCCAGCCCTGAATCATTACTTTTGTTTTCAACTCCTGTTGGCGGGCATCAGCAATGGATAAAGAAGCGTAAAAAACATCTGAACTTTCTTTAGTTGCTTGTTTTTTATTTTCTGAAGCAGAGGCAATTTCTAAGGCTGAAACCAAATTTTTTTCGCCTGGCGTTAACTCTTTTGTTTCAAGCCACTCCGTTGTTGCCCCTGTTTCTCCTGGCTCCCCCTCAAAATAAGCCCAGCTGGCGCCCTCTTGGCATGATTCATATTGGTAGGCGCTTATTTGCGCGCCAGCTGGATCAAGCAAAACAACAGAATCAGAATCATTATTTAAAACCACCCCTGTTTTGCTCCGCTCTAAAATAAGATATCCCTCTGCCTTAATAATAAAGCTTTCCTCAATTTTAAATGGCGCACTTCCTCCCTCTGCGTCATCCAGTGTCCAACCCAGCAAATCTACATCCTGGTCGCCGGCATTGTAAAGCTCAATCCATTCTTCATCATCACTGCCAACTGGATTCGGTAAAACTTCATTGATTCTGATTTGGCTGGAATAATCATATTCAACAGGCAGCTCTTCAATCAAGGCATCTTCTTCGGACGCATCCCCATTAGACGCAGAATTTTCAACTGCCGTAGCTTCAGCAGAAGTAGCTTGCGTTTCTACAATTTCTGTATTTTCAATTAAAACATCCTGGTCTGCCTCCTCAACAACAACTGCTGCAACAGGCTCCTCTTGAAACAAGATATTTTGAATGCCAGGCGTTGGTTCTGCTGTAACTTCATATTTTTCAGAAAAAAGAGCCACTGATTCACCTTGTTCTGCGACTGGAGCATTATCACTCAAAGCGCCATCATCCCAATCGCCATAACTCATTTGATCAATCACTTTACCAGTTAGATCTTGTAAAATAACAATGTCACCACCATTGTTCAAGGCGCTTTTATCAAAAACAACATATCCTTGCGCTGACACTGCGCCAAAAAGCTCTGTGCTCTTGCCAGCGCCTTCAATCAACTGCCAGCCAGTTAAATCAATCGCCTGTTGAGTCGCATTATACAACTCAACCCATTCTTTCTCGCCTGAAGCTGGCACAGCAACAACCTCATTAATACGGACTTGCTGGTATTGAAACACAGGAACAACCAGCTCTTCTTCTAAAACAGGATCTTCTTCGGCGCCTTCTTCAGCGGGCATAATATCTTGTGCCCCTACATTGGCTTCATCATTGGAAACAAGAGGCGCTTCTTCATCTTGTCCTTCTTCAATTTCAATAACCACGCTTTCTTTTAAAATTGCCTCACATTGATCTTCCGCGCAATTAATATAAATATATTGGTAAATTTGGCTATTGGAAATATTATTGACCAAAAGCGGTTCAGCAGCCAATACTTTTCGACAAAAAGGCAGTAATAAAACCAACAGCAATAAGGGCATAATTAAATATCTCATATGGTTTTTTTATTAATAAGGGATGGGCTAAGGGCTTCAGAAGTAGGATTTTAAAAAGTTTTCCAAATTTCTTTTTTATATTTTTTATCTGCTCTACTAAAATTTTTATTTCATTATTCATCATATAATTTTCAATTTAATAATTTCTACCTCCAAAGCCCTTAGCCCAAATCCCGTTTTCACGAAAGATACCACACGGGCGGGAGTCCTAAGAATCCCGCCCATGCGCACCCTCCTCTTTTATTACTTAATTAAGCTGGCAAAGCAGCTCTTTGAGGTTGGATAATAGAACTAACGAAGCTGGCTACGCTATCACCATCTTTATCTGCCAATTCTTCAGAAACATACAAATACGGATACTCTTCTGCGTCAGCCACCATTTGCCAGCGCTCGCTCATTGGCGCTTTTTTAATGCACTCCAAACTTTTAGTAATCATTTCTGGACTATCTAAACGTTGAAGCCTTGTCTTTGGCGTCCAAATTTTAAAATGTTTATTCCCTTCAAACTCTTTGGCTTGTTCTTGGAATGTCCATAATAAGCGCTGGGGTGAAGTCCGGCTGACCCGCTCATTGCCACGGAATAAATCAACTAATTGATACGGTTGCTCCTGTTTGCATTCCTCTCTTAAACTGTTCATGATTTCAATGGCCACTTGGCGCTTGACATCACCGTAAATTGACACAGGATCATCTTGTGTTTCACTTAGTTTAAACATCCAGCTAAAATAGTTTGGCATAATGACATAAGCTAAAGTTTTAATGTCCT
>JBDRBB010000026.1:0-7915 GCA_043823065.1 Pseudomonadota bacterium | reverse complement strand
GATATTTTTTTACAGCGCGCTGGATTTCCAGATAAGGTTCAACTTGAATTCCTTCTAGCCCATCTTCTGCAATAATTCCTCCCCACAAAGTATTATCCAAATCCACGACCAAACATTTCTTTTTAGGATAAAACATGGCTTGCATAAAATTTAGATATTGTTCAGCCAAATAATTGTTAAACTCAGCTGAAAAAGGGCAGCATTCTGCGTTTTGCGCGCCAAATTGAAATAAATAGTATTGCAGATTAAAAATATATAGACCGCTTTGTTCATCAACATATTCCACTAGTTTTTTATTCAAGTCGTCAATCCACATGATTTGCCCGGCCGAATTTTGAAAATCAAAAATGCTTGTTTCCAAGTTAAATGGATAATAAAAATTTTGGATTAAGGTTGGAATGCCTTTTTCCTGAAAATTACCAGCTAACTTATAAATGGTTTCTAAAATCTCATCGCAGCGCAGCTTAATTTGAGCGCAAGGCATAGGTAATAGCTCATAAAAAAATTCTGGAAATAATTTTTTCAAATCCAGGGCTATCACTGCCAAATCTGGCTGGTTGGAATTAAATTCAAGTTCAAAATTTTTGGTTGCGGCTTTTTGCTGCCAAGCTTCAGCTAGATCCTGGAAATTATAATTGGAATGAATAAAGATATTTTTTTTCAACATATCAGGCCACCAGTTTGGTTTGCTGTTGGGTAATTTTAATAATGGCCAGGATGATTAAGCTGGCAGCCAGCCATTGCAGCCAGGTGAGACTGGCTCCATGAAAAATATGATCAAAAGTAATGGCTGAAACAGGAAAGGCCAGCTCACAAATAGTTGCGGTCATGGCCCGAACTCTTTTTAAGCCGTAATAATAAATAAAAATTGCGCCAGAGCCAGTAGTAACCGCAATGATTAAAAAAATGGTCCAGTTGAAGGGCGTAACGTTTCTTAGTCCCAGCAAATCACCAGTGTATAAAACATAGGCCAGCATAATGAGAGTGGTAAAGCCAAAACGAAAATAGGTGCAGGTTTGAAAAGAATATTTGGCTAAAACTTTCTTGCCAAATACTGTGGCGCTGCCAAAGCAAAAAGCAGCCAGCAGGGCCCACATAGCAGCTAAATTCGTATTATTGCCAGTATTAAAGTGGGGAAGGGTTAGGCCAAAGGTCAAAAGATAACTGGCTAAAATAGCAACCAAAGCCCAAAAAAGAAATTTCAGACTTAATTTTTCGCCAAGCAAAATAGCGGCTAAGGTAATGGCAAAAACAGGTTGTAACTTTTGCAGCAAGATCACAATGGATAAGTGTTCAAAATGCACCAGAAAAAGGGCCTTAACTATGGCTATGGTTCCTAATGCTCCGCCACAAATGGCAACTAAACTAAAGGAAATAATATCTCCCCAGGAAAATCTTTTTAAGTATTTAAGCTGGTTGGAAAAAAACAAGCTTAATAAAACAAAGGGGATAGCATGCAGCAAAAAAACCACCAAGCCTACTTTAAGGTTATATAAATGAGGGGTTAAAACCACGCCGTCCAGGCCCCACAAAGTTGCAGCAAGGCAGATGGCTAATGCCCCGACAATTTTTGTTTTCAAAAAATTCATAAATATTTACTGTTTAACTTTCTCAATTGTTGTGTGAGCCAGGCCCGCAGAAAGAATTAAAAAGGTCATGCCCAACCACATTATAAATGGCACAAGCTCACTAAGAATTATCATCGAAAATATTGCAGCTATGGGCGCTTTAAGATTGGAGATTAAACTTGGGTAAAGAGCGCCAAGTTTATTGATGCTGCGGTTCCAAAACCAAAATCCCAAGCCAGTGGCCACCACGCTCAAATAGAATAATATTCCCCAATTTGTCAAACTTAGCTTGCCAGGCAAGCCAACCAAGCTGAGGCTCGCCAGGCCGCTCATGAATGCCGCCAGTAATTGGGCCAAGCTAATTACTGGCAAAGAACTCGCTTGCAGCTTAGGGCGCATTATTACATTGGCAAAGGCAAAACAAGCATTGCTGCCCAAAATTAGGGCAAAGCCAAAGAGCTGGGCATAGGGGTTAAAGTTGCTGGCAACGTTTCTATTATAAAGAGCTAAAGCGCCTAGCACAGCTAAGATTACCGGGAAAATAATTTTAATACCAGGAAGACGCTTTCTAAAAAAAGAATCAAAGAGTAAAATAATTGCTGGCGTGGTTAAGGTCAAAGCTGCAACCTTGGAGGCTGGTAAATATTTTAGCGAACTTAGATACAGAAAATACATTAAGAAAAATTCAAACACAGCTAAAAATAAAATTAGAGACCAAGGTTGTTTTTTAAAATCAGCCCAAGATGTTCTGAAAACAGCATAAATAAAGAGCGTTCCGCCGCCTAAGAAAAATCGAAAAAAAGTTATCCACAAAGGATTCATTTCTCCGACTAGAATGCGGGCCAAGGGAAAAGAAAGTCCCCAGCACAATGTTACCAGCCAGATTTCATACATAGTGCGGCAACTAATGCCAAGCTGACAAAAAAAGGCAAGTTAATTATATTGACTTGTTGGCGATATGTATTATTTTAAATTTATCAGCACACAATTTATAAGGAGATAATCATGAACGCTAAAGAACGCCTCAATGCCTTGGAGCTAGCCTTAAATAATGAAAAAACTGAACGCGAATTTTATCTTAAACATGCGGCACGTACCAAAAATAAAGTGGGCAAGCGTATGTTTCAGCAGATTGCCGATGATGAGCTGGAGCATTATAAGCGCTTAAAAGAATTGCATGAAAAATGGTCAAAAAACGAAAAATGGCCGGAAACAGTACCTCTTAAAGTAAGTCAAACCAATGTTAAAGATGTTTTGCAAGACGTGGTTAGCAAAGTTGGTGAAGAAGTGGAAAAAGACGCTGATGATATTCAGGCTTTGGAAATTGCCACCAGATTTGAAGATAAAGGTGTGAGCTTTTATGCCAAACTTGCCGAGACTGTGGAAGATCCAAGAGAAAAAGATTTTTTTAAGTTATTATCTCAAATTGAAAGAGAACATTTTTTATCTCTAAAAGAAACTTTGGAATATCTTAAAGATCCTGCTGCATATTTTGTGGAAATGGAAAAGCCTGGGCTTGATGGAGCCTAAGCAATGAGTAAGGGGGGGGGATGTCTTTTAAGGCAGCAATTTTTGATTTAGACGGAGTAGTAGTCAACACAGTACCTATCCACTTTCACGCCTGGCAGAAGATGTTTGGGGAATATGGCATTAACTTTACCTTTGATGATTACAAACAAAAAGTAGATGGCATTCCTCGCTATGATGGAGCGCGTGCAATTTTAACTGAATTAAAAGAAGCAGAGTTGCATAGAGCTGCAGATCGCAAACAAGAATATTTTCTGGAACTGTTAGGCAAAGAAGATATTCCTAAGTATGATACAACCATCAATCTAATTGCTGATTTGCAAAAAGCAGGCAAAAAAGTGGCAGTGATTTCTTCCTCTCGTAATTGTCCTCACATCTTGAAACGTATTGGCTTATTTGAGAAATTAGATACAGTAATCTCTGGTGCAGATATCACCAAAGGCAAGCCAGATCCGCAAATATTTTTAATGGCAGCAGAAAGACTGGGTGCTAAACCAGAAGAGGCCTTGGTATTTGAAGATGCCGTGCTTGGTGTGCAAGCAGCCAAGAGCGGACATATGCGCTGTGTTGGTATTGACCGATATGATAATCCCAAACGCTTGGAAGGCGCAGATATTATAGTCAAGGATTTGGGAGAAGTAGATGTAGAAAAATTAGAGGCCCTTTTTGAATAATAAAGCTTATCAAGAGATTATGTCTGCCAAGTCCTGGCTGGTTGCGGAAAAAAAGTGGGACCGCAAACAACAACAGGTGAGGGAGACTCAATTCACCTTGGGTAATGGCTACTTATGTTGCCGCGGTATTTTAGAAGAAGTGCCATATGATTCCACGCCAGGCACTTTTATTGGCGGTCTTTACGACAAAACCGGCGCCCAAATCACAGAGTTAGTTAATTTACCCAACCCTTTGGTTTTTCGTTTTGATGCGTATGGCGAAAAACTAGATCCCATTGCCACAGATATAATTCTTTACAAACGGATTTTAGATTTAAAGCAGGCTGAACTTTTTAGGCACACCATCTATAAAACCACTCACAAGAAACGCATTGATTATCGCTCTCGGCGCTTCATTAGTCTGCATAATAAAAATTTGCTGGTTATGGAAATTGAAATTACTCCGCTTGATGCAGCTATGACCTTGAATGCCCAAACCATGATTGATGCTGGAATTTCTAATCGGGGAACGGTTACGGAAGGTAGGAAACGTCATTATCAACTTATTGAAGTTAAATGTGAAAAAGGGTGCTCCTATATTTGTGTGGAGACTTTTGAAAATAAAGTTCATGTGGCCTATGCCAGTGCTTTGGAAATTTGCCGCAAAAACAGGTGTCATTTGGTGGCAGACCGCGCCCTAAATATCAGGGTGCGCAAGGACGAAACAATTGTACTACGCAAGTTTGTGGCCATACAATCATCTGCAGAAGTAAAACCTGGTAAGTTGAGGGTTTCTACAATCGGCATTTTGAAAAAAGCTATCAAACGCGGCTTTCATAGATTAAACGAAGATCATGTTAAAGAATGGGCCAAGAGGTGGAATATTGCTGATGTAGATATTGAAGGCGATGCAGAAGCTACCAGGGCATTGCGTTTTAATGTGTATCATTTGCTCATTGCTGGTAATGAAGATAATGATGATGTCTCAATTGGCGCGCGCACGCTTTCTGGCGAAGGATATCGCGGCCATATTTTTTGGGATACAGAATTATTTATCCTGCCTTTCTTTATTTATACCAATCCCAAAGTTGCTAAAAATCTTTTACTATATCGTTATCATCGGATCAATGCTGCCAGGAACAATGCTTTGGCTAAGGGTTTTCGGGGCGCTTTGTTTCCTTGGGAGTCAGCAGGTACGGGTGAAGAGTGCACTCCTTCTTGGGCCAAGAATTTTGACGGTTCAATTATTAAAATTGTTACTTTAGATGAGGAACATCACATTGTGGCTGACGTGGCCTATGCTTTTGCGCACTACTGCAATGCTACAGGTGATGATGTTTTCCGTAATAAATATGCCTTGGAGGTTATGTTTGCCACTGCCAGATTTTGGATGAGCAGAACGGTTTATAATAAAAAGCGTAAAAAATATGAGTTGCATCATGTCATGGGGCCAGATGAATTTCATGAAGATGTGAATAATAACGCCTATACTAATATGATGGCCCAATGGAATCTGAAAGCTGCTGCAGAATGGTATAAGAAGGCCAAAAAAGATAATCCTCGTGAATTATCCAAGGTTATTAAGCGCATTAGGATTAGCTCCAATGAAGTGCGCCAATGGCTAAAAGCAGCGCAAAAGATGTATATTCCGTATTCTAAAAAGCGCGGCTTAATTGAGCCGTTCGAAGGTTTTTTTAAGCTTAAGGAACACAGAATTACCCAACTAGATAGCCATTTAATGCCGTGTTTGCCGGCAGCGGTTAAATGGCAAGACATTGGCAAGACGCAATTAATCAAACAAGCAGACGTGGTTATGCTGTTATATTTATTTAGCAATCATTTTACGCTTAAGGAAAAAAACAAGAACTATTATTTTAACGAACGTCGCACTTTACATAAGTCTTCGTTGTCTCCAGCCATACATTCCATCGTTGGTTTGGAAGTTGGCGATGAAGATAAAGCTTTGCACTATTTTGCCCATGCTCTTTCCACTGATCTTTCTGATATTCACGGCAATACTCACGAAGGTTTTCATGCCGCTTCCGGCGGCGGCACCTGGCAGGCTGCAGTTATGGGCTTTGCCGGCTTGCGTCGCAAAGGCAAGGTTTTGTCGCTTAATCCACATCTTCCTTTGCACTGGAAGGGAATGAAATTTTGCGTTTATTGGCACGGAGTTTTGTTGCGCGTATCATTAGCTCATCATAAAACAGATATTGAAATTGGCCGTGTGCCAGCTAATAAAAAAATATTTGTCGAGGTCTATGAACAAACCCAGCAAATTAAATCTTATTCTGTGCTAAGATTTATTAATAAAAGTTGTGTCATGAAGTAAGGAGGGTCTATGACTTGGGTTAAAGATATGATGAGAAAAAAAGTGATTACAATTCCGTTTGATATGGGGGTAATCCAAATCTGCAAGTTGTTGTACAAGCGTGCTGTTTCTGGTTTTCCAGTGGTAAATAACAAAGAAGAGATCGTTGGTTTTATATCTGAGCGAGATATCATTGCGGCTGTGCCAAAATCACGGTTTTTAAAACTAAGCGCAAAAAATTTGATGAAAAAGAATGTTAAAACCATTTCTCCAGAAGAACCCATCAGCAATGCCTTTAAAATTTTTTCCAAAGTGAATTATCGCCACCTGCCAGTAGTTAGAGGTAAAAAGATTGTTGGTGTTATTTCGCGCAAAGAAGTTATTGAACATATCTTGAGTGGTTACTATTAAAATTTTTTAATGTTGTCATTGCGAGGAGTCCTGAGTTTGACGAAAGACGACGAAGCAATCCCACGGGTGTCCTTGGGATTGCTTCGCTCCCTATGGTCGCTCGCAATGACAACCTGCAGATTGGAGACATGTATGAAGAAAAGTAAATTGCATATTTCTCAGATACATTGGGGATATCCGCCCATTATTGGCGGGGTGGAAACTCACATGGCCATGATGTTGCCGGCCATGCAGGAAATGGGGCATCAGGTGTCTTTGCTCACTGGTTCGGTTGATGGTGAGAAATGTGATTATGAAGAAAATGGAGTGCATATTAAACGTACACCATTGATGGATTTGAACTGGCTTTTTGAGCGAGGTCTGGATGGTATTAAAGATGAAGTTAAGGGAGTTTTAAGCAAATTTGTGGAAACGGAAAATCCAGATGTTATTCACGTGCACAATATGCATTATTTTAGCACTCCTCATGCTGAAGTGTTGCAAGAAGTGTGTCGGAAAAAAGGGGTCCCCTTAATTTTAACTGCGCACAATGTTTGGGATGATGTGTTATTTTTGGAACTAACGCGAAATATTAAGTGGGATCACATTATTGCTGTTTCTCATTACATTCGCAAAGAAATGATTGGCGCTGGTTGCGATGCTAACAAGGTAACCACAATTCATCATGGCGTAGATCAGCAAGCTTTTTCTCCTCAAACCAGCGCAGAGCCTGCTTATAATTGGTATCCGCAGCTTAAAGGAAGGCAGATTGTTTTTCATCCAGCGCGCATGGGTTTGGCTAAAGGTTGCGATGTTTCCATTAAGGCCTTAAATATTATTCGCCGCCAATTTCCAAATGTGATGATGGTGCTGGCTGGCACTAAAAATATTATTGATTGGGGAGACACCCAACAAAAAGATATAGCTTATTTTGTGGATTTAGTGCGCCATTTTGGGCTGGAAGAAAATGTGTTGATCGATTCTTATGCCCTAAACCAAATGCCGCATTTATACGCAGCCTCAGATATTGTGATTTATCCTTCCACAGCCATGGAGCCTTTTGGTTTAACCATGCTGGAAGGTATGGCTACTGCTAAACCCTTGGTAGTTACTCGTGTTGGGGGCATGCCAGAAATTATTCATGATGGCATCAATGGTTTTGTGATTCCCATAAAAGATTTTGAGGAATTAGCTGGTACGATCATGCGCTTGCTAGGCGATAAAGAGTTAAGTCAGCGCTTTGGTAAAACCGGACGACACGAGGTGGAATCTTATTATACCAAAGAGAAACTGACTCAAAACACTTTGGCTATTTACGATAAAGTGCTCAAATAGTTGACAAACGCCCCAATCCTCCATAACCATTATTTGTCATCCCTGCGAAAGCAGGGATCTAATTTGCTAAAATACATAGAGATTCCCGCTTTCGCGGGAATGACAAGTGGAGAACAATCTATGACCCAGCA
>JBDRBB010000025.1:0-64693 GCA_043823065.1 Pseudomonadota bacterium | reverse complement strand
GGGCTTTATAATCAAAGTAGAGCCCCTCATAAACATCCGAATCAAATTCCCTTCGAAATAGAACAGCTCATAGTTAGATTCAAAAAGGAAAAACCAAAATGGGGAGCTCCTAAAATTCGAGAGCTTGTTGCAAATAAATATAGGAAAAGCGGTCGAGGGGAACCGCTTGAGGGTTGTACAAAATGATCGATTCTGGCCCGTCACTAAAACATCAACCTTCCCAGCCGGCGATTCTGGCCATGAGCCACCAAAAGGCTTTTCCTTTTTGGTAGCAATTTAGGCATTGCGAATGTGCGCAACCATAACCAAAAGGATCAAAGCTGTCGCCTGCATCGCAAGTGTTGCAATAACCCGGGTTGCCATTATTGGCGCACCAAGTTTCGCACCAATCACAATGATCGCTGGTGTTGGTATATTGCGTGCCATCTGGATCATATTCTTCAATATCAGCAAAATCAAAAAGCACTTTATTGTAAGTATTTGCGTAATTGCGAATCAAAGTGTTCATCTCTTGGATGTGCGTGTTAGTGCTGGAACTTTCGCCCTCAACCCTGGCTTCGTTATCAAAGTTCCAATGTCTGCCAGTCATATAAACAAAAGTTACTTCAGGATATTCTTGCTCAAGCTGATCCATGGTGGTGAGGTAAGTGTTAATTCCCTCTGTAGTGTTATCTGCAACTCCGCCGCACCAGGACCAGATCACGACATTAAGATTGGCGTTGTTATCAAGTGCAGTTCTGGTGGTGTCTGCCCAGGATGTATCTCCACTGTGGCCTAAATCCACATCGCGATTTTCCGTAATATTTAACTTACTTCCAGCGCTATAGTAGGGAGCTCCCAGCATAGTCATGCCAGTCATTAATTGGCTGCCATGCGAAGTATGACCGTAAAAAATATTTAAATTTGCCTTGGCTGTGGTAACTGCTGATTCTGGTATGCCAGCATTAAAACCAGCAACTGCTGTGTGATCAGCCACAATTGGAGCTTCCCTTGTAGCTTGACCAGTAGCTGTTGTTCCTGTGCCAGTAGTTCCTCCAGAACTGGTAGTGGTTGTTGAATTAGGGCAGGCCAATAAAAAAAAGCAGGCAAGTAAACAAACCGAAATCATTATTTTCTGCATATTAGTCTCCTTTATTGGGCTGGTGTTTATTCTTTTCTCAAGGATTAGTAAATAAGATCCTGTGTTTTGAGGTGTTAAATAATTGACGCTAAAAACCTGTCTTTTCTGAGGTAAATTCTACCTTATCCACTTATTTAACAGGTTTTTTTTCTTAAAAATCATTGTGAATCAGCTGGATAGATAATTAAGAATTATTATCAATTGGTATATTTCTTGCTGTATATACCTGTATCTGCGACGTATAATGTCGCGTCTGACCTCAAAAAAGAGGTTAGAAAACAAATAGTTAGGAGGCGTTATGACAAACTTTAAAATGCTTGGTTTGTTTGGCGCGGCCATTTTAATAGTGGCAATTAGCTTATTAGTTCCAGGTAGTTATGGTTGTGGAGGTATGTCTTCCACAAGTGGTTCTGGAGAATCTGGCGCTGTTCAGGTCGGAGGCATTGCTGGTACTCTGGCCCTGGAAAATAGCACAGGTTCAGCTTCCTTTGAATCCAACCTTGGTGCTGATCTGGCTATTAGCAAAAGCCTTAAAGTGGCTGGCTTAGCAAAAATAGTGGACCCAGCAGTAAGTGGTGTTGCGGATCTGTATGATTTGGAAGACCAGCTAGTTGCCAGTGTCAGCATTGTCAGTGGAGAATATTCTTTTTCCAGTATACCTGTGGGAACTTATAAATTAATTTTGACTTTAGCCACTCCAGTTGAATTTGTTGGTCTGCAACTTTCTTCCTATGTTGAAGTTACAGAGGGAGATGTAGTTACAGCTCGGGCAGATCCTCTTTCCACAATTACTGTGGCTGCAGCTGAATATAATGGAAATATCTACGGCATAACTGGAAACGCGCTGGCTGGTTTTGATCTAGACATGATGATTGGCAAGATCAGAGATTGCTATGAAACCTTGGTAGATTTGGGCATTGAAGACACAATTGAAGCTTCAACCTTGCAATCCTGGGAAAGCGATCCTTTAGATCTAGCCACCTTAGCAGCTAAATTTGATGAACTGCCAGGTGTATGTAAAACTTTGGGTTATACTTCATTTGCCCGCGGTCGTTTATTAGCAGCTGGCAATAATCCAGCAGCAGTAACTCAGGCCATGTGCGATATCTTGCATCAAATGGGTTTTATAATTTCCTTAAATCAACCTAACCAATCATTTTGTCACTATAGCTATTATGGCAGCCCGTTTACCTCCGGCCAGGTTGAAGTCAGTTATTGCCCAGTAGATGATGACACAGGATGTGCTGAAGAAGGTACAGCCATTCCTTTGGCGGTAATTCCAGATGCAGTGGAAGATGATCGCAATGATCCAGATAATGAAAATGAATATTTCCTGCCGATTATTGACGAATATACAATCATGTCCATGGCTAAAGCCTATATTGATGGCATAAGCCTTACAGCCCAGGATATTTATACAACTTTGGTTGATAACAGCGTGCTTGGTTTACGACAATGTTTTGAATCTGGTATTTCTATCCAATATTGTTTGGCGCCAGATGACAGTCCTTTAATCAATATGGTTTATGATGAAGATCTGGAATCAAGGCTGGCAGCAGCAGAGGTAAAAGTTCCAAGCTGTCATGAGATATTGCCAATCCTTTGCGATGAGGGAGAATCAATCAGCAGTTTTAGCGCTAAAGATATTGATTTAGATGCGATTGAGGAAAGCATAATCTTTAAGCGCATTCATTTGCCTTGGAACAGAACAGGCGGCGAATTTATTTCTGTGGTTTATGATAGCGATCCCTATGCTGGCAATCCAAGTGCTGCAGCTATTAAGGTTAATATAGTGCGGGATGAAAATCTTAATATTGTTTCGGTGGTGCAAGATCTGGCTGGAGCTTACTACTTATCTTTTAATGATCAGACTAATGAAGATGGCTCAACAATACCGGTTAGTGTGACTACAGGTTTGCCCATGGTGGATATAAATGGCCGTGATCAAATTGTGAATATTAGTGATGTTGGGTTATTGCCAGGCGTAGATGTTCATGAAGTTGGCGTGCACTTATATACTGGTCCGTCTATAACCATTGCTGGTTTTGATTATGCTGTGGTGTATGATGGTTGGCAGATTGGCGCAGCGCCTATCGAAGTTTGTGTAAGTTATAGTGACCATTATACAGTAATTGAAAATGAAGATGGAACTTGCGATGGTAGCCAGTATTATCTTGGTCTGCATGATACCAGTGAAATTGATAATACTGCAGAACTATTAGATGGAACAACTGCTATTTGCGCGCTCGTCGATCCTAGCCAGCAACATTCTGAGACCAACACTTGTGTGAGATGGCTCTTGACCAGTATTTTTGGTTTAGAAGATTTGCAATATCGTGATGTGCATAACTATGTTTATAGCGGTGATGTGACCAATCCTAGATATCTAGTTTCTGCAGATCCTTACTTTGACGATTTTCCGCCAGACTTGTGTAATGTAGATGCAGATCTAAACGGAGTTCAAGATGATGGCGATGGCATCTGGTGTAGTGAAACCATGTTTAATGAGCTACTCTGCGATGTCATGGAACCTAGTTTCTCTTGGCGACCTTATATGGCTAATCCAAATGCACCCTATAGTGTGAGCGAGGATTTCTATCGCTGGGCTGCAGAAAAGAGTTATGTAAAACCAGCAGAATTAGGCGGTGCCGTGCAAACCATTGCTTGTGGAGATGTATTTAGTATGAATAAACTGCCACCTGAACCAGATGAAGAGGGTAATATCCTGCCAGACTTATCTTCAGGTGATTTCTTTGATTTTTACAATGTGCCGGCAGACAATGGCTTGGCTGAAAGACAGTTTAAGGCGCGTTTCAACACCTATTCAATTGGCCGACCAATTACGATGATTAATATGGCCTCATTGGCTTTGGGCGGAAAGGCACAAGTGACACCTGCTACTGAATTTAACGTGATTGAAGCTTTTGCTTTTGTGTACTTAGCTTGGAATACAGAAGGAAATATAATTGTGCCGCAAATTACTTTGCCTGCATATACCTATGATGCGCAAACAGGACAAGCAGTGGATGTGGAACTAATCAATGAACGATTTTACTCTACCTTTATGTTGTTAGAAAATATGACAACTGGTTATCACGAACCATTTACAGAAATTTTAACCAGCTTTGGTGTGCCAGAAACCTATCTTGATGATGACACTATTTGGAACCTGTTCTAATGCTTATAGTTAACAGAAAAAAAGGCGAGTCAGTTTACTGGCTCGCCTTTTTATATAGCTCATTCATTCCTCTTTCATAAAGAAAAGCATAGCCGTTATCTGGCACATAATATTCGCCCTTATCGTTTTTCTTTAAGCTAATATAATAGATGCCACCTAATAAAGGACGGGGAATGCCAGCTTCCCTGGTTTCATAATAACTAAAGCGCTCCTGTTTTTTTAGGTCGCCTTTATAGCATTTAACATTGGTGGCATCGATTTTATAGACAATATAACCTGGCTTGCCCGCGTCTGTCTTAATAGTATCAGCTTCTTGAAAGAAGGTGACATGCACCTTGGCTGTGAGATCAGTTTCTTTAATGTTATTTTTTATCAAACTTTCAGGAGGAAGTTTGTCATAATCAATGGGCTCTTTGCAGGCTGTTGTAAAAATAAATATAGCTAGGCAACACAATATTAAATTTAATAAAATTTTTTTCATAGTTCCTCCTATCGATATTCTAAAGTGTGATAACATTATCAGCTTTAATTAACATCTGACAAATTTCTTGCATGTTGCTGGGCCGACCTATGGCTAGTTTATCACTTAGTTCATAGAAGTTAAGACAAGTTCCGCAAGCAAGCAGATCTATGCCTGCTGAGCGGACTAGTTCGAGATCAGCCAGATGGGGAGAATCATTGGCCACTAACTTAACCCCAGAATTATAAAAAATAATTGCTTCTATATTTTTGGCATGAGTAGCGATTTTTTTAAAAAAAGACGCCAAAATTTGTCCGCCAAGCTCCGGACTTCCTTGCCCCATAAATTCATTGTTTATGATAAATGTTTTCATTTTTTAAATCCTTGCTAAGCAATGTTATCTAATATAATTGCTAGTGCCGATGCAAGAGAAGAAAGGAGTTCTTATGAAGTTAATTGATTGTTTAAGGCAAGAATGTATTTTAACTGGCGCAAAATTTCAGGTCAAAGAAGAAGTTTTAGAAACAATTGCTCAGGTGGCTAAAAAAAGTGATCTTTTGAAAAAAGTAGATATAAAAGCTATTGTTGATGGTTTAAAAGAAAGAGAGTCCTTGGGTTCAACTGGTTTTGGCCAAGGCATAGCCATTCCGCACTGCCGGCTAAAATCAGTGAAAGATTTTGTGGTGGGAATTATAACAGCCCCAGAGGGCGTTGAATTTGAAGCTATTGATGAAGAAAAAGTAAAGCTGATTATTTTTATCATTGCGCCAGAAGCAGAAGCAAATAAACAGATCAAATTGCTTTCCAAAATCTCTCAAGCTTTGCATAGGCCAGGGGCAATCCAATCCTTGTTGGCTGAAGTAGATGCCAGTAGTCTAAAACAGAGATTTTTAAGTTATGCCCATACTGAAATTCCTTCTAAAGAACAAGCCACCAAGAGTTTAATCAATATTTTTATTCAAGATGAAAAGGTGTTTCATGAGGTGCTAGAGCTTTTAACAGGAGTTGAAACCAGCCATCTGGTGGTGCTTGAAGCAGAGAATACTGCCGTGTATTTAGCAAAAATTCCTTTATTTGCAGGGTTGTGGAGCGACCAACCGCGCAGTTTTAGCCGAGTTATTGTTGTTGCAGTTGATAAGGGCTTGATAAACGAGACCATCCGCCGGGTTGAAAGCATAACCGGAGATTTAGATGCTCAAACCGGAGTTTTGATAACTGCTCATGATTTAACTTATTCAGCTGGTTCAATTGGTCAATAAAATATGAACGGTTCGTTCCTATTTGTACTAGAGTTACTTTTTTAGTTCATAAGAATAAATAATGCCAACCCCTGAAACTTTGGAAGTCTTTCCTGTGTTAATGCCCAATTTTCCTTCTGAAATAGGTATCTGGAAATTTGTAATATAATTGAGCCAAGTATTTAGAAAAAAATTGTTTTGAGGAGTTACCTGAAAAGTTTTAATAGTTTGGCTATCCTTTAGACTGAAATCTTTAGGCTCAAACTTTAATTTTTGTTTATCATTAGCCAAAATTATCGAGCTAAAACCCAAAAATATCAGGCAGAAAACAAGGCATGTTTTTTTTCTAGATTTTTTCATGACAATGCAGATTCATATCTGAATTTAGTTGGTAAACCAAGGTAAAATTCTGCCTCTTTTGGTTTCCCATGTTTTAGGCAACCATTGCCATAGATGCGGCACTTGTACTCTAATTCTTTAAAGGCCAATGATCTTTGTTCAGCATTTAGCAATTCAGGCGTGCTCAGAATTTTTTGCAGAGATTTAATTCTATATTTATCAATGCCAATCCTATGGATAAATGAAACCTGGTCTGGTCGGCCCCCGTCTTTTAAGGTTAAAGGCTTATCTATCAATAAGAACTGGTGCTGGATGCTCACCCTTAGCCATAAATCATAATCTTCGCAGCAAGGCAGGGTTTCATCAAAAAGACCGATCTGATTGAAAAGTTCTTTGCGGGCCATTACTGTAGATGGACTTACGGCACAAAGAGGCAAACACTTATCATAAATATAGCCGTGATATTTTTTGTGTTTATTTTTTTGATTAAGATGCTGGCCGCGGCGATACCAGGTTTCATCGGTATGGGAGACTAAGAAGCTTGGTTCTTCTTCCATGCGTGCTACCTGTCGTTGGAGCTTGTCTTTGTGCCACCAATCATCTGAATCTAGAAAAGCAATCAATTCTCCGGAAGCATTCATGATTCCTAAGTTGCGGGCTGCAGCAGGCCCTTTATTTTCTTGTCTGAGACAAGATATTTTGGAGCCATATTGTTGAATGATTTTTGACGTATTGTCGGTAGAGCCATCATCCACCACAATAATTTCATAAGCAGGAGAGCTTTGATCTAGCACTGAATTTACAGCCTTGGATAAATGTTGTGCGCGGTTATAAACAGGAATTATGACACTTACTTTGTTTTTCATTTAAATGGCATCTCCAAATTTAACTGCTGCCATATTTTTTTATCTTCCATACATAAATATATAGGAAGATTTTTGTGATGTTTGTTTAACATTTCCAGCATTTTCTTATAAACGATTAAGCGCAGGGTTTCTGGATAACGTAGTTTGTCATCATATCCCTTTAACAATTCGCCATTTAAAATTGCGTTTTCTGGAAACCGGTTTTCAATGATCCTTTTAAGTGAGCTGTGAAATCTTAAGGTGCCCAGGCTCATCCAGGCAATGTGTTTGTGATCTACATATTCAAACATAAGTTCAATTACCTCTTTATATTTCTTTTCCCAATTATCAAAATAAACAATAGGATCAAAGTGAAAGGCTAGAAGATATCCGGCGTCTTGACACTTGCGCGCTGCTTGTAGGCGCTCAAGCAAAGAAGCAGTATAAAGTTCATTTTGTTCAATAAAGTTTTGGGGATTTATAGACCAAGCGATTACAATGTTACCAATGTGTTCAGTGCTTAAAAGATTTTCTACATTGGCGCTTTTGGTTTTTAGTTCAAATAAAACCTGAGGATGATGCTTAAAAAAAGCGATTAACGATTCAGAATATTTGGTGATATGATCCAGCATTAAAGAGTCGCAAAATTCACCAGTGCCTAAACGAAAATGGCTTCCTTGTTGCCAGGCTTTGGTTTTAGCTGATTGCAGGTAAGTGTTGAATTGTTCAAAAAAAGCATCAAAATTTGCAGGAAAGATCAGGCCAGGGCTATTGCTATAACCTTGAAGGTAGCAATAGCTGCATTCATAGATACAGCCAAAACCTAAATTCAAAATATGATAACCACAATTCACAGCACTTATAGTGCATGGACAGCGTTTATAAAAATCATATTTCTCATCAACAATAAAAACATTATCAGTTCTGGTGTTGTAATCTGCAAGAGTTGGGCGCTTATTTTCCCTGAGAAAATTTTTTAGTGAATCAATTTTGACAATTTTGGTTAAGGGAAAAGCTTGTCTAAAATTTTCAGCTAATTCTGAATTAGCCACGGTAGATTCAATAAAAATATTTTTCGGCAAGAAATTATCTGAACGTGTTTTATGACAACAACTATCCTCAAAATAAACTTTTGGCAGAAAACAATTCTTTAATTCATTGGTACTGGCAGAAAAAGGGAATCTCTTGTTAAGCAGCACTTGTTTGATGTGATTGAATTGCGTGGGTTCAGAGTTCTGCTCTATAATTTGATCTGGATCGATATTTTCGCGTTTGGAAATTTCATAGATTAATCTGGTTAATTCTTGTTGCTTGTTAACGCCAGCGCGGGGCCAATTTGTTTTGGCTAAATTGCTAGCTTTTTCAAGTCGTTGTCTTTCATTTAAGGTTGGTTTCATCTGCTTTCAAGCCTTGGCAGATTATTGTTTTTTTTGCAACAAAACAAGTAGATAGCCATTACACTAACCATTAAACCAATTGCTTGATCTTCAAAATTAAATCATGCTAAGTTCAATTAATGTCTTGGAAGCATATTTTAACTATTGGGTTTGCGCTTTTTGCCATGTTTTTTGGGGCAGGCAATCTAATTTTTCCACCAACTTTGGGTAAGTTAGCTGGCGATCAATTTTTACTTTCTACAATAGGTTTTTTAATAACTGGTGTGGGCCTGCCTTTTTTGGGAATTTTAGCAGTGGCCAAAGCTGGCGGTGGTGTTGAATTTTTTGCAGCCAGAGTTAATGGAAACTTTGCCAAACTTTTATCCATTATTATTGTGTTAGCCATTGGCCCGTTACTGGCTATTCCCCGCACTTGCGCCACTACTTTTGAATTAGCCATTCTGCCCAATTTGTCAGGACTTAATTCCTGGTTTTTTTCTTTTATTTATTTTGGGGTGGTCATGTTTTTTGCCCTTAACCCCTCTTCAGTAGTTGATCGAATCGGAAAGTTTTTAACACCAGCGCTTTTTCTGGCTTTGGCAGTTTTGATTATCAAAGGAATTTTTTGGCCGGTGGCCCTTCCTGTTAATACTTTTGTGGCTAATGCTTTTGGTCAGGCTTTTGTAGAAGGCTATCAGACCATGGATCTATTAGCTGCCTCAATTTTTGGATTGGTTATCTTAAATGATTTGCGCAATAAGGGAGTGCAAACTAAAAAAGGCCAATTAAGCATTGTGCTTAAAGCTGGCTTAATTTCTGTTTCTGGCTTGGCCTTGGTTTACGCAGGTTTATTGTACTTAGGAGCAACAACCAGTTCTTGGTCTGCAGATATTTCCCGGACCGAGCTTTTAGTGCGCCTAGCGCATAATTTATTAGGATGGGAAGGAATGTTGGCCTTGGGTATAGCTGTAGCTATGGCTTGCTTGACTACAGCTATTGGTCTAACAGTTGTTTGTGGAGAATATTTTTCAAAATATTCTAAAGGCAAATTAAGCTATCGCTTGATTTGTTTTTTGGTTACTGGGGTTAGTTTAATTTTATCTAATGCCGGAGTAGAGACAATTGTTAAAATAGCAGTAGTACCTTTGGTTGCTCTGTACCCGATAGTGATGATCCTGGTTATCTTTACCATTTTTGGCGAAAAGATTAAAAGAAGACGCATCTGGCAAGGCGCAGTTTTAGGCGCTTTTTTTGCTGGTTGTTTAGATTCTTTGCACAGATTGGGCGCGCACTTGCCAATTTTAGATAGTATCTATATCAATTTACCTTTTGCCCAAAATGGTCTAGCTTGGATTGCACCTGCAGCGTTCCTGGCTTTGGCAGGCGCAATTACTGTGCGTCAGGGGCGGCTCAGTTTTCAACTTAGTTAAATATTTATTAGTTTCTCTGGCTATCACTCCGGACAGTCCGATTAAGGCAATCAAATTAGGGATAGCCATCAAGCCGTTGGCCAAATCTGCAAAAGACCAAACCAAATTTAATTTTAAGGTAGCGCCCATAAAAACAGCAACTACCCAAAGCAGGCGATAGGGAAAAATTGCTTTAGCGCCAAAGATATATTCAATGGCTTTTTCACCATAATATTCCCAACCTAGCACTGTGGAATAGGCAAATAAAATTAAACCAACACTTACTATAAAATTACCGGCACCACCAGGTAGAGCTGCATTAAAAGTTTCTGTGGAAAGCGCTGCACCATTTAAGCTTAGGGTTTTCCAAAGACCAGTGGAGACAATGGCCAGACCAGTGAGAGCGCAGATTACCACTGTATCAATAAAAGTTTGGGTCATGGAAACCAAAGCTTGATTAACTGGGTTAGGGGTCTTAGCTGCAGCTGCTGCAATAGGTGCGCTGCCTAAACCAGATTCATTGGAAAAAATTCCCCGGGCAAAACCAAAACGCAGGGCCATCATTACTGTGGCTCCAGCAAAGCCGCCAGTTGCTGCATGTGGAGCAAAGGCGGATTTTAAGATCAGAGCCAGAGTGGCTGGAAGCACGCTCCAATTTACAATTAAAACAGCCAAACAGCCCACGACATAGATCACCACCATAAAAGGAACCAAAAGGCTGGTGATGCGACCAATAGCTTTAATACCGCCGACAATTACTAAAGCTGTGGCAGCTGCAATTATAATTCCTGTAATCCAGGTTGATATTCCAAAGGAGTTTTGCACAGCCAGGGCTACAGTATTGGCTTGCACCATGTTGCCGATTCCAAAAGCAGCAATAGCGGTGAATAGGGCAAACACAAAACCCAGCCAGGGCATTTTTAAACCCTTGGCGATATAATACATTGGTCCGCCGCACATCATTCCTTTTTCATCTTTTTCCCGATATTTAACAGCTAAGATTGCTTCCCCATATTTGGTGGCCATACCAATCCAGCCAATGACCCACATCCAGAATAAAGCACCAGGTCCGCCCAAGGCTATAGCTGTAGCAACGCCAGCAATGTTACCCACGCCAACTGTGGCGGAAAGTGCGGTCATTAAAGCTTGAAAATGAGAAATATCTCCTTCGCCAGCTTCATGGCGCTTGATAAAAGCTAGCTTGAGCGCATATCCCAACTGAGTAAATTGCAAACCTCTAAGTTTAATTGTTAGATAAATACCAGTGCCACCTAACATGACTATCAAGGGTATGCCCCAAATAAAACCACTGGCTTGGTCGAGATAATTGGTTATAGTTTCCATACTGCTTCCTCCCTTATTTAGAAATATTTCTTCCGGGGAAACGTCCCCTTTTTCTTCTGATTAATTTATCAATTTCCAGGGCGATGAAACCAGGAAATAAACACGGCGCAATATACCACCACCATTCCAAAGGAAAGTCTGCGGTTCTAAACAAGGTTTGAGCTTCTGGCACAAAAGTAGGAATTAAACGCGATAAAACGCTTACTAAAATTCCCAATAGCAGCCATTTGTTAGAAAACGGACTAAAGGTAAATGCTGAATCAAAGACTGATCTGGCGCTCATGACAAATCCAAAATGCACCATTAACACTGCCCAAAAGGCTGCGGTTTGAGCCTGAGTTAACAGCAACTCATCCACAATTTTGCCGTTCACAATTGCTGGTAAGCCAAAAATGTAATAGATAACAAAACCGCAAGCAGCAATTATTGCGCCCATAATAACCACTCTTTGCAGAAACAGCCAATCAGCAATTTTTGCTTTGGGGTTACGCGGTGGAGTGGTTAATAAGTCTCTGGCTTTATGTTCCATCATTAAGGGCATTGTTAAGAAAACTGAATCTAATAAATTAACCCACAGAATTTGCACTGGTTCTAAGGGCAAGCGAAGGGCAAATAAGGGGATCAAAGGAGCCAGCAAAACCGCTCCGATTACTAAAAACGCCTGGCCGCCGTTGGTGGGCAAGGTGTATAAAATTGCTTTTTCCAGATTGTTCCAGGCATGCCTTCCTTCTTCAACAGCTTTGACGATGCTGGCAAAATTATCATCAGTCAAAATCATGTCTGCAGCTTCTTTGCTGACTTCAGTTCCAGTGATGCCCATGGCCACGCCAATGTCTGCTGCTTTAAGCGCAGGCGCGTCATTAACTCCGTCACCGGTCATGGATACAATGTGCCCGCGTCTTTGCAATTGCTGGGCAATGCGCAGCTTGTGCTCAGGCGCTACTCTAGCGTAAACTGATACTTTATCCACTGCTTCATATAACTGCTGATCGCTCATTTGCGATAATTTTTCACCAATCAATACTTCATGTTTTTCGCTGTCAATAATGCCCAGTTGTTTGGCAATTGCTTTGGCTGTTAGGGCATGGTCGCCAGTGATCATAACTGTTCTAATGCCAGCTGTTTTGCAATTTTTCACTGCTTCAATTGCTTCTTGTCTGGGTGGGTCAATCATGCCTTGTAAACCCAAAAAGATGAGTTCTTTGATGTCAGCGTGATCAATTTCAGTTTTGGTTTTTGGCACCTTTTTATAAGCCATGCCTAAAACACGCAAGGCGTCTTTGGCCATGGTTTCAGCAGCGTTTAAGATTTCCTGTTTGCGCACTGGTTCAGTAGCCACTTCATTTAATTGATTAGCGCTCATCTCAATCATTTTTTCTGGAGAACCTTTTACGTAGATAATATTTTCAGTGGCGCCTTCATGCAGAGTGGCCATGTACATTTTTTCCGAATGAAAAGGAATTTCATCAAGCTGATTTAATTTTTCAGTAATGCCTGCTTTGTTGGCAGAAACTATTAAAGCGCCTTCAGTTGGATCGCCAATAATGCGATATCTGCCAGCTTCTTGAACCAGATTGGAAGTGTTGCAGTGATAACCTGCCTCTAAGGTTTCCGTTAGCGATTTGGGAAACTGAGACCATTCAATGTGTCGGTTATTTAAACTAAATTGCCCGATCGGTTCATAGCCTGGTCCGCTAACATCATATATATTGCTGGCAGCATAAATCTTAAGCACAGTCATTTCGTTTCTGGTGAGCGTGCCGGTTTTGTCGGAACAAATTACAGTTGTGCAACCCAAAGTTTCTGCTGCTGGCAGCCTTCTGGTTAAAGCATGGCTATTGGCCATAGCTGAAGCTGCTAAAGCCAAAATAGCAGTGACAATCATAGGTAACATTTCTGGGATAGCAGCTACGATTAAAGAAACCGAGCCTAGAAAACTGTAAATAAGTGTATAACCAAACCAATAACCAAGAATAAAATTAATCAGACCCACACCGCTAATGCCAATGATTAAAGTTTTGGTAAAAGCACTAATTTTCTTTTGCAAAGGTGTGGCTACCTGGTGGGTCTCTTTGACCAAAGTGGCAATTTTGCCAAACTCGGTTTGTTCGCCGGTGGCAATAACTATACCGCGCATACTGCCTCTGGATAAAAATGTTCCGCTAAAAGCCATGCAGTGTTGATCGCCAGGCGTTAAATTAGGACGATTAATGCTTTCCGAAGATTTTTTAACTGGAACAGATTCTCCAGTAAGGGCAGCTTCATCTGTCTGGGCATCTTTGGTGGAAAAAAGTCTTAAATCTGCAGGGATTTTATCGCCACCATTAAGAATGACAATATCACCAGGCACAAGTTCGCGCGCCTTGATCATTAGTTGTTTGCCATCGCGCAACACAGTGCACTCAGCAACGATCATGTTTTGCAGAGCTAATAAGGCTTTTTCAGCCTTGCCTTCTTGGAAGAAACCAAGGATCGCATTTAAGATAACTACACCAATAATAACAATAGTATCTGGCAGCATATCTTCACCCAGCACAGATAACGTGCCAGTGATGGCAGCAGCTAAAAGCAGGATATAAACTAGAGGGTTGTGAAATTGCCGCAGAAAGCGCATTAGTACGCTGGGTTTTTTTACCTCTAGTTCATTATAACCATATTGTTCTAGGCGTTTTTGAGCTTCGGTGGTATTTAACCCGTTGGCATTAGTTTCCAATTTTTCAAAAACCTTTTCAGCAGAAAGTTGATACCAGGTTTGCTGAGTAGCGCTCATATTTAGTTCCTCCTAGATTGGGATGCCGTATTTACCCAGAATTTTTTGGGGGTTGCCCCCAAAGTGTTTGATGGTTTTTATAAGGTGTTCAGGTTTAACTTCAGTCATGTTTTTGTGAGTTGAAAGATGGCGAATTAATTTAGTTAAATCTATTTTTAATTCCTGGGCTACAATTTGAAAAAGATCTAAAGGATAAAGATCAATATTTGTGTCAGCAGTAATTAGGTCTAAGCGCGCAAGGCCTTTTCGGGCAGGCATAATAGGCACAAGATATTTTTCCGCAGTTTCTAAAAGTAAATCCAAATTAATATTTTTTAGTAAACCTTGTCTTTGCATTAAAGATACAACTGCTTCCAGCTGGGCATTGCCTGCCTGGCGTCCCATACCCAGCAAGCTGGCATCAATAAAATCACAGCCAGCTCTGACAGCAGCCAAAGTATTGGCAATGGCTAGGCCTAAATTATTGTGAGCATGAAAACCTATTTTGATTTTTAATTTTGCTTTTAGTTCCGAGATAATTTTTTCTATTTGATCTGGAGTAAAATAACCTGCTGTATCTACAACATAAGCGACCTGGGCCCCCATTTTTTCTACAATTTTAGTTTGGGCGATGAGTTTAGGTAAAGAAATTCTACTGGAGCGCATCATTTGAAAAAAACAGGTAAGGCCATTTTTCTGGGCATAATTGATATTTTCTTCAGCTATTTGCACTTCGTCACAATTTGCTGCAATGCGGATAAAATCTGCGTCATTTTTAATAGTATCAATATCTTTGGGAAAGGTAAGCGGAGGTGTGCCAGCAATCACCCCAATTTTGGCTTTTTTAACTGATTTTTTGGCAGCTTGCACATATTCCTGGTCTGTAGCTGCGGCAGGCAAACCCAGATTTTCGCTAGCCCCCAAACCACAACCATGGCTTACTTCTATATAATGAATACCAGCTTGATCAAGGGCTTGAGCAATTTGCGCCACCTGTTCAGGTGTGTATTGATAATTTATAGCATAACTGCCATCACGAATGGTGACATCTAATATCTTAATATTTTTTGGCATGGTTGCCATATTAGAAACCTTTGTACCTTAAGTCTAGACTTTTTATGCAACGTTAGTTATAGACCAACACTATGAAGAATATAAATAAAATTATTTTGGTTGCCCTGATTTTGGGCGTGGGATTATTTAGCGCAAATTCATCGGTCTTTGCCAAGAAAAACAATGAGACAGATGGATTAAAAAAGGTGGTGGCTGTGGGCCGAGTGAATACCAGGCAATTAATGATGGCTGGTATGAATACAGCCACTTTAGATGAATTGCTGCGTAACCGTGTTCAAAAAGATCTGGAAAAGTCTGGCCGTTATGTAGTGGTAGTGCCAGCAGAAACTGAAGAAGAGAAAGAAGAATCGGAAATGCCAGCAGGTCCTCCACCTAAAACTGCTGCTGAAGCCCAAGTTTATGCAGCAAAGATGCAAAAGGCTATGCAGAAAATGATGGCCCAGGCTCAGGGAAAATATTTGCACAAACCAATTGCCGCCCAGGCCTTGTTTAACTTTGATGTTCAGCAGGGTGAAAGCAGATTTGGCACAGGTACAGCTTTTGATACTGCTGAAGATTTAACTGGGGCGCCTCTGCATAGCTTTGATTTAAATTCAGATACAGTAAGTTTGACATTAACTTGCATTCAACGCGATCCAGAATCAGGTAAGGTTTTAGATCATTATGATGCGCGTACTTCATCTACTAGTATGCGTAGTTTCCGAGATATGATGTTTTACACCACAGGTGATAGTTCTGATCGCAATCGAGATTTCGATCGTATGTTTGACCGCGCCGTAAACAAATGTATCAGCTGGATTGATAAAAAAATGGAAGGTCAAACTTGGGAAGGCCAGATCATTAAAGTTACTAGCGGACAATATTATATTAATGCTGGTTCAAACGCTGGACTTAAAGAAGGTATGCAATTTAGCGTGATTGGTCGCAAGTCTGTAGGCGGCAAAGGTGTTGAGCTTGGTGTGGAAGAATTTGAAATAGGAGTTTTGCAAGTTACTAAAGTTTACGAACGCTATGCAGTGACCAAAGCCATTTCCGGCCAACCTAAAAAGGGTGATGTTATTAAGTTGATGACATCAAATTAATATGAACACTTGGAACCATACCAAAATTATTGCCACAGTTGGGCCAGCTTGTTTGGGTAAAGCTGTTTTGCTGGAAATGATTAAAGCTGGGGTAAGTGTTTTTCGCTTAAATGGAGCGCATGGAAGTTTTAAACAGCATCAAGATACCATTAATAATATTCGTCAATTAAGCCAGCAGTACAAAACTTCCACAGCAATCTTGATGGATCTGCCAGGACCAAAATATCGTTTGGGTGATCTAAAAAAAGAACCAATTGAACTAAAGAAGAATCAAACCATTGTCTTGGCTTGCCGGAAAACTACTCAAACCGATTCCCGGATTCCTGTTCCTCAAGCTATTCATGCTTGCTTAAAAAAGGGTGATCAGATTTTTCTCAATGATGGTTTGGTTGGCTTAAAAGTGAAAAGTGTTGAAGGAACAGATGTTACTTGTGTGGTGAATGCTGGCGGCGAGATTCGTTCGCGCAAAGGAATTAATCTGCCAGGCGTAAAATTAAATGTTCCAGCTTTAACTGAAGCAGATAAAAAGATTTTAGATTTTGCCATTAAAGCCAAAGTTGATTTTATTGGTTTATCTTTTGTGCGCAGCGCTAGAAATGTGGAGACAGTGAAAAAAATCTTAAAACGACATGCTCCGCAAATAGGCGTGATTGCCAAGATTGAAAAACCAGAAGCCTTGGATGATATTGATAATATAATTGAAGTTGCTGATGCAGTGATGGTAGCGCGCGGCGATTTGGGAATTGAAATTCCTTTTCCTAAACTTCCTTTGGTGGAACGTGATATTTTAAGAAGATGTATGATCGCTGGCAAACCTTCTATTACCGCCACTCAGATGTTAGAATCTATGGTAAATTCCAAAAGACCTACCAGGGCTGAAGCAACAGATGTGGCTGAAGCAGTGTGGGCAGGTTCGGATGCAGTCATGCTTTCTGAAGAAACAGCAATTGGCATAAATCCAGCAGAAGCAGTTAAAGCCATGGCTGCAATTGCTTATGAAGCAGAGAGTGATATGCCGCCTTTGCCGCAGAGGCGCCGGGAATTTGAATCTAGTAGTTTGCAATCCCAAATTATTGCAGAAGGAGCAGTGTTAATTGCTGAAGAATTAGGTGCACAGGCAATTGTTACGCCCACGCGCTCTGGTCGCACGCCCTTGTTTGTGAGTCAGCAAAGACCACCCATGCCGATTTTGGCCCCAATTTCTAACCAAAACATGGCCAGACGGATGAGTCTTTTTTGGGGAGTGGTGCCAATTTTAACTACAGATGCAGCAAGTGTGGATAAAATTTTAATTCAAGCTGAAAAAGTAGCTCGCCAGTCAGCTTATATTGAAAAAGGCGATCGCATTGTAATTACCAGCGGCGCGCATGGAACCAAAGATGATTTGATGAGGCTGGTTGAGGTGAGGCAAATTTAAAAGCGACCATAGACCATGGACTATTGACTAAAGACCTTTTAGTCTATGGTCAATAGTCAATTACGAGGAGAAATAAATGTACAAAGTAGTATTACTCAGGCACGGGGAAAGTATTTGGAACAAGGAAAATCGATTCACAGGTTGGACAGATGTAGATTTGTCTGACAAAGGAATTGAAGAAGCCAAAAAAGCAGGCGAGCTGTTGTTAAAAGAAGGTTATATTTTTGACGTAGCCTTTACTTCAGTTTTGAAGAGGGCAATTCGCACCTTGTGGTTGGTTCAAGATAAGATGGATCTGATGTGGATTCCAGTAATTAGATCTTGGCGCTTAAATGAGCGTCACTATGGTGCTTTGCAAGGTTTGAATAAATCAGAAATGGCAAAAAAGTTTGGTGAAGACCAGGTTTTAATTTGGCGCCGTAGCTATGATATTCCACCACCAGCCTTGGAAGAATCTGATGAACGCTATCCAGGTAAAGATCCCCGCTATCATGATTTAGATGAACATCACTTGCCTTTGACTGAATGTTTGAAAGATACAGTGGCCAGATTCTTGCCCTATTGGAATGATACCATTGTCCCTCAGATTAAGGCTGGCAAAAAAGTTTTGATTGCCGCGCATGGTAATAGTTTGCGGGCTTTGGTTAAACACTTAGATGATGTTTCAGAAAAAGATATTGTGAGCCTTAATATTCCCACTGGCATGCCTTTGGTTTATGAATTAGACGAGCATCTTAAGCCAACCAATCGCTATTACTTAGGCGATCCTAAAGAAGTGGAAAAAGCCATGCAGTCTGTGGCTAACCAGGGCAAAGCTTAAATTTATTTAGCCAAACGGAACATACGCAAGAAATCAAAAGGTGCGGTAGTTTTTCTGGAATGTGCCACGGGAAAAACTCCAGACTTGGTGTTTTGCACATCTGAAATGGCATAAAAGGTATTAGGTGCATATTCGTCAATAATCTTGACGATCTCAGGCAAGCGTTTGCGATTAAGCATTACCACTAAAATTATCACCTTGGTTTTAACACCCATGCCTTCAATTTGGGTTACCCCAAACCCGGCTTCTTTAAGTTTGCTCATTAACAGCGTGGTTTCATTTTGAGTAATTAGCTGAATGGCCAATTTGCCAAAAGCTAGTTTGTCTTCAATGGTAATACCCACAAAATTGCCTATGGCAAAGCCACCAGCATAAGCCACAAAATCAACCCAGCTATTGGTATGATTCATTACTTGGTTAATGGCGATTATCCAGATTAAAACCTCAAAAAAACCTAAGATAGTGGCTTGATATCTTTTTCCCTTGGTCACATAAATAATTCTAATGGTGCCAATGCTCACATCTAAAATGCGGGCCACAAAAATAAAAGCTGTGGCAGCTAAAGGTCCAAAACTTCCAAATTCCAACATATATATTTAAACCTCCATTATAATCTGATCTTTTATCGTCAAGAATCAAAATAAGTTGCGCGCTTTTTAAGCTATAGTTATCTCTTTAGAAAGATAAACATCTTGAATGGCATTTAAAAGTTCCACGCCTTGTTTCATGGGCTTTTGAAAAGCTTTGCGTCCGGAAATTAAACCAGTGCCACCAGCGCGTTTGTTGACCACAGCAGTCATAACTGCTTGTTTTAAGTCATCTTTGCCAGAAGGGCCACCAGAGTTAATCAAGCCAGCTCGGCCCATATAGCAATTTGCCACTTGGTAGCGGGTTAGATCAATTGGGTGATCAGAAGTAAGTTTTTCGTAAACCAGCGGACTGGTCTTGCCAAATTTAATGGCCTTAAAGCCGCCATTGTTCTCCGGCAGCTTTTGCTTAATAATATCAGCTTGAATGGTTACGCCCAAATGGTTGGCTTGTCCTGTTAAGTCTGCAGCAGCATGGTAATCTACGCCATCTTTTTTGAACCCATCATTTCTTAAGTAGCACCACAGAATTGTGGCCATGCCCATTTCATGAGCATATTGAAAGGCTTCAGATATCTCTTCAATTTGGCGCCTAGATTCTTCAGAACCAAAATAGATAGTTGCGCCAATTGCCACACAACCCATTTCAAAGGCTTGTTCAACACTGGCAAATAATCTTTGGTCATAACTATTAGGATAAGTGAGAAGCTCATTATGATTGATTTTAAGTATAAAAGGAATTTTGTGCGCATATTTTCTAGCCACAGCGCCTAGCACGCCTAAGGTAGAGGCTACGCCATTGCAACCGCCTTCAATAGCTAATTTTACAATATTTTCCGGGTCAAAATAAATGGGATTTGGGGCAAAAGAAGCGCCAGCAGTGTGTTCAATACCTTGGTCAACTGGCAAGATTGAAACATACCCAGTGCCACTCAAACGGCCATGGTTGAAAAGGCTGGCTAGGCTTTTTAGAACTGGAGTAGGGCGATCAGATAAAGCTACGATACGGTCAATAAAGTCTGGGCCAGGTAAGTGTAAATCTTTCTTAGAGATGGTTTTGCATTCGTGTTTTAGCAATGTATCAGCATCGTTTCCAAGAATTTTGGCTATATCTTTCATGATCTCCCCCTAGGTTGGATTTGATTTAGAAATTTATACTATATTGAGCAAACATGGCAAGCGGCAAATCCGGATTAGATTCAGGGCTGGCTTGACAATTTTAGCCTGATATGTCAGTTGCTAGTCAACTCAAATCAATATTTAAGGAGGTTTTGTGTCGGAAACATTAGCAATAGCTAGATTTAACGCTGCCTTGCAAAATGACAGTTGGCTGGATGCCAGCGAGCTAAGAGAAGTTTATAATGCGCTAAGGCAAGATGAGCAGCAAAATAATGGTCAGCAGCCTTTGGAAAATTTGGAATTAGTCGCACGTTTGACCAGAAGCGCTTTTGTTACTCAAGAAATAGGTATGGATCGTTTTGTTTTTATAAGCAGGTTTGAATCTGTAATTGATGAAGTTTATGATGAGTGTTATGAACCAGACCCGCTGATTTTTAATTTGATGTGTTTTTTGGGAATGGATTTAAGTCGGCCAATGCCTGGATATTGTTCCATCTTGCCAGACAGGGCAGATGTTGATTTCTTAACCTGGCGCTACTAATTTAAAATTATGCTTAAAAGACATTGGCTAATATTCATCGCTAGCTTGTTAATTGCACTGGCTGTGATCTATTTGGTCAGGGTCTATTATACTCAAAAAAATTATTATTCAGTATTAGCAGTCACTGGCGCCACACCTAAAGTCTTGAGCCAGCCCTTACCAGAAAATATTGCGCTAACCATAAATGGGTTGGTTAGCAGAGAATATAAATTTTCTAGCCAGGCTTTGGCCGCTTTTGCCACTTCCAGTATTCGTACTAAGGAAATGTCTGCTCAAGGGGAATTTATAGGTGCATATACTTATGTTGGGATTCCTCTATATAATATTCTGGAAGGTATTGAACCTAAAAAACCTGAGCAAGCAAGTTTTAACAAGCCTTTGGATCTTATTGTTAGCGTTAAGTCAGCAACTGGTAAAATAGTTAATTTTACCTACAATGAATTGCTAATGACTGATGATTCTTTGCCAGTAACCTTGGCTTTTTATAGACAAGAAATATTGCCTTATAAAGATCCTGATCAATATAATCACAATAAATATAAAGATAATATTAAGGGGTTAAAACTTATTGCTCCGCGTGATCCAGATACAGCCAGATACTTGGACGATGTTGTGGAGATTACTATTGCGCCGATTAGTTTGCCGGAGCATTTATTGCCCAAGGTACAAAAAGGCTTAAAGTGCGATGCAGATTCGCTTAATATTATTGATGATAAAAATGTTGGAAAAGCAAATTATGATAATGTGAAAAAAAATAGCGTTTCTAATTGGATAAGAATTGGTCATGGCCAAGGGTATAAAAGCATTTCTAAAGCTTCAGGTTTTAATTTGAGATCATTTTTAAAGAAAAATTTTCCTGATTATAACTTGGATGACTATTTTTTATTTGTAGGTTGTGATGGATATAGAGCACTTTTTTCCGCTAGAGAGCTTTTTCTCAACAAAAACAGCGAATCATATCTGATTTTGGATCAGTTAGATGGCCAGCTGCCAATGGGCAAGATCATGTTAGCAGCTATTGATGATTTTTTTGTGGATAGGGATGTGTGGGGATTAAGTCATGTGGTCAGAATTTCTCAATAGCCTTGATTCGCTGCAAGATCGGGGGATGGCTATAATTCAAAAAAACATGCCAAGGGTGAGGAGTTAGGTTTGCCAGATTGCTAACTGATAAATTTTTTAAGGCCAAGACCATGCTTTCTGGATCTTGCGTGGTTTGGCTAGCAAACTGGTCTGCTTCATATTCATATTTGCGAGACAACCAATTTAGCACCACAGAGATAATCATTTCCACTGGCGAGTATAGCAGCGCAAAAAAGATAAAGCTGGCATAAATTGAAGTATGCTCCATTTTAAAAGCAGCAAAAAGTTCTGGGTTTTTAATAAACAAAGATAAAAGAAAAAACAAAACACCTGAATGAATAATAGCAATAACCGTATTTTTAATAATGTGGTGTTTCTTATAATGACCAACTTCATGAGCCACAATGGCCAGTAGTTCCGGGATAGAATGTTTGGCAATCAAAGTATCAAACAGGGCAATTCTTTTTTTGCCTATGCCGCTGAAATAAGCGTTGGAATGGCTAGAGCGCTTGGAGCCATCCATTACTGAAATTTCTTTAAGGGAAAATTTTACTTTTTGAGCATAATTTTCAATAGCGGTTTTAAGCCCGCCAGGTTCAAGTGGCGTAAACTTGTTAAATAAGGGCGCAATTACCAAGGTGAACAAAGGTTGAATCAAAACCATAAAAATTGCTACCAAGCCCCAAGCTAGTAACCAGGCGTATTGACCAGCTTTTTCAAAAAATAAAAGTAGTAATGCTAAAATCGGCCCGCCAATCACGATAAGCAAAAAATAGGATTTAAGTTGATCAATAACAAAAGTTTTAGCCGAGGTTTTGTTAAACCCGAATTTTTCTTCGATCACAAAAGTATGATAAAGGGAAAAAGGCAGCAAAATAAGATCATTGGCTAGATAGAGAATAGCCATAAAGATTAAACCCTGGGCAATAGGATTGGCTACAAATGAGCGTACAAATAAATCAGCATAATTAAATCCACCTAGTAAGATAAAAGCAATAACCAGGATAAAACTAAAAGTAGTTAAGATCTGATTAAACAAAGCATTAGTTTTGGTATATTTTTGGGAACGCTGATATTCTTGTGGATCATAAAAATTAGCAAATTCTGCAGGTAAAATTGGGCTTAAGGATTTGATATTTAAAATGCGCACTATTGTTTGCAAGATAAATTGAAAACTTAAGGCGCCAAGAATAATAACTAAATATATATTCATTTTTTAACTCAAGGTTGCTAAATAAAAAAGAATGCATTAGCATTAGCACACTTATGGAAAAAAACCAAGCAAGTATGTCACCCGCATATAGTCATACAGTGGTCAAAGGTTTGTCAGGTGAAGTGCAAAAACAGCTAAATTCAGTGATGCGTTATGCCAATGAGCTTTTGAATGATGACAGCCTTAATTTAACCGATCAGCAGCAAGATAAAATAAAGTGTTTGCTTAAATCAGCTCAAGCCACTGCTGAAAGTTTGGCTAACTTAATTGCTGGAGTAGCTGAACCAACTCTGGATCAAAGTTTGTCTTATCAAAAAGAAGAGTTTTCCTTTCACGATGAAGATTGTTGTCAAAACATCATTGCCAGTTCAGAACAAATGTATCGCTTGTTTAATCTCATTAACAGGTTGTCAAGCAGTGAAGCAGATGTTTTAATTCAAGGTGAAAGCGGTACAGGTAAAGAATTGGTGGCCAGGGCTATTCATTTTAGCAGTTTGCGCAAAGACACTAAGTTTATTCCTGTTTCCTGCGCTGCTTTTGCGCCAGGGGTGATTGAAAGCGAATTGTTCGGCCATCTAAAAGGTTCATTCACTAGCGCGCATCGGGATAAAAAAGGTTTGTTTCAGCTGGCCAATAATGGCACCATTTTTTTGGACGAAATATCCGAAATTCCTCTAGCCTTGCAGGTGAAGCTACTGAGGGCTATTCAGGAAGGAGAAGTTACTCCGGTTGGCAGCGAAAAAATGGAGAAGGTTGATGTGCGTATCATTGCTGCCAGCAATAGAGATTTAAAAGAAGAAGTTAGGCAGGGAAAATTCAGGGAAGATTTGTTTTATCGGCTTAATGTTGTGTCTTTGCGCATTCCACCTTTAAGAGAAAGAAGGGCAGATATACCGCTCTTGGTGGAACATTTTGTCCAAAAATTTCAACCTGAAACCAGAAAGATTAATTCTGTAGAGCCCAGGGTGATGAAAATTCTCTATCAATATGACTGGCCAGGAAATGTCAGAGAATTAGAAAATGCTATTAGAGGAGCCATTGCTATTGGCAAGGGCCAAATTATTACCTTGGATGATTTAACATCAGCAGCCAGCTCTCTGATGGAAAACCATTGCCCAGTTGACAAGAATTTAAGCGTAGATGAATACGAAAAAATGATTATTGAAAAAGCTGTGCGTACCAATAAAGATGATTATAAACATGCGGCCAAATCTCTTAATATGAGTTTGGCCACATTGTATCGGAAAATCAAAAAATATAAGATTGAAAGGGGGCAACTTTAAATCTTATACTTATTCTAAGTTTGAACTAACTAACATTTCGTAAACATAGCTTTGTTGATCGCTATTTAAGGGTTTGGTTACTGCTACCCTGTAATTATTGCTGCTTCCCTCACCATAGGTTGCTCTTAAACCAAAATTTATTTTATCTATTGAGCCGTTATTAACCGCATTATAAAACTGACCATTGTTAGGAACTTGCTGAAAGTTATCAATATTTGTTTCTGAACCTTGAGCCATTAAAATTGGAGGATTTTCCTGCTTACTGATTTGGGCCATATGCAAGTTGCCGTGGTTTAATTGTTCATTAGCGCAAAAAGCATGATGACTAACCTTTGGTCCTTCAAACATGGCTACTTGGTATTGTTCATTTTCTATAGTTTCCAGAGTTTCTTTAACTGATTTGCTGATAATGGCTTGGCCAGTTTCACTGTTGGTAACAGCTAGGGTTGAACCTAATTGGTTATTAAAAGTACTCATAATATTAAAATGCGAAACCAAGCTTAGCTCATTTGAAGGAACGCAACGAATGCTATATGAAGTTTGGCCTTCAGCTATATCAGTTTTTGCTGAAACTAAAGGAACTAAGATCATTTGGTTGCTATATAAAACACCAATTAAGGTGATCATTAATACTGCAAAGCTTATTATGTTAATTAATTTATTGATCTCCATAACTCCACCGCTCCTTCTCCACTTTTTATATAAGCGAAAATGGTGCCAGGTTAAAAAATAGGTGGCATGTAATTCATTGATATTATTTAAGATTTAAGGAGTTCTTTTACTAAAATGATAAGTTTTGTTTTTTTCTCAAGGATGAGAATGAAAAGAGGTTAATTAGGAGGTGATTGCCATCTATAACTTATTGATATTATTTGGTCTTTTCAGTATTTCCCAATAATGAGAATAGGTTCTCATATTTTCAGGCTTGTCATTCCGAACGCAGTGAGGAATCCCAGTAAAAACTGGGATCCTTCACTTTTGTTCAGGATAACATTATAGCTTAGAAAGCTTCAAAGATTAGATATTGCAGTACTCTTTCTTGGGGCCAGAAGGTTGGCGTGGGGCAGCTATGAGCAGTATGATAAGAAGAGTAAACTAGTAAACCACCATTAGCGCCAGAGCTCATGGAAGCAGTTAAAGGTCTGTTGGTTAAACCGTTAAACACTACGCCTGTTCCAGAAGAAATCCAGATAGTTGGGGTATAACCAGTATGAGCCCCATCCATGTGGGCCCAGCCACCTAAGAAATCACCTAAAGGAATCAAGCTGTTCGTAGTTAGAGCGCTGGTAATTTGATCATAAGGTGCTGCTGCGCAATCGAAATCTGGGTTGCCTGGGGTAGTAGCATCATGACGATTGACATTAACATCAGCTAACCAAGTAGCCATACCTGCTTCATTTACCGCTGCATTAACGGTAAGCGGTGTAACTCCGTCAGGCTCAACAGCAGAACCCACTTCTGCAGCGCCCAAAACGCCTGGAGTATCAGGATCGGCCGGGTCATTGGCAAACTGCATAAATTGGGGAAAGGATTGTTCAATATGATCGTAAGATAAATCGGTTACATAGAGTCTGCCGCCAGCATTTACATAAGCTTGCAAGGTAGCTATGTTGGGAATAAGTTGAGTTGCTTCATAAGAATTTCCGCAATTAATAAAGATTATGTCAAACACAGGTGCGCCGCCGCTGACCAAGGGATTGGTGCCATCTAGATAGGTATTCCAAGTTTTATAGGTGCCAACATTATCTACATTTTCAGTTGGGGTGGTAAAGCCAGTGCCGTCAATAATAGTGAGATTGGTTCCATATTCTGAACCATAGACAAATATGCCAGTAGAAGCATCAACCCGGCCATATTGGCCATTGGTATCATCAGTAGTATTTGAGTCAGCAAGCTTAGCCAACACATCTTCCATCCGATCCCACAAGCCGGTTACTACTGCTACTCTGGGCCAGGTGGTTGAACCACCACCAAAAGAAGTGTCGGTTGTGGGCAAAGTGCAGACGCCAGCAGCAATAATACTGCTGGTACAATTCAGATTCATAATCATGCGCAAGGCGCCGCGTTGGAAAACAATTTGGGTGCCACTAGTTAAGGCAGATGTATCTATGTTAAATGAACCATCCTGACCTGCGCAAGCTGAGGCCTGGGCATTGTCGCCAGAAAGTGGGTCTTCGCAGGAAGTGCCATCTGGGTTGACTACAGCTTTGTTAAAACTGCGAGTGGCTTTGTTCACTGTCATTGCGGAAACTGTAGCGCCTGGAATATAGACTGTGGTGCCAGGTACAGGGTCTCCACTTGCTGAATAAACTGTTCCGGTAACTGAAGTGGCTCCGTTCAGACCAGCGCCACCGCCACCTCCGCTGCTACCACCGCAAGCAGCCAAGCCTAATAATAGAACTGCTACTGCTAGGTAATTTATCATTCTTTTGTTCATGCTTTACCCCCTTTTTGTTGTTAGTTTTTATTGGGTCATCCTTCGTTTTTGGCTCAGAATGACAACATTGAATCAATCACGCCAGTAAGCACGAGTCAATTTATTTTCCAGACATGGATCACAGGTTTGGATTCATCAGCAAAAGGTTCCATGACATATAGATAATTATTTGTGCGATCATAAGCCACACCGCTTACTCGATATTTTCTTTGGTCTCCAGCGCCAAAAGTAATAACAATATCAGCAGATATATCAGGCAAGAATAAATATTCATCAATATCCATTGTGGCATAAGGTTGGGGCACGTAGGATTCCATGTTGCCGGCAACAACTTCAGCCAAATTTGCCGGATCATAAAAAATAATTTGGGCGTCAAACCTGTCGCCGCGCCAGCCTTTTTCAGTGAGCCAGTTTGCTTCTCCTCCGCAACCAGCAAACAAATCTTCGCTGCAAGCAGTGCCATTGGCATTACGGCAAGTAATAAAGCTGAGTTCTTCAGGTTCCACGCAAGGCCTAGTGCGATTGTTGCGATCTACATAACCATACCAATAATAATTACCAGTGGATTTGGTGCCTACAAAAATTACACCTGATTTTCCTGAAGCAGTTGTGATCCAAGCTCCTCCTGCCCAGGAATCTGCATCATGATAATTGGTCATTCTTCTGGTGCGATAAGTGGTTTCATCATCGTGAAAAGTTGAACCATATTTAAGCAAGGTAACTTCATTCAAAACTGTGCCAGCAGCAGGTGGATTTCCTTGCAGCCAAGGTGCATAAGCAAAAAGTGAAGGTCCTTTGCCGCCCAAACCGCCATCTTTAAATCTACCGGTGGCTAAATATCTGCTGCCTACATTGGCATCTGCCCATTCTGTAGGAATGGCAAAAATATAATCATTAACGCTGTTTGGAGAATTGCTGCCAATAGTCCATAACCCTTGTGTATTGGGAACAGCCAAATTCAGATCAAACCAGCCATGGCTAGGTGCTGCTTCTTCACCTTGCAAGTTAGCACCCCAGGCAAAATGAATTTTTGGACCAGTAGTGGGTGTAGAAAAATATTCCAAAGCCACAAACGGAACTTCCATGAGATGATCAACCAATCCACCACGGATATCTGCAAAACCCTGACGCGTATCAGCAGTATTAAGCGCAGCCAGATTGCGAGAATTAACTGGAGCTGGAATGCTGATTTCTGATACATAATTAGTTGGACCATTTCCTGTGCCAAACAAGGAACCAGGCAGGCCAGCATTAGCACCTTCAGGATAATAGGTTAGGGCATCGCCGTTCCATTCCCAGGAATTAGGAACCGCTCCATCTGGTAATCTAAAAGCGCCAAGATATTGCAAGTCTTCAGGTTGCAAAAGCTGGGCAGCAGGAGTGGTGGCAGTTTGGGTGCCTTCAGTGGTTTCGCCAGTTGTGCCGTTATCAGTCCCGCCATTGCCAGTTTGTCCTTGTTGGGTGTTTGAACTAGGACAAGCCAAAGCCAACACGCAAAAACAAATTACTAAGCCTTCTCCTTAACTGCATTTTATTAGCTTGTTCACCAACTCCATTAAATCTATCTTCTTCCAGGTATCAGTTTCTTCATCTTCAATAATAACCTGGCGATCATCTTTGCCTTCTCCTAACCACACGCCATAAACCCAGGTTTCACTAAGCCTGGTTTCAGAAACTGGCGTGCCAGTTAAAGCTAAAGAATAAGTTTGGCTCCTAAAATCCAGCTCAAAGCTAAAAGTATATCTGGTTTCCATGTTTAAGCGCTCTGGCACTTCCACGCGCAAGCCAGCAGGGCTGAGATTAATGATTGCTCCAATTAAGGCTTCCATTTCATCATAGGAAGTGACCATGGCTTCCACTGGTTCGCGCAGTACGTGTCTGGGATAAATACGACGATCAAAACTTCTAATGCTATCAGGATCTACAATAATACGCAGAGTCTTGGGTTTTTGGCCAGGCAAGGGTTCGCTCACAATACCTTCCACTGCATAGAAAAGTTCTAAACTTAATTTTTGAATATAACCTTTGATGTTTTTATTTTTTGGCAAGTGTTCTGGTGCATCAACTACAATAGCATCTGGCTCAACTTGTAAAAGGTTTAGTTCTTCTTTTTTATCGCCATCTAAAAGATGAAAAATATTACAGACATCTTTTAACTTTTCGCGAATATCAGCTTTTTTAACTGTCATGACGACTCCTTTTCTAGTGAGCTCCGTCCAAATTAAGTTTTAAAATAGCCATTAAAAGTAGCCCGGCAATAAACATACTGAAGGCTAATACTGATTTTGAAAGCTGAGGTTCTTTGTGTAATTCTGGAATTAGATCTGAGCCAGCAATGTAAATAAAATTGCCAGCAGCAAAGGGCAGCACATAGGCTAAATAGCTGCCAACTAAATTGTGTAACAAATATCCAATAATTGCTCCAATTACTGCTGCCACTGCAGTCATAAAGTTCATGAACAGCGCGCGTCTGGGGCGAAAACCGCCATATACTAAAACTCCAAAATCTCCTAGCTCCTGGGGGATTTCATGCAGGATAATGGCTAAGGTGGTGACCAGGCCAACTTCGATATTTATTAAATAAGCAGTGGCAATAATAAAGCCATCAATAAAATTGTGAATTCCATCGCCAAGGAGATTAAGATAAGTAAAAGGATGCACTTTGCAGATTTCATCGTGACAATGGTGCCAAAGAATTAATCTTTCCAAGAGGAAAAACAGGGAAAAGCCAAAAAGCATAGTTATAAAAACTTTGAGCGAAGACAGTTGAGTTAAGGCCTCTGGCAGAAGATGAAGAAAAGCGCCACCCATCATGGCGCCTGCTGAAAAACCAACCAACACGTAGAGAACTAATTTCATCCTGGAAGCAGTTAGTAACAGAGTAGTTGCTCCTACCAAGGAGACAATGCTAATTAAGGTAACGCTGCCTATAATCCACCAAAAGGGGTGCATGATATTCCTCCACTAGTTTAAAACCCTGTGGGATAGCCAATAAAAATGGTTTTAAGCTTAAATTTTTCTTGCAGCAAAGGCATGAGCAGCTTTACCCCCACGGTTTCTGTGGCATAGTGCCCGGCTAAAATAATATTTTGTTTCATGTCTTTGGCTTCATGATAAACATAATGCTGTGCTTCGCCAGTAATAAAACAATCAACTTTTTCTTTTTTTAGATTGGCGACAACTGAACCGCCACCACCGCTGACAATGCCGATTGATTTAACCTTGGGTTTGCCAAAATTTAGCAAGATGCTTCTGGTGTTAAGGGTGCGGTTTAAAACCGAGGTCAGATTTTTTAGTGAAACAGGTTTTTTAAATTTACCTTGAAAGCCAATAGCCAGGCCGTGATATTTACCAAAAGGTTTAAGATTATGCAGACCCAAAATTCTGGCCAAACCAATGTTGTTGCCACATTCTGGGTGCATATCCAAAGGCAGGTGACAGGCATATAGATGAAGTTTGAATTTTTTAAGCTGAGTAAGGCGGGTTTTTCTGGTGCCAGTGCTATCTTTAGCGCCTTTCCAAAAAATTCCATGGTGAACGATGAGCAAATCTGCGCCAGCCTTTTTCGCCAACTTGAAAGTTTCCAAGCTAGCATCAACTGCAAAAGCTATTTTTTGAATATGTTTAGGCCCAGCCTTGACTTGCAGGCCATTACGCGAAGTATCAGCAATCTTGTGGATGTTAAGTTCTTGATTGAGGAAGAGAACAATACTATTTATAGTAGTCATATGATTTTTCCCCTCCCTTGAGGGGAGGGGATTAAGGGGAGGGTGATTAACTGTATCAATTATCACCCTCACCCTGCCTCTCCCATCAAGGGAGAGGAGAAACGGTGGTCGCCAGAGGCGACACCTATTTTTTGCTGACAATAAACAATAAATAGCATAATGCAACTGGCAATTATGGATCTAAAAAATCCCCAAATCTTAAAGAAAATTCGCTTTGCAGGCTTAAGTTTTTTGGCTTTTATACTCTTGTTAACCTATTCTTTGGCGCGTCCAGCTACTGAATCTTTATTTTTGCAAGTCCATACTAGCAAGGCTTTGCCGCAGGTTTGGTTTTTTGTCGGCTTGGGTATGTTTTTAACCCTTTGGATTTATGTGCGCAACTTGGCGCGCATGGATTTAATGCACTTGATGGGTAATGTTTGCGCGATCAGCGCTATCTTGTTAGTAGGTATGATTTTAGCTTGCCAGTATAAACTGCCGGGAAGTTTTTATGCCCTGTATGTTTGGAAAGATATTTACATTGTAGTTCTGGTGGTAATTTTTTATAGTTTTGCCAATTCGGTATTTCCCATTAAAACCGCGCGTTGGGCTTATGGTTTTTTTGGAGTCATGGCTTCTAGTAGCGCTTTTTTGGGAAACCTGGCGGTTGGTTATTTAGCAGCATATTTTGGTAGCCTACACTTGCTTTGGTTGATTGTACCTATTCTTCTGATCAGTTGGGTTTTTTGTCTGTTTTTTGCCAAGGTTGCTAGTGGTGAAGTGGTGCATCATCAGCAGGAAAAAACAGTGCACTTAAGAGATGCAGTAGGTGTGATGAGAAAAAGTTCATATCTTTCTTTGATTTTGCTCTTGGTGTTGTTAGTGCAGCTGGTGATTACCTTAATTGATTTTGAATTTAACGGCATTCTGGAACAAGCTTTTGCCGATTTGGATCAGCGCACGCGCATGATTGGCATTGTTTACGCAGTAATTGAAATAGCAACCATGGGTCTAAATATTTTAACCGGCCCAGTGCTAAGACTTGCTGGCGTACCTTTGGTGCTTTTAATAGTGCCGGTCTTGCTGGGTTCTGGCGTGGGAATTTTTGCCATTGTGCCTTTGTTTATGACTGGCGCAGGTTTGAAAGTAGCCAGTAAATGTTTTGATTATAGTATTTATAAATTTGCCAGAGAGATGCTTTATATCCCACTTAGTTATGTGGAAAAAACCCAGGGCAAGTCTATTATTGATATGTTTATGTATCGCCTGGCCAAGGTGGGCGTATCTGTTCTATTAATGGGTCTGATTGCTTTGCATGCTGAAAGCTTGACCACCTGGTTGATTTTAGTTTTGTGCCTAGTTTGGATATATATCACGATTATTATTGTAAAAAGATTTCGCCGTAAAGTTTCTAGACAAGATGAAATGTTGTCTGACCAAACCTTAAATACTAGTGAGGAAATATGTTAAATATTATTCATCACCGACACTTTATTCGCAATTCTATTGGTATTATAATTGGCTCCATTATTTACGGCATGGGTTATGCCTGGTTTTTAATTCCTTATAAAATTGCGCCAGGCGGCGTTGGTGGTTTAAGCCAGATTTTTTATCACTTTTTTGGCATTCCTGCTGGTGTGTGTATGCTAGCCATGAATATCCCTTTGTTTGTTTTGGGCGTGTGGTTGGTTGGTAAACAATTCGGTATGGGCACATTTACTGGATTTTTGTTAGGCTCAGTGTTTACTGATTTATTGGCGGTAAAAAATATTTATAAGCTGAGTTTTATGCAGAAAATTTTAGAGCAGTATAATCAGGGCAAGCCCATACACGAGTGGGCTATGACTGACAATATCTTGCTGGCTGCTCTGGCTGGTTCAATTCTTTTAGGCGCTGGAATCGGGATTATCTTTAGGGCAAAAGGTTCCACTGGCGGCACAGATATTCCAGTGGCCATTCTAAAAAAATATTACAATATGTCCATCACCACTGGTTATTTGGTAATTGAAACCGGAATTATTTTTCTCATTGGCATTGTTTTTAAAAATCCCAATATAATTATTTGGGGACTTTTTAATTTATTTTTAGCTTCCAAGGTTTGCGATTTAACTGCAGAAGGTTTGCCCTATACTAAAGGGGTTTTTGTCATTACCGACAAGTCAGAAGAAATTGCTGAATCTTTAATGGATAAATTAGGTAGGGGAGTAACCTATTTTTATGGTGAAGGGGCCTATTCTCATAAAAAGAAAAAGATTGTGATGTGCGTAATCAATCGCCGGCAGACCAATATTTTAAGAGATTGGGTGCGTAAAATTGATCCAGATGCATTTATCATCTTAACTGAAGTTAGCGATGTAATGGGTTATGGTTTTAAGTCCAGGCACTTGGATATGAGTGACAATCCTCATTGATTGTGCACTAAAATTTTTGTGCCAGCTTCAAACACCACGCGAATCTTTTTTTCATTAATCACTTCTTCAATCACGCCTTTGCCAAAGGTTTTGTGCTCAATGAGTTGGCCTGGTTCAAATTGGGTTTTCATTGAGTAATTTTTGGCTTGTCCGCCAGCTTGATCCAGAGCTTGTTTCCAAACTTTTTCAGGAGCTGGACCTTTGGGCTTACCTTTTTTAGGCGTTTTCTTGGTCACTGGATCGCGATAATTATGTTTAGCCTGGCAAATACTGCAAAGGCACTTGCCTGCAATTTCTTCATCAACCATATCTAAAATTTCATGCATGGTTGGTTCTTTGCATTTGCCACAAAAAGAAAGAATTTGATTTTCATTAGCCATTTTACACCTCTTTTTTGATTAATTCTGCGTACTTATGCAGAATTTGAGCCTTATGTAAAGCCAAAAACTGGATAATTGCTTGAAAAACAAATAAAAACAATATAGTTAGCAACTTTTTTTAACATAAACCGATAGTTTTATGCTGATCATTCCTGCGAAGGCAGGAATCCAGCTAGTAATATCAATATGTTCTGGATCCCTGCCTTCGCAGGGATGACACAGATAGGAGATCGTTATGTTTAGTGGAAGTGAAGGATCTATAGTTGTAACTAGGGGACCAAGCATGGCCCCAGTAGCTAGACCAACCATAGAAATTCCAGATGCGCTTGCTGAGTTTTTAAGAAGTCATGATATTCACAGGGCTATTCCGCGCGGTATGGTTTTGTCTAAAAGGGGACAGGGTAATGTTTATGCTATTGAATATAATGAGAATTCAGCAGGACACTTAACTTATGACATAACCAGGGTTCCTCCAGAAGGTAATATTCGTTTTGGACTCTGGGAATATCCGCGGCAAATTATATTTGTGGAAGCTTCAGTAGGTAGTGAGTTTTCAGAAATAGCCCGTCCAGGAATAAATAGTATTTTTAATCTTGTTCCAGAACCCAGACAGCTAAAAGCTAGTCCGCGCAGTACAGCTCTTTTAAGAGACTTAACTGGGGAGACAAGAAATTTTTTTAAGGCCAACCGGGTTATGGATCTTTTGGACTGGCGCTGGCATCCTGCAGGGCCAGATGGGATTAATCCAGAAACTCGAGGTTTTGTGAATTTTGCTCGTTTTTTAGCAGAGAATATTGAACAAAATGGACTAAGGGATAATACGCCAAGGCTGATGGCAGTTGTGCCTAGCTTTGAAGTGGCAAATGAACCCACCCAATATCCAGTGCGTATTATTGTTGATGAAGCTAGAATTGCTGACCTTGCTAATAGACATCCAGAAGTTATGGGCAGAGCCCATTTTATAACAGGCCCTGAATTGATGAGGTCTTATGCTATAAGGCTTTTATTTAGTGAGCATAACCCTTTGCTGACTACTGCAGATACGCCTTCCTTAATTGAAAACTTAAACCGTGGTGGAAATTTTCGACAGGCTCTCCCTGGTGTGGCTACAGATTGTTTGCCGCCCCATGCTGTAGAGCTTTTACGCATTCATAATGATGTTCAAAGAATGGGTTCAATGAGAATAAGATATGTTCGTCCAGAAGTTTTTAGGATGGAAGGTTTTGCCACTAGTTTTCGCGGTGTGGATTTTTTTACACCCCTAGCTTTTTTTGCTGCAGATATGGGTAGTGAAAATTTACGCGGCCGGCCTTTAAGTAATGAAGAAAGAATGGGCGCGATTCTGGGAATGCTAGGCAGCGGTTTAGGTGCCTTATTAGCTGAAGGCGTGTCTTTAGGTTCAGCCTTGCAATTGCTTGGCGGAGGCGCTTTTGGTGGAGTAGCCACATTTGCTTCAGTTAGACACATTAGGCAGGAATCAGGCTTAAGTTGGGACCAAGCCCCTGATTCACCACAAGATTTACTTTTTGATGGTTTAACATCTACTTTTTTAATTGCAGGTGCTAGAGAATATTTAATTGGCGCTGGTTTAATTAGTACAGAAGCAAGTTTAACTGAAGGTTTAGTAATTGCTGGTGGCTGGGTGGGCGCAGCGTTAGTAGCCATAGTTGGCGGCATATATTTGGCCAAAATTGGCCAAGAAGAAATTCGCACCAATCCAGAAGCTAGAAATTTTGCACAAATGCAGCTACTTAACACAGATTACGCACCACCATCAGGCGCTGGTTTGCAAATGGTAATGGATGCATTTGAATAATCTGCGTGCTAGATGCCCTCGCCTAAGTTTAAAATTCCCGCAGGGGACAAGGTCTTCAAAGCAGGCGCACTCAACCGGGCTATTCAGCTGTGTGAAATCCATGTAGCAATTGGCGTAGGGCAGGTCTTCGAATCCGGACCGACATAATTCAAGCTGCTAATAGTTTCGTAAAAGTCTGAGGGAGGTGAGAAGACTTGGCCGAGAGCCAATTGATGCATGGTGGATAAGTTTTCCTCTTGTTCTGTGCTCAATCTAATAGTAAAAGTTAATTCCTATGGTCAAAAGAATACTAGCAGCTAAAGGTGTTTTTGCTATGGTTCTGGCCCAGCTTTTTTTTGTAGCTGCTTGGGCCAGTATCAAGTTTTTGGGTAATCGCCTGCCTTTGGTTGAAATTATTTTTTTTCGCGGTTTTATTTCTTTAATTATCTTGATGCCCCTTACTTATTATTTTCATCGCACCTTTAAGGGTAAACACTGGACCAATATTTTTCTGCGTTGTTTAACTGGTTTTGGAGCCATGTGCTGTGCTTTTTACGCCATGGTCAATTCCCAGATTGGTAATGTGGTGACCTTGCTTAATACGCTTCCTATTTTTATGGCTTTCTTAGCGCCTTTGATGCTTAAAGAACCATTTAGGCAACTTCAGTTTGTGTTTGTGGTTATTGCCTTTGGCGGGATCAGCATGATTCTTAAGCCAGGTCTGAATATTTTGCATAGTGTTTCAATTTATGCGTTATTAGCTGCTTTTTTAGCTACCCTGTCTTTGGTTTATACGCGCAAATTGCGTGAGAGCGATTCAGTATATATTATTTCTTTTCATTTCGCGCTTTTTGTTAGTGTGGTTATCGCGCCTTTGGCCTTGCGTAATTTCATATGGCCAACTTTTGGGGAATGGGTCTGGCTGCTGGCCATGGGGACCACTATTACGGCAGCTCAACTTTTCCTGGTTCAGGCTTTTCATCATGAAAAAGCTTCTACAGTAGCGCCATTTGGTTATATTTCAGTTATTGGTTCCTACTTGATTGGTTTAATCTTTTTTGCTGAAGTGCCGGATGTTTGGTCAATTGTCGGGGCAATAATTATTGTGGGCGCAGGTGTTGGTATTATGCAAATTTCTCCGCCAGTTGGTGATGGAGATTCTGCGCCAAATGTACGCACCTAAAATATCAAGATTTTTTGCGCGAAGTGAGCTCCCCTGCTTTTCTAACTAAAGCTTGAATTAAGTGGCCTGGTTTTTTCTTTTTTTCGCCATTTATATGAGAGGTTTTAATAGCAAGTTCACTTGTAATTTCATCTTCTTCCAGTATGCCAGCAATAATAGACAGGTTATTACGCATGTCAAAGATGGGATAAAAAACCAAGTCGCCCTTATATTTAAGAGGATCTTTAAAGGTCAACTTTTCGCGCACAACACTGTTTCTGGTTTTGTTCAGCTCAGAAATAATCTCCTCCCACTTGAGATCACTGATGATTTCTCCGATATTATGATCTAAGAGGTAATTGTTGGTTGTTTCCAGTTTGAGTAAAACTTTTTTACTGCATTGGGTAATGCGGCCTAGGGGATTGAGCAAAATCACTTTGAGCTGCATATTATCCACTAAAAAATGATTTAAATTTCCCAAAGAACTAATTTTTAAGGATTTCATTTCATTTAATTCAGTGAGTTGAAAAAAAATAGTATTAATTTTTTCACCTAACTTGCCCAAACGGCTTAAGTACTGAGCAACATTGGCATGCGGCCCGCCTTGTTGTACTAATATTGAAATTTTATTTAACTCGCGAAATACTTTTCTGCTTTTTACATATACAATTAACAAGACCGCACCTAAAAACAGAATGCAGATTATCATCAAATAAATGAAATTTTCTGCATGGAATTTTAAATTAACTGTCTTGTTTCCATGAAGGAGGGAAAAAATATAGGAGCTGTAAAAGGCCATGATCACAGTGGGTATGGCGCATAAAATAAACATTATGTATAAAACTGCTTTTCTAATGATAAACATCAGGCACCTCTCAAGCTGTTAATAGACAGGTCAGAGCCGATTAAAACCATAATATCGTTTTGTTGCAAAATATCGTTGGGTGTTGGCGCAAAAACAATTTCTTCAGAAGTTGGGTTGCCCATATCATCAATTTCCGTGTGTGAGCGTTTTACAGATATAACGTTAACATTAAATTTTTTTCGCAAATCTAGATTTTTAAGGGCTTTGCCTACAAAATTTTCTGGAGTGACAATTTCCACCAGTTTTAGCTCATCTGAAATAGGAATATTTTCTAAAATATCAGGATAAAGTATGCGATTGGCAAGTTCTTGGCCTTCATTGATTTCAATGTTAATAATTTCAGTTGCTCCGACTTGTTTTAAAACTTGGGCGTGAATATCAGTAATAGCCCGAGAAATAATATAGGGCACGCCAAGTTTGCTTAAAAGAGCAGTAGTTAAAATGCTGGCATTTAAATCTTCGCCAATAGCTACAACTGCAATATCAATTTCATCAAGCCCTAAATTTTTTAGGGCTTCTTCATCTGTGCAGTCAATGAGCACTGCTTGGGTGACAATATTTTTTGTTTTTTCAATTAGTTCGGCATCTTTATCTACGACAATTACTTTGCCGCCTTTTTCAGCCAGCACTCGGCTGACTTCAAAGCCAAACGTTCCCAAACCAAATACTGCAAACACTCTTTCTTTAGCCATGAGACCCCCTCATCAAAATTAACCCAAATTAATTTCGCCTTCAGGATATTTGGGTTGAAATGTTTTCTTGGCAGCAAAAGCAGCCATGATGGTTAATGGACCAAGTCTGCCCAAAAACATCATAATAATAATGACTGATTTGCCAATACTCGTCAAAGCAGAGGTTATACCTGTGGATAAACCAACAGTACCAAAGGCTGAGACCACTTCAAATAAAATGTTCATAAAAGATGTGGCCTCAGTAATGCTTAAAATGATAGTGCCAGTAAAAATAGCCAGGGATGCTAAAATAACAATTAACAAGGCACGACTTACCAAATATTTTTGCAAAAAATGACCGTAAAGCACCACGCTATACTGATTCTTGATCACAGCACGAATATAAGAATAAATGACAGCTAAAGAATTAACTTTAATACCGCCAGCAGTTGAGCCAGCAGCTCCGCCAATAAACATGAAAAGCAGCATCAGCAAATAGGTTGGCAGCTGCAGATGAGCAATGTCTAAAGTATTGAACCCCGCTGTTCTAAGCGTGACGGATTGAAAAAAAGCAGCCAAGTACTGGGTTTTAAGATCATAATTTATCAAATCGGTTTTATGTTCAAAACCGTAAATTAATAAGGTGCCAGCAATAATCAAAACCAGAGAAGTAACTAACACAGATTTGGTGTTCATGTTTAAATTTGTTCTAGCATAAGGTTTTCTAAGATATTTAAGATAAAACTTGCTTTTAAAATGTTGAAAAAGATTCATCAGCACAGGGAAACTTATGCCACCCAGAATAATTAAAAAAGCAACAGTGAGATTAATGAGGCTGTTTGATTTAAAAGCTTCCAGGCTGGTGGTGAATAAAGCAAAGCCAGCATTGCAAAAAGCTGAAATTGCGTGAAATGCGGAAAAGAAAATTGTTTTGCTAGACAGGCCAAATTGTTTTTGAAAAGCTGAAAACAGGAAAACCATGCCTATTGCTTCAATTAAAAAAGTCATGCCCACAATTTTTATAATTGAACTATAAAGCTTACGCATATCGTTTTCATTGAGCATATAGGAAAGCGCAATTTTTTCTTTTAAGGTTAGACGCCGGCCCAAAATAAAAGCTGTGGTGTAAGTAAACATCATAATACCTAAGCCGCCTGCTTGAATCAGACACATAATTACAAGTTGGCCCCAAAATGAAAAGCGGGTGGCAGTATCCACCACTATTAAGCCGGTTACGCAAACCGCAGAAGTAGCTGTAAACAAAGCGTCTAAGAAACCTAAATGTGTTTTATCAGCAGTAGTAAAAGACATCATTAAGAACAAGGTGCCCACTGAAATCAAAAATAAAAAACTGAGCACCATGGTTTGAGCTGGGTTTTTGGTAAATTCTGTAAAAAAGTAATTTAATTTATTAAAGCGGATAAATATTTTTAGAGCCAAAAATAAATTTCTGGCAAAAATGACTTTTATGGATAGATTTTCCAGTTTGTTATATTCCAAGAGCAGAGTGTGATATTTGCTATATAAAAAGAGGGTGGTGAAAAAGATTAAAAATAGCACGTCAAACCAATGACGCTTCAGAAAATTGGATTTATATCTGGCTTGAATCAGGCGCAAGGCCATCTCAAATATGAAAAGAATAAGTACGCTAAAATCTAGGACATGAATGGCAATTCTAATTGGCCTGGTGGTGGGGATGCCATATTCCAGAAATAGGGCAGCAGTAGCCAAGATTAAGATAATAAAAATCCACTTATTGCTTTGAGGTTGTTCATTCATAAGAAATAGTTTTTTAATTTTATGCTTTTAAGCAGGAAATGCCAAGCCTATATATAAGATTGTGTTTATTATTATTGTGTGGAATAGCTCCAACCTATGCAAGCAAAGGTGGTATTTTTATATATAGTAATGTGCTTGGTTTGGGGCACAACCTGGTTGGCCATTAAATTCGGTGTAGAGAGCTTATCGCCGATTTTATTCACTGCATCCCGGTTTTTGGCAGCCACCATCATTTTAGGCTTAGTTTTGCTGGCCAAAAAAGTTCCCCTTAGGTTGGTCAAGTCTGAGGTCAAGCCAATTTTATTTTTAAGCGTGTTTGGCATTGCTTTACCCTTTAGTTTGGTGAGCTGGGGAGAGCAATACACCAATTCTGCCATGGGCGCGATTATCATGTGTGCCTTGCCTTTGGCTATTTTTCCTATTTCCTATTTGCTAAAAAGTTTCGAGAAATTAACCAGCGCTAAGTTGTTGGGGGTGATTGTTGGTTTTGCAGGTGTAAGTTTTATTTTTTATCCTGCTTTAATAGCAGGAGTTGGCAGTTTAAAAGGCAACCTGGCTTTAATCATGGCCATGCTGGTTTGTTCAATAGCCACTGTTTATTTGAAAAAATATACTGGTCATATTTCAGTTTCTAAATGTTTGTTTTTTCAAATGGCTTTTGCTTGTCCAATGTTAATCAGCGCAGGCTTATTAATCGAATCGCCCACAAAATTTTTGCAAGGGTTAGCTAATTGGCAAGCCTTGGCTGCAATTTTTTATTTGGCAATTTTTGGTTCAATCATTGCGCTAGGTTCCTATTATTGGTTGTTAAAAAGAATTGGTGCTGTAGCCAGCACTGTTTCAATTTTTTTGGAAGTTGTTTTAGCAGTTTTTTTAGATTGGCTGATTTTTGCAGCTATTCCCCATTATTATACCTGGTTTGGTGTGGTGCTTATTTTTATGGGCGTATGGTTGGTAATGGTGGGTGTGCCCCTGCCTTTAAGAACTAGTTTTTGGCAGAAAGTGTTCGTAAAACAAACCCCAGCGTAGGCCCCGGTCGGAAAAAGTTACATTATCATAACCAAAGCGGCGCATGATTCTATCTAAGATTAAAGTTCCAGCTAAAAGCACGTCTTCTCTACCTTTTTGCATCCCAGGCATTTTGGCTCTTTCCAAAACAGACCTGGCTTTCAAGTTATCTAAAATTACCTGCAAGTCTAGCATTTCAATGTTTGTGCCATGAACTTTTTGGTGATCATAGGTTGTTAATTTTTTATAGATGCTGGCCAGGGTGGTGGCTGTGCCAGCAGTGGCTACTAATTTTTTCGCATGACGATAGACATTGGTGTTTAAAGATTTATTTAATTGCTCATCAATAGTTACGCGCAAAAGATGAAAATCTTCTGCAGAAATAGGGTCTGTTTGCACCAAGCGTTCGGTTAAGGCCACACAGCCAAGAGAAGCGCTCAGAAAGTGACATTTTTCACTGGTTTTATCTCTATTGCCAAAATTGCCCCAGATTAATTCTGTGGATCCGCCGCCAATATCACAGACTAAAATATCTTCCCCAAAATCTTTGGCGCAAGCTATATATGTGTACCAAGCTTCATTTTTTGCAGAGAGAATTTCTATTTCAAGGCCAAGCTCTTTTTTGATTTGGCTGACAAATTCCTTGGCATTGGTGGCTGTGCGCAAGGCCTGAGTGCCCACAGCAATTACCTGGCTAACTTCATTATTATTGCAAAGTTCACGATATTCTTTAAGCACTTCAATAGTGCGTAAAATTGCTATGGGTTGAAGTTTTTCAGTCTGGGCAACACCTTCACCCAGGCGGTTAATTTTAGCCAGGTCAGTTTTGATAGCAATCTGCCCGTCTGGCAAAACTTCACCAATCAAAAGCAAAGTAGAATTAGAGCCTATGTCTATGGTAGCAAACATTATTTAACTCGAGGCCCCCATTCCGGCAAAATGCCGTTTCCTTTTGATACTCTACGCTGATTGCTGCCATCAGCACGCATAATATAGATGGCATTTCCTCCATCGCGAGTAGAGCTAAACGTAATAAATCTGCCATCTGGTGACCAGGCAGGATGTTCATTGCTGCCGCTGGCAATTGTCAAACGCTGAATATTAGAGCCATCAGGATTCATGATAAAAATATCAAACGTGCCCATATCCCGGCCGGCAAAAGCAATTTTATCTCCTTTGGGTGACCAATTGGGCATGTCGTTTTGATAACCTACAAAAGTTAATCTTTGGATAGCGCCACCATTTGCATTCATTTTAAATAAATGCAAATTACCCAGTCTTTCTGAAGCAAAGGCAATTTGATTGCTTCCTGGCGACCAGGTTGGGGCAATATCAATGGCATCTGCTTTGGTTAAACGGTGCACCTTTTTTTCAGATGGCATGGCCATGGTGTAAAGCTCGGCATCACCATCTTTTATTGCTCCAGAAAAGGCCAGAAACTGGCCGTTAGGAGACCAGGAAGGTGTAATTTTGCTGCCCTGGCCGCCGACTAATTGTTTTAAGCCCTTGCCATTGGTTTGAATCTTGTAAAGATCTGGATTGCCGCGAGCGTAAGAGGTAAAAGCTAGATACCCACCATCAGGAGACCAGGTTGGGCTAAGGCTTATGGATTTTAAATTAGTGACTTGCGAAACATTTTCACCATCCATATCCATGATGAAAATTTCTTTTTTGCCCTTGCCAGTAACTGCAGTGTAAGCGATCTTGGTATTAAAGATACCGTGAATGCCAGTTAGGGCTTCCATGATTTCATCTGAAAAGCGATGAGCAATTTCACGCAGGGCAGATTTCATTTCTTTCTTTGGAAAAGTATATTCTTTGCCCACTAACATTGATTCTAAATAAGGATCATATAACCTAAGATCTACAACATAATTATCGTCATCTTTATTAATGGAACCTTTTACCAATCCTTGGGTTTCAAGGGCGGTCCAAAAACTAAAACGAATACTGTCCGGACTTAGTCCTTCGGTTTTAGATACGTCCTTGAAAATTTCAGGTGAAATGATTTTAAAATAACCAGATAGATCAAGATCATTGCGAATAACATCAGCAACTGTCTTGGTCATGCTGCTTGGGCCATTTAAGTTGCAAATAGCAATTGGAAATTTTTGATCTGATGGTTGATCAATTGGAATATAAATTCTAGCCAAAGCAGGTAAACTGAAAAAAAGTAAACCAAGTATAAAAATAAACTTTACTATCTTTATCACAAACAACCTCCATATTTAGTTATTCCCGCATATCCTATACCCTAGTATTGCGGTTTAAGTCGAGGGTCAAATTCAATGAGAAAACCTTCATTATAAGCTTCCCAAGCCAAGCGTTCTGGTGGTTTTGGAAAGGGAGAAGATTTTTTTACTGCGCGCAAGGCAGAAGCATCAAAGGTATTATCCCCGCTGGGTTTGTTCCATTTAGTGGAAAAAACATAACCGTCTTGATTAATCATTACTTCCAAAATACATTTGCGCGGAGCTGCTCCTTCTTCAACATAACGCAAGGGTAACACCCACTCCTGGATTATTAAGGCTCTAATCTTGGCTTGATATTCAATATATTCAACATCATCTGGTGCCACGCGCACAGGTTCAGTGCCAGTGCCGTAAATATAACCTTCTCCACTATCGTCAACTTGAGCAGCTTCAGGTGGAGCTCCTTCCATGGTTTGTCTGGAAGCCAGATCTTTATCAATCATGGCTAGAGCCGCAGCAATTTTGCGGTCTGCTGCAGATATTTTTTTGGGCGGAGCCTTTTTAATATCAGTTTTTTTAGCTTTATCTGCCAGAGTCATTTTGCTCTTGCTTGGTTCTTTGGCTTTATCAGTAGTTTTGCCAACAGTGCTGTCTTTAGGCACTTGGCCTGGCTTAAAGTTTTTTTGCTGCTCAATCGTGCTTCTAGGCAGATTTGCAGATTTAGGCATACCCCAGTTAATATCTGAGCTGGTTCCTTTGGGAATTTGCACCCAAATCACGCTGGTTGATTTTTCTTCCTTCAGGCGAATATTAGGAATTAAAATTATACCCATGATCAACAGAAAATGCATGAATGCCGAAAAAAAAACCGATTTTTTCAGGGGCGGGGTTTGAGTGATGTTCGCCTTAGGAATCATTAAATTAAAAAATTAATTATAAACGGCCTGTTAATTCAGGTTGGGTAATCATGCCAATGCGCTCTACACCAGCTTTTTTGGCAATAGACATTACTCTAATCACTGTTCCATAAAGTAAGTCAGTGTCAGCTTTAATAAATAAATCCTTCTGTTCTTTAACCTCAAAAATGGCGGTTAATCTTCCTTGCAGCTCATCCATGGGTATCTGGATCTGATCATCGCCAATGAAAACTTTTTCTCCAGGTTGAATAGTGACAATGATGTCAGCCTTAGTGCGTTTTAGAGCTGGTGCTGCAGCTTCAGGTAGATTCACTGGCAGTCCCTGTTGCAGCAAGGGAGCAGTGACCATAAAGATAATTAAAAGAACCAAGACCACATCTACAAAAGGCGTGATATTAATCTCTGATGCTAAACGGCGATCTTTGTTGCCGTTATTGTTGTTGCGCACTTGCATAGGTTACTCCCCTTATATTTTGTAATATTCTTTATTTAATCTGGAAATTAAATCTTCGGAAAAGTTTTCCAGATCTTTAGAGATAATGCGAATTTTATTGGTATAGACATTATAAAAAATTACAGCTGGAATAGCTGCAGCCAAGCCAATGGCCGTGGCAATTAAAGCTTCGGCAATGTGCGGACCAACTACAGCTAAGCTGGATGTCCCTGTGCGACCAATTTTCCAGAAAGCATGCAAGATTCCCCAGACTGTTCCAAACAGACCAATAAATGGTGCAGCACTACCAGTGGTGGCTAAAAATGGAACTCCATATTCCATTTGTTCAATTTCATCTTCAGTAGCGCGTCTGATTTCTTTTTCCACAGTAATGGCGCTATCAGCGTCTGGGTTTTCTCTTAAACTGTCCAGGCCAGTGCGGAAAACGCTATACGCAGGATTGCTGCGAAATTTGGCTTTGGTTACAAACTGCTCAATGGTTTTAGACTGCCAGAAATGTTTATAAAAATCGTTGGCCCTGGCTTTATCTCTTTTTAGCTGACGATGTTTGCTGCCAATAATAGCCCAGGAAACCACAGAAAAAATAACCAGCAGAATAATAGTGAGTTGCACCACAAAATTGGCGCCAAGAAACAAAGATACCAGGGTGTGATTATTTTCTGTAATTGGTGCGGTTTCAACTTGAGCTAATAAACCTAAAATTCCCATAAAATCCTCCTATGTAAGTTTCCTATATTACAGAGGCAAGGGGTTATGTGTCAAGAGCAGAGGTCTTTTCTATTGCTATCTTTTCAACAATTCATTATAGCGCTGGCCCATGGATAATGCCGATTTAAACAAACCCATAGGTATCTTTGATTCCGGCATAGGCGGTTTGACCGTATTTGCGGAAATCAGAAAACATTTACCCCAAGAATCTTTGATTTATTTGGGCGATACAGCCCGGGTGCCGTATGGTTCTAAATCTACAGAAACTGTAATTCGTTATTCTCTGGAAAATGCTAGGTTTTTAAGAGATCGCCAGGTTAAAGCCATAGTTGTTGCCTGTAATACAGCTTCAGCCTTGGCGTTACCAACCTTGGCCAGAGATTTTGAATTGCCGATTATCGGTGTGGTGCGTCCAGGGGCTAAGGCAGCTTTGGTTGCCACCAATAATAAAGTAATTGGGGTAATTGGCACCCAAGCCACAATTGCCAGTGAAGCATATAGCAAAGCTTTAAAAGAATGTGATGATCAAGTAAAAGTAGTTAGTCAGGCTTGTCCTCTTTTTGTGCCTCTAGTTGAAGAAGGCTGGGTTGATAATGATGTGGCAGAGCTAGTAGCACGCAAATATCTTTCTGGTATAAAAGCAGAAAATATTGATGTTTTAGTTTTAGGTTGCACCCATTATCCGGTCTTAAAATCTGTTATCAACAAAGTAGTGGGTAATGAAATAAAACTTATTGATTCAGCGCAAGCTACAGCTCAAGCTTTGGCCCAGATGTTGGAGAAAAAAAATCTTCAAATTCTAGCTAAAACAAATTTTACTCCAGAACATCAGATTTATGTAACAGATCTTCCTGCCCGTTTTGAAACCATTGCCAGTAAATTTTTAGGAAAAGACCTACCCCAAGTCAAGCATATCTCTTTTTAATTTTTGATTTCCACTTGCATTTCATGTTGTTTATGTTAGTGAACTTCTTGTTTTTTCAAGGGGTTTTCCATCTTTTAGGGGGTTTAATGAACAGCTTGAAAAGGTTTTTCTTAATTTTGCTTAGTCTAACTATCTTTTTAGCTCCACTCACTTCTTGGGCCGTAACTGAAAAAGGTTTTAAGAATTTGCATATATTTACCAAAGTTTTAAGTTATCTGGAAGATAATTATGTAGATGAAATTGATGAAGAAAAAGTTATCAGAGGCGCTATTGCTGGTATGCTGGGCACCTTAGATCCTCATACAGTTTACATGTCTCCAGAAGTTTTTAAGGAACTCAAAGTTGATACCAAGGGCAGGTTTGATGGCATAGGTTTGGAAGTTGCAATTCGTGATGGTGTGCTCACAGTAATTGCCCCTATTTCTGGCACTCCAGCAGATCGAGCTGGTATTCAACCAGGAGATAAAATTATCAGGATTAATGGTCAATCCACAGAACATACTGATCTTGCCGAGGCCATAACCAAAATGCGGGGCAAGCGAGGCACTAAAGTTAAGTTAACCATTATTAGAGAGGGTTCTAAAAAACCTCATTATTTTACGATTATGCGTCAAGCCATTAACGTGCCTAGTGTACGCGCCGAAAGAATTGATGGTTATGTCTATGTGCATATTAGCTCTTTTCAAGAAGGAACAGCCAAGGAGCTTAAAAAAGCCTTGAAAAAGCTGCAAAAGGAAAATTCTTTGCATGGTCTAATTTTGGATCTGCGCAAAAATCCTGGCGGGCTTTTAGATGAAGCAGTGGCAGTGTCTAATTTGTTCCTGAAAAAAGGTATAATTGTGACCACAGAAAGTCGGGGCCAGGAAGTTGATCGAGTGCAAGCTTCTGAAGAAGGAGATAAATTTGAAGTGCCCATGATTGTTTTGGTTGATGAAGGTTCAGCTTCTGCTTCTGAAATTGTGGCTGGGGCCTTGCAAGATAATAAACAAGCCATGATTTTTGGTTCAAAAACTTTTGGCAAAGGTTCAGTGCAAACCGTGGTGGAGTTAGATGATGGCAGCGGATTAAAATTAACTGTAGCTCGTTATTTTACGCCAAAAGGACGTTCCATCCAGGCTCATGGAATTGAACCAGATGTTAAAGTTCCAGCCAAAGCTCCAAAAGTGGAGCTTAAAGAAGGCGTGGTTAGGGAGGAAGCTTTGGTTGGGCATTTGGAAGCGCCAGAAGGAAAAGAGCCAACTTCAGAAACACCCCAGGACTTGACCAAAGATTATCAAATCAAAGTGGCTCTTGATTATTTAAAGAGCTGGGAAATTTTTCAAAGTAAAACTAATGAATAATAGGAGGAATTGGTTATGACAAAAAAAAGAATTGGCGTATTGACTGGTGGAGGAGATTGCCCAGGCTTAAATGCGGTAATTAGAGCAGTGGTGCGTCGCGCCTTAATGTATAATGGTTATGAAGTGGTTGGTATCAAGCACGGCTGGCGTGGTTTGGTAGAAGGAATTACCATGCCCTTAAATAGGGCAACAGTGGCTGGTGTGTTGCACAGGGGAGGAACCATTTTAGGTACGTCTCGCACCAATATTTTTAAGGATGAAGAGACAACTAAAAAGGCTCAAGCAAATTTCAAAAACTTAAAATTGGATGCCTTAATTGCTATTGGTGGTGAAGATACTTTGGGTGCAGCTAATAAACTTAATGAAATGGGTTATCCAGTTGTGGGTGTACCCAAGACCATTGATAATGATTTAAATGGCACTGATTTTACTTTTGGTTTTGACACAGCCATTAATATTGTTACTGAAGCAATTGATCGTTTGCACACCACTGCAGAATCGCACGACCGCGTTTTGGTTTGCGAAGTCATGGGCAGGCATGCTGGTTGGATCGCCACGTATGCTGGCATTGCTGGCGGAGCTGATGCTATTCTCATTCCAGAAAGACCAATTGATATAGATGAAGTTTGTAAAGTGCTTAGAGATCGTCACGATAATGGCACAAATTTTAGCATTATTGTGGTAGCTGAAGGGGCCAAATTTGGAGGCAAAGAACAATTGATTTCCGAAGAAAAAGATGAGTTTGGTCATGTTAGATTAGGTGGAGTTGGTAATCGTTTAAGTAAAATTCTGGAAGAAAAAACTGGTTATGAAACCAGAGTGACAGTATTGGGTCATATTCAGCGTGGTGGAAGCCCAACCGCTCATGACCGGGTTTTAGCCACCAGATATGGCGTTGCTGCTATGGATGCTGTACACAAAGGTCGGTTCGGAGTTATGGTTGCTTTGGATGGTAATAATATTGTGGAAAAACCTTTAACAGTGGTTGCTGAAAGATTGAAAACCGTTGATGAAGATCTTTATGAATTGTCTAAAACCTTTTGGGGTTATCAGATTCATAAATAAGTGATTATCGGTTGTCATTGACATTTAAGATTTCAGCACTTTTTTACTAATTTCCTGCAAGGTTTCCAAGATACCTGTGCCGCTAGTAGCGATTGTTTCAAATTCTGCATTTTGGTTGGGATTTAGCAATTTTTGCATTTCTGCTAGCGGTACAGCTTCTGGCAGGTCACGTTTGTTATATTGTATGACCATGGGTATTTGGCCTAGATCAACACCTTCATGAATCAGAATTTCTTGAAGTTTTTTCATGCTTTCCAAATTAGCTTCCATTTTTTCCAGTTGTGAATCTGCCACAAAAACTACACCATCAATTCCCTTAGCGATTAATTTTTGGGCAGATTTATAGGCTAAGTCATCTGGTACGCTATATAAATGAAGGTGCACTTGATATTGCTTAACCTTGCCCAAGGTGAGTGGAATAAAATCAAAATACAAGGTATTGTTGTTAGTATCAGCCACAGAAATTATCTGTCCCTTGGATTTTTGATTAATTTTTTGATAGATTTGGCGCAACGTGGTGGTTTTGCCAGCTAAAGCTGGACCGTAATATAATACTTTGTAATTAATTTCTTTGGTTTTTTCGTTGAGAAAAGACATATTGCAAGTATTGTATTAACTCCGTATCATTCTTGTCAACTATGGAAATTGCTTCCCCAGAGAAACTTAAAATACCAGTTGGGCTTCTGGGGTTATATCCCTTTTATTGGTTGGTTAAAAAAATCAAACCAAAATGGTGTGATATAGCTAAAACACCAAAAAAGGATATTTATGCCTCGGCCATGCTTCCTAGGGGTAATTTTCTCTATCGTCTGATCTTCTCTCCTTTTTTCAAAAAAATTCGTTATGAAATAACCGCGCCAGAAGCTTTAAGGCAAGCTGCGCAAACCGGCACGTTGATTTATTTGCAAAGACAAGCTGGTCAGTTGGAATTTAATTTTTTTCAACACTTGTTTTTAGAAGAAGGCTTGCCTTTGTCGCAATTCACCAATGGCATATCAGTGCGGCGGTTCATGCCTTGGTCAGATTTGAAAGCAACCCTATTAACTCAGTTAAATCATTTTGCTGAATATGGTGGAATCATAGATCCAATTTCATCAGGGCAAGTAACTAACTTGGTGGCCCAAGGCCAACCCATTTTACTTTATGTTGTGCCCACCGAGTTGGAGGAAAAGGGGATTTTTCTTTCTTATTCGCAAAAGCTTATTCAAGCTGCTTTAGCCAGGACCAATCCTGAAAAACCTGTTTTTTTTGTGCCCCTGGAATTTATTTGGGATCGTCGGCCGCCGCGCGCCAAAAAATCTTTGGTAGATATTTTATTTGGCGAAAAAGAAAATCCCGGCGCAATTCGTAAAACTGTGTGGTTTTGGCGCAGCTATCATCGTCGGGCTATAGCTAAAATCGGTCACCCAATCAGCGCTCAAGAATTGCTGGCTGATCAAACCATCCAACAAGTTGGGGAGAAGTTGCTGCAAGTCTTAAATTTAGAAAGACGCGCAATCACCGGTCCTATAATTCGCAACCGGGCTTGGTTTATAGAAAGGGTCATGATTGAAGATAAGTTTCAGAACTTGCTTTGTGAGTTAGCCTTGGAAATGCACAAACAAACAGATGATCTTAGAGATTTGGCGCAGAAATATTTAAAAGAGATAATTGCCGATATTAACTACACGTATGTAGAACTTGGCGAGGCGCTTGTGGGTTGGCGCCTGAATTCTCTTTATGATGGTTTGGATTATAATGAAGATAGGCTAAAAGAGTTAAAGAAAATATATGCCAACCAACCTTTAGTTTTTGTGCCTAATCACAAGAGTCATTTAGACTACCTTTTGCTTACCTATATTTTGCATAATAATTACATGACCCCTCCGCAGGTCGCAGCAGGCATTAATCTTTCTTTTTGGCCTTTGGGAAATATTTTCAGGCATTGCGGCGCCTATTTTATCAGAAGGAGTTTTGAAAATAATAAACTATATCAAGCTTGCGTGGAAACCTATCTGGGCGTGCTTTTGGAAGAGGGATATTCGCAAGAGTTTTTTATTGAAGGCGCTCGTTCACGCTCCGGTAAATTGTTGGCTCCTAAATTTGGCATGGTTAGAATGTTAACTAATGCGGTGAACACATTTCAACTTCCAGATATTATCTTTGTGCCAGTTTCTTTTTCTTATGATCAAGTGATTGAACAGAAATCCTATGAAAAGGAAGTGCGTGGTGCAGCAAAGCACCAAGAACGGTTTACGCACTTCTTGCGGCTGTTTAAATATTTAAAAAAACAAAAACAACGTCATGGAAAAGTATATATGAACTTTGGCGAACCTATTTCTTATCAGGAAGTTGCTAAGCAGGTTGATAGAGAAGAACAAAGTAAAATCTTGGTGAATAAAATTTGTCAGCAAATAAATAAAAATTTGGTGGTTACGCCTTCTGCGCTTTTGGCCAGCGCAATTCTGACTCAAACTCGCAAAGGTATGAAGCAAAGCGATTTGCTTGGCCACGCCATGCTTTTTTTGGATTATATAAAGGCAGGCCACAAACCAACTGCTGCCAGTTTAGCTTTTGATGAGCAGGGGGCAATTACTAAAGCCTTGCAGAATTTTGTGAATCAAGGAGTGGTTAGTTTGCACGATCCTGAAAATGTGTACCCCCATCAGGAAAAATATTATATTATAGATGAGGAAAAACGTCTGCAGCTTGATTATTACAAAAACACCAGTATTCATTTTTTAGTGGATATTAGTATAGTAGCCAATCTTTTGTTGAAAAGGTTGGATTATAGCGAAGGAGTTCAGCCAGAGGATTTAGTAGAAAATTATCAAGTATGTCAGAATTTCTTGAAATTTGAATTTTTATTTGATTCTGCGGAAAACATTGAAGCCAAGATTAACGAAGTGTTTGGTTTTCTGCTTTCTAAGCAAGTTTTAAGTGTAGACAAAAGCGGCAAATTCAAATTAAACATTGAAGGTGCAGTTGTGTTGGCGACATTTGCAGGTTTGCTAAAAAATTTTTTTGAAGCCCAAAAAATTGCCCTTAATTCTTTGCGCTGGGCAAATTTTAAAAACAAGAGTGAAAAAGATTTGGTTAAACAAATGATTGCTACTGGTAAAAATATGCATGTTTTGGGGCATATTAAGCATTCTGAAGCTATTTCAAGGATTAATCTCACCAATTCTTTAAAACTAATGTGCAATTTTGGCCTGCTCAAACATCATGGTGCTGAACTAGGTGTAAAAGGTAAGATAATTTTCACTTCTCAAATAGACAATAAGTTACTGCAAGAACTTCAAGTACAACTTGAAAGGCTGTGTTAACTTGCTTGCCTTTTAGTATTTATTCACATCTGTGGAAAACTCTGCGTATAACCCTGACAATCTAGTAATAATCCAATAGTTTGCAACTATTTGAATTGGAAGATGATTTACTGCTTAAAAAATGTGCACTCTAATTTGAATAGGGTCTTGGCTAGCTAAGAGTTAAAAAGATAGGCACTTATCCAGAAGGTTATCCACAGTGGTTGGGGAAATATCCTTGGTGTGTCATCCTCCAGCGCTAGTTTGTCATCCTCCAGCTTGACTGGAGGATCTAAAAAGATGTCATTGGGATTGCCCGATCAAGTCGGGCAATGACATTATGCCTGTTCTTCTTCAGGATTTTCGTCTTGGTAGAAATTTCGTCCGTCTGACTCTTGGTCATTTTGACGGCCATTGTCGCCCCTGGAGTTTACTTCTGGGATGTCTCGGGAAGCATTAGCTCTGGCTGCAGCAACAATGTTAGGAATATGGCTGGCAATTCTGGGTAATTCAAAAATAGGGAGCATAAAGGCCGCATAAGCTGCTCTATATGCAGTTTCGTTTAAATTTAAATTGGTTGAGGGCCAGGATAATAATCCAGATGAGCGTACTACGCTTGGAGAATGGACAGGATTTAATATAGGTTTTATAACTGCCGCATTATTTGCTGCTGTATTTCTAAGCATTGGTCTGTTTAAAGGCAAAACCATAGTCGGAGATTGTTCTGGTGCAGTATTTTCTTGAATCACACCTGGTTGAGTTCTTGAAGTAAAAACATTGGCTAGCAAAGGCATAACAGATATGCCAACAGCTGTAACTATTTCGGACCTTACTAAGTTACCAAAAGCATCTGCAAAACTCACTTGGCCATTTGAGTTATAAGACAATACAGCTGCGGTTACAGCTAGTTCGACAATATATTCCACAGCTTGACTAATTTGTAATCCTGTTGAAGTTTGCGCTGGCTGAGGGCTATGTGCTGCCCTTAAGACTGGATTGCTTGAAGCAAAGCTATTTGTAAAAATATCAAAAGCAACTCTGGTTAAAGGAGGAAAAGTTGCTATTGAAACTACAGTTAGTAGCAAATCAGCATTAGAGTTAGACAAAGAAGCCCATAGTGATGGATTATTACTTAAAGGAGATTCAGGTGCTTCAACGATTTCCCGATCTTGATTAACATTATTTGGGTTTGAAACTGGGTTGGCAATTACTGGATTAACTTCTGGCACTCTAATAAGTACAGGCGCCATTTGCCAAGGTTCAATTTGAGCAACTATTGGTGGCTGGGGCAGGATAAAATCATCTTCAGACAGGAAGCATTGCAACGTATCAGGATTTTCTACTTCAATTAAAGAGCCATCTTCCTGGATCTGATAATAATAGGTAGCATCTTCTTGCTCGATAATAAATATTTCTTGTTCGCGATAGCCAACGCAATTGCCTTGGGGATCATAAATAGCAGCTATTTGGCCGTTTTCATCAAATTCATAGCCATAGCCATTTTGTCCCACAGAACTTGTGGTTTCAGGGTTAGATAGCCAGATATCGTAATAGTTGGAAATTATTGAAGAAATTGGATCCATGAATTCTTTCCTTAAAGAGGCATCTTTATACCTATAATATCGGCATATTGTCAAAAATGTTGCTAAGAAAATCGCAATCTTTCTTGAAAATCCAAAATGATGTGTTAAAACAGGTCAAATTATGAGAACCCTTATTGATCATATAATTTTTTATCCAGCCTATGTTTCCTTGATTTTATTTGGTTTTTTTGTGCACAAGCGCCAGGCTAGGCCAGTGACAGCCTGTGGTCCAAACCAACAAAGCTATATTCGGGTTGCAGATGAAAAAGGCCGGGCAGTTTATTTGGGCTGGCGAGATTTACCGGTTTTGCGCACCAATTGGCGCGGCAGGTTACGTCGATATTTTACCATTCGTTTTCGTAAAGCATATATAGAAAAACAATTAGCCAAGAGAAAAGGCGAATGTCAAATGTGTGGTCGTTGCTGCTGTGTGCGCAAATGCCCTTTTATCATTCAAGAAGGACAGAGCTGGCAATGTATTTTACATCCTGCCAAACCAGCTAATTGTCGCATTTATCCCATTAATCAAAAAGATGTAGTTGAGTATAATTGCCCGGGCTTTTCTTTCTAGACATCCTGTTTTAGTTAAAGTAGGTTCCTGGGCCGCAATGGAGGAAAATCATGAACATGAAGAAGACTGACGGAGTTTTTGAACTGGATTTGAGCTTGCCCTATAAGGTTGCAGATTTGAGCTTGGCTGATTGGGGCAGAAAAGAAATTGTTTTGGCAGAAGCTGAAATGCCAGGGCTCATGGCTGTGCGTGAAAAATACGGTAAAGAAAAACCGCTTAAGGGTTTGAAAGTTATGGGTAGCTTGCACATAACTATCCAAACCGCAGTGCTCATTGAAACCTTAAAGAAGTTAGGTGCTGATGTGCGTTGGGCTTCTTGCAATATTTTTTCCACTCAAGATCATGCAGCAGCAGCAATTGCCAAAGCAGGTTCAGCTGCAGTTTTTGCCTGGAAGGGTGAAACTCTGGAAGAATATTGGTGGTGTACTGAGCAGGCCTTAACCTGGCCAGATGGTACAGGCCCGGATTTAATTGTTGATGATGGTGGTGATGCCACGCTTATCGTGCACCAGGGTGTAAAAGCTGAAAAAGATGTTTCTATTGCTGAACAAAAATATGACAACAAGGAATTTCAGATTGTTATAGATCGCCTAAAAGCTAGTTTGAAAAATAATAAGCAGAAGTGGACAAATATAGCCAAAAAAATTCGGGGTGTTACTGAAGAAACCACTACTGGTGTTCACCGCCTATATCAAATGTTGGAAAAGAAAGAACTGCTTTTTCCGGCCATGAACGTTAATGATTCTGTCACCAAATCCAAGTTTGATAATTTATATGGCTGCCGCGAATCTTTGGCAGACGGCATTAAGCGGGCCACTGATATTATGGTGGCTGGCAAAGTTGTGGTGGTTTGCGGCTATGGCGATGTGGGCAAGGGTTGTGCGCAATCTATGAAAGGTTTTGGCGCGCGCGTCATTGTTACCGAGATTGATCCAATCTGCGCTTTGCAAGCTGCTATGGAAGGTTATGAAGTAACCACTATTGAAGATGCCTTAGCTGAAGGTGATATTTACGTTACGGCCACTGGAAATTTTGAAGTGATTAGTGGTGAGCATATGGAAAAGATGAAAGACGGCGCAATTGTTTGCAACATTGGTCACTTTGATAATGAAATTGCGATGCACTATCTGGATAACAATTCTGCTTGTAAAAAAGAAACCATTAAACCACAAGTTGACAAGTGGACCTTAAAATCCGGTAAATCAATTATCGTGCTGGCTGAAGGCCGCTTGGTAAACTTGGGTTGTGCTACTGGTCATCCCAGTTTTGTGATGAGCAATAGTTTTACTAACCAAAGCTTGGCGCAAATTGAGTTTGCCACTAAGGATTATAAAATAGGCGTTTATACCTTGCCCAAAAAATTGGATGAAGAAGTAGCCAGACTGCATTTAGGAAAAATTGGGGTTAAGCTGACCAAGCTAACGCCAAAGCAAGCTGAATACCTTGGCGTACCAGCAGAAGGCCCCTATAAACCAGATCATTATCGGTATTAAAAACGTGCTTAAAACAAACAAATAGGTACTAGTGTCTACCGATTTAGTGTATTTTGAGCTGCTAATACTAATGGATATTGAGTAGGCGGAGCTGTTAAATGTGGATGCGTAGCCATTTGCAGTGTTTCCAATTCAGTTAAAGAAACCCGTTGCTGAATGGCTAAACCAATACTGTTAATAATTTCTCCTGCAGTTATTCCTCCACTTATTTGTCCTCCCATGAGAACCTCTGATTGTTTGGAAAAAATAAGTTTTACTTTAATCATTTCTGTATTGGGCAAGCTGGCTGGGTGTTTGCTTGGCACTTCAGCGGTTCCTTTGACTATTTCAAAGCCTTCGTTAGTAGCTGCTGTTTCACTTAAGCCGGCTGAGCCCAATACTAATCCATCTACATATGTTGAATAGATAGCAATGGTTCCTTTGTTTTCACGTACAACTTTAAGCTGAAAAAGATTTGCTCCAGCTACTCTTGCTTCGGCTGTGGCTGTGGATGCTAACATTACTGGTAATATTTTCCTGGTAAAAAAATCTTTTTTTCCTGCACAATCGCCTACGGCAAAGATATTTTTATCGCTGGTTCTCATGTATTCATCAACACAAATGCCAGATTTAATGGTTTCCAAACCGGCTTTTTCTGCAAGTTTAATGTTTGGAGCTGCGCCAATGCAGAGGATTATTAGATCAGCCTTTATGTTGTTGTTATCATCTAAGTTAACTTTTTTTACTTTTTCTTTTCCAATTATTTCTACGACTTTTTTGCCCAATATAAGCTTAACTCCTTTTTCTTCTAATTTAGTTTCTACCATTTTGCTGAATTCTGGATCAAAAGAATTCATTAACAGCCGTGGTAAGACTTCAACCAAATGAACGTTTAAATTGTTGATATTAGAAAGTTCATCAGCAAACTCAATTCCAATAAAACCGCCTCCAATGATCACTATATTTTTAGCACTACCTATTTTATTTTTTAATTCCTTTAAGTAGGGCATATCTTTATGAATTGCATACACTCCATTTTTATCCAATCCTTTAATCGGCGGTATTATTGGATTAGAGCCATTGGCTAAGACAAGTTTTTGATAAGAGAAACTATTGCCAAGTTTTGTTTCAATTTTATGTTCATCTTTTTTTAGATCAACTACTTCATCCACTAAAAAATCGATTTTATTTTTTTGCAAAGGAGCGTCGCCCATAGCGTTGTCTTCGGGTTTATTTAGAGTTGAAAACATGTATGGTATGCCGCAAGGGACTACACCTTGTGCTACATTTTTAATTAGTAAAATGCTTTTATCTGGATAATATTTTCTAGCTGTAACCCCGCTGATTATGCCAGCTGGTCCTCCTCCAACAATAATTATATCAAAGTTTTTTTTTGTCATGGTTCTCTCTTCTTTTTTGATTAGTATATGTTTATTTCAGTGCCTGCGCCAGCAGGAATATAGTTGTTGCCAAAAGCCTTCTTAAATAAAGCACCTGCTTGTTGCCCAGAACAATGTGCTGGGCCTACTTTTCTAACTCCGGCCAATTTGAAATCATTAATAATTGCGTTCAATTCAACAGTAGAAGCATCTCTTAGATGAAAACCGCCGATTACTAAATATGGTTTGGCCTGAGTGATTTTTTTTGCTTGGTTAATTATTTTGACAATGCCCGGATGTGAACAGCCGGTTATTATCAATAGCCCTTTATTGGTTTTAATAACCAATGATTGTTCTTTGATTAACCCTCCCATTTCGCCAGTGGTAAAGATATTAGGGGCAATCTCTTGAGGAAGATCAACTTTCTTTGCTTTAGCACCCAAAGCTGTAATTTGTTGTTCAAAAACTTCTGGGAAGGAGTGAGGGTAATAAACGCTTATTTTAGAATTTTGCTTGAGTAAATCAATCAAACCGCCAGTATGATCACTGTGAATATGGGAAAGAAAAACCATATCGATTTTTTGAGGGGTAATCCCCATTTTTCCCATGTTTTCAAGAAGAATGCGGCCATCTTCGCCTGTATCAAAAAGAATCGTCTGCTCGGGCATTTCAATGATGCAGGCAAATCCCCAGGCCGTAGTTAGCTCTGGGTTATAAGCATTATTGTCATAAACAATAGTAATTTTAATCTTTGATTGCTGATTATTTTTCATTGAATTAATTTTTTCTAAGCTCACATTATTAGATTTTAAAAGCGAATGTTGACGCACAGTCAAACATATAATTATAGTTACTATCAATAAAATTGTTAAATGTAATATTAGCTTATGCATCAATTTTCAAGTTACTAATGTAAAGCTGACTTAATGATCGCAAAGGTTTGTCCCTGAAATAAGAGCATCGTTAAGATAAGCTTCAACAATCTCTTCTGGAGTTGCTGAACTTGCTCCAACAAAAACCTTAATCTTTTGCTGGGCAAATAATGTTTGAGCGCGCTGTCCCATGCCGCCAGCAATAATTACATTAGCTCCTTTTTCACCAAGCCAGCGCGGTAATAAGCCAGGTTCGTGAGGTGGGGCAGCTAATATTTCCTTATTTATAATTTGTTTCTGTTTTTCATCCACTTCAACTAAAGCAAAATTCTCGCAATGACCGAAATGCAGTGATAATTTGCCGTTGGCTAGGGGTATAGCTATCTTCATCTTTGTTCTCCTTTTTTATGTATTCGATTATGGTTTGGCCGGCAAGTTGAGCTTTTACAAACTCGGTTGTATAAGGAATTTTGCCGGCAATTATTATATTTTGAGAATTACAAAAATCTTCAATCTCTGTTGAGATTTGTTCATTGATATCGCTTTTGTTAATAAGTACTGCAGAATTAATTTTAAAATGTTGAGTTAATTGCAGGGCACGTTTTAAATCGTGAACTCCAGATACTGTTGGTTCAGTAACAATTAAGGCAATATCTGTATTGCCAATTGAGGCAATAACCGGGCAACCAACTCCTGGTGGTCCATCTACCAGAATAAAATTAGCATTATTTTGCTTGGCTAATTCTTGAGCTTTTGATCTGACCAAGGAAACAAGTTTTCCGGAGTTTTCTTTTCCTGGAAAAAGTTTGGCATGAGCCATGGGGCCGGCCCTGGTTTCTGAAATAAAAGATTTGCCGCACTCACTTGGAATCATGGTGATAGCATTTACTGGACAGACAAGGGTGCAAGCTGCACAGCCTTCGCAATCGATTGGATTAACAGCATAAGTTTCATTAATAGCCGAAAAGGTGCAAGCCCGGCGACATTTATCACAATTAATGCATTTTTCAGGATCAATCAAAGCTTGTTCTCCGCTTATAAAAGGTTTTTCTTCCTGAATTTTAGGTGAAAGCAATAAGTGAAGATCAGCAGCATCCACATCGCAATCTGCTAGAACAGCTTTTTTGGCTAAAAGGGCCAGGCAAGCTGTTATGCTGGTTTTGCCAGTGCCGCCTTTGCCGCTAATTATGACAATGGTTTTGGTCATCTCTTGTTTTCTTTCAATTTAATTATTTTTTTATGTAGCTCCAAAAATTTATTTTCATACTCAGGTAATGCTTCAACAATAGGGATGCCATTAGAATAGGCCTGGGCAATTTTCAGGTCATGTGGAATTTTCATTAAGATTTCAATTTGTTTTTCCTGGCAGTATTTTTCAACTTGATCATCGCCGATATCAGAACGATTAATTATTATACCTCTGGGAATGTTAAAGATTTCAGTGACTTCCACTGCTAGTTTCAAATCGTTTAAGCCAAAAGGTGTGGGCTCTGTTACCAATACGCACACATCGCTTTTTTTAAGTGTTTCCACAAATGGGCAAGACGTACCAGGAGGCGCATCTAAAATAGTTGTTAGATTAGGAGCTATAAAGGATTGCAGTTTGGCAATCACTGGTGTGGCTCTGGCTTCACCAATATTTATTAAGCCCTGGGCAAATTTCATTTGCTTTAATTGCCCAAGTTCGATTGTGCCAATTGCTCGTTGTTTTGGTTTTATGGCATCAAATGGGCAGATGATGACACAACCCTGGCAAGAATGGCACATTTCTGGGAATATCAGCACTTTATCTGGAAAAACTACCAAAGAATTAAATCGGCAAAACTTTGCACACTGATCGCAATGGATGCAGAGTTTTTCATCTATCTCTGGTACCATTACTGTTACAGGTTCTCTGGATTTAATATCTGCTTTTAGGAACAGATTAGCATTAGGTTCCTCAACATCGCAGTCTATAAATTGAACCGGGATATTATGTTTTTCCAGACACAAGGCAAGATTTGTGGCTACAGTGGTTTTGCCTGTGCCGCCTTTTCCACTTCCTATGGTTATAATCATAGAGACCTAGTCATTAAAGTACCGCATTTAGGGCATTTCATGCTGTTACAGGGAGTGCCGCGAGTGTGAGCAGTTTTTTGCCCGCACTTTGGACACATACATTCTCCGCCTGGGCCGGCGGCAAAACCACCTTGGCGACCACGTCCGCCTGCTCCCCTACCACCGCCTCCACCACTTGGACCTTGGCCAAATGGACCGGTACCATCACCTCTGGGCATAGTTCCTCCTATTATTTAAGGTTTACCAATGTCCTTCAACATTTGCTTCAGTTGAGTATTGGTATTCACCTTTCTTAAATTTTTCAGCCACTTCTTTAATTGTTCCGCTTGCTCCACTAATAATTTTAATGCCTGCTTCATTTAAAGTACGAAAAGCTTTTGGACCGCAGTTGCCGGTAATTACAACTTTTGTTCCTGTTTTAACAGCATTTGAACCAGCTTGAATTCCAGCTCCGCTGGCAGCATTTAGATTTTGTTCATTGCTTATGAATTCAACTTGATCATTATCAGTTTCATAAACAGCAAAAAACTTAGCCCGGCCAAAACGCGGATCGACTTGAGCATCTAATGAATTATCTGTTGCTGTAATTAATATTTTCATTTTTTGTCCTTTTTTTCGTCAATTTGAGCTAGGCGTTTTTTGATTTCCTGAATTTCTTTTTCCAAAAAAACTAATTGATCGTTTAAGTAAGTGCGTTCATCTTCTGGGCTGATGGGTTGAGGTGCATAATCCCAGCCATAATCACAGGCTGGTGCTGGACTCCACCCACGGCCAAAGCCTTGGGCAAAACCTCTGCCTCTGCCGCCTCCCCAAGCGCGGCCTCGTCCGCCTCCCCAGGGCATGCCGCCACGACCGGCGCCGAACAATCCTCGTCCGGAATTCAAGTAGCCAGGTGTGTTAAAACCAGCGCAATGGCCCATTGCTTTACCTGTTTTTGGTCCTTGGCCCATTGGGCCTGTTCCATCTCCTCTTGGCATAAAACACCTCCTTTATTTAAATTAATTTACCATCTACCCCAACCTCGTCGGCAGCAGCCACGTGGTTGCACCTGCTGTACGACTCCACCTTCAATACGCAGCGCTTTTCCCTGAATAATTGCAGTAGCAACTGTTTTTCTAGCTTGAGCAAGTATTCTGCCAAAAGTAGGGCGGGAAACCCCCATTTTTTTAGCTGCTGCGTCGTGATATAGACCTTGCTCGTCAGCCAACTTCAAAGCCTCCAAACCATCCAGGGTAAGGTTGATTTCTTCCAATACCCTTAAAGGGATACCTTGGGGCTTAAAATAGGTGACAGCAGGTTCCCCCCTAATCCTTCTATTTATGTGCGGCCTGACCATATTTACTCCATTATGAACATATGTTTATAACTATTATGGCAACTAAAGTCAAGTGTTTTTGGGTTCTTTAACGAAGAGAAGAGGAAAAATAATATCGCTTAAGCAGCAAGGAAGCCAGACAGAAAAAAATAAAAAGATAAAGACAATGATATATGAAAACCAACTTAACCCAGCCCCCATAGCCATAATAATATGAAATAAGGAGGCCCAAGTGCTCGACAAAACATGGCCAGCATGAGGGATCTTTGTGGTTGGCTTAAAAAATGCAGTAGCAATGCCCAATAAGGCCAAGGGATTTACCAGCCACCATTTTTCAATGAACCCAATATGGATACCCTTGTTGGGCATATTCAGTAATGTTTCTCCTAAATATGGAATAATTGAATCGCTAATGGTGGCAATGCCTATTGCACCGGTATAACCAATAATAATTAAAATCCATAAATTGCATTTACCGGTTATACATTTAGTTCCAATCCGTTTACATTTATGTAGCTTATACATAGAAGCTGTTACTAAAGCACTAAGCACAACGTGAATTGGATGAAGTATATAGAATATATTATATGAAAGATTATGCGGTATTTTTTGGCAAAACAGCATAATAATTATGCCAGTCAATGCGCCAAAAAAAGTAAAAGGAGCATGCCTTTTTAATTCTAGAGAAATAGTTTTAAACATTTATGTTAACCAAAATTAAACAACGGGCCTTTACCGGATTATGATCATATGTTAATATGTTTCTAAATTTATGGAGTCAATATTTTAATGTTTTACAATCCATCTGAAACTAAAAAAAAATACAAACATATTTATGGCCCTGTGCTGTCCAGACGTTTGGGCCGTTCTTTGGGCCTTGATCTTGTTCCTTACAAGACCTGCAGTTATGATTGCCTTTATTGTCAATTGGGCTTAACCACAGATAAAACAGTTGAGCGCAAAAAATATGTTTCAGTTCAAGATATTTTAAGCGAGCTAAAAGATATTTTAGCTAAAGGTATTAAAGCAGATTATATTACTCTTTCCGGTTCAGGTGAGCCGACCTTGCATTCGGATTTGGCGGAAATAATTATGGCCATTAAAAAGCTTACCAAAATTCCGGTGGCGGTGCTGACCAATGGCTCGCTTTTATGGCAAAAACAAGTGCGTCAGGCTTTGCTTAAAGCCGACCTGGTCGTTCCTTCTCTTGATGCAGGTTCGGTAGATAGTTTCGAGCAGGTTAATCGTCCGCATCAAGCTGTAAGTTTTGAACAAATGAAAGATGGTTTAATTGCTTTCAGGCAGGAATATTTTGGCAAGATCTGGCTGGAGATTTTTTTATTAGTTGGAATAAATGACAATGATAAAGAGATTGCTCAGTTAGTTGATATTGTCAAATTGATTGAGCCGGACAAGGTTCAACTTAATACTGTATCCAGACCGCCGGCAGAAGTAATATGCCAAGCGGTTAGCAAAGAAAAAATGGAGCAAATTGCCAGGCGTTTTACACCGCCGGCAGAAGTTATAGCTTCGTTTCCTAAGCATAGACAGATTGAAAGTGCAGGTTCTCTGCAAGATATTTTAGGCATGTGTCAGCGCAGGCCAGGCACTATTGAGCAGATTGCCCGTACTTTTAATTTACATCCCAACGAAGTAATAAAATATTTGCAAAAATTACAAGAGCAAGGGTTAATTGAACAAAAGAAGATTGATGATCAAATTTATTGGATTGGGAAAACTATTTAATTATTTAAACTAATGCTACAGTTTCTTAACCGCAGCCCATTCAGCTGAGTCAGATAATTGCTAATGGCATTCAGATTCAGGGGTATGGTAAGCAACAAGATTTATCAGCGCAATTTTTTTTGCTCTAGGCCATTTCTTTATTTCTGCTTCACGCTTTAAGGCTTCGCTTTTTTGGGAAAAACTTTCTTTATAAACCAGCTTAACAGGCAACTTGCTGCGTGTAATGCGGCTAGCCTTGCCTTGATTATGTGCCTTTAACCGCCGAGCAATATCATTTGTATAACCAGTATAATATGAATCATCTGCACATTGAATAATGTAAATATAATGCATAAGTCTTGCTATTATTATGAAAAAGTATTCATTTGAAAATTAAAATTTAATAGCGTACTTATAGTAGGTGAGCAAAAAAGGGGGATATATGAAGCAATATTATTTGATTATTAGTAGTCTGGCAATTTTGTTGATCAGCAGTTGTGGTGGAGGTTCTGGAGGAGGAACCACTACAGTAGTTGATGTTAACACCCTTGATGGCCAGACAGATGTGGCGGTTAATGAGCCGTTTCGCTATACCTTTTCTGGAACAGTAGCAAATTCGTCAATTACCACAGCTTCCTTTTTTATTGTGGAAACACCTGCAGCAGCTGCCAATCTTGCAGCTATGTCCAAAGCAACATTTAATCCAGCAATATGCGATGTAAGTAATGCCTTAGCAGCTTCTGTAACTTCTGCTGTTCATTCCCCAACTGCCAGCTATGCTGATCTTACTCCTGCTAGCGATTTGGTTGGTAGTGGGGGATATACGGTTTGTTTGACCAGCGATATTCAGGTAGATGGCAATGCTTTTGCGGGTTTTCAAGCTTCTTTTAATACAGTTGGTGGTGGCGGTGGAGGCGGTGGAGGTACGCAAACAGAGCGTTTGAAAATAACCAACAATTGCAGCTATGCTATCTGGATCCAGCAGCAAAATATGCCGTCTAGTGTTCCAGCAGTGGTTAAGTTAGATGCAGGAGAGTCTCATGAGTGGGCTATACCTGAAGCCGGGCAGGCTTCCACCAGATTCTGGCCCAAGACTGGTTGCGATGGCAGCGGGCAAAATTGTACTATTGGTCAAAGTTCTGATCCATGTACCAATTGTCCGCCACCAGTTGATTCCAAGTTGGAATCAACCTGGGGTTGTGTGCTGTCTAATGCAAGTCAATGCGGCACTACACCGCAAGGCAATGTTATTGGCGATACATACTGGAACATGAGCGCGGTTGATGGTTATACGCTTCCCTTTACCACCAGTGTTACTGACAACACTACCACTGACAGTGGCGCCCCGTGTGAAGCTGTAGATTGTTCAAGTTTGGATTTTAATCAATGCCCAACCACAGCCAACTTGAGCGAAGGCAGAACCGGAACAATCTTTCCGCAATATGCCAGTGCTGATTTGCGGGTTAAAAATACTTCAGATGCAATTATAGGTTGCTATTCTCCGTGCAAAAAATTTAACTATCCCACTTATGATGGTTATGGCTTGGCTGAAGATAGTGATCCGCCAATTATTTATTGCTGCCCAACACCATATTCAACTGATGCCGAGTGCGAAGCCCATCCAGATACTTGCGTAACTTCTGCCCAGTGCCGCGCTGGTCCAGGCGCTAGCAATGGCTATGTAACTGCTATTCATGCCATGTGCAATAACAGTACCTATGCTTATGCTTATGATGACAATTATGGTTTGCGGCATTGCTCAGCAGCGACAAAGGTCCACGTAACATTTGGACCTAATTGTCCTTGATGTTTTTTTGGGGGGGGGTGTAGTTTCTTATTTTTCCTTTGGGCGTGCAAGATGAGCGGTTTTTGTAGGAGAGATTTTTACAAAATCCGCCACTTCCTCTGGAACAGAAGCTAGCCAGCCATGTTTTTTTGCATATGATTTAAATGATTGTGAATTAAGAGCAGTTACTTGTTCCCAGATATTCAAATCGCGCAAGGCTTTTTCAAATTCAGCACGACCAGAATCTTTTGAGCCTGGATACTCAAGTGCGATCCCTTCTTTTATTTTAAGTTCATGGTCAGCGCCAAAGAGGCGGGTAACGCCTTGCTTGAGGGCAAATTCAATGGCTGCTGTTTTAATTTCCTCCATCTGTTCTTTAACAACAGCAAGCTCAGCTGTCAGCTCACTTTTTCGGGCGTCAAGTTCTGAGAGTTTGTTAACCAGTGAAACACCGTCTTCATTAGCATACTGTTCTTTGGAAAGTGTTTCAGTTCGAAACTTATGTGCAAAAAGAGGGCAGATATTTTGATAACTGCACCAGGAGCATAAATTAGA
>JBDRBB010000024.1:0-17548 GCA_043823065.1 Pseudomonadota bacterium | reverse complement strand
TCTGGATGAAGATTATTAATGTTAAGATCAACTGCAGTTTGTTCACCAGTCTCTTTGACAGTTGTTTCAATTTCTTTAGTGACTTTAGCTACCATTTCTTCAATTCGCGTGGGATGGATACGACCATCGGCAATTAAATTTTCTAAGGTCACCCGAGCTATTTCTCTGCGAATTGGATTAAATCCTGATAAAACTACTGCTTCAGGAGTATCATCTATTACAAAATCGATGCCAGTTGCTGCTTCCAACGCCCTGATATTACGCCCCTCTCTACCAATGATTCGACCTTTCATTTCATCATTAGGCAAAGGAACAACTGAAATAGACCTTTCTGCGGTGTATTCCGAAGCCATACGTTCTATAGCCAAACTAATAATATATTGTGACTTTTTCTTGGCTTCTTCTTTAGCTTTATCTTCTATTTCTTTGATCATCTTAGCAGCTTCTTGCTTGGCTTCATCTTGCAGAGATTCGCGTAAAAGCTTTTTGGCTTCTTCAGCTGACACCCCAGCTATTTTTTCCAACTTGCGTCTAGCCTCAGAAACTAATTCCATATGCCGCTTTTCCAAATCTTCTATATGTTGTTTGCGGTCTTTAATGCTTTGTTCTTGTTTACCAAGCTCATCTTCCTTAGCCATCACCAGATTGATTCTTTTTTCCAAATTATCTTCTTTGACCTGCAATCTTTTTTCTACTACCTGTAACTCTTTTTGTTTTTCAGCAACTTCGCGATCTGTTTCTGTCTTAGCCTTTAGGCGAATGTCTTTTGCCTCAAGCTCTGCTTCCTTTCTAGTATTTTTAGATTCTTGCTCAGCTTCCTTTAAAATATTTTCAGCTCTGCTTTGCGCATTTTGCACCAATTGTTTATCAATCTTACGTCGAATTAATAGCCCTAAACCCAAACCACCTGCTAACGCGATGATACCAATAATAATTTGCCAAATATATGGTGCCATCAGACACCTCCTAAAATCAGTTCAAAGTCTAAAGTAATAAGTTTAGCAACGAATTACCCTAGACTCTGTAATAATCAGATCCACTTTTTGTTTTCGAAGCACCATTGGTAATTGAGGAACAATCTGAAAATCATAGGCTATAGCAATACGCTTCCCCCGAAAATCCAATAGGGTCTGATCAAAAATTCCTTTACTAAAACCTAATCTTCCACCATGGAGATCAAATGCCAAACCTGTTATAATAAGTGTTTCTAAAGTATTAACATCCCTTAAACCACTAGTTGCTCCGATTAACTGATGAATGCCACCTAAACTAGGTCTAAGTTCAGCTAGATTAGATATGCGAAAAAAAACCAAGCGTTCATTTTTTGCATCTCGCACTGGATAATAAAGCTCTTTGCGGTTTCTATCCCCCTCTGTAAATAACATATCTGTCTTAACCTCATTACCAAACGGAGCATATAACCCAACCCTTAAAGCAGTACGAAACTCCTCCATTAGCAAAACTCTTTTCTGAATGATAGTGCTGGCTTCAGTAACAAAACTTGACTTTAATTCCTGAAGAGTTGACATCATCTGATCATAAAGCTGTGGATTGGTTTCCATGAAAAACTCCACACAAATTAAAAACAGTATTTTTAAAGTGAAAGAAAGACTAGAAGATATAGAAAGGGTTTAATAACTATTTATGATAGTTTAATTGGGATATGTTTCTTATTTTACAAGCTAAATTGTTAATAAAATTATTCTTTTTCATATTACTACAAAAATTATTTATTACCCAATAATCTATATTTCTTAAATGTTAAGCAACCCTTTCTTTTCCAGCGCTTTCTTTTTTATCTTCAATTCTTCAAACTATATACATACTCAAAAAATATTTCAATATTTAATGTACATCCCTCGACAAGCTCGGGATATTTTGCTGACTATGTCAGCAAAATAAAAAATCCCCCACAAAAGCCGTGTGGTATCGTAATTTTTAAACCCTGCTCTTCACAGGTGGGAGTCATTTCATCGCTTTAGGCTTCCCCTTCTTTCTGGCAGGGGCTTGCTCACCACGATTAGGGACAACCCCCAAAAAAAATTTATCGGTTTAATAAATTTTTTAATACCTAAGCACGCACCTCGCAGGGGGTATCTTTTACAAACAAATCTTCAAAGAACAATGTTAAATTTGAGTATCAACCAACTCTATCATATCTTTAATTTTATCTTCAACATCACTTAACTTTTTCTGTCTATCATCTTGATATTTAAAGAATTCATCTGCAATATTCATAGCGCCTAACAATGCTACTTGCATGGAAGCAACTGATTTGGTGCTCTGTAGAACTTCATTTAATTTTTTATCAACATATGAGGCAATTTTTACTACATATTCTTCATTCGAATCACTGCGCACCTGGAATTTTTGCCCCATAATTGTAACATCAATTGCTTTTTTCAAAAGATATCCCTTTAATTTTAGCTTTCAAATTAGATTATAAAACCTTTTGTTCTTACAAGCAAGAATTAATTTAGTTTCAAAAACAACAAGTTGGGGGAAAAGTCAAGAAAGTAATTTAAAAAACCGTCTATTGACCATGGACAATAGACCATTGACCTTTTAAAGAATTGGGATACCTATTCTACGGAAAACAAAAATTACCAACAATGCTAACAATAAAAAAACTTCGCTACTAGCTTGGGAAGAATTTGATATTAAACTGCAGGCGCTGCCTCCACTTTGATCAGTTAGCCAAGCTGGAGTTTTTCCTGAAGTTGAAGGTTCATCTTGTTCTTGAGTCAAAGAAGATCCACTGCCTCCAAAAGAAACGCTGCCTCCTCCATCACTGGCCACGGCACATTGTTTTGCTTCATTATCATATACATCTGGGATATTATTCGAATTACGATCAACACGCTTACCCTCTTCTGAATCAGGACAACCATCTCCATCTGAATCAATATCCACCCAATTTGGTATGCCATCACAATCCAAATCATAAATATGTTGGGGCGGAGAACAATCTGGTCCGGCTTTAATCAAGTTAATATCAAAATCAGGAATCTCGTCCTCATCAAAATCAGCAAAAGCTTCAATGCCATCTATAATACCATCCCGATCTGTATCCTCCATTGTAGGATCACTTTCATCACTATCTACCCAGCCATTGCCATTAAAATCTTCTTCACCATCTAGCAAACCATCGCCATCTGAATCTGGATTTAAGGGATCTAACAAGTATGGATTGTGATAGTTACTCCCTGCGCCCTGTAAACCATGGCAATCGTTTTCAATATCAGGATTTGCTGGCTTTATAATTCCAGCTTCTATTCCATCAAATAGCCCATCTTCATCTGAATCGCAATTATCTGGGAAAATGCCTAGGCGTTCTTCTTCAGCATCGGATAAACCATCATTATCCTGATCCAAATTGACTTGAAGCCTAATCAATGGGCCAAGGTCTCTTATCTCATACACCTGCCCAGCTTTGCTAGGTGTTGAGGTTAAACCTATCAAAATCCCAAATATGCTTAAAATTAGATATTTCATAAGCTTATTTGTTTTCGGCTAGTTTCTAAAAATGTTGCTTGTTTTTTAAAATTCAGGCTTGGTTTTATTGAGAAACGCCTTAAAGCCTTTTTCAGGGTCTTTGGTCTGAAAACATTTATAAAAATCATCTCTTTCAATATTTAAACCTTCTTCAATTTTTTTAGTATCACCAGCATTAATAGCGTGTTTAGCCAAACCAATGGCAATCTGGCTATTGGCTGAAATTTCTTTAGCTAGCTTTTTGACCTGTTCTAAAAGCTCTGCTTCTGGCACTACCTTATTCACTATACCTAAATCCAGTGCCTGGTTGGCATCAATAATCCTCCCAGAAAAAATTAGCTCTTTGGCCCTTGCTGCACCAATCAATCTAGGCAGCCTTTGAGTACCGCCAAAACCTGGAAAAATACCCAGGTTAACCTCTGGCAGACCAAACTTAGCGCTTTGAGTAGCATAGATAAAATCACAAGCTAAAGCCAACTCAAAACCACCACCTAAAGCATATCCTGAAATAGCAGCAATAACCGGTTTGGAAACAACTTCAATTTCAGTAAAACAACGATGACCTTGACTGATAAATTCTTCTACTTGGGCTATAGTCATCTTAGCCAAAGCCTCAATATCAGCACCAGCAGAAAAACAAGAGTTATCCTCACCTGTAAGCACAATAACTTTGACTTGCTTGTCTTCTGCTAATTGAGCCAAGCCAAGGGCAAGTTGATTTAGAGTCGCTTGATCCAAAGCATTTTTTACTGCAGGTCGATCAATCTTTAAGTAACCAATATTTCCCGAAACACTAACCCTAATATTATCTAGTTCCATAATTACTCCTTATCTAAATATATAACCAATGATATTGCTTCTTGGAAGTATTGACTCGCTTCCCCGCCCGCTCGGCAACACTTCCAAACGCAATATCACCATATTATATATAATGAACAATTTCAGATATTTATAAATATTACCAGGTTTGAAAAAAGTTCGCAACTTTTTGGTTTTATGACCGATAACTAGGCACTTGGTGCTGCTGTGCATTATTGCGCATTGCACCTAGCTTTTAGTAGCAATTTTAGTGAAGAAATTGATTAAAATGAATAAACATCTCAACAAGTTTTTACTCATCTTATCTATGGTCTGTTGTTTATTGTCTATGGTCTCCTGCTCTGGCGACCAATTTTCCTCTTGGCGTGTGGAAAATTTTGAAGTTACGCCAATCACCATGCAAGATCAAAAAATTATTTTCATCCAAAACCCTGATCAGGAGAAAGAACAACATATCAGAGGCATTGGTTTTGATAAAGGCTCAAATGCAGTCGGCCACTTTCAAATTAATGCGGTTGAACTTAGCGGACAAAATGTTGGTCTACAAGATATTGTAGTACCTCCAGGTGGATCTTTAGCTATTATCGCTGTATATGAACCGCAAAACATGGAAACTACATTTGCCAATTATGGTGGCTGGGAAACAGGCCATCCTGAACGCTGGATTCCTGGTTCTCCAGAAGAAGTAGAAGAAAGAATGCAAGAACAGCAGCAGGCAGAAAGAGAAGCAATTCATCGCAGCATCTTGCAAGCTACTTATGATTACCCAAAAGAAGGTGTAATTCAAATTGAGTTAGTTGGCTTTGCCAGACCAGGTCCTCATGGAGAAACTGTCGCAGGTGGAATACCAGGGGAATGCAATCCTGGTGGCGGCATAGCCTGCTATAGTGGTGGCTTTGCCATAGATATACCACAGCTTTATGCTGGCGGTCCTAGAGAGCTAGAGTTAGCTGGTGATGTGAAATTCAGATTAAACGGTAGTGAAATCTCTATTGAGATGGAAGATTTTCCTGTAGCTTTGATGGTGCTGCGCAGTGAAGAAATTCCAGAGCTGCCTTCTGGCGTAACTGCAACTCTTATTATTTCTGGTTCTGAAGATGTAATTGCAACAGGAACCTTTGATGGCAGTCGAATCAATCTGGAAGGAGTTTCCTTTAGAGTACGTTTTGTCTTAGGTGAGCTTTTGCCAGAAGATATCACTGCTGGCGTAGCAGCTATGGCTGATTTTGATATTCCAAATTTAAAAGTGACAACTACTGAACCATACTCCCAAGGTTCCATTACCATGCATTTGGAAACAACTCTATCAGACTCACCAACTGGTGATGCCTTGTTTGATCAATTTTTATCCAATGCCAATGTTATAGTAGTAATGAAAGGTCAGTTGCAATTCTAAGTTATTAGGCATGGTACGAATTGACTCAACCAAACAAGTCTGCTAATCTTTCAAAATATGAGAGAAGCTGGACTGACCAAACAAGAACGCGGCTTACTAACCTTAACCCGAGTGTTATTGGTTTTATTTTTCTTAGCCACTATACTTTTTATTATCCTGCCAACTTGGAGCTTAAATTATCTTTCAGATTTAGGCCAAGTCGTATTTGGCTTTAAGACCCAAGCCATTGAACTTGAAGCTCATAAATTTTGGTTGGTTTTGGCTGTTGGCTACACTGCAGTTCTAACTTATGCGTGTTTTATTGCCCAAAGTGATTTTTTGCGACTCATGGATTATTTAAAAATAGTTATTTTTGGAAAATTTGTCACTGCAAGTGGATTTATTTTTTGCTTTCTAAAATATGATTATGTTTTCTATTATTTAGTTGGTGCGGTAATTGATTCATTATTATTTTTTATAACCTTGTATTGCTACCATGCCGCCAAAAAAAGCCGATCAGGTTAAAAAAACCCTAGAGGAGCTTGGCTTAGATCCAAACTTAGTTTGGTATTTAAGACCTTTTTTTCAATTTCTTTATCAACATTATTTTAGAGTAAGCACAGTAGGCATCAAAAACATCCCTAATAAAAAAGCTATTATTGTTGCTAATCATGCGGGTAGCATCCCTTATGACGGCGCCATGGTGAATTTAGCGGTTTTGAATAAACATCGCTATAAACGTCCGGTGCGTTTTTTAGTGCACGACTTTGTGTTTGAACTACCCTATCTTGGTTGCTTGATTGAAAAAGCAGGTGGAGTTCGTGCCAGTCCGCAAAATGCTATGCACTTGCTGAAAAAAAATGAACTGATTCTGGTTTTTCCTGAAGGCGTTAAAGGAATTGGCAAGCCATATGACAAACGCTACAAGTTGCAGAAGTTTGGTAAAGGCGGATTTATTCGCACAGCTATAAAATCAAAAGCGCCAATTATTCCTACTGCCATAATTGGCTCTGAAGAAATTCACCCGATTCTTTGGAGCTCTAAAACCCTGGGGGAAAAAATAAATGTTCCGTATGTGCCTATCACACCAACTTTTCCCTGGCTGGGTCCTTTGGGATTAGTTCCTCTACCCAGCAAGTGGAAAATAATTTTTGGTAAACCAATCTTGTTTGATAAATATAAAGCAAATGATGCTGATAATGATCATTTGGTTTTAAGGTTATCTGAACAGGTGCGGAAAAAAATTCAGCAAATGCTAAATACCAACCTGGCTAAGCGAAAGTCTATTTGGCAGTAATTGACATTACACACTTCGACAAGCTCAGTGCGAACGGTATTCTGTTCATGCGAACGGTATTCTGTTCATGCGAACGGTATTCTGTTCATGCGAACGGTATTCTGTTCATGCCAATGATATTCTGTTCATGCCAATGATATTCCGTTCATGCTGAGCCTGTCGAAGCATGAATCTAAATCATCACTTATTCGACAAGATTTCTTTAAGCAGTTTTTTACCTAGTTCCACGCCTGGTTGATCAAAAGGATTGATCTGAGCCAAAGCGCCAATAAAGGCTGTGGAAATTTCAAAAAACATAAACAATTGTCCCATGGCCCTGGGCGTTACTTCATGCAAAGTAATTGTAATATTTGGCCGCTTGGCAACTGTTAAGGCTTTGGTAGTGGCATGTTGCGAGGCAATTAAAATATCGCCCAAGCCATAACCTTTAATATAATCAAATGATTCCAGAGGATGGGTAATAACATTATTTTTCTTAAATTTTTCCACGCCAACAAAGGTAATTAATTTATCATTAGGTCCATCCATATAAAGCTGAATCTGGGAGTGCTGATCTGTTGAGCCAATGGCCTTAACCGGAGTCATGCCCTGGCCTTCTTTACCTAAACTTTCAGCAAAAAGTTGAACATACCAATCTGCAAATAACGCCAAATGATCTGCATAGGGCATCAGCACTGAGATATTCTTCTTTTTTATCTCTAACATGATATGGCTAATTACAGCATGGTAATAAGCAGGATTGGTCTCTAATTCCTCGTCTTGACATATTTTAACAATATCCATGGCGCCATCTAAAATAGATTCAACATCTAACCCCAAACAAGCAGCTGGAAAAAGACCAACAGAAGAAAGAACAGAATATCTACCACCCAACTTAGGCGGAACTTCAAACGAACGAACTCCTTCTTGAGTTACAAACTTTCTAAGCAAACCTCTGGCTGGATCTGTGGTCACAAAAACATGGTCCTTCCACTTGCTGCCAAATTTGGTTTTTAAAATCGGCAATAAATAGGAAAACTGAGCCATGGTCTCTGTTGTGCCACCAGATTTAGAGATTACATTAAAACAAGTTTCTTTTAAGTTGAGAGTTTCCAGCAAACTACCAAACGAATCAGGATCAATGTTGTCGCATACAAAAAGTTTTGGCGCATTCTTGCGCTGTTTTCGATCTAGCAAATTGTGCTGAGAATTAAGACAAGCATTGGCCAGACAACGAAGGCCAAGCGCAGATCCGCCGATTCCCAAAACAACTAGATTATCAAAACTATGTTGAACCTGCTCCCCTGCTTTGCGAAATTTTTCAGCCAAACCTGGTTCAAAAGGATGATCTAGAAAAATGGCGTCTTGTGTGCCTTGCCAATTTTTTAATTGTTTGTGCGCTGAAATAACCCTGGGCTTTATATTTTTCAAATCATGAGGCGTAATACCGTGTTCAAAACCAACTGCATCTGATTTACAATTAGCAAAATCAAACTTTAGCATTTTAATCTCCCTCGTTAAATATCGGAATATTATTAATACTAAAATAAATGCTAAAGTCAAACTTGCAGTAAATTGTTTTTATCTAGCAAATGGCGAAGTTGTATAAAGGTTTGGGAAAAACAGAGTTTCATCTGGATGGCCTACAAATCTGAAATACCTTGCTGAGCTTGAAATTCTACCTGGAGAATCTAAGAAAGAATATCCACTATAAATCAAGCCATATAGGATTGGAAAAATTTCACTGGCCTGGCTGGCTCGTTCAGAAAGTTGACATTCTTGATTTTCAATCTCGCTAAGATCAACAACATCTAGAAAATCAAATCTGGAAATAGTACGACAATCTTGTTCGATAGGAACAGTATTGTGTGAATCGCCAGTTGAGGATCGGCACTCTCTCCTATATGATTGAAAGATTGGTTCATGTCCAGTTAAGGCAACTATTGCCCCAGAAAGCAAATCAAGTGAAAAAGAGAGGTTCCCTGATGATTGATGTTCAGCCATGTTTTCAACACCAAGCGTAATCAGATCTCTAACATAAGCTGCTGTTTTTGTCTCTTCTTCTTCAACAACCACAGCAAATCTTTGATCATTAAGGTTTAGATAATAAACAACACGATGAGAACCAGTGTTAGGGGAAACCCCCAAGAACCATTGAGGCCTGCCACAAGCAACCATGCGTTCAACTTCAATGCGGCCCATATCTTGATATTGATCAATGAATTGATTTTCAAATTCATAGCAAGCAGCTTCTGGATCAACTGCATCAACAGAACAAGTTTCAGACGGAAAAAAACCAGCCCATCTAGGAAGTTCAGCTAGATCATGGGTATAATCAGGAGGGGCAAATTCTCTATTTGCCCTAAACTCTAACCTGCCATCAATTATTCTGAAATGATCTGACAAGGTTTAAATCTCCTTTTATTATTGCACTCTATTATAATTATCGGCAAAAAACAAAAAATGTTGCTTATTTCTCAACAATTATCGAGTTTTATTGACATTATATTGGCGCTTTGCTACATGGCGAGACCTGATAATTAATGAATTGTCCCCATCGTCTAGAGGCCTAGGACACCGCCCTTTCACGGCGGCAGCGGGGGTTCGAATCCCCCTGGGGACGCAATTAAAACCGACCTTTTGGTCGGTTTTTTAATTTAAGGAAGACGGTTCCACTAGAATAACAAACTAATCCTGCGATCCTGCATACGGATGATATATACCTGCTGCAATTAGACCAACAAAAAAACCTCCAACCAAAGGAAATGGATTTTTCAGAGCAATTGAGGCAACCACTCCTGCTACCAAACAACCACCTAATATTTCAAAACTGGTAATATCAACCTGGTCATTATAGTTTGGTGTTCTTTGCAAATAGGCTTCTAGCTGGACTACCGCGTTATCTTGGACAAGAATTCCTTGCGGATTATTTCTAAGCTCCCCAACTAATTCTTGGAGCCTTCTACACTCTTTTGCATTCAAGTGCTGACCAATTACACTTTGACCTGTAATTGTTTGAACATCACTTGCATCAAAAACTCCATCACTTCTAGCTGTGCTAATTGCTTGATTTAAGGCTTGGATACTCATCGTGCCCTCCTCTATAGCCAAATTATCGCAGCTTAGCTAAAAAAGTTGCTTATTATTTTATTTCCTCAAAATCCCCTCCACAATCTCAGTTCTGCGATTTAGATATTGGCTTTCTGGGTTACGTTGATAATATCTGGGCTTAGGCAACATAGCTGACAAATAAGCTGCTTGCCATTGATCCAGTGCTGCTGCTGATATTCCAAAATAGTGATTAGCTGCTGCTTCAGCACCATAAATACCATCACCCCATTCCACCAAGTTTAGATACAGCTCTAAAATACGCTGTTTGGATAATTCTCGTTCCAGTTTCATGGCAATGAATAATTCTTTGAGTTTACGAAAAGGATTTTTAGCTGGAGATAAATATAGGTTTCTAGCTAACTGCTGAGTAATTGTTGATGCCCCTCTCACAAAAGACTTGGCTTCCCAGTTTTCTTCAGCAGCTTCTTTAATAGCTTCCCAATCAAAACCATGATGTTTCCAAAACCTAGAATCCTCGGCTAAGATAACTGCGCGCCTTAAGTTTGGCGAAATTTGATTAAAACTTTTCCACTTCATCTTTACAGGCTTATCACCATTATAATAATCCATATAGGCAGTACGTGTTGGATTTTTGATTTTTAAATCTAAGGTAAAAGGCAAAGATAAAAAACTATATAAAATATAAATCCAACTCAAACCTATACAAACCAATGAGGCATAAAATATTTTCCTAGTTATTGTTTTCTTTTTTCCCATATTCGTGTAATTGACATGCTTGTCAAAGGAGCATACAACCTATTATCATTAAACGTTAAACTTTCAACAGCAAACTTATAACTGTCTTAAGGAGGAATACATGGTAAAATCTGATAAATGGATACGCAATATGGCTTTAGAGTACAATATGATTGAACCTTTTTCTCCAGAACAAATCCGCCAAGGCATCTCTTTTGGGCTATCCTCATATGGCTATGATTTCCGAATTAGCAATAATTTCAAGATATTTACCCCTGGTAAAAATACAATTATTGACCCAAAAAACTTTGCTAATACTAACTATTTTACTGATTTTACCGGAGATATTTGCGAAATCCCTGCTAATAGTTTTGTTCTAGCTCAAACAGTGGAATATTTCCGTATTCCTAGAAATATTATTACAATTTGTTATGGCAAATCGACTTATGCCAGATGTGGACTCAGTGTAAACGTCACTCCATTTGAGCCAGAATGGGAAGGACACGCTACCATTGCCATTAGCAATCATTCTAGTTTGCCTGCAAAAATTTATGCTGGAGAAGGTATTGGCCAAGTATTGTTTTTAGAGGCTGCTGAAGAATGCGCAGTTTCTTATGCAGATAAAAAAGGTAAATATCAGGCCCAGAAAGAGATAACAGTAGCAAAGGGTAAGGGATAATATGACCATAGACCATGGACAATAGACCATAGACCTTAAAGTCAATGGTCAATGGTCAATGGTCAATGGTCCGATAGTGGATTTTCATGGCATATTTTATTGACCGTAAGCTTAAAATGAATTTGTGGGAACGGATTTATCTTCCAGAAATTATTCGCGGGCTCTTAATTACTGGGCGGCATTTTTTGCGCAATTTTATTCATATGCGCAAGCGCATGACTATTGAATATCCTGAACAAAAACATCCACTGCCAGCAGGTTATAGAGCTGAACATCGTTTAATGCAGCGTGAAAATGGAGAAATTCGCTGCACTGCTTGTATGCTATGCGTTACGGTTTGTCCTGCTAATTGCATTGAGATTGAGGCAGAAGAAGTTGCTGATCCTTTGATTGAAAAACGAGCCAGGAAATTTAAGATTGATATGTTGCGCTGTGTGTTTTGCGGTTTATGCGTGGAAGCCTGCCCATGCGATGCTATCCGGATGGATACTGCTAAGTATGAGAATGTAAGTTTTGAAAAGAGTTTATTGATATATACTAAGAATAAGCTGATAGATAATTCTGCCGCTAATACCGATGACTTATCATGCTCTCTGTAAAACAATCTGGATCGCCACGTCGCTTACGCTCCTCGCGATGACAGAAAGGTATATATGAAAGACTACTACCAAATATTAGGAGTACCACGTAATGCTTCCCAAGATGATATCAAAAAGGCTTATCGCCGTTTGGCTAAGCAATATCACCCTGATTTAAGCAAAGGCGATAAAAGCACTGAAGATAAATTTAAGGAAATTTCTGAAGCTTATAATGTGCTTTCAGATACTGACCAAAGAAAAAAATACGACATGTTTGGTTCTGGCGGCCCAGGCCCTGGTTTTGGCGGATTTGATTGGCAACAAGCTGGTGGTGGCGCTCCAGGCGGCGGCACTTATTATAGATATCAAACCGGACCTAATAGCAACCCTGAAGGTTTTGGCGATCTAGGAGATTTGTTTAGCGAACTTTTCAATATGGGCGGAATTCGCCAAGGTCCAAAAACCGGTCGCAGGCCAAAGCAGACTTATCAAGAAGAAGCAGTGAATGGCCAAGATACTTTTACCAATATCGAAATTGGTTTTAATGAGGCAATCAGCGGCACTAAAAGAGTTATCTCAATTAAGCGCGGTGATAAAGTTGAACGTATTACCGTAAAAATTCCTGCTGGTGTGGATAATGGTTCTAAAGTGCGGGTTAGCGGCAAAGGTCAACCTGGTTTTGGCGGTGGCCAAGCTGGTGATTTGTATTTGCATATTCAAGTTGCTCCGCATCCTGAATTTTGGCGGGAAGCTGCAGACATTTATACTGAAGTGCCGATTACCATTTATGATGCTGTGCTTGGAGCGTCAGTGGAAGTACCCACAATTGAGGGTCATGCTAAAATGAAGATTCCAGCTGGCACTGCTGGTGGGCAAAAATTTCGGATTAAGAATCAAGGCGCGCCTATTTTAGGTAAAAAAGGTAAACGCGGCGACCAATATGTTATTGTCAAAGTTGTGCCACCTAAAGATCTGCCTGGAGAAATGAAAAAAACCATTTCCGAACTTGCGGAAAAATTTCCGTATGACCCTAAACAGGTATAAAAAAGGTCCTGCCTTACTAGCAGGACCTTTTAAATTAAACCAAGTTATAACTATCTCACAGCAGCTGTATCATTCCACATTCTAGCCCAATTATTTCTATATGCTGAATTTTCAGCATTGGAATAGGTTTCTAATGCACTCCTTATCCAACTCCAAGCTGCACGAACAAATGGGCCCACATCTATCATCGCTGAATAAGCTTCATTATTAATGCCTCCCACGTTTGGCACCACAGCACAACCCCCACTCACGCGTTCAGGCCGCACTACTAAGGCTAACTGTTCTCTAAAAAGAGCAGTTTGCTCTGGATTAAACAAAGTAGCTCTCAAAGTTTGACAACTACGTCCAGGTCCAGAGTTGCATATAGAATATGTCTCCACAGTTTCACCCTCTTCAGGCACTTCCACGCGAAAAGCCTCACTGAATGCTGAGCTTCCTGACAAATAATAAGAACCATTTTCTGCTAAGGTTACTGTATATTCTTGATCCCTAAACCCTTCTGACAAACCTGCCAATTCTGCTGCTTCATTTGGATAAGCATAACATCTCTGACCTACGCCACAAACACCTTCACCTGTTGAATACATTTTGAACCTCCTTAATTTAGGGTGTCATCCTGAGCGCTACAGAGGATCCACACTGGATTCTTCGTTCGCTATTAGCAAACTCAGAATGACAATCATTGGTTAAAAACTTAAAAAACTATTAAATTGTGGGTGAAAAAATTTAAAAAATATTCTAGTTCCAGAGACGGAAACTAAAATAAAGATGGAGATTAATAATGAGGGTAATAATAGAAGATACTTGATTTGTGTTTTGCATCGTTTCTCTACTGCTCATGGGGACCGGCGCTCTTGCTTTCATTTTCTTTTCCTCCTTGTGGGCTGGGTTTAATAACAATATACAGAGTTGATTAGTATAAATTGAAAATTAATGCAAGCAAATATGAAGAAGTCCTTATTTTTTTGCATCCAAGAATTCCCGCAAAGCCTGGCTCGATGAATATTGGGGCTGATATAGTTCTTTTTTCAGCTTAGAATTATCCATCACCCAGGAATAACGCATGAAATCTAGCTGTCCTGGAGGGGCGCCTATAAGATGACATTTCCACAAAAAAAATGTTACTACCTGAAGGAGCCATAGAGGCATGGCCAAACATCTTTTATGAGCCATCTTGGCTATTTCCGAAAGCTTAACAGTGTCATCAGGAGCAATATTAAAATCCCCTTGCACATTTTTATCAATCGCCGCCAGCATGCAACTGGCCATATCTTCTTCATGGATAAACTGAAAACCTGGATCACGCCTACCTGAAGCATCTAGAATTTGCGGAAAAAATGGAAACTTTAAAACCTCAAAAAAACTATTACTGGTGTTTGGACCTAAAAACAAGCAAGGTCTAAGCAGAACTAACTTGCAGGCAGGATTTTCTTGTGCAAACTTATGTGCAATCCTATCAGTGGCTGCTTTTAGACGAGAGTAAATATAGGAGTCATTACCTCTCACCGGACTATCTTCAGTATAAGGCAATCTGCTATCTGGATGCGCACCATAAGCTGCAGCGCTTGACATAAAAATAACTTTTTTAACTTGATGTTTTCTACATCCTTCCAGAAAAAACTCTGAACCTTTAATATCAATTTCTACTTCTTTTTTTTCATCATGCAGGGGGTTCACTGCAAACGCCAAATGAATTGCTATATCTGCCTGAGCAGCTTCAAACAGCTTCTGTAGGATTCTTTGATCTACCACCGAACCCAAGACAAAAAGTTCATAATCTTTCTCGTTTGGCGGCTTTTTGACATCAATGCCAAAGATTTGAACATCTTCACGCACTTTGAGCTTAGTTACTAGTTTTGAGCCAAGATACCCTGCTGAACCTGTAATTAAGATTCGCATTTTGCTTCCTTCATTATCTTGGGATAGTCGGTTAGATTAACTGGATAATTCCCGGTAAAACAAGCGTCGCAAAACCATTCTTTTGGAGATTGTTTCTCAAACCAATACAAACCCTCATGAGACAGATACCCTAAAGAGTCTGCTCCGATAAATTTTCTAATATCTTCTACAGATTTATTGGCTGCAACAAGCTCTTTTCTGGTTGGTGTATCAATACCATAAAAACAAGGCCAAACAGTAGGTGGAGCAGAGATACGCATATGCACCTCTTTAGCACCACTCTTTCTCAGCATTTCCACTATTTTTTTAGAAGTGGTTCCCCTAACAATAGAATCATCCACCACAACCACTCTTTTGTTATTTAAAACTTCATGGACAGGATTTAATTTTATTTTCACACCAAAGTGTCTAATCTCACTTTGAGGTTCAATAAAAGTACGACCAACATAGTGATTCCTAATTAACCCTAATTCAAAAGGAATTTTTGCTTCTTGGGCATAACCTATTGCTGCTGGCACACCAGAATCTGGAACAGCAATAACTACATCAGCATCTACTGGATGTTCTCTGGCTAGTTGCACGCCAAAACCTTTGCGGATGGGATAAACATCTCTACCAAACACAGAGCTATCTGGCCTGGCAAAGTAAACATATTCAAAAATACAATGCGCTTTTTTATCTTTATCGTTTCCTGGAAAAATTTGCCAAGATTGCAGCTCACCACCTTTGATCGCCACAATTTCACCTGGCTTAACTTCCCTTAAAAATTTGGCGTTAATCAAATCCAGGGCACAAGTTTCAGAAACGATCACATAGGAATTATCCAGCTTGCCAATAGACAAGGGACGAAAACCTTTGGGATCACGCGCTGCCACGAGCATTTCATTGTCCATCAAGAGTAGAGAATAAGCGCCTTCCACATTTTGCAAAGCCTTGAGCAAGCGATCAACCAAACCATCCCCTTTTTGACCAGCAATCTCATGCATAATAACTTCACTATCCATAGTGCTTTGAAAAATGGAACCATTATGTTCCATTTCCTGACGCCTGGTGATAGCATTAGTTAGATTGCCATTATGCACAATGGCCAAAGATCCTTTTAAGGTATTGGCTATAAATGGCTGGGCATTACCCAAAATAGAACTACCCGCTGTAGAGTAACGAACGTGACCAATGGCATTTTTACCGTGCAACTTACTGAGAGTGTTTGCTGAAATATTTTCATCAACCAAGCCCATGGCTTTGTGCTGAAAAAATTTCTTTCCATCAGAAGTTACAATTCCGACACTTTCTTGGCCACGATGCTGCAAAGCATACAAACAAAGATAGGCCAAATTTGCTGCTTCAGGATGATTAGTTATGCCGACAATGCCACACATATAAAATCCGTCTTTCGTCGCTCGTACTTCGTACGTTGTTTAGTGTTCGAGCGTAGTCGAGAACAATATCCTTCTCGACTTTGCTCGAAGAATATCAAGATTTCAGATGTTCGTTCAAACCATTGCTCCACTTATTATGCAGTTCTGCTAAATCTGCGGAAATATAATTATTAATATTTAGAAGTCTTCCGCCAACCTGCCCGATTACTTCAGCTGGTGCGCCTTCTGCTTTGGCAATCGTTAACATCATGTCCACATTCTCTTTGGCCGCAGAAATTAATATTCTGGAAGCAGTTTCTCCAAACAAAAGAACATCAGATCTAAAATCATCATTAAAATTTACAGTAGCCCCCATTAAACCATCTGGCCGCATAATAGAACATTCAGCCAAAGCTATTGCTAGACCGCCATCACTGACATCATGGGCGGATTTAATAAAATCTCTGCCAATACCTATCCTACAAACCTTTTGCACTGCTTTTTCGCGTTGAAAATTCAAACGCGGCGGCAAACCAGCTGTTTTTTTGTGAATTTGTTCCAAATATTCTGAACCACCAATTTCCAATTCGTTTTTACCCAAAAGAATGATAACATCTCCTTCATCTTTCCACCAAGAAGTGCAACATTTATCTATATCATCTAAAACTCCTACCATACCAACCACGGGTGAAGGATAAATAGCCTTGCCCTTTGTTTCATTATAGAAACTAACATTACCGCTAACCACTGGTGTTTCAAACTGACGACAGGCTTCAGACATACCTTCCAAGCTACTTACAAACTGCCACATAATTTCTGGTTTCTCAGGATTTCCAAAATTTAGACAATCCGTAATGGCTAAAGGCGTAGCACCGGTACACGAGATATTGCGTGCCGCCTCAGCAACAGCCAAAGCTGCGCCTGTCCAAGGATCGAGATAACAATACCTGCTATTACAATCCGAAGTCAGGGCTACACCCTTCTCCGGCTTGCTTGCTTTAGGCACCTCTGAATGTAAATGAGAATTAATATATGGTTTAACCCGTACCACTGCAGCATCTCCACCAGGCTGAATTACTGTATTGGTCATAACCATATGGTCGTACTGTTCCCAAATCCAAGATTTTTTGGCTAAGTTTGGTGAAGAAATCAACCGAAACAGAACTTGGTTTAAATCTTCAGGAATAGGAATCTTATCAATATCCAGGCATTGAATCT
>JBDRBB010000023.1:0-95789 GCA_043823065.1 Pseudomonadota bacterium | reverse complement strand
ATTCTAGAAGGTCTTCAACCTGGCATATACACTATCGAAGTAGAGGAAATTGACTGGGACCAAAGCATGAACTTTACAGAAGACTTAGCAGGCGATGCGGAATTCTGGAACGAAGGTGATGTAGCAGATGAAGATCCATATTTGCGCACTGAAATCACAGTTGCTGCTGGAGAAGTCGTAGAAAATGTAAACATTATCTTAAATGGCAACACTTCAGAAGAGAGAGAAAGATATATTCCACTTAATCAATTCACTATTCCAGAAGAAACTTCTTGTGTAGATTCGACCATAGATTATGCTGAGCTTATCGGTTATGATGGCGGTACTACGGAGTCAAGCACCCCAGCCTCCGGCGGCTGTTCCTTGATTGTTCCTAAAAAATAACCAACCCCTTCTCGAAGGTGAGGCAGGTTGATTTGTTTGATATTTTTAGGTAGTTACCTGACAGTCAAACAAGCTGGATTGCTTCGCGGAGTTTATCCTGAGCGAGCTATTCATCCTTCGACTTTGCTCAGGATGAACGGAGCGAATCGAAGGGCCTGCAATGACAGCAATGAACACGTGGGATTCCCGCTTTCGCGGGAATGACAAATGGTGCACCCTTCGACTTTGCTCAGGATGAACGGTATTTCAGTGCTGCCTTGCAGCATCAAATTATAATGCGCTGCATATTGTGAACTTTGGGTTGCATCTTTAAATTCTGCAGGTATATTTTAGAACTTTGGAATTTCTAGGAGGGGGAATGGGAAGACTCAACTTATTATTGGCAATTTCATCACTTATTGGGCTTGGTTTAAGCACGACAGGTTGCGGCGGCTGCAACCCAGCACAAGCATCTGCAACACGAGAAAATAATCATAACAACCAAACACCAGAACCAGAACCCGAAGCTTTTCCAGACCTGCCCAAAGACCGCTACATCTCTAATCAAGCCCTGCAGTCTTTATTCTATTTTAACAATAACGTAACCCAGCTTGAACAACGTGGCGGTCTTTTTAGTTCTGAAACCGTAGCTATGCTTCCACCCACAAGTTTTCCTATTCGCGTAAACCTACTATGTGTCCAGCCGGGTTATGAACAAGCCCGCTCTTTATCAGCTGAAGCTGTTGGCTATTTGAATGGCGACAATTGCCGCGCGTTTGAAGACCCAGATCGTCTTCGCACTTTTCCAACTGAACTGAATCAAACCTTAGGTTTTTTTGAAAACATTGATTCCAGAATAATCAGCATTCTTCATTATTTTAACGGCCTCTATGCTTATACCGCAACCAGACCTTATGCTACCAATATGCGCGAAACCTTGCGAGCCAGCATGGAAACTGTTCGCGGCCGTTCGTTTAATTCCCGCCGCGAGGCTGCGCTGTGGATGTTTGAAGAAAATGCCCGCATCCTAGCTCTAGATGATCCAAATCTATATAATATGTCTTTAGTCAGATGCGCCTACAGCAATGAAGACAACATAATCTCTAACACAAGAATGAGAGATATAATTTTGCGAGCAGTTGAAGTTCAATCGCAAGAACCAATTGGCGCCTTGCTCTTTTCCATGGCCCTGATGCTTGGTGAAGAAGCTTCTCTGCAGGAATTTCGCGGATTAATCCGAGCTTGTTTAGCTTTATCCATGGGCAGCCGCATTGTGGATGAAACATTCGGTGGTTCAATTTATCAAGAAATACAAGATAGAACAATTGGCAACAATGAAATTCAAACTGATTGGTGTGCGGAAGTTGATCAATCAAACTCTGACAACAGACTAAGCGAGTTAGTTCAACTCATTACAGCGCATAGAGAAGAAAGCTATCGCGATGGTCGCCGTCCATTGGCAAGCATCACTCCAGAGTTGCAAGATATTTCAGGCAATGATGATATTTATGCATTTTTGCAAGCCTATACTCTGGAAACAGCTAGACGTAATTATCCTAATTTGGATTAGCAAAAAGTAGTTTTCTCTAGTTTTTCTACAATTTCCAGCAATTTGTTTACACTGTGCACCGCTGCTTCATGAAACTCTTTAGTGTCATTTTGCTCAACTGGCGCTTGGGAAGCTAAATATCCTTTTAACACAGCTAATGGCGATCTCATATCATGAGCAATTTGTTTAATTGATTTATCCATTATTCCCCCTAATCCATCATCCCTAATTCTTTTAGTTTAGTGTAAAAAGTGGTGCGGCAGACGCCCAAAACAGTTGCTGCTTTGGATTTATCGCCCCCGCATTTTTCCAAGGCTATTTCTATGCCACGACGTTCGGCCTCACGCACATAATCTTTTAAAGTGGCGATTGAATCTATATTATTAGGAATTGACATACGTGCTGTTTGTACTGATGCAGTTTGATTGCCATTTGCATTAGTATTTAATACCCAATTTGGGAAAGATGTGCTGTCAATGGTATCACCTGGAGTCATAATCACTAAACTACGCACCACATTTGCCAATTCGCGCACATTTCCTGGCCAGGAATAATTAACTAGTTTGGAAACAGCATTTTCTGTAATTTGTTTTTTCTTATTAGAGTCAGAATATTGAGAAATAAAATGTTCGACCAACAAAGGAATGTCATTTTTTCTTTCTCTTAAAGGAGGTAAGGCAAGCTGAATTACCCGCAAGCGATGAAAAAGATCAGCGCGAAAGCTGCCAGTTTCAACCATTTCTTCCAAAGATTGATTACAAGCTGCAATAACTCTAAAATCTGCTTTAAGGGAAGTGTTGCTACCTAAACGACTAAATTCTTTTTCTTGAAGCACACGCAAAAGTTTAACTTGCAGATCCAACTTCATAGTGCTGATCTCATCTAAAAAAATATCTCCACCATCTGCCAATTCAAATTTGCCAATGCGACGGCGACTAGCGCCAGTAAAAGCGCCTGCTTCATGACCAAAAAGTTCAGATTCCAAAAGATGCTCTGGAATAGCTGCGCAATTAACCACAATAAATGGGCGTCGCTTATCCCCTTCTTGCTCATGAATATGTCTGGCTAATAATTCTTTGCCTGTGCCAGTTTCCCCAATAACTAATACATTAGCTTCATGACCCTTAACTTGCAGAGTTTGCTGCAAGAGTTTTTGCATTTTTTCACTCTTGTGCACGATCTTGCCTTGGGCTGTTTTATTTGAAACTTGAGATTGCAGCAAAGCCTCGCATCTTTCTTGAACTGAACGAGAGGCAATAGCTTTTTCCATGACTGCTGCAATTTGATCTGCATCAACTGGTTTAGTTAAATAATCTACAGCCCCAGCTCGAATAGCTTCGACAACTGTTTGCACATCTCGCTGACCAGAAAGCATGGCCACCCCAACTGAAGGATGAACAGTATGAATTTTTTTAATGCCTTCCAAACCATTCTCGCCTTCCAGACCAACATCTAACAGCACTAAATCCACATCTTGGTCTTTGAGGATGCTAAAACCAGCGGCAACTGACTGAGCAGTGAGCACGCCATATTGTTTACGCAATTGCAGACGCATGGCAGTTAAAAAATCTTGATCATCATCAATAAGTAAAATCCTTCTGTTTATTTCCATGAACATCCTCCTTGGTTATATCTTCTATATTAGTGCGCTTTTATATACAATTAGTCGGATAATTTAAAGTATTTTGTTTACTTTTATGAACATATTATTAATAAAAACCTTGTCATAATTATAAGCAATAAACGCAAAAACACATGGCAAACACTAAAATAAACTTTTTCATAATCTGATCCAAATTCATAAAAACACGCTCCTTTGCGCCTCCTATAAGCATTTCACGTGCCAAACTTAATTGGGTGTACAGAAATGCTGCAGTTGCACCAATTATTTTTGGGACTTAGACACCTATCTCCAATTACCACCAGCGCTTATTCTTACTCCACCAATATCACTGGAGCCAAAATAGGCATCTGCTTGGATAAAGAAGTTGCCTATTCCCAACCTTAAACCTAAGTCAGCTCCGCCGATTGTTTCGCCCAAGTTTAAATGCAACCCTTCTCCACACATTATTGAAGCACAACCTCCATCTGCTGTTGGTTGCCCACCATAATAAACGCGACCAGACTCATTTAAATAAAATCCTGTTATAAATGATGTGAGATTAATGCGCTCATTTATTTGCCAAGGCAGAGCAAGTGAAGCTGCAAAAGAATGTCTGCTAGCTGTATAAGGCTGCAAAGGTCTATTTACTCTGGCATAGCGATAAGCAACATCAATATCAAAGCGCCAAAGATGTACATGCAAGGCACCAATAAAATTAAAATCCGAAAGTTCTCTTTCTTGTTCTTCAAGCATTTCATGACCACCAAGCCCTAAATTTAAACTCAAGTTTGAACCTTGGTGCAAAATGCCAGTTACCCCAAGATAGTAACCAAACATCCCATTACCAACTAGGAATGAATTTGAATTTGATTCAGCATTAAATAAATTAACATAGGTAGCAGCACCAATGGTTGCCTGGCTATTCAAAATAAGGCGCCTGTTTAGAAATGGAACTTGGATATTTATACCAAAACCAGAAATATTAGGTCCCTGAGCTGCGGGAGGAGCTGCATCAACAAAATTGCGATCACCTCTCAATGCTGGATTTACACTATTATAGTTCTGGCTAATAATTCCACCCAGGATTTGCAGATTTCCTTCTGGTGCAGTTCGAGCTTCATTAGGTTGTCGCCTTCTAAATAAATAATTAAGTCCTAACTGCAACCTTAGTGGCAAGGAAAAGCTAGCACCAGAACCACTAAGAATATAAGCAAGTGAATATGATTGCTGAGGCGCCAGCATATTATCTTGATTAAATACTAAAACTGCCATTGAACCATTAAGTCGCCAGTTAGTGCTTAAATCGATATTTAATCCCAAGTCTCCATACATTAAACCAGCCCAGCGATCTGGATAGCCATATACACCAGTGAGCATAAAACTACCAACAGCATGAACTCGATTAGACTCATCTTGCTCAACATGAGTTTCTTGAGATCTTGAAGAAACTTCTTTTGCTTGGCTGAGTTGATCTTTATGAAAGTTAATCGGCGGCATGCTTACTGATATAGCAAGCAGCGTGCCAACAGCAGTTTTGTTGATTTCTAAGGATTTTTTATTTTAAGGGGTGTTTAGATTGCTGTATTTTTGGACAGGGGTGTACAGAAATACTACAACATGAAAAAAACGTATTTCGTATCTAGTATCTTGTGGGATCCTTTGCCTACGGTTCAGGATGACAGCAACTGGCCGCGTTTTTGGATAAATGGGGCCCACATTTGGTAGTATTTTTTGAATAGTTTTTTGTCTCTCCAATCATTATTGGTGATTATTTTACGGCACTCTTTTAAACCGCATTCACACTTCATCTGCCACTCATAGTCACCTGCAATAACAGTTGCATAATCTACGGTTAGTTCTTCACCTTTTTTAATATCCCTTAAGGCAACAACAATGAGGCCACCAATAATTTTGATGTTTGGCTCACAGGAATGATTCATTAGCCAGTTTGGTGTTGGTGAATCAAAATCTATAGGAGCCATAAAATATTTTTCGTTAAATATACCAGCATAGTCTTTTTCTTTGGGAAATTTATCTTCAGTGCTAGCTAACTGCCCTCCACCAATCATTATTACAGAATCTTGAACAATATCTTCATCAGCAAATACGCCCAGCCCAACATCTTTGGAAAAAACTGATTTCTTAATATTTAATTTATTAAAAACCTGGGTCTTTATAGGCACAAATTCGCCAAGCTGAGGGTCTTTTTCAGCCCGAAGATCTGGATTTAATTTGATTATTTTCTCCATTTACAATCTCCTAACCTGTTAATATTGTATGAAAAGACGTATATAATAACTAAGTACTTATTGCTATGATAAAACTGGCATTTGCAATCGGTTATATCACTATCCCCTTAGGATTACATGTCTTTTTGACATTTTTTTTCAACAATAATTTTAGAATCGCTACATTTCATGTCTATATTTCTGAATTAGCAATTTGCAGCATTTTACTTTACAGAATAATTAGAAAAAATAGTAATTATAATGAAATATTCCTGCTGGCATCATTTATTTCTGTTTTTTTTGCAGATATAATTTATACGCTCACTATTCCCATCCCGTTTAGAGGAGAATTATTAAGCGTTTTTATTGGTGAAGGGCTATATTCTGCATTTATTGCATTTTTACTAGGCTATCTAATTATAGATTTATGGTGCATTCTTAAAAATAAATTAACCTTATATTTGGTTATTATATTCAGCCTTGCTTTTTCATACGCAACATTTGAATATATATTAATACCTCATTTTACCAGCAACCCAGCGCCTCTTTTATTTTATAAAATAAATAGTAGTTTTTATGGAATATGTGAAGCATTTATATTTGGTATTACACTACCCATCATCCTCAGAACTAACAAAACTTATCACCATTTTTTCTTACAAGGTTTATTACTTTTATGTATTTCAGATTTTGCTATTAGGTACCGCTCTGTAAATTTAGAGGGTGGTCCTGCCACATGGCACGCCCATATGTGGGATGTTTCTTTAGCTCTGATTTTTATCTCTATATTATTTAAAGGACATTTACTTGATAAAAAGAAATTAGTTAATAGCTTCATCAGTGTTAGAACGCTTCTAGCCATAGCGATAACGGTTGGCATTATGCTGTTTATGATTTCACTTTATTTTATAGGTATTGAAGTGATTAGCAATGCCCTTGACTTTGCTGATATCTTGCTCATTGCCTATGTAATTTGGTTAATTTCAAATTTAATTTCTCTAAATCTATCAACTCAAATTTTGGATATTAGCCGAATGTTGTTTAAAAGTAAGGATCAATTTATTCTCGATAAGAACTTGTATGAGAATAAATTTCGCTTCAGAATTGTAAATAAATTAAGCCACATCTATGAAATAGACGATATCTTAAAACATTATAATGCTCTGATTGGGCAAGCAAATAATTTACTATCAACATTGGTCAAAAGAAACAGGCTTGCCGCCATTGGCCAAACAACTGCTTTAGTGGCCCATGATGTGCGCAGGCCGTTGGCTGGGATGAAGGCGATTTTAAATATTTTGCCTGAGATTAAAGATGATCCAGAAAAGCTAGATAAAGTTGCCCAAGATGTAGATGCTAGTATCAACCAAGCCAACTCTATTCTTTCTGAAATATTGGAATTCTCTCAAATGGATATGGTCTTAGAATTTGAAAAACTTGATCCCCAAAATATAATCATCAGTGCAATAACCAATTCTTTTAGAAGTAAAGATGATATTGATGTGAAAGTGGAATATGATCTGAAACATCATAATTATTTGTGGGCAGATGCTGATAAGATCATTCGCGTTCTAACCAACATTATGGTGAATGCCATTGAAGCGGCAAAGGAGAAATTTAAATTAGTAATTCAAACTAAGGACGTGGATGGAATGCTTAAATTGACCATAGCTAATAATGGACCAAAAATTCCAGGCGAGGTTATGGAAAAAATGTTTGAACCTTTCTTTACCAAAGGCAAGAAAAACGGCACTGGTCTGGGTCTTTCTATTTGCAGTAAAATTGTAGAAGCACACAATGGAAAAATTGAAGTAAGCAGCGTTCACGAATTAACTAAGTTTATAATTTATTTGCCTTCAAAACCAGGTGCATTGCTTATAAACCCGACTGCGCTCATTACTCATTCTAACCAAGCACAGCAATTTAAAGGCAATGCTGGTCAAAAAACTGTGTTACTATTAAATGATGATGAAACAATGTTGCTAACTTTTAGAATGTTTCTCAAATCAACAGAAGTTGAAATTTTGGAGGCAACTAATGTTCAGAAGGCCCTGAAATACTTTGAAGAAGATAAAATAGACGTGATTATTTCAGATATTAACCTTGGCCCTGATGAGCCCGATGGGTATGAGTTTTTGAACATAGTTCGTGCTAAAAACAAGGATCTACCCTTTTATATTACTTCTGGTTATAGCGCTGGTGATGAAGAGCCAAGAGCCAGAGCAAACGGGGCCACGGGTTATTTGCAGCAGCCTCTAGAGAAAGAGATGCTTTTACGAATTATTTGTGTTGCTTCAGATAAACACTAATAATTTTGGCAAAATTTTCAATAAGAATAAGGTAAGATATATCTTGCCATCCAATTGCCTTTTCAGTTTCTCAGGAGCCTGCTGTTAGTTGTATTAGTTTTTATTGTGTCTTCTGTGTAGCTAAAAATGGATTGGACGGCCCCCTGGGTGTGTGTCAAGGGGCTTTGAGGATCGTACGTGGTTTTTATTTTAAACTCTGCCTGGAGGTTTGGTTCACTATGCTCGCAAAATGACACCAAGACCACCAACAATGGCTAAGCCGAGATCTGAGCTGGTTTCTGTTTTTATCTTTCAATTTTAGTAAAGATATCATGTGTATAGCCTGTGGTGCTTAGATTGGTAGTTTTTCGTCTTGTTGCGGCCATAATCAATGAAACAGCTAAAAATGGCACCCCCAGTAATACTATTATATAGTTAACATTAATAATAACATTAAGAATGCCCACTATACCTTGGGCCAGCATACTTCCCAAAAGTCCACTTGTTGAGATAAAGCTGAACAAGTAACCCAATTTTTCTTTTGGAACTTAAGCATAATGTCTCCTTTTATTTGTTTTTGACCAACTATATAGCAAGCAACGTGCCAACAGTAGATTTGTTGATTTGTAAGGAGATTTTATTTTAAGAGGTGTTTAGATTGCTGTATTTTTGGACAGGGGTGTATAGATTTGATGCAATACTGAATAGCTTAGCCTTTCCTATGCAAAACATCACCTCATCTTGTATCCATATTGCTTACAAATAGTTGCCAAGCTTTTTGATTGCTTACATATTGCGTCAATACGATATAAGCTTCCAACTCCAGGATTCATTCCACGTCGTGTATCTATGTTAGTGTCCATAACTACAATTCCAATTATTGCACCAGATTTATCTAAAAAAAAGCCACCTCCACTACTTCCATTAGAAAAATCTGCGGTATGATAGAGAAGAGGATCCCCATCTTGTTGATATAGGTTGTATAGTTCATAGATTGACTTAAAATTACGATCAGTTTTTAGCGATTTCCATTTTTTCTTCCATTTTATTTTAATCTTTTTTGCTGGAGGATTATAAATTTCATCAACAAATTGATTCTTAACTGCTTCAAAAACTATAAATGTCTTATATGCTTCATCTGTTTTAAGATAGCCATAGCTGATAAAAATCTCGTTCCCATTCGCGCCGGGCCTAGGATATTGGCGAATAGCAATACCTGGATATGAAATAGACCAAATCTTAGCGCCACTTCCCCAATCGCCAAACTCACCTTTATTTTTCAACTCATTGGACAGATTCTCTTGCATAGGAATTTTAGCAATTTCTATTGATTGAGGAATAGAACCCTGCTTGGGAGCTAACAAGACCCAATCTTGCATATACCCACGATTGGGATTAAATTTCCCAGATTCAATTACTTCCAAGTCTATTCTCTTCCCATTGATGCTAAGAAATATTTGTTTTGGAACTCGTTGCCCATCATATCCATAAAGACAATGAGCTGCAGAGAGAATATACTTAGAAGATATGCGAACGGCGCTACTTCGTTTGTTATCTACATATAATCGTACAACACTGTTTTTAGCGCTTCCAATTGTATCGGGTATATCTAGCTTTATAGTTTGAGCCCAAACCGGGATGACTATTAATAAAACAAAAAAAATGCTAAAAAATATCCATCTCTTTTTTTTCATTTTTCACCTTTCCCTACTGCTGTAGCTGTACCGAAGGAGAAATAATATTATAAAAACTACCATTCTTGAGCTGGCTTTCTATTGAAAGCCTATACAGATGTATCAAATCTTGCAATAAATCAGTCCACAATATAGTAGAGACATAGCTTTTTGGTAAACCAACTGGATCAACCATATTAACATTATTCAATTCAATCTGATAATCATCAGCCTCTTTCCAAAAAGTTGTTCCAGGGTAAATCGTTAGCGGTGAAAAACGCCAATCAGTTACTTTATACCTATATTTTTCCACAAATTCTATAAGCTGTTTGCGATCTGCGTTTGTTTCTCCTGGAAAGCCAAGCATAAAAGCAAGCGTTAATTGTATATGTAGCTTATTTGCAATTTCGATTACATTTTCCAGCTTAGCTAATGGAATTCTTTTTCTAATCATAGACTGTATAGAATCTGAAAGAGATTCCACACCAACAAACATTTTTGTGCATCCTGAAATGGCCATAAGCTTTAAAACTTCATCATTTAGATCATTAAGCCTACATGAGCACGTCCATGATAACTTTGGATACATATTTCGTATTGCAAAACATATCTTTTTCAGACGATTTTTGTTTGAAGCAAAGCTATCATCAATAAAAGTTATTTGCTCAATATCAAAAGTTTTTTTTAGAAAATCTATTTCAGACATAACTGAGTTAACTGACCTCATACGATACGCACGTCCATGAAACTCAGTAGTTGAGCAATATGGACAATTATGTGGACAACCTCTGGATGTAATCATAGTCAAAGTCTTCTTTTGAGAGTTATATCCCTTAAAATAATCAGCCACTGGCACATACGATGCTTCATAGTTAGGCAATGGCAATTCATCTAAATTTGTAGGATATTGCGGAGTTGGTCCATAATTGATTTCTCCATTATTGTAATAAATTATACCTGGAATATCATTTATTTTTCTTCCACTTAGTATTTTGTTACAAAATGAACCAAACACCTCTTCCGCCTCTCCTGTGATAACAAAGTCAATATCTGCACAATCCTGAAGTATTTTTTCTTTTACCAAAGATGCATGAATTCCCCCACAAACAATATAGCTTTTTTTTAATGTTGATTTAATAATATGAGACAATTTCTTCACATTACTATAATTTCCGCTCATTGAAGACAGTCCAATAATTTTAGGCTGTTGTGTTAATAGATATTCAGTAAAAGATTGTTCATTCATATCTAGCATATTAAGATCTAATATTCTACTCTGCACCCCCTCTCTTGCTAAATTTGCAGATATATAACCTAGGCCCAGCGGAAATTGACCCATTTTTTTATGATAGCTTGGCCTTGTTGGAGAAATCCACTGGGAGGCTTCAATCAATAATACGTCGTTTCTTTCACTCATATCTATTCCTCTTAATAGTAACCATATCTAAATCCTCTAAAAGCAATATAAACTCAAAAAAAACTTTAACTTTTTCTTCATCAAACGTATCAACCCCTTGAATCTCATTCAATATTCTTTCCACTGTGTGTTGACCATTAAAAAAACGGCAATATTCAATCGCTACTGCATTTAGCCAAATTGGGACGTGAGTAAATGGATGTAACATCACACCTGAATGACCACCATCGATCCAAAATTCTTTGTAGTTAAGCTCAACAATCCACTTCCTTGCCTTTTCAAAACTAACTAAAAGTTGATTTAATAATTGTTTATTATTTACAGTATTACCCTGAGATTTAATTACTCTTATTATCTCATTTTGTAATTTTGCGGAACAATGTCTCCCGCGGGAAGATAATATGGGGCTACCAGAAAAACATTGTGGTTTGTTACTGTTCATCATAAATATTTAAAATATAATATCTTATGCTTCAGGACATTCGCAATCGCAGTCACAAAAACCTGGACCAATCGCGATATCAACATGTGTGACCCTTACATAGGTGTCCTCATTTCCAACAACTTGGTCAATCACTTCATGCATTTGAGCACTATTTCCATCTACTATGGCACTCAAAGCATTTTGCATTAATTCTGGATCATGATTAATGTTTTGCTCAATAGTATTTCTAAGCTCTTTTTCATCACGATCAATATCGCGCACTTGAATATCAGGTACTTCCGCTCTATGAATTGGACTAATAAACTTCATTTGATCACCTCCTCTCACCATTTGTTAAACGGCAACCCCTTATTATTGCAGCCCATCTACATATTCATTCATGAACTTAATAAATAGCGATTTAACGATATAACAGCTATCGTCCTTTCTAAAAATATCTCCATTATGATTTTTTTTAGCATTTACCATACAACCACCACCACATAGCCCTTCAAGATCGCAGCCTTTGCAATCTTTTAGAAAAGGAGCTCGGCGTTTATACACCTTATCATACAAAGGATTTGAAAAAACTTGATCAAAATTATCGATACTACCCATATCAGTATCAAAACCTGGACATGGCTTAATTTTTCCATCGACTGTAATAGAAAACTCCTTACCACTTGCTAAACAATGTATTGGATTTTGATTAAACGCAAAAGCCTTGGCAAATGGCCATCGCCATGGACCATGGACACGCATACCTAATTTTTTTGCATAATTACTTGCACTAAAAAAACGTTCTACCATGAGATAGTCTGGATATGACCATGAAATGGCTTTTGGTTCAGCAAATGCATTATGAAATGAAAGAGAAATTCCCTTTTTGTGAGCAAATAAAATTATATCTTCGATACAATCAATATTATGATTACCAATAACTGCAATAAGTGAAAATTGTTTATGGCCAACTTCCTGCAATATATTTATACCTTTTGTGATAAATTGAAATGAGCCACTATCATTTCGCATACGCCTCATTTCATCATTCTTATCTTCGAGGCCATCTAAACTTATTGAAACCGTCACTTTATTTTTTAGTAAAAATTCAGCCATACTACTAGTAAGCAACGTTCCATTGGTCGCAATATATATTTGACTAATATATTCGCCATTTGTGTCATGTTTTTTTATCCAACCTATAGAATATTTCAATGTCTCCCAATTTAAAAGAGGCTCACCACCAAAAAATGTAACCTTACCTTTTATCTTATTCCGCTTAAGTAAAGCATAATAAGATGAGAGTGATATTCTAGCTACATCAATCGACATATTTGGAGAACCACGTTGGCATTGCATATGACAGTAACTGCATTTCATATTACAGTTATCTGTAAGACATAACCTTAGATGAGAAATACAATTATTGTTTATTTCTGGTAATTTATTAAATGAAGTGTTTTCGTGTTCATTATGACTAATTATTAGGCGCCTTTGTTTTAAGATATTAAGAAGATTAACTGGTAAATTGAGATCTTTGCTTTTTATTTTAGTTTTAAAACGTAAATCATTTAGCATTCGAATCAGTTTTGTACTAGCAACTAATCCGTTACCCAACAACGAATGATAGATAACGCCCTCTTTTTTATTTAAACTATAAAAAGGGCGATAATAGGTTGAAATTTTATATAGTGAATTAGTCATGTTCATCTTATATAATTTATGGTTAATAGATTTTACATACATGCATCGGGAAATGTAGAGCAAAATATTCTATCAACAAAGCGCAATAATAAATCATCTAATGGTCTATATATGCTTATTGTTGGAGCATTTGGGTTTGGGTGTTCTGGTTCAGACCTGGGATCGGGAAAAGTCTCGTCTGGATAATTGTCAATTGAATTGGTAATAGCGCGACCTTCCACCAAGCTTATGAGACCTAAGTAGGCTAAACGCGAATTATGCTCTTTTGCTCCTCTTAAAGTTGACGACAATTCCTGAGCATAATTTATTGCTAATTGTTGGTTGCTTATTGTTTGACTTACATTAATCATAATGTCTCCTTTTGTTTGTTTTTAACCAACTATATAGCAAGCAGCGTGCCAACAGTAGATTTGTTGATTTGTAAGGAGATTTTATTTTAAGAGGTGTTTAGATTGCTGTATTTTCGGACAGTGGTGTACAGAAACGCTGCAGTTTTCGATTCAGACCATTTTTAAGACCTTTGAATTAACTCATCAAGTTGAGCTTTTTCGATAGGTAGCTGTAAATAGCCTGTGGCGCCTAAATTGACAGCTTTCGGCTCTTCAATTGATTGTTCATAACCTGAAACCATATAAAATGGAATGCTGGTATTTTTTTCTCTTATCATTTTTAGAAAATCATAGCCGGTTTGCTCGCTCTCACCCAGGTCAATATCTGATAAAATTATATCTATTTTATTCTCCAAAAAATACTTTTGAGCTTGAAAAACACTTTTTGCTTCGAAAACTTCGGTGTCATTATTTTTTATCATCATTTTTAAGCTTAGCAATAATCCAGCATCATCATTAAGAATGATTACTTTTTTAATATCTTTGTTATAGTCTATTTTATCTTTTATCTGAGAAGTTATTTGCCTTGAGTGATAGATTAATTCATTTGAGTTTTGCAGCGTTCTATGCGGAGCCGCAGGAAGATCAATTATAAATTCTGTCTTATTTTTACCATTTTTATTATCCGAGACTACGGATATACTTCCTTTATGAAATTCTATAATTTTCTTACAAATGGCCAAACCTAGACCAGTTCCTTGTTTTTTTCCTGTTGTAAAAAATGGCTCAAAAAGTTTACCTTGAACTTCAGAAGATATAATTGGACCATCATTACCTATTACAATACGAACTTTATCTGCAACATCTTCAGTTTTAATCCAAAAATCACCTTTACCTTGTACAGCCTCAACTGCATTGCTAACAATATTTGTGAATATTCGCAAAACTCGATCCCTATCAACCATTAAATTATGCGTACTGGCTAAATCATAAGTAATATTAATATTAAGATTATGTTTACAGCTGAATACTTCTTTTAATGAACTTGAAATTATTGATACAGGATCTACTTCAGCAAGATTTAAATGTATGGCTTTTTTTGAGAAATCGAGAATTTCCTTTAACATTGAATTTACTTTATTAATACTATTGTCAACATTTGTTGCCATTTGACCAACAGGGTCATTGTTATCCACTATACCATTTATCATACTTAACAGTGACTTCATATTGGTAAGTGGTTTACGAATATCATGGGCGATCATTGCTGCGGATTGACCAATAGCAGCTAGTTTTTCTTTTTCTCTTAATACTTTTTCATGCATTTTCTCTTTTTCTCTAAGATTGCATAGCCGCTGTCGAGCTTGTTCAAACTCGGCAATGAATATATTCTGCTCATTTGAAGCAATCTTTTTTAGCTCTCCAGCCAAATCAGTGGATAAACGTTTCAAAACTCCTTTGATAGCCCAAAAGAGAATAGCAACAAATAAGACAGTAGTTAGCAAAATTATGATAAGAATCAGTTGATTGGGGAAAATTGGAACTTTAGAAACCAGATAGATAGGACCCGAAACCGTCCTAATCGTAGCCTGCAACTTCCTTGTTAAGCTAAAACCAGAATGATCTTTTCCTGCTATAACTGGATAACTCCAAATAACATTATTATTTGCATCCTTTAGCGCAATCCAATTACCTTTAGAAGCTTTTAAAAACAACAATGAAGCTTTTTCAATAGTAGATAAATCATGCTTCCGACTAGCACTAGCTACAAAATCAGTAATAGTTTCAAATTGTGCATCTTGAAGTTTTTTCTGGTTAACTATATATAGGCCTTGGATGGCTATAATAACAAGCAAAAGGAGGCTGGTTCCCGCAATTAATCTCCTTTTAATATTTAAAGTAACCCATTGGAGAAAACTCAGCTGCAATATACCTCCGATTAGACTTATGCTATTTTGGCATAAATCAAATCTTTACTACCTTCTTGAATCACCTCGATTCCACTCAAATAAACTTGAATTCACACCCTTCCACCTGGCCCCTACTTCTTCAATTGGCTTAACAATATCTACATTATATTCTAAGTAAAATTTTTGATGTCCCAAATGAACTATAGGCACTTCTTCCAGAATCATCCGCGAAACTTTTTTATAATGCTTGTCTATCTTTTCTTGATCAGTAATGCTGCGGCCCTCCTCTATTAAGTCCTCTACCTTGGATCTAGTTGTTAGAGGGCTCCATCGAGCACCTTTTTTGCCTAAAAAATGATAAATATTATCTGGGTCAGCACTTGTATAGGAAACCCCATAGCTCACTAAATCTGCGTCAAAGTTTTTATATAAAATCTCTTTAATACCCGTGAAGCTTTCCATTAAATTTTCAGTATCTATATTATAGGAGTTAAGAGCTTCACAATAGTTAAAATCTCCTATAAGTCTATAAACACATTTAATTGGATTAGTCTTTGAAGCCTTTCTAAGACTCTCAACATATTTTTTACCCTCTTCCATTAGCGCCATCACTTCTGTTTTTTCAAGACGACCTGCAAATAAAGCCGGATAAAATTGCAAATCAGCCTTAAAGAAATCAGAAGAAAGTTTATCTGCGTATGTATCTAAAAAATACTTAAAAATTATATATTGTACAGCTTTCCTATACTCAGGTTTTTCAAATATTTTTCCTTTTATACCATTAACTACAACAAGCCTATGCGCTGACAGCAAAAAACTCAATTTCTTATACGCAGTATTAATTTTAACAACTGATGGTTTTTTTAAAAAAGATGGGGCCAAAATGACATCCACTTTCCCCTCATATAACTCTTTTACACCATCTGTAGTTATTTTTACTTTTTTTATAGAAAGCGGATGTGGATAATATGGATTTGGTTCTAACTCGACATAATCAGCTTCTAACTTTGAATAAATATATGGTCCGGCTCCTAAATAATTACCATCCTTCATTATATAAGCGCCATATCGAGTACCACTTAGTTGCTCTATAGCACCACGGTAAGGTTTTTCAAAAATCAGCTTTAATATTTTATCTCCTTCAACTTGTAATCCTTCAATATCACCTATAGCTTCAAATTTTGAAAAACCTTTAAGAGCATATAAAACATCTAGAGCACTTTTATTAGCAGCTGCTGCATTTAATTTTAATGAATAAAGCAATGATTCTTTATATAAATTTGCTGTTAATGGCGTGCCATCGGAAAATTTTCTATCAGTATCTAATACAAAAGTATAAACTGTATAATCTTGATTTACATCCCACGTTGTTGCTAAATTGGGCACAAAGCCACCGGTATTATCTACCCCAACTAATGAATCATAAACATGTGAAATAACTAAAGCAGCATATAAAGACGATTGATGAGCTGGATAAAGCGGACCCCAACCACTTGAACCTAGCCCGTATACTAACACTCTTTGATCGTTTTTATTCATTTTTGAATACACTCCAATAGCAACAGATCCTAAAAAAATTAAACATGCTGCAATATATACTATTTTTCGCATTTGCACTTATCAAAACCAATCAAATTATTTAAAAGTTTCTTGCCAAAACCAACAATGCTCATCAGGACCAAGAAAATCGCCAGACAAAACATAGCTTATATTTCTATCACCACGACACTTTAAAAAATGTCGACAATTACTACAGCCTCTAATCTTGCCTTGCCTTAGTTTATTTACAGTCTTATTATCAAAGTATGCTTTAATTAAACCATCGGGTTTCTTAGCATCACCAATGGGATCAAAAATTCTACTGGTTAGCTGAATTTGGCCGTCAGGAGCAATAGTTAAACCTAGAAAACCAGCACTACTAGGATGACCTAAATGTGGATCTATTAGACACCATAAGGGCTGATGCGTAGCGGTTGGCATCATATATTCTTTAGAGTAAAAAAGTATTTCTTCAAAAACCTTTTTTAACTCTTTGCCTGAAAGCATATTCTGAACTTCGTTAGTTTTTTCATTTGTGTCATGCATATTTGGTAAATATCTGGTGAAGTTCATAGCTTGCGCACCAAATTGTTTTGCTAAATTGAAGAAATTATGAATTTGTCCACAATTATATTTTTGTAAAACTGACTGGAAAACAAATGGGACATTATAAACTCGTAGCTGCTCTAAACCTTTTGCAGCTTTTTCAAAACTTCCCTTACCTCTAAAATAATCATGTGAATCAGCATCGCCACCATCAATGCTAATCTGAACTTGAACGTTATATTTTTTTAAAAAGACAGCAAATTTTGAATTTACTAATGTGCCATTGGTCAAAAGACTAATTTCTATTTGCTTTGAATAAATATATTGAATTAACTCATTTAAATTCGGCCATACTAAAGGCTCTCCACCACTCAAAAGTACACTGGGTATAACACCTAACTTATAGGTTAAATTTTCGAATTGGCTTAAAACTTCCTTCCATTCACTAAGTGACAATTCATTTTTATCGGAAATAGCACTTGATTGATAACAATGTCTGCAAGATAAGTTACAGCAATAAGTAAGGTCCATCTGTAGATTAAAAATTGGCTTAGGTGAGCTAGATTGACTTTTTTTCTTTTTAAACCATTTACTGAGCATATATTAATATCAAAATTTATATATTATATTTTCTAAATCAATATATTAATCGGCAAATAGCAAAAAAAGTTGCTTAAATATGCTTAAATTTAGCTGGAGAAAGTTTAATTATATCATACTGTTAGTTGTATTAGTTTTTATTGTGTCCTCTGTGTAGCTAAAAATGGATTGGACCTAGAAAAGGGCCCCCTGGATGTGTGTCAATGGGCTTTGAGGTAGGCAAGTTTGGATTTACAGACTCACATATTCATATGGGTCTTTTAGATTTCGCAAAGGTCTTTGTTTATTCTGGATCTCTGGTAGACCGTCCATGGATAAAGTTATGCTAAAATTATGATCAATCAGAAATTGCCGAATTTTATTATTCATGACTCCATTAGTAGTTATAGAAAATTGAGTCTTGTGATTTATTTAATATATAATCACAAGCAAATAGGGCAAGTTCCGTGTCCATTGAAAAATGCCTCTCACCCCCTTTCTTATTGAGATTTAATTTTATCTAATAGTTGGTGCATTAGGATTAATAGGTTCTGGATTTGGTTGCGGATTAGGAAAAGTTTCATCTGGATAATTATCAATGGATTCGGCAATTCCCTGGCCATTAATCAAGCTTATCAAACCCAGATAAGCTAAATGACAATTAATCTCTCTTGCTTGCCTTGACGTTGGCAATGAGCCCAAAGACTGATCGTTAGTCATTTCTTGGTTGCTTGCTACTTGATGTACCTTAAGCATAATGTCTCCTTTTGTTTGTTTTTGACCAACTATATAGCAAGCAGCGTGCCAACAGTAGTTCTGTTGTTTTTTAAGGTTTTTTTATTTTAAGGGGTGTTTAGATTGCTGTATTTTTGGACAGAAGTGTACGAAACTGCTGCAGTTCCACCAATTAATTTTAGCTTGATTATTAGGAGTATTAGTCCTATAATTCAAGCATGAGATATAGAAAACGTATTTTGGAAGAAAAAATACTTAAATTGGCCAGGCAATTTCCTATTATAGTTTTAAATGGCGCCCGCCAGGCAGGAAAGAGCACTCTTTTGGACCATCTTTTTGGCAAAAAAATGCGCCGCGTTGTTTTTGACCCAGTTATTGATGTGGAAAACGCCCGCCAAGATCCTGAACTTTTCTTAAGCTTAAATCCCCCTCCCTTAATTTTAGATGAAATACAATATGTGCCAAACCTGGCACCAGTGCTAAAAAGGTTAGCAGATGAGAGAAAAGATGAGATGGGCCTTTTTTTTGTCACTGGCTCACAGCAGTTTGCAGTAATAAAATCTATTACTGAAAGCTTGGCTGGAAGAGCAGCAATGTTGGATTTGCCAGGCTTTTCTCTTAAGGAAATATTTGAAACAGTTAATCAACCAGGTTTGCTTCTAAAATTGCTAACTTCAGAAAAAATACCCAAAAACATAACTAGCTTATCTGTTTCCAAACCCAACTTAGCACAATTGATGATCAAAGGAGCTTATCCACGTACCTTAGAAATGGATGAACAAGGAACCTTGGCCTGGTTTGAAAGTTACTTAAAAACATATGTTGAACGTGACATAAGGTTGTTAGGAGATATTTCAGATTTGCAAATGTTCACCAGATTCACCAGACTATGCGCACAATTAAGCGCACAGGAAATAAACCACTCTCACTTGGGCAGAGAAATCGGTGTTGATCCTAAAACAGCCAAGTCCTGGTTGTCTATTTTGAAAGCATCTTATCAATGGCTGGAGATTCCAGCTTATTCAGGCAACACAACTAAACGATTATCTGAAAAACCTAAGGGGTATTTTAGCGATGTGGGTTTTGCTTGTTTTCTGTCCAGTATCTTTTCAGCAACATCTTTGATGTCTCATCCCTTGTTTGGCAATTTATTTGAAACTTTTGTGGTTAATGAAATTTTTAAGCAACTGCATTATTTGCCTGCACTTCCAGCTTTGTATCATTGGCGAAGCCATGGCGGCGCTGAAATTGATTTGATCATTGAAAAAGACGGAAAGTTTTGGTTAATAGAAGCAAAACTTGCAGCCAGACCAAGCTTAAAAGATCTACGCGGCATGCAGGCATTCCGTGAAACCTATCCTCGCAAACAAATTGCCATGCAAATTATAGTTTCTGGCGGAAATGAAATAATGCGCTTGGATGAAAATACAGTGGTGATTCCGATAACAGAGTTATGATAATCTACACATATCTGGTGAAACAATAGTATTTAAGTTGCGAAAGTAAATTTTTCCATGAGTATTATTAACGATTACTCCAGATAGACGTGGAATGATTAGAATTAGTTGCGCAAATTTTGAGCAATCCTGAGCCAAAAGCAAAGGATTTCTTGAAATTATTCGCTACACTCAGAATGACAAATAAAAAAAGCCCTGAAAAATCAGGGCTTTTTTGCGAAAATAAAAATTTATTAGCTCTGTGGAGCCATATCAGTTACTACATAATCCAAGAGTTTAGGATCATATGTAGAGGTAATAGTAACTTTCTGATGTTGCTTCACAATACCTGGCTCATATTTATAGCCACCATTTTTGATAGTTCTTACTTCTTTGGTATCTGTAATCACAGTAATAGTATCAGCGTTCTGATTATACTCTTTAAAAGTAACTACTTCTTTTTTCACATGGCCAGCCTTGGGTGTTTTAGTAACAATCTTGGCTTCTGTATCAGTTGCTGTTTCTTTTACTTTTACAACTTCTTTACCTTCTGGAGTCTTAACTTCCATTTTTTCCTTAGTTGTATCACCTACGGTTTTGGACTTAGCTTTGATCGTAACTTCATCTCCAGCCTTGCCTGTTGCGGAAAAACATAAGCCTACTGCCAAACATACTGCTAACATTACTAACTTTCTCATACTAACCCCCTTTTTGGTTATGATGTTCGTATTAATCATATTAATCACTTTCGCTCAAGTCCTAATATTATTATTTTTTGTCCGTCTTTTTTAATAAACAAATCCAGTGGTTGGCTCCACCATTGGCTTGCCTTTCTTTTGGTCTCAATTCTAACCACATAAATTTGGTCTTTGTCTAATTTAGCTAATACATCCTCCGTCAAATTGAATTCAGGTTTCTGAATTGTTTGCCAATCAGTAAATATAATTCTACCTAAACGTGACTGCAGCCTAAAACGATATATTGTATCTTCTGGTTGAGAAAAACCATGATCAATTGCCAAATCATCAAAAACTATTCGCTGCCCTACGGAAATACTGGATAGATCAAAATTATCCAAGGGATTAACCTGCTTAAACCAATAGCTGCCAATCTTATCTCTTCGTTCTTTTAAATCTTCTTCTACTTTTTTTGCTAATTGCTGATCTGAAAATCTAGCCAAATGAACAATGGTTTTCAGTTTTTCATCTGTAAGACGCACAATCATTTTAGCAGCCCAAAAAGCATCTTGATCTGTAAGAAACAAAAACGCTGGGTTAGGATAACTTGGACGCCATTTTTCAGGATCAAACTCTTCTTGCTTGCCAACATTTGCCTCAACATCAAATAAATAATGTTTTAAATAGCCCCTGGGATCATCATTTACAACAAAAGTATCCATGGTATTTTCTTCAATAGGCATCTTAACATCTAGCAAAGCAAAAAAGATAGACAAGGCCCTTAGTTCCCGCCGATGTTCATGTGGAACCCGATCATTAAAATCTCCATAGCGTCTCCCTGAAAAAGAAAACGGGCCAAGAATTTTTCCATCTACAGAAGAAATAGCCATGGCAGTGATTTTTTCTCGATGGTTCAATTCTTCCTTAATCTTCTCAAATTTTTTATCAGATAAACCATGAAGCTTACCATATTTATCTCTATGCTTAGCCTTGGAATCTAAAATCAATTGGCTTGGCGCAAGCTCAAGATAATAAACATCTGGGACATTATAACCAGCCAAACGCAAGATACTTAAAGACACGATCTCTTTGCTGATGCTATCTAGACTATGAAACTTTAACAGAAAATATTTTTCCTTTTCATCTTTAACCAACAACCAATATATCTCGCCCACTGCTTCAGCTCCTTTTACCAGGAAGTTGCCTGTTATATCAGGAACCGACCGAGTCTTGATCTGTTTTATAATTTCTTTTTCAGATAAATCATATCTTCCTAAATAATTAGTGAACCAAGTACAATCAGGCACTTCATCAAAATTATTGGTATTAAGAGCTGGCTGTTTGCCGCTTAAGGTAAGCAAATGCGAAGGCTGAATGGCATAGGTCATGCTGCTGACAATTTTAATCTGCTCATAAATTTGTTTTTCCGCCTCATCCAGCAAAAGATAATTCTTATCCACTTTGGGCATAGCTATTGGCTGCCGGTCATTATCTACCTGCCACTTCTTGGCAGGATAGCGAAAATGCTCATTTCTGGCACAACTAGCCATAAGCAAAATCAGGATCAGATAAAATATTTTTAAAAATCGCTTAGTCATAAGCTCTTAGTTACTCCAATAATAACATTAATGCCTTCACCGCCATAGGCAACCCTAAGACGAACCAAATCCAGATTAAAAAGATGAAAGTTTAGGCCAGCGCCCGCAGAATATTTAAAATCTGCAAAACTGAAATTTGTAATACCATCAAAAACCCGACCAGTATCATAAAAAAACATGCCCTCAATTACTCCAGAAATTGGAAAATAGTACTCAACATTAAAAATCACACTGGACGAGTCGAGGAAACGTCCGCGATCAAAACCACGCAGCATATGCCAGGCATCTAAAGCTGCCAAACGATAAAAAGGAATTCTACTGCCTTTGATTTGCTGCTCAAATACCCAAGTGTTATACAAAGCCAAAACCACACCAGGCCGCCAAAGCGGAATATATTGGCTAACCTCAAACTCATAGCTATTAAAACTATATTTACCATCTCCTAAAAATTGATAGTAATTATAAGTTACTGCCCTTTCTCCGCCAATGCGCGGCCTGTTTTTATTGTCTCGGGTATCATGCGCAATTCTTAGACCTGTTTTTAAGTAATCTACCCAACGATTAAAACCTGGCAAATCAGCTAAAGGAAAAACAGTTTGTATGCTGGGATGACCACCATGTTTTTTTGGCCCAGTGTGGCCGAAACAAAATCCAATCCGAGGCTCCACATGGAAATTAGACAGCACCTCCCAACCTAGCTTAAACAATGTTTCAATATCATTGTCTGCAAACTCGGTTTGATTTGATCTTTGGGAATTATTGCCAATACCGTAAAAATCTTCGCCAAGCTGTCTTTTAAAATTTGCTTCAACAGCAAAGGAAAAAGGCCTGTTCCATAAGCTGAAAGCATTTTCTTTGCCTAACATTAAGCTGGCATATTGATCCAAATTTATATGAATTCGATATGTCGCAGAAAACTGGTAACCATCATTAAAGAGATTGGTAAACTTGGTCCCCACACCACCGCCAAAGCTGGAACCAGCGCCGCCTTCAATAATGGGATAAACCCAGATTGTCTTATCTTCATTGGACATGAAATCAGCTAGTCGATTAAAAACCCGATGTTCCTCCATTTTGCGAAAGCCATATTCTATGGGAAAAACCGCTCCGCGCAAAACATAACCAGGCAAATCCAAAGGAAACAAAGCAATTTGTTTTAAATAATATCTGGTGGGAGGTTCCACTTTAACCAAAGACTGGTCTTCAGCATCTTCTTGTTGGGCAAAATTTAATTGGGGCCAAAAACTTAAACACAGCAACACCAAAAAAAACAAACTCAATTTTTTTAATCTTAGCTGCACAACAGATTGATAGCACAATGGTAAAAATAAAAAAGGCCCAATTTAAAAAACTGGGCCTTTTTAAATAATTTATCTTTATCTTAAACTCTATTTACATTTACCGCTTGTTTTCCTTTTGGGCCATCTTGGACTTCAAATTCCACGGCCTGACCTTCTTTCAAGGACTTAAAACCTTCCCCAGTAACCGCGCTAAAATGGACAAAAACGTCATCTCCACCATTGTCTGGCGCAATAAAACCATAACCTTTTGCATCACTAAACCACTTAACTTTTCCCTTTGTCATACTCAAAATCCCTTCTCCTTTCTGATCAAACTGCGCCTGCTTCGTACCATTACGAACTTTTACTTTCAGACGAGCGATCGTAAAACTTTCCAAAATATTTTTTCTAATTAAAGAATTTTAAAGACAACATCAAGAAAAAAAGTGTCATTCCCGCGAAAGCGGGAATCTACAAGTTAATTAAATTACTGGTTCCCTGCTTTCGCAGGGATGACACACAGCACTCAATAACAACTTAATATCTTGTTCAGGTTTTTTTACCAACTTTATTAAAATTTCCTTAAAATATTTTCTTTTTATATTTACCCGCGCGCTTTCTTTAATCAAAGCTTCCCAGCAAGCTGCAGTAATTTGATTTAATTTATACCCTTTGCGCTCTACATGTTTTGCCGTCTGCCCTAACCAGCGGCCAACCAAATTCATGTCATAACCTTGTGCCGCCAGCCTATCCACCAACTCATTATGAGCAGATAAGGCCAGAGTTTCAATTACATCAGCCGGTAATTTATAATTCATAAAGCGCTTTTCAATCTCAGAAGTCTTTTGCGGCAATTTGGTTTGTATTTTTGCCACTCGCCTAGCTGAAATAGCCAACGGCGGATGATCTGTGTCAGGATACATCCGATCAACACCTGGCAAAATGCGTTCAAAGCTGGTCAATCCTGCGCGACGATGCTGCCTGGTCTCTTCTGGCACGCCATCTACAGCTTCTAAAATACGATCTTTTATCTCCTGACATGCCGTTAATGTATCTGATTTGGGTCCCCAAGTAATAATTAAAGCATCTCGCTCAGAAACCTGAAAAAGATTTAGCAAACGATGCAAATCAATGTGAGAGCCATGATAGTCTGGATAATGATCAGTATGAAACAGATTGGGCACGTTATCTAAACAAGCCACAACTCGTACCCGCCCTGAAATTTCATTGGCAAAAGTTTTGCCTGGCTGGGTTTTCCAATTAAACAAGCCAGCAAAATTTTCCACCTTTACACCCCGCACCAGATGCCCTTTTTCTAAGGATTGTTTTAATATCTCTGAGCGTGTATTTTTAATGCTGCTGGTTATATCTTTTTCATAAAAATTCAAATTAGCTCTGTTCAACCCTCTGCGTTTTAATTCATCTCTTAATTCCAGCAAAGCCTTTTGGCGCAATGCTTCTATATGTGTTAAAAGAGCTATATCTTGATAGCGAGGCACTCCTTTAATCTCAACTCTTTGTCCCTGAGCAATGGAAACATTTACATCCTGACGAACTGCACCAATACCACGCCTAACTTGCTTGGTAGCTCGAAGCAAACGACCAATGGCCTTCACGCCTGCCGCAGCTTCACTTGGTGTTGCAAAATCCGGCTCGGTAACCACTTCTATCAAAGGCATACCCAAACGATCTGTACGAAAAGAAATTAAATGACCTCTATCCGAAATCTCCCGGCAAGAATCTTCTTCAATTGAAAGCTGTCTGACTCTAATCTTTTTTTCGCCAATTTCCACATAACCATTAATACCTATAATTGCGGTTCTTTGAAAACCAGTGGGAATAGAGCCGTCTAGATACTGTTTGCGAGCTACATGCACCTCATCCACAATCTGACAATTCAGCAAAAGTCCGATGGCAATAGCTATATCCAATGCTTCCTGATTAATGGGAAATGGCGGAGTATCATCCATTTCATAGGTGCACACGCTTTCTTTATTTAGAAAATACAAGATCTCTTTTTTGGTCTTGAATTCCATTAAAGCACAGCCATCATAAGTGCCCATCTCGGAAAGCGTTGGCCGCATATGCCTTAAAATTTCTGCGTCATGTTTTTTGGAATATACACCTGCAGGACAACGACAAAAAAGTTTTTGGGAGGTTAAAAGTTGTTGATGGATCTCAACACCGCATTTGAAACCCATGGCTTGATAATCAACAGAGTTCATTCACTTAAGTCAACCTTTCTCACAAGCAACTTGCCTAACTTTAATTCCAGCTTCTTTAAGCAGCTTTAGGGGTAGGTCTTCTAAGCTATATGCTTTGCTATAAACCACTTCCTGAAGACCGGAATTAATAATCATCTTGGTGCAAGTTAAACAAGGAGAAAAAGTGCTATAAATAGTAGCGCCTTTAATGGAAACCCCGTGATAGGCAGCCTGAACAATGGCATTTTCTTCAGCATGAGAGCAAATACAGATACCCAGATCATCTCCGCTTTTGCCAAAGTTGTTGCAACGTGGACAACCACCCTCGTTACAATTCTTCACACCGCGCGGAGTTCCATTATAACCAGTGGAAATAACCCGTTTATCAGAAACAATAACCGCAGCTACTTTGCGCTTAATACAATTTCCTCTCAAGGCCACCACTCTGGCTATCTCCATAAAATATTCGTCCCAATCTGGACGATTTAAATTTGCCGCCAAAGCCTGAATAACCTGTTTAACCTGTTCCAACAAATTTTCCAGGGAACCATTATTTTCTACCACTGCATCCGCCATACTGGCAGTGCGATTTAACTGCTGGGTGGTTGGATCATCGCTTTGTGCTTCTCTGGCTTCTAATTTTAGGAACTCTTGATAGGTTTTAGGATCGTTTTCTCGATTGCGCGCCTTAATGCGCTTGAAACGAATTTTTGGGTCAGATTCAATAGAGAGCAGATAAAAACCGCGACAGCGCCGCAAAACCTCTACTTCAAAAGGGTTGCGAATAGAATCAATTACCGCATGGGCATCTGGGGTAATATCCTTTAGGACCATTTCTGCCAACACCCCTGCCCCATGTGTGGCTCGCAATTCATTGGCTACTTCAATTAGGTTTTCTCTACTAATTGGCAATGCGCGAGATTCAACTTCAGCCCGCACCAAATCTGAAAGCGAAAAATATTGATAGCCGCTTTCCTTTAAAAATCTGGCCACCTCGCCTTTACCTGAACAGTTCTTTCCTGTAAGACCAATAAGCATATTGGGCTCCTAACAAACTGAGCCAGGTTTGACAATGGATAAAATTTTCCTAATTTAATTTACGACCTAGGATTGAAATTTTTAAGGGCTGACCAGTGGGCGCTTTCTTTTTCATCAGCACAGCTGCAAGGTCCTTCATTTAAATTTTTGCCGCATTTTTGGCAAATACCTTTGCAATCTTCTTGGCAGATATTTTTGATGGGTTTTTCCAGTAAAAGTTGTTCTCTTAAGAGCTGATACAAATCAACACGATCACCCTCATAAAAGGTGAATTCCAAATCTTCTTTAACTAATTCTTTGTCTTTATATTGATGTTTTTCCCTCTGTCTTTCTGATCTATAAAGGGGCGCTAAAAGAATATGAAAAGGCATTATCCTTTCGTCAGCATAGGTCTGTAAACATCGATCACAGGTGGGATGATTTAAAATAGTTAGTTCTCCCCTAATATCCACGTTTTCATCACAATTTAGCAAAGTTGCTGATAAATGAGCCCTGTCTGATTCTGCAAAATTTTCCCCGCTTAGCTCCTTCAGCAAATTTTCCAGCCAAGGGGCTTGTTTGGAATCAAGTTCAATGGTTAAACCCTCTTCAGGGATATCATTTATAAATATTTCCATAATTATATGGGTAACAAAAGAGGACGGGCTATGTCAATTAAATAGGCAATTTACATTTATTCTGCTTCATACTAGATACTAAAACTTAAACAGGAAAAGGTCTGGCGATGATTAGACAACCAGCAGTAGCTGGACAATTCTATCCAGCAGATAAAAAAACCTTGGAACAAGAAGTTAATAAATATCTTCAGGTTAAAGCTATCCCTCAAAAAGCAATTGGTGTAATAGCTCCGCATGCTGGTTATATGTTTTCCGGAAGAGTTGCTGGCCAAGTATATGCTGCAACTCAAGTTCCAGAAAACTGCATTGTACTTTCCCCAAACCATAATGGCCGCGGCGCTAATGTAGCTATTATGAGTGCAGGGGCTTGGCAAATCCCCTTTGGAGATGTTCCAATCAACTCTAAACTAGCTAAAGCTCTGCAGGAAAAATGTTCGCTTATTAAAGAAGACGTTCTAGCCCATGCTTTTGAACATTCTTTGGAAGTGCAACTCCCTTTTTTATTAGCTAAGCAACCTAAGCTCTCTATTGTCCCTATTACTATTTCTCGTTTAAACATAGAAGAATGCCAAAAACTGGGCCTAGCTATTGCTGAAACCATTAAGCAATCCAAACAACCTATCTTGATCGTAGCCAGCTCTGATCTGAATCATTATGAAAATCAAGAAATAACCAAAGAAAAAGACCAAGCAGCCCTGGATAAAGTATTGGCCTTAGATCCTGAAGGCTTGCTTGCAACCTGCGCTACTAAAGGCATTACTATGTGTGGGGTTATTCCCACGGCAATTATGCTCATAGCTGCCAAAAAATTAGGTGCAAAAAACGCCAAACTAATTAAACATGAAACTTCTGGCGATGTTTGCGGAGATTTCAGCGCTGTTGTAGGATATGCTGGCATAATCGTTTACTAAAAAAGGAAATTCATCATGACTAATACAAAACCACGGGTACGTTTTGCCCCTTCTCCCACTGGAACATTGCACATTGGTGGCGCCAGAACTGCACTTTTTAATTGGCTGTTTGCCCGCCATACTGGTGGCGCCTTTATCTTGCGCATTGAAGACACAGATCTGGAAAGATCAACTCAAGAACATACTGAATCTATTCTAGCCGGCATGCAGTGGTTAGGAATGGATTGGGATGAAGGACCATTTTTTCAAACAAAGAGATTTGATCTTTATCAGGAACAGGCAAAAAAACTTCTCAAAACAGGAAATGCCTATAAATGTTATTGCACACCAGAAGAAGTTGAAGCTGGTCGGCAAGAGCTTGCAGGCAAGGGCTTAAAACCAAAATATAACGGCAAATGCCGAAATAGAACTGATAGCCCAGATTTACCATTTACCCTCAGATTAAAAGCACCGCTAGATGGCAAAACAGTTGTTGATGATATATGTCGTGGTCGTATTGAATTTGACAACCAAGAACTTGACGATCTAATTATTGCCAGATCCGATGGCACACCTACTTATAATTTCACGGTTGTGGTTGATGATGTAACCATGAATATCACCCATGTTATTAGGGGCGATGACCATATTAATAATACACCAAGACAAGTTCTTATCTATGAAGCACTGGGTTATGCCATACCCACGTTTGCGCATCTGCCTATGATCTTTGGTCCAGACAAAAAAAAGTTATCTAAAAGACATGGCGCAACCTCAGTAACAGAATATCAAAATATGGGCTTCTTATCAGAAGCAATGCTGAACTACCTAGCACGACTTGGTTGGGCCTACAAAGATCAGGAAATATTTTCAGTTAAGGAATTGATAGAAAAGTTTGATTTAAACTCAGTTGGAAAAGCAGCCTCGGTTTTTGATATTGAAAAATTAAACTGGGTTAATAGCCAGCATCTGTTAAACTATTCAAAAGAAGAGCTCGTTGATTTAACAAAGCCGTATCTTGAAAAATTAGATATTCAAATTACAGATAAAGAATATGCGGCAAAAGCCATTGAATCAGTAAGAGTTAGAGGAAAAACCTTGGTAGAACTAGCTCAGAAGTCAGCTTTTTATTTTAGATCTGAGGTAATATTTGAGGAGAAAGCAAAGGATCAGTGGTTAACAGACGAATGCAAAGCCAATCTTAAGATAATTAGAGAGAGTTTTGCTAATATGAAAGATTTTAGCGAATCTAACCTTGAGCAGGAATTTAAAAAAATTATTGAGCAAACTGGGCAAAAAATGAAAAACTTAGCTCAACCAGTAAGAGTTGCCCTAACCGGGACAACTGAGAGTCCTGGCATTCATGAAATATTGTCAATTTTAGGCAAACAAAGAGTCTTGCAGCGCCTTGACCAGGCCTTAAACTATACCAACTAACCTAGGTATTCTTTTGAATCTTTTTCCAGGTGTCTTTTAAAGTAACCGTCCTATTAAACACTAGCACGCCTGGCTTGGAATCTTTGGCATCAACACAAAAATAACCTTGGCGTTCAAATTGACACTTAAACCCTGGCTCAGAATTTTTAATTGCCGGGGTTGGTGCAGACAACGTCACTGTTGAACATTTCTTTTAACAAAAGGGGATATGATTTTACATCAAGGTGTCTTCACAATTCGTGCATCAGCGGAAAGGCTTGTTTGAAATCGGTTTTTGTTTTGAGTTCGATAAATGTCATCTTGTTCATCTTCCGTGTCTCTTTTTTTCATAAAATACATCAAAACCCGATTATTACCAATATTGTTATATTGTAAAATTGTAATTTATCTGTAAAATACTTTTATGATCAAAACCATTTTTTCCTGTTTTTGTATTTTTGTTTTTCTTTTTTGCAATGGATGCTCGTCGGGCGGCGGAACGGCTGTGCCCACGAACAACGTGCCTGACTCAATTGAGCAACAGGCACAGCTTTTAAGCATCTATCTCAAATCACAGGGTTATGAGGTGTCGCAAGGCTATTTCAAACTATACACACAGGATGACTGCCCGTATTCATATGCACTGATGCAAAGCTGCTATGGCAATAACCCCGCAGCGCCCTACATCGAACCTGTGTTTAAATCGTGGCCGGATGAATTCATAGATCCCGCAACTAGCCAGGCATTCGGCCAGACGCCCGATGGCTACAGCTCGGTTTTGCGCCTTGATCCCCGCGAGGCCATTGTTGTTTTCGGAATAATGCCTCCACCTGCAGCCTATTTCGGTATGCAGACGTATCTCTTCACCAGGGAGGGCACTTTCGACACGACAAGTTCGACATATCAATTTATTGCGAACAATTTTCCCACTATGCTTGGCACATTCTTCACTCCTGTGCCGCAGAATCCAGCTCGCATCCAGCTCGTTGCCAGTCTGGGCAACAGCAATAATAATGTCATCATGCAAGAACAATCCGGCGAAGCGTTTAGCAAGGAGATATTCTTCATCACAACACCGGATCAGTTCATGGACAGCGCAATTAGGGAAGCTCTAAATACAATTGGAGTGGAGAGCAACACAATTTTTACTGAACCAATTCCATCGGGCGGCGGTCTCAACACAGTCAAAACGGGGCTCGATCAGCATGCCGATGACTTGATATATGTCATGCGCTATGCCATGCCACAGGATGATGGTGAATCGGGAAGCCTCTCCGATACATGGAAAAAAGATCTACCCATGGTTCTTTTGCGCGTGAGAGACCCATCATCCACTCGGACGGTTCAAACCTATGATGCTGTCACACTAGAGACAAGAACAGCCATAAACGAAAGCTCTTTGCAAACCGACCTCACAAACCTTGTGGCAGCGGTCAACAACAGGTGGGGACAGCCCTGTGCCCAAACCAATTGTTCTGATCAGGGCACGATTAACTTTGTGAATCTACAGCCGCCTCCGATCAACTTTGTTGGACCTTTGTGTATGCTTATTGGAATGAACTGTCTCGGTGATACGCAGGACACATCGTATCAAACGGCAGTTGGTCAGCTGTCTATCAACAATGGTGAGATATATGCTGTGGCAAGTACACTTGGAACAATTACAGGCAATGCGACCTATGTCGGATTGTCCATAAATGACAGCGTTTTGGTTGAAGGAGTTGTAAACATCAGCGACGATCAACTCCAGGACAGCGCCGCAAGTTATGCCGGGCAGGTGAACAACACGGATAAACTGTATCTTTATTATTTTACCCGCGACTGTTCAGTCCTTGAAGCCCTCACCGACGGCAACTGTTTCTCAATAACCGAAGATATGATTCCCCAATGCACAGATCCAGCAACACAAACATGTCATGACATTAAAATTGCCCAGCGAAATTATATTGTGCCAGGCACCAGGCGCGGGCCCGACTCAACCCTGATCCAGCTTCCCAGATTATTGAAGCTCAATAGATAAAGTCTTTATTTTAATACTCCGTCTTTCCCTTGTCTTTTTTCTTGAACAATATCATCTCCTCGGGGGCCAAGATATCACTTTAATTGAAACACCGCAGGCAAATCTATCAGCAGGCATGCGACACATTAACGGTGTTTACACGCAGTTATATAATAAGCGGCATAAAGTGGTGGGACATCTATTTAAAAAAGATCAGACGGAGCAAGATAACAAGTTCTTTCGTCCGCTATATGCGGAATTTAAGATTGTAAGCCTGTGTTTACATCTTTTTTGATGTATAGGCTACCAATCAGGAGATCTGTTTTTCAGCTTATCGGAGCAAAAAATCTATTACCATTGGATGGATTTTAAATTATTGATGCCTACAGCGGTTATGTTTTTATCTATTTTATAATCTTGTGTTCCAGGGTAGATAACCCATAAATGACCTAGTGAAAGCTCCTCAAAAGCTGACATCATGGATTTTGTCCTGGTAGGAGATTCGTTATATTTAACTTCAATTCCCCATAACTTTCCCTTTCTTTGGAAAACAAGATCCAGGTCAGCACCTGTATGGACAGCCCAAAAATAAATTTCATCATCTGCTAGGTTGAAATGTTGAATAACCTGCTCAAGCGCAAACCCCTCCCAGGAAGCACCAAGCTTTGGATTTATCTCAAGTTGAGACATATTTTCAATATTAGATAAGTTGTGAAACAAACCTGAATCACGAAAGAAAATTTTTGGACTTTTAACCAGGCGTTTTTTTGTATTGTAATACCATGGCTGCAACTGCCTAATCACAAAAGTGCCTGATAAAATATCAAGATAGCGCTTTATAGTAGTATCTGCTGCACCAAAACTTTTTCCTAATTCTGAAGCATTTAACAATTGTCCATGATAATGAGCTAGCATTCTCCAAAAACGATCAAGAGTTCTAGCTGGTATTTGAATGCCTAAATTTGGAATATCTCTTTCAAGGTATGTTTTTACAAAATTTGTTCGCCATTCAAATGATGCAGCTTCACTTTTTGCTAAAAATGATCTGGGGAAACCACCTCTAACCCAGAGTTTTTTTTGATCCGTGCTTTTTAATATATCTAGTGAAAAACCGCCCAACTCTAAAAAAGCAATACGACCAGCAAGCGATTCAGAACTCTCTTTAACTAAATAGGGAGAAGCACTACCAAGGATTATAAATTTTGCTCTCTTTTTTTTATCAACTAGAACTCGCAAAACAGGGAATAGCTCAGGGTTCCTTTGTATTTCATCAATAACTACTATGCCTTCTAAAGGCTCCAGAACAAGCATTGGATTTTCAAGTCTGGCAACATCTCTGGGGTCTTCAAGATCAAAGAAAGAAATTTTTTTAGTGGGGTTATATTTAGCAAATTGATGGGCTAGAGTTGTTTTTCCACATTGACGAGGGCCTAATATACCAACAATAGGAAAGCTGTCTAATTTGTCTTTAAGCTCAGCTAGAGCTTTTGTTCGTTTTATTTCCACGGATCAAATATACCATGAAATATCTTCACTGTCCACAGATTTTTCATGCCTAAAATAATCAGACTTTGTTTTTTCGGGCGGGGCTATGCTTTCTTTTTAATCTTTTCCCAGGTATCTTTTAAGGTAACTGTCCTATTAAACACCAGCGCGCCTGGCTTAGAATCTTTGGCATCAACACAAAAATAACCTTGACGTTCAAATTGACACTTAAACCCTGGTTCTGAATTGGCGAGAGCTGGTTCTAATTTAGCTTTAACAATTTTTAGTGAATCTGGATTTAGGTGATCTCTAAAATCAGGGCCCTGATTTGGATCTTCTACTAAAAACAATCTATCATACAACCTAACCTCAGCATCAACTGCCTGTTTAGCTGAGACCCAATGCAAAGTTGCTTTGACCTTTCGGCCATCTGGGGCGTTTCCACCACGCGTTTCAGGATCATAGAAGCACCTAAGCTCAACAACTTTTCCTGCCTCATCTTTCACAACATCTGTGCACTTAATAAAGTAAGCATATCTAAGCCTCACTTCCCGACCTGGAGCCAGCCTAAAAAACTTCTTAGGTGGATCTTCCATAAAATCATCGCGCTCAATATAGAGCTCTTTGGAAAAGGGAACTTTTCTTTGTCCAGCGCTTTCATCTTCAGGATTATTTATAGCCTCTAATTCCTCCTCCAAATTATCTGGGTAATTTTCAATTATAACTTTTAGCGGATCCAGCACGCCCATAAAACGAGAAGCTTTTTTATTTAACTCATCCCGAATGCAAAATTCCAAAAGCGCCACATCTACCATGCTATCCCGTTTGGCCACACCAATCCGTTCGGCAAAATCGCGAATAGATTCTGGAGTGTAGCCCCGACGCCTAAAGCCAGAGATGGTTGGCATTCTGGGATCATCCCAACTATTTACCTGCCCTTCTTGAACTAGTTGCAGCAGCTTTCTTTTACTCATCAAAGTATAAGTTAAATTGAGTCTAGCAAATTCGATCTGTTGGGGATGATATACTTTTAATTGTTCTAAGAACCAATCATAAAGCGGCCGATGATCCTCAAATTCCAAAGTGCAAATAGAATGAGTAATTCCTTCAATTGAATCTTCTAAACCGTGGGCCCAATCATACATGGGATAAATGCACCACTTGTTTCCAGTTCGGTGATGTTCGGCATGAAGAATACGGTAAATCACTGGATCACGAAGATTTAGATTAGGGGAAGACATATCAATTTTCGCGCGCAGCACTTTTGAACCATCTGGAAACTCACCTTTTTTCATTCTTTCAAATAAATCCAAACTTTCCTCTGAAGAACGATCTCTATATGGGCTATTCCGACCAGGCAGAGACAAAGTTCCTCTATGCTGTCTGATCTCTTCAGCTGTTAATTCATCAACATAGGCTTTACCTTGTTTAATAAGCTGCACTGCATAATCATACATCTGCTGAAAATAATCAGAAGCATAAAAAAGGCGATCTTCCCAATCTGCTCCTAACCACTTAACATCTTCTATGATAGACTGTACATATTCATCTTCTTCTTTTACTGGGTTGGTATCATCAAAACGTAAATTAAACTTACCATTATAGTCTTGGGCTATCCCAAAATTTAGACAGATTGATTTTGCATGACCAATATGAAGATAGCCATTTGGCTCTGGCGGAAAACGAGTATGCACCCTGCCCTCATTTTTATTATTTTTTAAATCTTCATCAATTATATTTTTTATGAAATTTGAAGCTTGCTTGTCTGGGTTTTCATTTGTCATAATAAACTCAATAAATTTTAAGTGATTTTACATGCAAACCATCTGAGGCCTGAGCTACGTCATAACCAACTTTGAGACCCACTGCCAGATAACTGGGATCTGTTTTTTCACCCTTTAAATCAATTTCATTTAATTTAAAAATCAATTCCTGATTATTATTGGTTTTAATATACCCGTAACCTTGCCAGGGATAAAAACTAATTACTTCTCCTTTGGAAAATAAATCGTTTTCATCAACATTTTGCTGGGCAACCTGAATGGAAACTTGATGAGGCAAGGGCAACCAATTAGGTGGACGCACTCTGTATTTTTGATTTGTATCTTCCATATTAATTTGGGCAATCTATTGCAGAAAATTTGCCCTTATCTAGACCAGGATCGTAAAGATAGCAAGTCTTGGTTTCACCTTTTTGAAAACTGTAAAGTTTTGTCTGCAGCTTGTTCCAAGCTTCGTCTTGCACTGGTTGAAACATAACATTGGTAAAACATAAATTGCGAGATCCACAAGCGCCTGCTTTAGCCTCATCAAGCACCAAAGGATAGTGCTTTTCTCTGGCATATACCAACTCCAAACCGCTACTTACCGCACTTACCACGCCATCCCTGTTGGTAATTTGCACTTCTTTGGAAACGCTAAAAAAACGTGGCAAAGCAAAAATCGCCAGCACAGCTAGTAAAGCAAGGATTAGGACTATTTCAATTAAAGTAAAACCTTGGTTAGAAATTTTTAAATCCATGTGTTTGGGAATAAACAAAACCTTTGTTAACATCGTATCCATAAGGAGTGCCAAATGGATCGATTAATCTGCCTTGGCCGTCGAAACGAAAATTATTTAAATATGGACGCAACTGGCCTGGCGTAAATTCATAAGTGAGTTTAGTCAAACTTGGCAAATCCAAAGGCAACTGCTGATTAAGAGTTTTATATAATATCACTGCTGAGCGCAATTGTGCCAAATCATAAATTAGAATTTGGCCATTTTCAATCTCGTTACATTTACCCCGATAACCGGCAGTTATGGTCAAAGCCAAAATAATTAACAAACTGACTAAAACAATTTCTAACCTGGAGCGCTGGTTAAAATTTTTATTTATTTTTAAACGATTTATCGATGATTCGTACCAATCTTTCATAAGCACTTGCTAGCAAATATCTAGCTTGATCACAAGCCCAAGAATAAGGTATTATGCTTTTATTATGACACATACCCTAAAAAATCTTATCAAACAGATGGTTGAACTTAAAGGCTCTGATTTGCATATTAGCATTGGAATTCCGCCCCAAATCCGGGTGGATGGTGTATTGCAAGCAGCTTCTGACCAGGCCCTAAATCCTAAAGAAGCTCAAACCTTGTGTACTGAGTACCTAAGCCCAGATCAAATTGCCCACTTGGAAAGCGAAAGAGAACTAGATCTATCTTTTGATGTTGAAGGCTCTACCCGCATTAGAGGCAACATTTTTTGGTCTATGGGCCAGATGGTTGGGGCTTTTCGGGCTATCCCCTATGAAATTCCCACTCCTGAAACCTTAGGACTACCGCCAACTGTTATTAATCTTATCAACAAGCCCAGGGGCTTAATTCTGGTCACTGGCCAAACCGGCAGCGGAAAATCCACAACTATTGCCTCTTTATTGGAATTGATCAATAAAACCAGGAGCGAACACATAATTACCGTGGAAGACCCTGTGGAATATGTATTCCAACAGAAAAAATGCACGATTAACCAAAGAGAAATCAACTCAGATACCCATAGTTTTGTAAAAGCCCTTAAATACATCTTACGCCAGGATCCAGATCATGTCCTGATCGGAGAAATGCGCGACCTGGAAACTATCAAAAGCGCTATTACTATTGCTGAAACTGGCCATCTGGTCTTTGCCACCTTACACACCAATAATGCAGTTCAAACTATTAATAGAGTTATAGATGTCTTTCCACCCCATCAACAAGACCAAATCCGCACTCAACTTTCCTTTATTTTAGAAGGAGTTATCAGTCAGCAGCTCCTGCCCAAGATTAATCGTGGCCGTGCTCTGGCTGTGGAACTAATGTTACCAACAAGCGGCATTCGCAATTTAATTAGAGAAGGCAAAATCCATCAAATTATGGCTGAAATACAGATGAATCAGCAATCCACCCACATGGTTACCATGGACCAATCCTTGGCCAAGCTGGTTAAAAGTGGCATAATTGAGCAAGCAGAGGCTATGAAACATTGCCTGGATGTCCACGAGTTGAACACTTATTTAAGCAGTTAAATATTCTTGTGTTCTTTTGCTCAGTTGTGCTAGTAAGCTCCAATTCAAGCGAGATTAATATTTATTGCATAGGAGGAATTTGTTATGTCTGGTCATTCAAAATGGGCAACCATTAAACATAAAAAAGGAGCAGCAGATGCCAAAAGGGGTAAACTCTTTTCGAAACTCATTAAAGAAATCACAGTTGCCGCACGTTTCGGGGGCGGTGATCCCGCTAACAACCCCCGCCTTAGGACAGTACTTGACAATGCGCGTGCAGCGAATATGCCGAACGACAACGTCCAAAGGGCAATTAAGCGGGGCACGGGTGAGCTTGAAGGCGTTTCCTACGAAGAAATAACTTTTGAAGGCTATGGTCCAAATGGCGTGGCAGTTCTGGTAGAGACCTTAACAGATAACCGCAATAGAACTGTTGCTGAAATGCGCCATTTATTCACAAAAATGGGTGGAAATTTAGGTGAAAATGGTTGCGTAGCCTGGATGTTTAATAAACAAGGCGTGCTTACCTTTAGTAAAAAAGATGTTAATGAAGAAAAACTCATGGAAATAGCTTTGGAAGCAGGCGCAGATGATATTAAAGATGAAGAAGATTTAATTTCAGTAGTTACAGATCCTAATAATTTTGAAGCAGTAAAAACAGCAATCGAAAAAAATAATATCAAACCAACTGAAGCTTCAGTTCAAATGGTTCCTCAAACCACGGTTAAACTAGATCGCAATGGCGCTGAAAAAATGCTAAAACTCATGGATGCGCTTGAAGATCATGACGATACTCAAAATGTTTACGCCAACTTTGATATTGATTCAAAATTAATTGAGGAACTAGCCTCATAAAAACCGCGCTAAGATGATAACCTTTGGGATTGACCCTGGGAGTTTAATTACTGGCTATGGAGTCATTGAGGAACAAGGCTCCAAAATTATGCACATAGATAACGGAGTTATTCGCCCCAAGCCCACACTGGATTTTTCTGAGCGTTTACACCACATTTATTTAGAAATTCTAGATCGTCTTAATGAATTTAAGCCAGAAATAATAGCTCTGGAAGATATTTTTGTAGCCAAAAATATCAGAAGTTCCATGAAATTAGGTCACGTCAGAGGCATTGCCATGCTAGCAGCCATGAGTGCTCAGGTAAAAATCGCTGAATACAGTCCTGCCCAGGTCAAGCAAGCTGTGGTCGGCATCGGAAATGCCAGCAAACACCAGGTTCAACAAATGGTTAAATCCTATCTTAAGTTACCAGAAATTGCTTCTGAAGACGCCTCAGATGCATTGGCTGTTGCAATCTGCCACTTACATTCGTATAAGATGAAAAAGTATGATTGCTCAACTAACAGGAAAACTAGCATTTAAAGACCCTCAACACGTTATTGTTAATGTTTCTGGTGTTGGCTACAGGGTCTTTGTTTCATTTCACACTTTTTCTACCTTACCTGAAATTGGACAAGACATTACAATTTATACTCATACTCACTTAAGAGAAGACCAGCTCACTCTCTTTGGTTTTATGACCTCTGAAGAAAAAGAAATTTTTCAAAAAGTAATTTCTATTTCCGGAGTGGGCCCAAAAATGGCGCTAACCATTCTTTCTGGAGTATCACCTCAAGATTTGGTGCGCGCTATTATCACTAAAGATCTTAAAGTGCTGCAGGCCATTCCTGGCGTGGGCAAGAAAACATCTGAACGAATTGTAATTGAGCTGCAAGATAAATTGAAAAAATATTCAGTCCACACCGCTCTTCCCACAAGCACATCTATTAGTAACCGTTTATTTGAAGACGTGGTATCTGCCTTGACAAATTTGGGCTATCAACGTTCATTAGCTGAAGAAGCATTTCAAAAATGCGCCTGGGATGAAAACACACCACTTGAAAAAGCTTTGCGACAAACTTTAAAGGAGATTGCCAAGAAATGAGTGAACGTTTTTTAGGTCCGTTTCCAGAAAATGGCGAGGAAAAACAAGTTGAAGCAAATTTGCGTCCGCAAAAACTCTCTGAGTTTATAGCTCAACCCAAAATTAAAGATCGGCTTAAAATCTTTATTCAAGCTGCCAAGCAGCGCCAAGAACATTTAGATCATGTCTTGTTTTCCGGGCCTCCAGGTTTGGGTAAAACCACCCTAGCTTGTATTATTGCCAATGAATTAGGTGTAGGTCTAACTTCTACCTCAGGTCCAGCTTTAGAACGCCAAGGCGATCTAGCTGCTATCTTAACTAACTTAAATGATCATGATGTGCTCTTTATTGACGAGATTCATCGCTTAAACCGCGTCATAGAAGAAGTGCTCTATCCTGCCATGGAAGATTTTAAACTGGATATTATCATAGGCCAGGGACCTTCAGCTAAAACCATTAAATTGGACTTGCCAAAATTCACTCTCATCGGGGCTACTACTAGAGCAGGACTGCTCACTTCTCCATTGCGCGACCGCTTTGGCGTTGCTGCTCATTTGGATTATTATGAGCCAAGTGATTTACAAAAAATTATTGAACGTTCAGCCAAACTCATGAATATTCCTATAACTTTTGAAGCAGCATTGGAAATTGCGAAACGTTCTCGGGGCACACCCCGCATTACCAACCGCATTTTGCGCCGTGTTCGTGATTTTGCCCAAGTTAAGGGTAACGGTAAAATAGACAATGAAATAGCGCGCCAGGCCCTGCAATTACTGGATGTTGATGAAAGAGGCTTTGAACAAATGGATCGCAAAATTCTTTTGACCATCATTGAGAAATTCCAAGGCGGCCCAGTAGGTGTGGATACCATTTCTTCGGCAATTAACGAAGAAAAAGAAACCATAGAAGATGTTTATGAGCCATATTTAATTCAATGTGGTTTTATTAATCGTACTCAGCGGGGCAGAGTAGCCACGCCTTTGGCTTATTCACATTTCGGCTTAAAACCAACCCAGAATTTACAACCAGAGTTTTTTAAATGAAACGTTTGCTTAAAACAATTTTAAGCATTTTTACGCCCTTGCGCATTTGTATAATTCTGGCCGTTGGCATTTTTTTTTCTTTTCTGCTTTTAGGCGAACAGGGCGTGTTGCAATTAAATAAATTGGTTTATCTAAAAAATGATTTAATTCAAAAAAAGACAGACTTACAAAAAGATCTTGAAAATTTAGAAAATGAAAAAAAGCTGCTGCATGATCCTAAAAATCTAGAGTTGGTCATTCGCCAGGAATTAGGTTTTATCAAATCAGGGGAAATAGTTTATCAGATTAAAGAGGAACAGTAAAAGTGCCTATCTTGATGGCAGGCGAGTTTATGCGGCCTGAAACTGACAAAGGATAGCTTCCATCTTGTTGTTTTTGTTTTTGCACAATAAATAAAAACGGCAATTCTTTGGCCAATTTTTCAGAAACCTTAAAAGATCCAGAAATATTCAAACGTAAATTATCTAATGAATTGCCTAAAAAAGCCTTGCCTTTCATATCTAATTCCAGATCTCCACCTTCAAACTTAAACATATCAATCAGCGCCGTACCTTTACTTATCTGCAACTTCAATCTGGAACCCCTTTTTTCAGTTAAGACCAGGCTTGGCATTTCAAAACCACCGCCAGCTATCTTCAATATTGAATCTGCCAACTTTAGATTAATAAATGAAATATCTATGCTGCCTTCTGTGCGCGCCGGACGCAACCGATCAACTCTTAAATCTACTCCCCCATCTATTTGACCAGACAATTGCAAACCCAAATTAGCTGGCAGCCATTTGATATGGGAAACATCAAACTCATCAAAATCCACTTCCAAATCAAAACCATCTTCCAGCTGATCCACGCTTCCTGAAATTTCACCCTTTCCAGCTTTAATGTAAAAAGAAAAATCTGGTTTACCAAAAAGCAGAGAAAACAACTTAGCCCTTCCACGTACGCGATCCAGCTTAATCATTTGCAACAATTCTTGCTCTGTACGCGAAGCAATTGCTAGATTGGAAATATCAACTCCTGTAAAATAATAAGGTTCAATTTCACCAATTGAAACTTCCACCGCGCCCCCAAAAGGCTCCTCAATAGCCGCAGCCACCCTTTCTTTAAGCACGTTATAAGGGAACAACCAGTAGAGAAAGATAATAAAAGTAACTACGAATATAATCAAATAGCCTATGTATTTAAAAAGTTTTGGCATATTTATAACATTCTATATGTTGAAACTTGAAAAGAGACATCAAACTCTTTAGGGTTATCATAACGCGGCTTAATTTCTAATCTCTTCAGACGCAAAAGTTTATCTGTGTTATGCTCAATTGCATATAAGTAATCAATCAACTCTGGCAAAGTAACCTTTTTTAAGCGCACATCAACTGATGCTTCATCAAACAAATCCGAAGGAGTGACAGCTTTTTCTTTGAGTGAATCAATGCGTTCACTAATTCCGCTTTTGTTGGCCAAATTTTCTAAGGTCGTGGAAATTGAGGCGTCAAAACCACCAGCCAACTTGGTCTCTTCCTGCGCTAACTGGGCCTTGATCTCATTTAACTGCCCAATTTCATAGGTAATATCTTTAAGTCTGTCATTGGCCTGTTCTATGGATTTTTCCAAATTAGATATTTTTTTAGACGCAACTGTTACTGGTAAAAGTATTATCAGCAGAATAACTGCAGCGGTGGCAATTAAAGCAATGGTCTGTTCTCTTGAGGTCAAACCTAAATACGTATTATATAAATTCTGAAATTTCAGCCGTTCTAAATTTATATTTCCCAGCTTAAGATCCATCAGATCCCTCGCCTTCTTCTTCAATTTCCATGGAGAGATCAAATTTGATCTCTCCTTTGGTGCCTTTTCTCACATTTCCTGTGGAAACATTTTTAAATCTTTTAGATCTTTCCATTTCTAATTTAATTTTATCCACATTTTCAAAAGAATTAGTCTCTCCAGATAAAGTCACTCTATCCTGGGCAATATTCATATCCTTAACATCAATTGTAATTTCATCCTTCGCAGGCATCAGCTCAGATATCTTTTTTAAAATATCCAAAGGAGAAACACCCATAGCGCCAGCAAGCACATTAATTCTTTCGTTAATTTCAGCCCTCTTTCCTTTTAGCAAGGAAAGCGCAGCCGTGGTTGTGGAAATAGTCTTCTTTGGCGTGTTAGGTATAGCTTGCATGACCAACTCTGCCCCATTATCCTGTATCTTATCCAACTGTTGTTTTAACGTATAATATTTTAAAGTAAAATTAAGCAGGGCCAGAAAAACAATTATGCCGCCGATTATCGCAAATTTTCTTAATCCTCCGCCTAATTGTTCTACATTTCCAGTAAAGGCAAACTCACCCAGACGGAAATTAACATCTGGCAAGCCAGGGCCAGCCACTTCTCGCAAAGCCAGTGCCAAGGCCTGGGGAATGACATGGCGATGAGCTTCAGCTCGCTCCAGTTTTGTAAAATGAAAATCAGCACAATTTAAAAACGTTACATTTTGCTTCAGGAAATCCGAAATATAGTTATCCAAACCTATTAAGCGGGATGTTCCGCCACACAAATAAATACCCTCAACCGGAACCCCTTCGGTTTCCCGATAGGAAAAAAGAGTTTGACGCACATGCAACATCAGATCTTGTATAACCTGTTTAATTGCTGCATTGACATCTCTGGTAAGGTCGTCAACAACTTCACCGTCCATTAAATTTAATTGTCCAATTTCAATTTTATATCTCTCTGCTTCAGCATAGGGAACTTCAAGTTTTTTGGCTATGGCCTCTGTAATAGCCTTTCCTGCCACAGAAACTGATCTAACATAACCTAGTTTTTTACCATGGAAAATTGTAATCGTAGTTTTTTCATGGCCAATATCAATAATTGTAAAACCACCCTCTGGTGGAACCATCCCCAAATTAACCAAATTCACCATTTCCACGCCTTCCACACAAAGATGCTGAGGATCTATTCCAACTCCATCTAGCATGGATAAAATCTTGGCCACCTCTTTTTTAGGAGTATAAATTCCCATAACCTGGGAAGAGTCCTTGCCACTACTTAAAATTGCATGATCAAATACAACATCGTTAATATCAAAGGGAATATAGGTCTCGATTTCAAAACCCAAGGCCTGCTCAATTTTTTTGCGATTACCAAAAGGAAAGGTTAAAACCCTGGAAGAAACCATCTGAGTGGGAAAACCGCAACAAGCTGTTTCCCACTGTAAATTATGGTCGTCAATTAAACTCTGCAGGGCCAAAGCAATCGACTCTTCTTTGCTTAAAAGTTCATTTTCAACCACTCTTTTTTCATAAAAACCGACAAACTCAAATGATCGAAAGCTGCGTGCCAGCTCGGCAACTTTGACTGAATAACTTCCTATATCTATTCCTAAAACTTTTTGCGGCATATAAAATCCGTCGTTCGTACTTTGTTGTTCGTACTTCGTAAAAACCTTATTATATTAACATGTTAGTATATTCTAAGGCAATTACTTAATCTACGAAGTACGATGTACTAATAACTAACGACAGCTCTTAATACATTCTCCAATACAACAAGTTCCAACGTTTAGGATTAGCGTCTTTAACATCCAACACTGCATCAATAACCACGCTTACATCACCTACAACGCCAGTCAATGTTAAGGAAAAAAATCTTGGTTCTGTGGAAATTAAATTGGCAAAACCTGAAGTGCCCGCTGTTTGCTCTGACTGTTCAGTTTCTCCCAAAGCGCCCAAGGCTGCATTTAAACTAGAGGCAATCTGTTGTTTTTGTTGATCACCAATACCACCCATAGCACACCCATCATAAACAGCAGTTACTAATTTTTCCATGGTCTCTGGATCATCCAATTTTATTGGGGGTAGATCTGGATTGTCTTCCACATAGCGTCTAATAACTTCATGCACCACTATTTCTTCAGCATTACAAACATTAACCGCTCCATCTCCATAAATCGTAAAAAACTTTTTGATTGGAGCAAACCATTCGTCAACCACCCCTGCCACCAAAAATGCCTCGTCCAAGGTGCTGAATTTTGAATTTTTAATCGGATAGTTTGTCTGCTGTCTTTCATATAACATCATTTCTGGTCCAGCTTCTGCTCCGCCAATTTCATTGATCATCTCATTGCTATCAATCCAATCGGCAATATTGCGTACCACGTCACCGGTTTTAATCCCAGCATCCTCAAATAAATGTGCATATTGTTTTCTAGCCAAAAATTTGGCTAAATCAATTTTTAATTTATCATAAGCATTATAGCCTTCCGCAACTTTTTGGGCTGGATCAAGTCCATAAAATCCATTCAAATTAATTTTAACTGATTCATCCACACATACTGCGTCAAAATCACCTTCAAAATCCAAGAACTCTTGGGCCTCGGTTTGAGCAGCCATAGACACCATACCTTTGAGCTCATCTGGCAAAACATCATTTCCCTCACCACCCATAAATACCGCTCGAATCAGACCTGTGGAAAGCGGAAACTGTTGGCATAAAGGCAAAGAAGCATTAGCCCCTAAAAATTGGCCAAGATTCTGGCTCTGCACAATCTGGCGAAACACCCGATCAAATTTAAGTTCTACTCGCATAAAATTGTAAGCAGATTTAGCCAAATATATGGCCTTAAGCCTATCTACTTCATTGCGCGCCAAATGATAATTAACATTAGCATTATAGGCAAACTCCACAGCCATGGTGGTTAGGATAGTTATCGAACTAAGCACCAAAATTAAAGCTATTCCAGTTTGGGATTTTAAACGCTTTAATAATTTCATAAATTAAAAATCAATCTGTTCATAAGACATGGGTAAAAAAACAGCGCTACTCAGATCGATGGTCTTGCCCTCTTCATCTGGATCTGGAAAACTAAGAAGCATTCGCACTGCTCGCGGTATTTTGCCGGCATAATCAATATTTTCGCTGTCCCAAGACTTTACCCATTCATCTTTGCGATAATCATAATATTCTAATTCAAAATCTTCGATATTTTCCGCAACAATATATGGTTTAGTCTCTAGAGTGGTTTCTGCATCTAAATACGCCTGCTCACGACGCACCAAATTAAATACATTATAGTCTTCAGGATCTGGCATTACTTCGTAGGCAATTTTGCATTGATCAGATTCTTTGGCACCTTTAAAAAAACGCATATGGGAAAAACTGGTGAATCTTAATTTATCGCGATTTCCTTCATCTTCGCCAATAAAAAAAGTGGTTGGCCTGGGATTGATCCCGGTCCTCACCGGTGGCTGCTTGATCAAAAAAGCCATGGCCAAATCATCAGTCATTTTTTGAAAAGCTATTCGTCCGTTTTGATAGATAGCATCTCGATATTCAACTCGTTCTTTGGAATCCAAAGTCTGGTTAGTGGAAGACCAAACCAAAAGCATAATCATGGCCACAATGGCAATGGAGACCATGACTTCTAAAAGTGTAAAACCTTTTTGTGCTATCATAAATTTACAATATGCGTAATCACATCTATGGATTGTTCTTCGCCTAATTCATCCCAAATAATTTCCAACTTAACTTCTCTAACCATTTGGGCTATTTGTTCGGTTAATTGCCTGCCAATCATGCTTTGTGGCGAACCTTCTTCGCCTTGAATGGGTGAAGGCAAAGTAACCCGCTTAATGGTCATGCGCCACTTATATTCTTCATAAGGGGCGTCAAAAGTATCTTCTTCTTTTTTCTCTTCTGGGAACTCGCCTTTTTTAAGATCTTTATCTATTGCCACCTCAAGCTCAGTCATTTTGGCCTGAGCCAACATAGCAGCAATAGTCATTTTTTCAGCCCGGGCTGAAGTCATTAAAGTATCGCCGTGAAAACGCAGAATCGCGGTTAAGGAAACTGCCAAAATTGCCACAGAAACCATGATTTCCAAGAGAGTAAAACCTTTGTTATTTTTCCATTGCTTTATATTCATTAAGTACCTTGACTGTTCCGGTAATCGGGTTTGTCTCTAAAGAATAGTTTATTTCATCATCCTCATCTTTTAAATTAATGATAGCATGCTCAACATAGCCATTGGGGAAAAAATGAATACCAGCTTTTCCTCCTTCAACTGGCGTAGGTTGATGCTCGCTCATGACATCCTTGAAAAAAATACCATCTGGAAGTTTAGTTGGTCTTAAAAGATAGGAATCCACTTGAGAAAATGTGGCTTCTTTAAATTTAATTGCGGGCAACTTAGACTCACCCTCTTCTACAGGCGCTTCTTCTCCTTCTTTATCTTTATCTTTATCTTTATCTTCCTCTTCCTCTTCCTCCTGCTTCTTCACCTTTATATCTGTTTCTGCATTTGGGTTAGTCATTAAAAAAGGATCTCTGGTTGCCTCTACCCAATAAGTTTGCTCGCCTAGATCTAGAACCAAACGCAGATACAAACCTTCAGTAATAGATTTATTATATAAATAACGCATTGTAGCAGCCATTTTAGCTGAACTTTTTTTCATATCTGTTTCCAAAAAATTACCAACCCGACCAACCACTAGCCCAATCATTAGGGCTACTATCGTGATGGTCACGATAAGCTCGAATAAAGTGAAACCTCGGTTGTTATTGCGAGGAGTTAAACGACGAAGCAATCCCGAGCGCCCTTCGGGATCGCCACGCTCTCTTCGAGAGCTCGCGATGATATATAAAAACTTTAACATAAAAATCATAATAATAGGCGCGGATAGTATTACTAACCGCGCCTCAATATAATCAATTTGATCTACTGTTCAGCTTATTCAGTTTCAAAACTGGGGATATCAGCATCAGTATCATCTCCACCTTCCTGACAATCTGCGCCTAAAGAATATATTTCATATTCATGACCTTGAATTCCCGGGCTATAATATTTATATTCGCACCCCCAAGGATCTTCTGGAATATTTTTTATGTAACCATTTTTAGGATAGCGCTTAGGAATTCTGCCCATACTGGGCTTTTCAGACAAAGATTGCAAACCCTGTTCTGTGCTTGGATAGGCGCCATTATCCCGACGATATTGGGCCAGGGCATCTTCAAAAGCCTTCATCTGGGTTTGGGCAGTACTAACCTTGGCCTCATCCAACCGATCTAAAACATTTACGGTTACAACTGTGGCAATTAAACCCAAGATGGTGATCACCACCATAATTTCGATCAAGGTCATACCTTTTACGTTTTTATAAAATTTTTTCATCTTTCCCCCTTTTAATTTCGTGTTTGTCATAATACCTCAGCCTCCTAATTGATTCAACTGCATAATCGGCAAAAGAATCGACATCACAATAAAAGATACTACACCTGCCATCACTAAGATCATAATTGGTTCCAAAAGAGTCATTAAAGCTGAAATGGTATTATCCACCTGATTATCATAGGTATCAGCAATTCGCTCCAACATCTTTTCCAATGAACCGGTTTTTTCACCAACCGCAATCATCTGGGTGACGATTGGTGGAAATTCTCCACTTTTTCTTAAAGGTTCAGCAACACTTTGACCTTCCCGAACACTGTCTCTGGTATTTTCTATAATCTGTTTTAAGATGGTGTTAGTCACAATATTTTTAACAATATCCATGGCGGTTAACAAAGGTACGCCGCTGGCCAACAAAGTAGCCAACGTTCTGGAAAATCTGGAAATAACAATCATCCGTTCTAATTTGCCAAAAAGCGGTAATTGTAATTTTTGTTTATCAAACCACCTGCGGCCTGCAGGCTTTTTCAATTGTTTCTTAATCACAAAATAAGCCACGATAATCATTAATAAAACAATATACCAATAATTTTTAACTGCATTAGAAACTGCCATGAGTATTTGTGTGGGCAAAGGTAGGGTGGCATGCACATCTTCAAAAATACGCATAACCTTGGGCACCACAAATACTAATAACATACCCATCAATGCTGCGCCCACAATGGACATGATCACCGGATAAATCATGGCGCCAATTATTTTACTGCGCAGTTTAGCCTGGCCTTCAGTAAAATCCGCCAGTCTTTGCAGCACAACATCTAAAGCACCACTATTTTCTCCAGCGCTAATCATATTAATATATAAAGTGCTAAAAATTTTGGAATGCTCTTTAAGCGCATCAGAAAGCCTGGAGCCTTCAGTAATTCTTTCCCGCACCTTGCTTAATATGGTGCGTAATTGCACATTTTCCACCTGTTCAATTAAGGCTGAAATTGAATCTACCAAAGGAATACCAGCAGCAACTAGGGTTGAAAGCTGTCTGGTCATAATTGCGATATCTTGCACTTTTACCCGTTGAAAATATTTAGCAAAATCAACCTGGGTACTTAAAGAAAGTTTTTGACCTTTGCTAGCTCCTTCCAAATTTATTGAAGTTGGAAACACCCCCATCTTGCGCAATTTAACCCTGGCCGCGCGTTCATTGTCAGCATCAACAATGCCCCCTGCCTTCTTACCCTTCCGATCAATCCCTATGTATTCGTAAACTGGCACTTTATGCTGACTCCTCTTGGGTTACGCGCAAGACTTCGGCAATAGTTGTCATACCTGCTAACATTTTAGCTGCTGCATCATCACGCAACAACTTCATTCCTTGAGACACGGCAATTTTTTTGATTGCTGAAGCATCTGAACCTTTCATCAATTCATTACGCACAGCTTCAGTAACAATTAAGATTTCATAAATACCCATTCGACCAGTATATCCTGTCTCCATACAATTAGGGCAACCCACAGGACGATAAATCTGCCTTCCCTTAAGATCTGCGCTAGTTAAACCTATTTGAACCAGCTCTTCTTCCTCTGGCGTATATTTGCGCGCGCATTCCTTACAAACCGTGCGCACCAGACGTTGCGCAATAATACCAGCGACTGAAGAAGAAACCAAAAATGGTTCAATTCCCATCTCCACTAAACGAGTAATTGAGCTAGCAGCATCATTAGTATGCAAAGTGGAAAAAACCAAATGGCCAGTCAAAGATGCCTGAATAGCAATTTCAGCTGTTTCTTTGTCACGAATTTCACCAACCATAATTACATCTGGATCTTGACGCAAAAATGCGCGCAAACCTGCCGCAAAAGTCAAATCAATCTTAGGATTGATTTGCACCTGATTTACACCTGGCAGCTGGTATTCCACAGGATCTTCTACAGTGATTATTTTTAGCTCGCGCGAATTAATTTGAGACAAACAAGAATAAAGAGTTGTAGTTTTTCCTGAACCAGTTGGCCCTGTAACCAAAACTATGCCATTTTTGCGATGGATTAAATTATTTACCAAATCCAGATGCACGCCCATCAAACCCAAAGAATCTAAATCTAGAAGCACAGATGAAGCATCTAGCAAACGCATCACCACGCTTTCACCATGGGTAGCAGGAATTGTTGAAACACGAATATCAATATCTTTGCCGGCAATTTTTATACGAATTCTGCCATCTTGGGGTAGTCTCTTTTCCGCAATATTGAGCTGACTCATGATTTTTACGCGCGAAATAATGGAGTTTTGCGCTCTTTTGGGCGGTTTCATGATATCGTAGAGAATGCCATTAATCCTAAATCTGATGGCGAGTTCGCGCTCAAAAGGTTCAATGTGAATATCAGATGCTTTTTGTTTTACTGCCCTAAACAACAAGGAATTAACCAATCTTATAATTGGCGCTTCATCTGTGGCATCCAACAAATCCACTGGCTCGTTAAAGTTATCTGCGATTTCAGCTCCTTCGTTAAGTTCATCTACCATTTCCTCACCACCACCGCTGCTTTTGTTGTACACAACGTTAATGGCATTAACTATTTCATAGGAAGAAGCAATCACCGGCTTGACATCGCAATTAAAAAGCATGCGCAGATCGTCTAGGGCATAAAAATTGGTAGGATCAGCAATAGCCACAATTAAGGTTTTGCCTTCTTTTCTTAAAGGCAAGAGTTCATTTTGCTTCGCATAATTAATGGGTAAATTATCGATTAACTCTGGAGCAATAGTATCAACATCAATTTTATTTTCATAAGGAAAACCTAATTGAATAGATAGGGCTTTTAAAATATCTTCCATGCGCAAAAACTTTAGCTGCACTAAAGCTTCGCCCAATTTAATTTTGCGCTCACGCTGCACAGCTAAAGCTTGCTCTAGCTGCTCTTCGGTCAGCGAAGTAGTTTCTAATAAGATGGCTCCTAGACTTCGATTCTCCATAAACTAATAGGCTAAGTCCAACCCTTCAATTTTGGGCGGAGGTGGCGGCGGCGGAGTAACTGGTTTAGCAATAGTAACTTCCTTGCCTTTTGCCTTTAACGGCTCTGGTTTAGTAGTTGTCACTGCCTCTTCAGCACCTTCTGTTGCTCCTTCTGCAGTTTCCACTGTTCCTGCTGTTCCCGCTGCTTCTTCAGTAGTAGTTTCCACCATAGTTGGTTCTGGCTCTGAAATTGGCGGCGGCGTATATTCTAAAAGATCTGCCCGATGTCCAGCTATCATGTCGCGTATGGATCTTTGGGCCCGTTTACCATAATTTTCATCAATAAAACGGTTACGCTGGGTTATCTTGCGCTCCAGAACTTTGGAAAAATCAGTAGGATCCTTGATTACATAAGGAGTGATGAACACGAGCAAATTGCTTTTGTCTTTGCTTAAAGTTGTTTGTTGAAACAATAAACCCAGAATGGGAATATCTCCTAAAATTGGAATTTTGCGTTTACTCTTGGTTTCAACATCTTCCATTAAACCGCCCAAGACCACTGTCTGACCATCCATGGCCATAACCGTGGTGTTGATTTTGCGCGAACGCGAAGGTGTGGCTCCACTTACCGTTGGCGTTCCTGTAAAATTGGATAGTTCATGTTCAATTTGCAAACGCACTGCATCGCCTTCACTGATCTGCGGCGTAATCTTTAAGGACAAACCAGCTTCCAAAGGCACTGGTGTGGTAGTGACCGCCCCAGTTGCTCCACCGGTTATAGTGGTACTTTCCGCATAGGTCTTTTGTTTGATGTCAATTAAAGCTTCTTCATTATCCAAAGTTAAAATATTTGGCGTAGAAACAATGTTGGCATTGGTGTAAGTGGAAACCAAATTCAAAAAAGCGGCAAAAGCAGGTATGGTAACCTCTTGCGTGGTACCAGAAGTTGTGGGCACGTTAATGGTAACTGTATCTCTGCCAATAACTCCGCCCAACAAACCGCCAGAAGTAAAAAGCGACATAGGTTCAAACAATTGGCCCGCTGCGCCAAAGGTCTGACCAAACCCTAACAAGGTATTGTTGCCACCGCCGCTAAAACCAGACAAACCATAATCTCCGCCACGCCTGATAGTTAACTCCATGACAATAGATTCCAGATAAACCTGGCGTCTGGGCACATCTAATTTACTGATTAAACCATCCACTAGCATCTGATAATCTTTGGCTGAAGCAGTGATGATTAAAGCATTGGTGGTTTTATCTGCGCCAATGCTCATGCCACCTTCAAACTGCGCCACAGTTGGCGAGGTTGTGGTTTGAGTTTTTCCTGCTGGTTTAACCACAGCGCCAGCACCTGCTCCGGCATTAGCAGTTACTGCAGAAAGCGTTGCTGCCATTTCTTCAGCATTAGCATATTTTAAATAATGAACATGAATAGTGCCTGTATCATCACCGGTAAAAGTATCCAGTCTGGCAATAATGCTTCTGATCTTCTGAATTGATCTCTTGCTAGCCACCACAATTACCGAATTAGTGCGCGTATCTGCAATGATTTTAGATAAATCTTGCAACCCTTCTTCTGAACTTGTAGCTGCTGCTGCGCCACGTGTGGTGCGGCGAGTAGTTGTGGCTGTGCGTTGCTGCTCTGCTTCAAAAAGACTTAAAACTGTAGTGGCAATTTGTTCTGCTTCTGCGTATTTAATTGGCACAATTTCAATTACCTGCTGCGGACCTTCCTGATCCAGTTCCTTAATAATTTTCATTAAACGATCAATATTGGTTCCTGAATCTGTAATAATAATTGTATTGGTTGCTGGGTAAGCAAAAAGGTTTCCATCCTTAGAAATAAGCGGCTTAATAGCATTAGACATGTCCACAGCGCTTATATTTTGCAAAGAAATTAAACGCGTAACAAAACTATCAGTGTAGGGAGTGCTATCCACATGAATGGGAATTGGGCTGCTAATAGCATCTTTCAAGGAAACAACCTTAATAATGCCAGCTGGGCCTGTTACCACAGTATAGCCAGCAACTTCCAGAGCTGACAAAAAAGCTTGATAAGCTTCTTCTTTGGTCATCATTCTTTCGGAAAGAATGGTAATTTTGCCACGAATTTTATCATCTATAATAAAATTTTTGCTGGTCGCCTTGCTAATCTGCCTGATTACATCTTTGATATCTTGATCTTGCACATTTAAATAAATCATTTCTTCTTTAGGTTTAGCAGCCTCAGGAAGATTATCCACAGCTGATATAGTTTCAATTGGCACAGCACCTTCCCTGGGTTCAGTATCTGCAGGAGGCTCTGGCAACCTGATGGTGCCCATAGGACCACTGCCTGCAGGTTCTTGGGCAAAACTAATGCTACCACCAAAAATTAGAGTTAGGGCTAAACAAATTATTGTTATTTTATCTAATTTCATATTCAAAGGTTTGGTTACTCCCTTGTCTGATAAGGTCTAAGGTTAAAGTTTTTTGATCTTTTAATTGATTAAAAATTTCAAAACCGCGTTTGACATCTAAATCCAAACCATTAATGCGTTGTAAAACATCGCCTCGTTGTAAACCCAATTTTGCAAAAATTGAGCCAGCTCTAACTGAAAGAATTTTCATACCTGAAACCTTGCCACCTGCAAAATTCGGCACTGCCCTAATATCTGTATATAAACGATCTAGATTAGTCATGGCATTTTCAATTTCTGTTTGATCAATAGTGAATTTTCCTCCACCTTCTGCCTTGATTAACGTCCCTTTAGGTTCTTCTCTTTGAACTTCGTTACCAACACTTGCCACAATTTCTCCGCGCTGAGGAGGTCCAAAGATTGACTCTCCTGCTTCCAAACCAACCTCACAATATTCCAACCTTCCACCGTTCAAAAATTCAATACGCAAAGGAGAAACCATGACCAGCTTGGTATTTGGGGCAAAGCTCTCATCATCCCCAACAGCATAGACATATGGTTCTTTCTTGCTTGGACCAATTATAGTTGCAGAAGATCGTTTATCTTTGCCTTCACCAACCATCAATACACCAATAACATTAATATCCAGGCCTGTTTTAACTGCTTCGCCTGTGGGAATGGTCTCACCTTCAACCAGTTCCTCGCCTTCTGCGCCTTCTTCTTTTGGTGAAGCTGTAGAATCAAAAATATTACGCTCTAAAATAACCTGATATTCGGAAAATTGGGGATGAATAGCCATTTGCGCTGCCAGCTCTCCTTTTTCCAGGACAGCTATTGAACGTTTAAATTCCAAAGAACGACCCAGATAGACACCGGTAATTTTTGCCAGGAAAAAAGAACACAAGATCACTGCCAGTAATTCTATTAACCAGGCATACTGCTTTAAAATAGCATTCATCCATTATACCCCTTAATCTGGGTATTATACACGTTGAATTCCTGCTGCTCAATTAAAATAAACTCTGGGTAATAATACATGAAACTTAGCGCCTTTGCCATATTCGCTTTCAGCCCAAACAATTCCTTTATGCTGTTCAACATATTGTTTGGCAAGGGCTAGTCCCAGACCAGTGCCCCCAAAACTGCGTGTGATTGAATTATCTGCTTGCTGGAACACTTCAAAGATAATATCCAAATGTTCTGGTTTAATGCCAACTCCAGTATCTTGAACAATAATTTCAAAAGTTCCTGATTTAAAACGCCCAGGCTCTTGATAATTAACCTGAAGATCAATTTTTCCGCCATTAGGCGTGAATTTAATAGCATTAGAAAGTAAATTCAGCATAACTTGCTGCAATTTTCTTTCATCTGCCTGAATTGCTGGCAATTTTTCTGGCAATGTAACCAGCAAACTATGTTCTTTGCGTTGCACCAAAGAAGCAATCATGCCCTGCACCCGCTCAATCATCTCCCGTAAATCAAACGTATTAATATCTAGCTTCATCTTACCAGATTCAATTTTAGATAAATCAAGCAGGCTATTAATCAATTCCAGCAAATCAGCCCCATTATTTAGAACCTCTTGCAAGCTTTCTCTTTGAGCTTGATTTAACTCACCAACCACATTTTCCATGAGTAATTCTGAAAAACCAATAATTGCCGTAAGTGGAGTTCTTAATTCATGGCTCATTACTGCTAAAAATTCTGATTTAACATGGTTGGCTTCTTGCAATTCTTCATTAATCTTCTTTAATTTATGATGCAGCTCTTCTAGTTCTTTGTTTCTGACTTCCAACATGCGTTCTTTTTTCTGAGAAAAATAAGAGGCAATTTTAACCCCATAAATAGCCAGGCCCAAAAAAACCAAGGCAAAAAAGAAGTGAGCTAAAGGCGTATAGGCAGGAATTGGCAGGCGATCGCCATAACTAAGAATGAGCGGTGGAATTAGCCCTAAATTGCATAACCACAAAAAACCACCATAGAATATGATCGAGAAAAAAGCGACAATGCTTGCTAAGTAATGATTGTAAAAAATACCAGCAGCAAAACAATAAATAACATAAATTGTGTAATAAGGGCTATAGGGCCCACCAGTTAGATAAATTACTGAGGTAATAATGGTTAAATCCGCCAACAATTCTACTGTAAAAGAGGCAATCAACAATTTATTACGCATCACCACATAATAATAAGCCAGGCCAGTTAGAAAGGAACAGATACAGATAATTGCTGTAATTACTTTGGTTTGGCTAAGCACATCCCGCAAAAAATACAAATATAATACCCAAAAACCGATAAAAACTGCTATTCTCAGCTTAGAGGTGAAAATATGACGCTCACGATATTCAGGAAGGGTAAACTCCACCAGTTTTTGGATTCTTTGCATGGTAGCTAAAACTAACACAAGCATTTAGGGTCTGTCAAACAGCAAGTACTTGACTTTTATTGCAATTTCACCTATTTAGCAAAGCCGTCGATCGGCGGTTGCACACAGCGCATCGCAAAGACGAACGACGAATTATGGAGGTAATATGGCTCGAGTTACAGTGGAAGATTGTTTGGAACATGTAGAAAATCGCTTTGCCTTAATTCATGCTGCAGCTCTTAGAACCAGGCAGCTTTTTAAAAATTCAAAACCTTTGATAAATTGCAAAAATAAAGAAGTTGTTTGCACCTTGCGGGAAATTGCAGATAGCAAAGTCAAAGTTATACCATTCAAAGAAGACACTTCTAAAGACTAATTCATGTTAATTCTTGGTCTTGAATCATCCTGCGATGAAACTGCTGCTGCTATTTTTGATCAGCAGCAAAATAAAATTCTATCTCAACATGTAGCATCTCAAGATAAAGTGCATGCCCCTTATGGTGGAGTGGTGCCTGAACTTGCTTCACGCCAGCATTTGGAAAAAATTATACCCATCATTCGTCGCACTCTAAAAGACGCTAACCTGCAATTGACAGATATTGACGGCTTAGCTGTTACCAATGCGCCTGGGTTAATGGGCTCTCTGCTCATAGGCATTCAAGTAGCTAAGGGTTTGGCCCTAGCCTTGAACAAACCCCTAATTGGCGTTAATCATTTAGAAGGTCATTTAAACGCCATCAACTTGCAAGCGCCAGATGTTCCTTATCCGCATATTGGTTTAGTAGTTTCTGGCGGACATACCAGTTTATATGATGTAGAAAATTTTGGTGAATATAAACTTTTGGGCGCTACCAGAGACGATGCTGCTGGCGAAGCCTATGATAAAGTAGCCAAGCTATTAGGTTTGGGCTATCCAGGTGGACCAATTATAGACAAGCTTGCTCCTAAAGGAAACCCCAAGGCTTTTCGTTTCACCCTGCCTCAATTTGGCGGCTATGCAGCTAAGCGCGAAACCAGCACCCTGGATTTTAGTTTTAGCGGAATAAAAACAGCAGCGCTTTTGGCTTTTAGGCAAGCTGTTCAGAAAAATGAAGTTGCTGAAAAATTTGTAGCAGATTTAGCAGCTAGTTTTCAAAATACGGTTGTAAATTTTTTAGTTAAGCGAGCCTTAGAAGCAGCCCACCAAACCAAGGCCAAGGCTATTGTGCTGGCTGGCGGGGTTGCTGCCAACAGCGAGCTGAGAAAAACTATGGCTCAAGCGTGTGAGCAAAATAACCTAACCTGTTTACTTCCAGAAATAAAACATTGCACAGATAATGCTGCCATGATCGCCTACGTAGGCGCCAGATATTTGCAAATGGGCAAACAATCAGATTTAAGTTTGAATGCGATAGCAAATCAGGAAATCGGAGTTTAATGGTGTCATTGCGAGGAGCGAAGAGACGAAGCAATCCCACGTGAATCCTCTTTCCGGGATCGCCACACTCCATTCGGTCGTTCGCGATGACAACCTATACCATAATGCATATACCATCTATTGAATCTTTACTGAAGAAGTATCAAATTAGACCTAAGAAATATATGGGGCAGAATTTTTTAAAGGCTGTTCCCACGCTGGAAAAAATTGTGCGGCTGGCTGAAATTTCTAAAGATGATGATGTGCTGGAAATCGGATCAGGCTTAGGCGTGATGACTGCCCTGCTGGCAGATCAAGCTCATCTGGTTTATGCTGTGGAAAAAGACCGAGCAGCAGCCCAAATTATTCAAGAAGAGTTTGGCAACTTAAAAAATATTCAGCTTATTGTAGATGATTTTTTAAAACTAGATCTTCAACAAAATTTAGCTCAAGCCAGGACGCCATTAAAAGTTGTAGGCAATATCCCCTATAATATTTCCACGCCCATAATTTTTAAGTTAATTGAAAATAAAAATCTAATTCAACAGTCAATTTTAACTATTCAAAAAGAAGTAGCAAATCGAATTGTCGCCAAACCTAATTGCAAAGATTATGGAATTCTTTCCATAATGTTGCAAGTACACGCCAAATGTGAGAAATTATTTGATGTATCACCTAACTCTTTTATCCCGCCACCCAAGGTGACTTCTTCAGTAATAAAGATTGATTTTGAAAATGCCCCAAACCTGGAAATTAAGAGCATGGCAAGTTTTGAGAATCTGGTTAAAGCTGCCTTTGGCCAGCGCCGTAAAACCATTAAAAATGCTTTAACCGGCTCACCAAAACTAAAGTGTAATTCCAGCCAAGTTTCTGAATTATTAAAACAAAATAACATAAAAGAATCCCTCCGCCCCGAACAAATCACTATTGAAGAATATATTGGGCTGGCAAATTCCCTGAACTTTTAAGCCTTGCCATAAGTCCCTATTGTGATATTTGGAAGGCGTAGGGCGGCTTTTTGAACCGGACTGGCATCACCTAAGCAACTAATAGTTTCGTAATAGCCTGAAGGAGGTGAGAAAAGTCGGCCGAGAGCTTTCCAAATATCAGGAAAGGATTTATATATGCAAACATCGTTAAACTTTATAGCCATTGATGGCCCAATTGGTGCGGGCAAAACCACTTTAGCTAGAATGTTAGCTGAAGATTTTCGCGGCCATGTGCTTTTAGAGCCTGCGGAAAAAAATCCTTTTCTGGCAGACTTCTATAAAGATCGCAAAAGAAACGCATTTAAAACCCAGCTTTTCTTCTTACTTAACCGCTATCAGCAGCAATTGGAGTTAAAACAGCTGAGCCAATCTTCGCCGATAATCTGCGATTATGCCTTTGCCAAAGATGCTATTTTTGCCCAAATCAATTTATCTCCAGATGAAAAACAACTCTATCTCACCATTTTTAACCTGCTTAAATCTAACCTGCCTAAACCAGATATAACCATCTACCTTCGGGCAGATTCTAAAATATTGATGCAAAGAATTAAAAAACGCGGCTATGATTATGAACGCTCTATTAACGATAATTATTTAAATAGCTTAACTGATGCTTATGACTCTTTATATCTAAATTATAATGAAACTCCGCTTTTGGTAGTGGATACTTCTAGCGTTAACTATCCAGAAAACCCTGTTGACTATGACAATCTGAAGCGAGAAATCTTAAATCATCGTGGCGGCACTGTGCATCTAATTGCCCGTTAGAGTCTTGCTTTTCTCAGTTTTTTTCTGTAAATTACGAAAATTATGGAGATTATAACTGCAAATTATGCCTTACCCATGACCAATGACGTGCCTTTGGTCAAAAACGGGGCCATTGCCGTGGAACTTGGCAAAATTCATGATTTTGGCTCTCTGGAAGAATTAACCAAACATTTTCCAGATGCTCAGGTGATTAATCATGAAAATAGCATTTTAATGCCTGGCCTGGTCAATGCCCACTGTCACCTGGATCTTGTAACCTATTATGAAAACCAGTTAAATCAGGGCGATTTTGCTTTTGGCCCCAGAGATTTCATTGACCACATCATTACCACCATTGAATTTAAGCAAGAGACTGAAGCTGGCAAGGTTATTCCAGGCATACAAAAAGGTATTGATCGTTTAATCGAAACTGGCACCACTTGTGTGGGAGACATGACCACTTTTGAAGGCACCTTCAAACTCTTGCGCGAAGCTGGCTTGCGCGCTGTAGTTTATCCAGAAATTTTTTCCGGCCGCAGCGAAGCTGCTCAAGCTCTTTTTGAAGTTGCCCTGGCTTTGGTGGAAAAATACACAGATGCCACCCATGACCGCATTAGAGTTGGTCTGGCTCCCTATGCCCCCTACCTTTTATCCAGAAATCTGCTAAAAATTATCAGCAAGCATGCCAAAGACACAGGAATTCAATTGCAAATTCATGCTGCTGAATCATTTGCCGAAATGGAATTCTTTTTTGATTCTCAAGGTAGTATTGCCACCGAGCTATTTCCCAGCATGGGCTGGCAGGAAATGCCTCCGGCACAACATAAGACTCCAGTGCAATATTTATCAGAAATTGATTTTTTGGATACTTCAGTAGCCATTGTTGGCGGCCTGCATTTATCAGCTCAGGATTTCAATATTTTAATGCGCTGTCTAGCCAAGATCATTTATTGTCCTTCAACCAACAAAACCATGAAACATGGGGTGTTTCCTTTTGGTAAATTGCGGGAAATGGGCATCCCCATTGGCTTGGGTACAGACCAATGGAGTTCCAGACAGGGTTTTAATCTGTGGCAGGAAATGAGAAACGCCCTGCAAGAAGGCTCTAATCCTTTACCTACACCTAAAGAAGTTTTACAAATGGCCACCATTGGCTCAGCCCGCTGCTTGGCCCTGGAACATTTAATTGGCACTTTGGAAAAAGGTAAAAAAGCAGATTACATTATTGTTCACTCCCCAATTTTTTCTACCCCAGAAGAATGTTATGAAAAATTGGTTAAGCAAACCGAACCCCATCACATTAAACACGTAGTGGTTGGCGGCAATATCTTGAAAGCTATATGAGCGAAATTTGGAAAAAAATCAGGCAGGCCATAAAGAAAAATCTAATTGCTGGCATGTTAGTATTGTTGCCAATTTTTGCCACCATCTGGTTTCTTAAAGTTTTTGCCATTTGGATGGATTCATTCATCCTGTCTTTTATTCCACAGCGCTTTCAACCTCAACTTATTCACAACATAGAGATTCCTGGCTTGGGAATTGTAGTCACTATTTTGGTTGTATTGTTGGTGGGTATTTTTACCAGGCTCTATATTGGCAACAAAATGGTGAAACTAGGCGATTATATTTTTTCTAAAATTCCCATTGGTCGCTCAGTATATTCTGTGACCAAAGATTTTCTAACTGGCGTATTTAGCGAAACCGACCAGAGATTTAAAAGTGTTGCTCTGGTGGAATGGCCACGCTCTGGTTGTCACATGCTGGCTTTTGTCACCGGCCGCTCCAAGACCTTAAAAGGCGAAGTTAATGAAAATTGGGTTACGCTGTTTTTGCCCACCTCTCCCAACCCCACTTCTGGCTTTTATATTATGTTGCCGGAAAAAGATGTAACACGTTTAAACATGAGCACAGACAAAGCATTTAAATTAATAGTTAGCGCAGGTGTAGTTTCTAATGAAGATTATAGCTCAAAATAAAAAAGCCCATTTTCAATATCACATTGAAGAAAAAATCGAAGCAGGTCTGGTGCTTTTAGGCAGCGAAGTTAAAAGCATGCGCGATGGACATGCTTCTTTGGCTGATTCTTATGCAATGGTTAAAGGGGGCGAAATGTTTTTGCTTAATTCGCACATTGCCCAGTGCCAACAAGCCTCCTATATGAACCATGATCCCAGGCGCACCAGAAAGCTTTTGTTGCATAAAAAGCAAATTCATAAACTCACGGGCAAACTTATAGAAAAAGGATATACCTTGATTCCTTTGAAATTATATTTTAAGGATGGGTTCGCCAAAGTGGAATTAGGCTTGGGCAAGGGTAAGAAGCTCTTTGACAAACGGGAAACCATAAAAAAGCGCGAGTCAAAGCGCCAAGTTGGCCGAGCGTTGAGACATCGCGATCGTTGAAAAAACTCTATAATCACTTGGGGGTGAAATAGGTTTCGACGGAAATTAGACAAGCTAAGGTGGCATGCCTACCTGTCAGCAAGTAGTAAAACTGTTGGCAAAAACCTTAATTGCCGAACCTATGGCAATGGCTGCTTAAATAAGCAACCTGTTAACCAGCTGATGTCTGCTAGGCTGGAAGACATCATTCAGCGGGCTTTGATCCTCTAAGTTAGCCTTGGCGCAGAGGATTAAGAAACAGCAAGGATAGCTTTTCAAAAATCCTGTCCGTGGGAGATTTGAAAAGTGAAACCTAAATTGCGGAATAAACATGTAGAAGCCTTAGTAAGCAATTTTCGGACCCGGGTGCGATTTGCAAAAAGTCGCCGTAGAGGGTAACTTCTATGAAAAAACCTAGCTTACATCAGGGAAACCTAAGTCTGGCAAAAACCAGATAAGGCAATCCTGAGGGGTGTTAAAGCCCTGCAGAGACTCTTTAATAGGATAGGAGGTGATATCGTTGAAACTGCAAGAAAAAGCATACATTGCTGGCATAATTGATGGTGAAGGAACAGTTACATTAACTAGAAAGCATAAAAATGAAACACCAACACCTGTAATATCAATTGCTAATAACAGTCTTGAACTTCTAAAATGGTTAAAAGTTAAATTATGTACCGGCACAATTACCAAGAGAACAAAAAGGAAAGCACATCATAATCAAGCTTTTGTTTATGAAATACGTGATGACAAAGCTCTTAAATTTCTTGCAGAAATAAAAGATCTTCTAATTATAAAGAAGCCACATGCTAAGCTGTTAATTGATTGTTACAAAAAAGTAACACCAAGAAATGGCAAATATACCAAAGAAATGATGGCAAAAAAAATGAAACTAGTTGCTGAAATTAGAAGATTAAATAAACGATAAATTTGTGTCTCCTATAATACGCTAGGCTCCCTTAATTTTAAGGGATGAAGAGATAGTCCATGCCTTAAGGAAACTTAAGGATTTTCATGTCCCGGCACCTCCACCAAAATAGCCTCATCAATAAATAATGATGAGGCTATTTTTATTATCCCTTGAGCATCTGTACATATTCTGCTAGGGAAGCAAAATAATCGGAGAAGTGCGTGATCGGCTGAAAGGGAGGATATTTTATGTTATCCAATGTAGATATTAAAAAAGAACAGATAAAAGCCATTTGTGATAAATGGAAAATAACTGAATTTTCATTGTTTGGTTCAGTATTGCGCCCAGACTTTAGTCCAACCAGCGACATAGACGTATTGGTTGTATTTGAGGAAAATGCCAAATGGGACCTTTTTGACCTTGTAACCTTACAGGAAGAATTAAAAGATATATTTAACCGCGAAATTGACTTGGTTGAGGTTGGAACGATTAGGAATCCTTTCCGTCGCAAAACAATAATGAATAATCGAGAGGTGCTCTATGCAGCCTGAAGAAAAAGATGTAGCTTATCTTTGGGATATGTTGGATGCTGCCAAAACCGTCTGCGATTTTACAAAAAACATTAATTACCATCAATACGAGAATGACCGAAAAATGCAGCTTGCAGTTGAACGTGCTGTTGAAATTATCGGTGAAGCGGCCCGGCGAGTTTCGAAAGATTTTCAAAAAACTCATTCAGAAATCCCTTGGAAAGGAATCATCGGCCAACGTCATATACTTGCACACGAATACGGTGAAATAAAACAAGAGCGAATGTGGATATTGGTTTCAAAGCGCATTCCGGAGCTAATAAAATTACTGGAACCATTGATTCCGAATGAACCGAATACGGATTGATATTTTTTGAAAATAACGGAGAGGTGGCTTAAGCGGCCGATTGCGGCAGCCTTGCCAGCCAAAGGCTGGTCCGCCTCTGGCGGAAAAACTTTACAGGTGTTAACGTGGCTGTTGTTTATATACTTTATAGCAAAAAAACTAAAAAACGCTACATAGGTTCAAGTAGAGAAAATACTGCTGAAATTAGACTAATATCACATAATGATGGCAAAGTAAGATCTACAAAGTTTGGCAGACCATGGAAAATTATACTTGAAGAAAAATACAATACTTATACTGAAGCTAGAAAGAGAGAAAATTTTCTAAAAAGTGGAGTAGGCAGGCAGTTTATTGATAATTTAAATCTGTAGCTATTTTATTCTTTAACAATGTGGGTTCGGCGGAGAGGTGGCAGAGCGGCCGATTGCGGCAGTCTTGAAAACTGTTGACCTTTCACGAGGTCCGGGAGTTCGAATCTCCCCCTCTCCGCCGAACTCATTTTATTTTTAAATAAAACAATCAGACGGAGCAATAACCAATACAGCAGAGGTGTAGCATGAGTGTTTCATTTCGCTGCAACTTTGCTCCGTCTGATGATTCTGCGCCGCTTCGCCGTGGGCCTTAAGGGGGAGCTTACGAGCTTACGCAACGTATAGCTGATATGCTCTTAATTCGCGAAACCCTAAACGTTCGTCGTTCATTTCTTAAATGACAGTACCCTCTAAAATATATTCGGCCTCTATGTGTAAAGATTTCCTCCGGTGATACTATTCGTTCGCTCTCTTCACCTTCTCCATTAACATATTTAATATTTATCTGTTTTCCATTCTTAATGGCTTCGTTTATTTCGGCGGTTTTACGACTGCGAATCGTTGGGTTTTCACCATATTCGTCTGAGTCATTATCATCATATGTAAACCTTCTCCCGTGTTCTCGCTCGTGACATTCTTCGCATAGCACCTCTAAGTTGGAAATGTCGTTGGTGCCTCCAATTGACAGTTCAATAACGTGATGTACTTGAAGATTTTCTTTGCTTAAACATATCCTGCACAACCTACCATATCTCTTAAATGCTTCCTCTCGAAGTTGACCCCATATACTTTCTTGTTTGATTTCGATTTTGTACTTCCTAGAATATCTGCTTTTCGGTAGTTTAAATGGTTTTTCAAATTGAAATAACAAATCACTTTTTGAGACATTATCTATGTTGCTTTGAATGTACTGCAACTTCTTCTCAAGTTCTTCGATTTCAGTCGGCGGAGGTTGCTCTATTTGTGAGCTTAACCTTGCATATTCATTGTCAAGTTCAGGCAACTTCATACTACACGCTTGTTTTTCTTGCTGTGACTGAAAAATTGCCTCCTTACTTCTAAAGATATTAAATAAGTGATTCGGATTTGACTTCCATTCCAAACTATAGATTTCAGCGCGTAGCAGACTCCGTCTATTTTCCAACCGTTTTATTTCCTCCCTTAGTTCCTGTTTTCTTGCCTCATATTCGTTTCGAATTTTCGCTATAGCCTGCTCTAGATTTTCAACACATTTGGGGTGAACTTGCTCTCCCGATTTAAGCCTCGTAAATCGTCCTTCCTCAGAGTTACATAAAAAACATGGCATAATGTAAATTATACTACCATTGACTGACATCGGCAAGGTCGGGGATGAAAATCGAAATTTGGGGGCACTACAGCACTAGCTAGGGGTCAAGTATTTACTCTTTACTTTTATCTTGTAAAAAATAGTCAGACGGAGCAAGAACCAATATTTACGTTTGTGATTCTGCACTAGTCTTTCCCGCTTAAGCAATACATGCAATCTTGGGCAACCCCATCTACGCCGCTTCGCCGTGGGTCTTACCAGTTTAATGTTAATATATATCCCAATTGACCATTGCTTGGGCAATATGTTAACATTGGGTTATGCATAAAGAAAAACAGCTCACAAACTATCTCAAAGATTATCATGTTATAACCCTCAAAGAAGCTCGAGTTGTGGGTATTGACCCAATGACTATGACGAGAGCTGTTAGAAAAGGTCTTATATTCAGGCTTTCGCGTGGAGTCTATACAATTGATAAAGATATCATGTTTGATCCGCTAAAAAAATATCTTCCAATTGCTGTGCAGTTTCCCTCTGCTGTTATTGCTCTGATATCGGCGCTTAGTTTTCATGAGCTAACTGATGAAGAAGAGCGAAAAATCTGGATTGCCCTGCCTCATTCGAAAAAAGTTCAAGGCCAAAAGAATCTCAAAATTACCAGACGTTCCGGCCTGGCTTATACTCTTGGGATAGAAACTCATGAAATCGGAAAAAGAGTCATAAAGATATATGACCCAGAAAAATGTATTATTGACTCATTCAAATATCTAACAGAAGAAGTTGCTATTAAAGCCCTAAAACTCTACCTGAAAAGAAAGAATGTTAATATACCTAAGCTTCTGGAATATGGAAAAAAACTTAAGCGGCCTATTTCAGAAAAGGTAAAAATGATTACTACGGAATAATAATGATTAATGTGGAAAGCATTAAAGCAAAATTAAAAATAATTTCCCAGGAAAGAGGAATTGAACTTCAGAATCTGTTCAACAAATTGGGTGAGGAGCGTTTTCTGGCAAGGTTAGCCGTAAGCAGCTGGGCTAATAACTTAATTTTTAAGGGCGGTAGCCTTTTGCCCCATCTGGTAGAAACTTCCCGCAGAACAAGAGACATAGATTTTTCAATTCGCGATTTAGATAATACTCTAAATAACCTTATAAATATTATCCAAGAGGTAACAGCCATTGATTTAAAAGATGGATTTGTATTCAGAAAACCCATAGGTGAAGTTCTCAAACATTCACGTTTGCCATATACTGGGGCGCGTATCAAAATTGACTTCCTACTGGAAAAAATAGGAGGTTCCATTTGGATGGATTTAGCATTGGGAGACACAGTTGATCCTGTAAAACAAAAAATCGAAGTACTCAGATACAAAGGCAAGCCAATAGTTGGAAGGGACATATCCTTACTTGCCTATCCTCCTGAGTTCCTTTTTGCCGAAAAATTTCAGACTGCCATTCTACTTGGAGCGGCAAATAGCCGAATGAAAGATTTTTACGATATGTTGAAATTGGCAAATTCGAGATCGATAAACATGACATCACTTAAGTCAGCACTGGAAAGAACATTCAAAAATCGCACAACGCCTTTAGCCAATTGTCTTGAATTTTCGTCTGAGGATGTGAATGTCCTTGATATAACTTGGAAAGGTTTTTTAAGAAAGTGGGATTTAGATGACGTGCCAGAAGATTTTGGAGTTGTAGTTAGCAATCTGAATGAATTCTTAGGAAAAATAAAAATCGACAAAAAACAGGATTAGATTTTATTTCACCTACTTTTCATTGCATTTCAAATACGGTTCAAGGCCATTTTAGTGAAATGAAAATGGCCTAAAATACGTTTCATATGAATAGGCACCTGTACTGCTGAAGCACATTTCAGTTCCCTGGGGTGTGGAATCAGGTTTTGCCGGTCCTGAACGAGCAGTTCATCCTTCTACAAGCTCAGGATGAACGGAGCGAGTCGAAGGGCCACGATCAAATGCAAAATTTGCGCCTCCGCCTGAGGCGGATCACAAATTTTGCTCCATCTGATTCTAAATTACCTCTTGAAAAGCGAATGCGATTCAGCTTAGGTGTGCTTTGATTGAAAATAAGTTCGAACTTTGTCCCACAGGGGGCGCCAAGTTTTACTTTTTCCCCTGTAGCTGAAGTAAGGAGAAAATTTTTATGAGATTATCACCCATATTTTTACTTATCTGTTCTAACCTTTTCATGACCTATGCGTGGTACGGGCATCTGAAAGATATGAGGGGAAAGGCTTTGTTTTTTGCAATTCTCGTAAGCTGGGGAGTGGCTTTCTTCGAATATTGTCTTCAAGTGCCAGCTAACAGAATCGGCTTCCAATATTATTCGCTTGGACAATTGAAAGTAATTCAGGAAGTCATCACAATGTCTGTCTTTGCTTTATTTTGTGTCTTTTATATGAAGGAGCCGTTAAAACTTGATTTTCTTTGGGCTGGAGTGTGTCTTGTTGGCGCTGCCTATTTTATGTTCAGAGGAGCAGGCCTACAAATACCTGTGCTTGAATAAACAAGAATAAAGAGAGCCCCATTATGAGCACCCTTAAATTAATTTTAGCTTTTGCCCCTTGGATTGCCCTAAAAATTATTGCTGGCCCTTCTTTAATTCGCCTGGATATTGCCATAATTGTAGCTTTGCTGCTTTCTATCGGCCTGGCTATTGCCAAGATACATAAAGGCTTTATTATGGTTGGCGGTATTTTATTTTTTGGTTTTGCCTTAGTTGCTGTAGTTGGTTTGCAAAATATGTGGGCCATTTCAAGAATGGCTATTCTGGCTACAGGCACCCTGGCGCTGCTTAGCTGGTTATCAATTCTTATTAAGCAACCTTTTACTATGTCTTATGCTAAAGAGCATGTGCCCAAAGAGCAGTGGAACACACCAAAATTTATTCAAATAAATTATCTAATAACCTTTATTTGGGCTTTGGTATTTACCTTTAATTGCCTGCTTAATGTCTTCAAATTTTATCAGCTCTTTAATTCACTCTGGTTATATGAAATTTTGGAATATGTTTTAATTGTCAGCGGCATCTTGTTTACCCAGCATTATTCCAAGCCCAGAGCAAATTTAAAAACCAAAGCACAAATATAATATCTTTTTATGATTTATTGATGGTATGAGTTTTTAGGATTTCTTTGATAATTTCGATTATGCCATTTTTATAGATTGACTTACTTTTGGCCACATCAACAGCAAGTTCGTATAGATCATCTTCATGAATTTTTAGCCACTTTTTATTTATATATAAATAAGTAAGCAAAGCTGTAACCGCAATTCGCTGGTTTCCATTTTGGAAAGGATGATTTTTTACTATTAAATAAAAGAGGATCGCTGCTTTATCTTCTAATTTGGGATACAAATCTTTTCCATCAAAAGTTAAAAGAGGCGTCTTTAAACAACTTTCTAATTTACCTGGAAAGCGCGTGTGAAAATCGGGAATGGGTTCATCCCATTCCATTAGTTTTTTTGCTAAATTGTGAGCAATGTATTCAACATGCTCAATCGTAAGTTCCTTCATTAGGTTTTGCCCAATTTGCGAATCACGTTAGCATAGTCTTTAAACATTCTATCTACTGCTTTCTCAACTTCCTTTTTATCTTGGGATGTTATTTTGCGGTAAATTCCAGGCAGATCTGACCGTTTGATAATAAATGAGCGGCCAACTTTCAGAGCTGGAATAACACCTTCTTTGATTTTGCGTAAAACATGGGTGCGACTAATGCCCATGATTTTGGCTACTTCAGTAACCGAAAGCATATCTTTATCTTTGTTACTCATAGAAACAATTATGTGTTAATTGAAACATCATGTCAATACTATGTTTCAATTGAAACATAGTATTACAACAATGTTTTATGGACCAACACGCTATCTAGTTGAAAGCCTTGGGGTAACGTCCCCTTACTTTAACGCACCCCACCAAACAAACTTTGGGCAATTAAACCAGCAATTGGCGGAAAGATTAAAGTACTGGCAAAGCGGATTACAGTTACCTTCCAGCCCAGGATGCCAACTTCCATCGGAATCCTGGCAAAGGCCCACAAAGACCAGCCAGTTAAGAATGCCACAATTGTACCCATGCTGGAACCAGAGCGCAAAAGCACAGTAGCCACCGGCAGACTGGTATAGGGCCCGCCTGGCATGAGCCCGCCAGCCAAAGAACCAATCAAGATGCCGCGCATCCCAGATTCAGCGCCAATCCATTTGGCAATTACCGGAGCTGGCACCAAACTCTTCACCATACCTGCAATAATAAAAGCAAAAAACAGAAGCGGCACAATTTTAATCATCATCTCCAAAGCAGATTTCACGCCCTCAATATGCTGGCTATCACCTTTTTTAAAACCAATAATCAACAAAATAACTGCCAGCACACCCATCACAATTGTTGGCCACAGCATTTTCAAAAATCCTCCTTTTTATTTCACATCCCTCAACTCTTCTGGCCTAAACACTTTAATTTTGCCAAATTCGCCATCATATCCTGGCTGAATATAAATTTTGGCGTTTCTCATTCTTTGAATCGCCTCAGCCAGCAAGGGAATATTGGCTTTTTCTATTTCTGCCAAAGAAAGTGAAGACAAGATATTTAGCTCTGAGCCCAGAATTTGTAAAACACCATCATATCTAGTTTGCACTTTTTTACTTTTGACCCCGCATTGATAAATTTCAGAAAGGATTTCTGGCAAAGGAATAATATGAGTGCAAGGCAAGGCATTGGCTGGCTTTGCTCCGTCTGGTCTATTGGCTAAAGTTTCCACCCGATACAGTACGCCAATAGTTAAAGCCTTGCCGCAAGTTGGGCACAGGTCTTTATTTTTTATAGTATCAGTTGGGTGCAGACAAACACTACATTTGCGGTGGCCATCCAGATGATATTTTCCTTCTTCAGGATACATGTCAAAAGTACCCAAACATTTTTTCAGATCTTTTGTTTTTAGCGCAGCTTTAAGCGCAAAATAAGACAAGTCGATATCAAACAGATTAGCATTGCGGCCCAGATTAGCTGGCGAATGCGCATCTGAATTGGAAACCAAAGTTATGCGGTCCAGCTCGCTTACACGCCAGTTCATGGGTGGATCTGAAGAAAGCCCGGTCTCAGCAGCAAAAATCTCTTGGCTCAAATCTTCAAAACATTCCTGTAGGGAATCAAACCCAGACTTGGAGCCTAGCACTGAAAACCAAGGCGTCCAGATATGGGCTGGAATTAAAAAAGCCTGTTCTGTTGCTTCTAAAAGAATTTCCAGCAAATGTTTGGCATCTAAACCTAAAATTGGTCGTCCGTCTGATTTAATATTGCCAATAGCATCGAGTTTGGAATTAAAAACACTAAGACTTTTTAGATCCGGAAAGAAAACCAGCTGATGATTTTTCCGCACTCGATTATTTTTTTTATAAATATTGCTGATCTCTCCTTGCAAAATAAAACGCACCAAACCTCGGCAAGCGACAGGAACTTGCTGATCGCAGCTCTTGGCTAACTCAGGTTTTAGCTGAAACAAACCTGGTTCTGCTTCTATTAATTTAGTCTGAATTTCTGCAAACCAAGCTGGATGAGTGCAATCCCCAGTGCCTATAAGTGCAATTCCTTTTTTCTGCGCCCAAATATAAATATTTTCCAAATCTAAATTTTTGGCAGTTGCTCGGGAATATTTGGAATGAACATGTAAATCAGCAATCAGTTGCATAACTCCCCTCATGTCAATTTTCTAACGTTAATTAGCATATTTAAGTTTGGTTGCACCCTTTTTTATTATTCGACACTTTTTCCTTAATCAAATTACCAGTAATTCCAAAGCAGTGGCTAACTCAAGCTAAAACTGTAACTGGCATAAATTATGCTCAAATATGGTTTTGTAAAAACAAAAGGAGGGATTTATGTCAATTAGTCAAATGCTCAAGAAATTTGAAACAAAAGGAAAAAGACTGGAGATCGATGACCGGGAAGTAGATTTACGAGAAATACGCGGTCCAGAACATATTTTAGAACGCCTGAAAAATCTGCAGCAAACAGCTAAAAACGCCACTGATGCAGATGAAATGTATGACTTGCTAAATGAAGCTGCTGAATATGCCATGGCTGCTGAACATTTAAATCTGCACTATGCCCATCCTGCTAAAAATGATATCAAGGGTAGGCAAATGCATGAAGCAGCTCAAAGGTCTATGTCGGAAGTAGAAACAATTTTACAAGAAATAATTAAAAGCTATCGCAAAGTTTCGCATTAAGTTGATTTAAGTTTTAAATACATCCAGGCCCTGCTCTATCATCTCTTCTTGCTTAATGGTTTTGCAGATATAATTCATAATTGCACCAGCCAAAGCACCAGCGCCCAGGTTGGAGCAATGCTGTTTTTCCTCTGGCAAGCCATCAACATAATCAGTGATGACTTCGCTGGTAATTTCATCAGCTTCATCTAATGTTTTGCCAATAGCTAGCTGGCACATAGCGCTGGCTGTGCCAATGGCTGCTGGACAACCCTTGCACTTAAACGCAATATCTTTAATGCGCTCATTTTCTATACGCAAAGTAACCTTTAGAAAATCTCCGCATTGGGGATCGCCAACCAAGCATTTGCCATCTGGATTTTCGATTTCACCTACATGCAAAGGGTTTAAGGCATGTTCCAATAGTTTTTTAGAGTAATAATGTTGCATTGTTGTCATCCCTGCGAAAGCGGGGATCTTATGTATTCAAACCTTGGGATTCCCACCTTTGTGGAAATGAAAAAAAATAGCGTCAATTTTTTCAAAAAAAGCCCTTATAAAACAAAGTGTTTTTACTTTTTTACATATTCTGCGTTTTTTCTTTGACAGTTTATCATTTTTAGCTCATTTAGACGCTTATTATTTATCCTTAAAAAAACCAACAGGAGGCCATATGGATAAAAAAGCTATTTTAGACCGTCTAAATGAAGAAAAAATAGAGTTTTTGCAACTGCAATTTATAGATATTTTTGGCGTGTATAAAAATGTGGAAGTGCCTACCTCTCAATTCAACAAGGCCTTAAGTGGTGACATAATGTTTGACGGCTCTTCCATTGAAGGTTTCACCCGCATTGAAGAATCAGATATGGTTCTCAAACCAGATCTAGACACCTTCATGATTTATGATTTTGAAGGAGAAGAAAAAATCGGCCGGGTAATCTGCGATGTTTATCGGCCTGATGGTTCAGAATTTTTAGGCTGCCCTCGCCTTATCTTAAAACGAGCCATCAAGGAAGCCAAGGATATGGGTTTTAATATGATGGTTGGCCCGGAAATGGAATTCTTTTTATTTTGTAGAGATTCTGATGGAAAACCAACCCTTAAAACTCATGATGATGCTGGCTATTTTGATATGGCCCCAGTTGATGAAGGCGAAATTGCCAGAAGAGATATAATTGACGTGCTACTAAAGCTAGGGTTTGAAGTTGAAGCTTCGCACCATGAAGTAGCCATTGGCCAGCATGAAATTGATTTTAAATATGAAGATGCCTTGCGCGCTGCAGACAATATCACCAGCTTTAAGTTTGTGACCAAGAAAGTGGCTGCCCGCCATGGTTTGCATGCCACGTTCATGCCCAAACCAATTTTTGGTATCAACGGCAGCGGCATGCATTGCAATCAATCTTTATACCGCAACGGCCAAAACGCTTTTTTTGATCCAAAAGCAGACATGCAGCTTAGTCAAACCACCCTGCATTATATTGCCGGCATCATGGAACATATTAAAGCAATTGTGGCTATCACCAATCCTTTGGTCAATTCCTATAAACGCTTGGTACCTGGCTATGAAGCTCCGGTTAACATTGCCTGGTCAGAAAAAAATCGCAGCCCGTTAATTCGCGTTCCGGCTTCGCGCGGCGCTGGTACCAGAATTGAGGTTAGAGTGCCAGATCCTGCTTGCAATCCTTATCTGGCAATTGCGGTCATGCTCAAAGCAGGGCTGGAAGGCATTAAGAATAAACTCACTCCCCCACCACCAGTTAATAAAAATATCTTTGCCATGAGCGACCGGGAAAAAGCCAGGCTCAAGATCAGCCCAGTGCCCAAAAATTTATCTGAAGCCTTGCACTACTTAAAGAAAGATAAAATCGTTCAAGAGGCTTTGGGCGAGCATATTTACAATCATTTTTATAAATCCAAACGCTTGGAGTGGGATCAGTATATCTCGCAAGTGCATGGTTGGGAAACTGCTAGATATCTGAAAACATACTAAGAAAATTGCACTAAAAAAGGCCTTGCAATTAGCAAGGCCTTTTTTGTTTTCTACTTATTTATTCTTCCACATCATCACAGGGCATGCATTCCCCTGTTTCTGGATCCATACCACAAACACATTCATCATCATCTGCCAAAGATACTGAAGCTGTGGCTAGACTCAGAAGACTTACACCAAACACCAACGCTAAAATCTTTTTCATACCTTTCCTCCTTTATTTAGGTAAAGCGAGATTTATTATAAAATCAAAATTTAGGCAATTAAAATTGAGCATTATTGATGCTATTCCTTTTTTTCAATCAGCAAGTCCAATCTACTGGGATCAATATTTTCCAAAGCTAAGGCCTTTGGAAAGGACAAATTGGCGCCAGACAACCTAACTTGATGATTTCCCCGCATTTCTTCCAGTCCTTTCAAAAACAATCTAATTTCATCGTTTCTGGTAAAATACAGGGTTCTTCTGGGCCCAGAAAAAGTAACTTCAACTTTTGCTGGATCCACTTTAACCTGATAACTTGTATCTTGCGGTTTAGGATAGTTAACAGGAACCACAAATGTTTTATACACCATTTGCGAACCATAAACATGCACAAACCACAATAAAATGGCTAACCCAAAAGCCACCAGTTTTTCCCGCCAATTTTTGGCCAGAAGATCCACCCAGGTCATTTTTTCTCGATGTGGCTTGGTTTCCTGATAAAAACGTTCAATCATGGCCAAAAGATTTTCCGCAGTGTTTACTTGAAATAAATCTCCGTTACGCGCAACCGAAACCATTCCTTTTTCTTCAGAAACAACTATGCACAAAGCATCGCTCACTTCTGCCAAACCCAATGCTGCTGCATGCCTGGTACCACCATGAGGAAGCTTTTTTAGGTTTTTGGAGAGGGGAAGATGGCCGCCAAACTGGGTTACAATACCTTCCTCAATTACCATGGCGCCGTCATGACCCAGAGAATTGGGGTCAAAGATACTTTTGAGCAGGGCTTCGCTAACTTTGCCATTTAAATCTATTCCGCTGTCAATATGGCTTAAGATTAAATTTTTTCCAGGCAGCACAATTAAGGCCCCGATTTTTTCTGCTGCCAATTCAAAGGCTGTTCTGACTAAAGTAGCTAAACTCTCTTTGGGTAATGGTTTGTGGCGATAAGGCCTGAACCTGCGCTGCAGGCTCCAAACAGCAACCTGTTCAAAAAAACGCCTGATTTCTTCCTGAAAAATCACCACCCAGGCAAAAAGAATAACCGCAAAAAAAAGTTGAAACACGCTGGCGGTTAAAACCAAATTAAACTGCTGGGCCAATAAATAGATGCCGGCCACGATTAACATGCCGCTTAAAACAAAAGCAGCCCTGCTTTTCTTAAACCAAATCAAAAGAAAATAGATTAAAGCAGTAATTAAAACCACATCTAATATATCTGTATAAGCAATGCTTTTGAACATTTATGCTCCTTAAATCGTGCAAATTAGCTATGATATTTTGGGGGTTGTCCTTGTTTTCTAAGCAACGCATTAACCTCTTTTTTTATTTCAAGAATACGAGTTTCCCTACCCGTCATAATCTGGTTTAATTTAGCCACACGATTAAGTTCAGATTTTAATTGTTTTTCAAATTGCCAGCGCTCGGTCACATCTCTAAATGAACCCAGTAGATATTTTTGGCCACCCATTCGCAGTGGCGTGGCATTTATATCTGCATAAAAGGTACTGCCGTCTTTACGCTTAACTAAACTGTTTTGGGCTAAAGTATAAACTCCATTAACTTGTTCTTGAAACTGTTTATAGATAGCCTTAATGGTCTCTTTTGGATGAATATCTGCTACACTCAAATTTTTAAGTTCTTCTGGGGTATAGCCCAGCATTTTACAAATTACTGGATTGACCTCTATAAATTTTTTGGTCTTAGCTTCAGACAAGATAAGACCATCTCTTGATTCCTTAAACAAAGTCTTAAACTTAGCCTCAGACTCTTTTATAGTTCGTTCTGCTCGCTCAGATTCAGTAATATCGCGAACCACAATTATAATATGAAGTTGATTTTTTATTTGTACAGGCACGCTATAAACTTCAGCTAAAAAATTGGTGCCATTTTTTCTAATATGCCTGGTTCTAGTAAAATATGACTCTCCTCTAGCTGCAAATTCCTGGATTTTTTTTAATCCTTTTTGATAATCAGGATGGACCAGTTTCTTTCTTGGCATACCATTTATTTCCTTACATCTGTAGCCATACAACTTACAAGCCATGGGATTAACTTCTTGGACATAACCATTGGCATCAGTAACAATTAGAGCATCCTTATCTGCTTCGAAAATCCTTCGGTAACGTTCTTCGCTTTCTTTTAAAGCATTCTCGATGAGAACATCTTTTGTAACATCTGCTCCAGCGCTTAGAGTGGCAAGAATCTGGCCTTTTTCATCCTTGAGAAGAACATTATGCCAGGAAATTATTTTTTCTTGCTTATTTTTGGTTAAAACTGGATTTTTATAAAATTTAACGAGTTTTATTTTGCCTGCTATGAGCTGTCCAAAAACATGCTTAACTTTTTTTCTGTGTCTTAGAGGAATAAAATTATCAAACCAGTTTTTACCTACAATGTTCTTCTGGGCATAACCAAGTATTTTGCAACCATTTTTATTTACTATCTGGACAACACCTTGTTTATCCAAAACAACAAACATCACCCCTGACAGTTCTGAATATTTTTGCTGGGCCAATTTTTTATAATCAATCTTATTTATAGCCATGTTGTCCTCAGGTACCATATTTTGGAGACTGTCTTAACTCCTCTCGTAATTCATTTACCTCTTTTTTTAATTCAATTATTCTCATTTCCCGACCGGTCATGAATTCATTGATTTTGTGTATTTCTTTAATTTTACTATTTAAATCTTCCACCAAACCCCACATTAGCTTGGCGCTATTGCCTCCCATTACTTCTACTCCCTCGGGTTTAAGTTGCAATAAATCTTCCTGCACTTGATTGGACCCGGTCACGTTAATGATTTCATCTATTTTTGAAGCCAATCTATTATTGCTTAAAAAAAATTTATAGTCTTTTTCCACAAGAACACCCAGCTCTTTAGCCAGCCCAACACCTGGCGCATTTAAATTCAGATCTATAACACATGCCACATTTATCTTTGAATTTTTGTGGAACATATTAAGCAAGGCCTGGCAGCCTTTGCCGCCGCCAACCAGCAAAATATTTATCCTTGATTTTTTCATTTAGCACCTGCTTTCAAGATTGCTTGCCGAGGCAAAGTAAAAATAAACTTGCTGCCTTTACCTAACTCGCTTTCCACCCAAATTTTTCCTTGATGTGCCTCAATAATTTCTTTGCAAATAGCTAGCCCAAGGCCCAAACCTTTTATACCAGGGCCATATTCTCTACCAACTTGCTGAAAACGCTCAAAGATCAATTTGTGCTGCTCCGGATCAATACCTATTCCATTATCGCTAATACAAAATTTTATTTCCTTTAATGAATCTGTAACCGTCAAATCAATTTGATCGCCCTTGGAAGTAAACTTAAGGGCATTATCCAATAGATTTGCTATCACCTGACTAATCTTATACTCATCACAATAAATTAGCGGATTACCCACATTTACTGAAATATTAAAATTTCTATCTTGAATCTTCATGCTTTGATCATATACCTCTCTTGTAGCATTTATGACCATTTCAATTGATGTTTCATTGACATGAAGGTTAATGATTCCTTTTTCTAATCTAGAAAACTCCAACAATTCATTAATAAGCACTGTGAGCCTTTCCACACCCACATTGGCCTGCTGAATTCCCTTGCGCAATTGTTCATTCATGCTGCCCATAACACCAGCCAGGGCATTGCTCAAAACCATCTTGATCAGAGTCAACGGGGTTCTTAATTCATGGGACACCGTCGATATCAAATCATCTTTGGCCATATCTAATTCACGTTGTTTGGTAAAATCTATAATAGTTATCAAGATATTTTCCGGTTTTTTGGCTTCCGGAATTGGCCTGGCTTCAATTTGCAGAATACGCAAAGGCTTTTGAGAAATCACAAAATCCTGGGCATAAATCTTTGTTTGCTTAAAACAAGTTTCTAAAATATCTTCCATTGGAAACCAGGATATTTTTTTCAGCCTGCATAAACTAAATGAGTTTTTTTGCCTAAAACCCAACATCTGTCTGGACACCTTATTGGAAAGAATTATTTCACCCTCATTATCCAAAAGAATTATGCCTTCTGCCAGACCTGCAATAGCAATCTTCAGTTTGTTACGCTCAGCTTCCAACTGAACACGAGCATTTTCCACATCCTCCAAGATGCTCAGCATCAGCTTGTTGCGTTCATCTAAGGCATTTAACCGGTCCTGCATAATTTTAATCCTATAAATTTAAATCTGCTGGTTTATTATTCTTATCAGGTCTTTGACTTCAAAAGGCTTGCGGATAAAAGGAGTTTTGCCGACTATTTGTTGCTGTTCTCTAGAAAGAGACCGGCCATAAGCTGTAACAAAAATGATTGGAGAATGCGCTAAATTGCCCTTTTGTTCATCTATGTATTGTTTGACCTGAAAACCATCGAACTGAGGCATCATGATATCTAAAAGCACTGCTGCATAAGCATTTTTTTTCATTAGGCCCAACCCGGTTTTACCATCGGAAACAGCGGTCACATCAAAACCTTCAAATTCCAGACGCTCTTTTAAAACCTCAACAAAGTTTTGTTCATCGTCAATAATCAGGATTTTTTTCTTAGACATGGTTTCCCCCAAAAAAAACATTTAAAATATATAAGATTGGCAAATAGATGCCAAGGCAAATAGGGTGGGTTTAAAAACAAAAAGGCCCCATAGCATGGGGCCAAAAAAATTGTCATTGCCCAACTTGATTGGGCAATCCAAATGTGCTCATTGGATCCTCCAATCGAGTTGGAGGATGACAACCTAATATTATTTCAAGCCTAGTTCGTTTCTGACCAAAGTTTCGGCAGTCAGCCAATCGTGAGTATGGTCAGTGGCACAAGCACAATTTGTGTTTTGTCTTTCGCAATAGAGATAATAGGCACGAGTTCTAACCATGTCTGCAATTTCTTCAGTGGTGTAGGCAACTTTTGGTCCTTTTCTTTTAGCTGCGGTTGCATCTACATTTGTTGTATCTGCTGTTTTGTTGTTTCTTCTAATTCTTATCATGCTTTCTCTCCTTTGTTGTGGATCAAAATCTACTTTATTTTTTGTAAACCAGCAATAAAAATTTTTAAGTTTTGTATACATAGCTTAATATGGTTAACATAATATAAATTCCCAAAAGAAGCAAGCCAAAGGAGCGCTTTAGTGTGTCTTTGGAAATAAAAATACCTATCCTAAAAACAACCAAAATTAAAAGCATGGCTGGAAATAAAAAATAAAAGAAATTGGGATCAACATTTAATCCTTTTGGAGTAACTGCTGCAGCTGCGCCAGAAACAAACAAGACATTTAAGATATCAGCGCCAACGATATTACCCACCGCCAGATCTCCGTGGCCTTTCCTAGCTGACATAATAGCTGTAACCAGCTCGGGCAAGGAAGTGCCAAAAGCAACCAAAGTAGCGGCAATGATACTTTCCGGCACATACAAACGCAGGGCAACTTCCTGAACTGCTGGAATCAGCACTTTGGATGAAGCAATCACCAATATGATTCCCAAAATCAGCTTAAGTAAAATAAAACCACTGTTGGCCTGGTCAACCTTTAAAACTGTGTCAAATGTGGAATCATTCTGCCCCTCTTTTTTCACCCAATATAGCGAAGCCCAAATATAGACCACCAAAAGTCCTAAAAAAACAAAACCCATAAACTGGGGCAATTTGCCTGATAAACAGGAAACAATCAGCAAGACACCTGAACCTAATTGAACCCAGCCCTGGCGATTAACAATACGGGCATTCATGGGCAAGGGCGCAATAATGGCAGCAATGCCCAAAATCAATCCAGTATCACAAATAATTGAACCAACTGCATTACCCAAGGCCAGGCCTGGGCTGCCGTTAATTGCCGCTAAGACTGAAACTGAAACCTCGGGTAGAGTTGTACCTAAACTGACAATTGTAGCGCCGATCAAGATTTTAGGCACACCCCAGCGCACTGATAAGCTGACTGCTTCATCAACCAAAATATCAGCTCCTTTGCCTAAAGTAACAATTAACACAGCGATAATCAGAAACAATATGGGCAAAGATAAACTAACAAATAATTGTTCTAACAAATGCTCCATATTTCTATTATCAATCCGTTCATCCTGAGCAAGCTGTCCATCCTTCGACAAGCTCAGGATGATCGGTGCGAGTCGAAGGACTCACCATAAACAATTTATCTATAGTATCGATCTAAGTTCTTCTTCAAGCGGCCTGGAGCACAACCAGGTGGCAGCTTCCCTGGGAGTTAGATCTTCATATAGCATTAAATAAACCACATTGCAAATAGGCGCGTTAATCTTGTGATTAGCTGCCAGGTGATAAATAGCTTCTGCAGTAGGAATACCCTCTGCTACCATGGTCATGCCTGCTAGAATTTCTTCCAACTTTTTACCTTCACCCAACAACTTACCCACAGTATGATTTCTGGAAAGATCTGCAGTGCACGTTAACACCAGATCTCCAATGCCAGCCAGCCCCATAAAAGTTAAAGGATTGGCGCCCAAAGCCTTGCCAATTTTTACCATTTCATAAAGACCGCGCGTGATGATTGCCGCCCGGGCATTGTGCCCAAATCCCAAACCATCGCTCATGCCTGTGGCAATGGCTATAACATTTTTAATGGCGCCGCCAACTTCCACACCTGTAACATCTTCATTGCTAAAGGGAAGAAAAGTATCTGTGCGAAAAAACTCTCTTATTTTTTCTCTTACTCGTACGTCTTCACCTGCAATAACCACAGAGGCTGGCAAATTTCTGACAACTTCAGGCGCAAAACTCGGCCCAGAAATATACACCCTGTTAGCAGGCAGGTGATGCGGCAAAACTTCTTTTAAGACCTGGCTCATTAATTTGTGGCTTTTCAGTTCTATTCCTTTGGTGGCACTAACCAATATGGCCTCTGGTTTTAAATATTCGGCAGCTTCTTGCCAAATAGTGCGCACATGATGGGAAGGAACCACTGAAACCACAACCTCTTTATCTTCTACAGCCAAAGCCAAACTATTAGTCGCTTCAACTGCTTTGGGCAAAACAATGTCCTGCAAATAAACAGGGTTTTGATGATTCTGGTTAATGCCATCAGCCACCTCTCGCTCATGGCACCACAAACAAACCTCATAACCTTTTTCAGCCAGCATTTTGGAAATTGCTGTACCCCAACTACCAGCTCCTATTACACCAACTTTTTTTGTCATAACAAACTCCAAGTTAATGTGCTTCCAGCCAATTCTTGCCCATGCCCACATCTACAATTAAAGGCACTTTAAGCTGGGCAATGTTCTCCATTATTACTTTCACAAAATCAGCTAAACCACTAGCCTGTTTTTCCCTAACCTCAAACAACAATTCATCATGCACTTGCAAAAGCATTTTTGCATCAGGAAATTTTTCAGGTAAATGTTTATGAATCTCTAGCATGGCTTTTTTAATAATATCTGCTGCTGTGCCCTGAAAAACGGTATTAAACGCCGCCCTTTCTGCAGCCTGCTTGATAGCAGCATTTAAACTATTAATGTCTGGCACATAACGCCTTCGGCCATAAAGCGTGGTTACAAAACCATCTTGCCTGGCTTGTTCAAGGATCACAGTCCTATATTTTTCAACTGCTGGATAGCGGCAAAAATAGGCATCTATATAAGCTTGCGCTTCTCCAACCTCAATATCTAGCTGCTTGGACAAACCAAAAGCACCTTGGCCATATAATGTAGCAAAATTTACGGTTTTACCCACAGCCCGTTGTTCTTTTGAAACCTGATCCTGGCTTATTCCAAAAATCCCGGCTGCGGTAAAACTGTGCACATCCTCGCCCTTATTAAAGGCGGCCAGCAAAGCTTCATCTTGGGCCAAATGCGCCAGAACCCGCAATTCAATTTGCGAATAATCTGCTGACAACAAAAGCTTGCCTTCATCTGCAATAAAAGCCTGCCTGATTTTGCGTCCTTCTGGCGTGCGGATGGGAATGTTTTGCAAATTCGGATCTGAAGAAGATAGCCGCCCAGTGGCTGCAACAGTTTGATTAAAAGAAGTATGAATGCGCCCAGTTTCAGGATCTGGCATTTTGAGCAGCGCATCAGCATAAGTTGATTTTAATTTGGACAAGGAACGATATTCCAAGATTAGCGCTGGCAATTTATGATTTTGGGCTAATTCTTCCAAAACCTCAACTGCTGTGGAAAAACCGGTCTTGGTCTTTTTGCCTGTAGCTAATTCCAATTTTTCAAATAATATTTGGCCAAGTTGTTTAGGCGAATTAATGTTAAATTCTTGGCCAGCTAGCTCAAATATCTTTTTTTCCAATTCTAATAATTTAACCTGAAACTCAGCTGAAAGTTTTTGTAAACCATCCAGATCAACCTTAATTCCTGCCAGCTCCATATCCAGCAAAACTTGCAACAGCGGTATTTCTAGACTAAAAAACAAATCAGCCAATCCTTGTTGTTTTAACTCTTTTTGAAAAATCTCGGTTAATTGCCAGGCAACATCTGCATCTTCGCCAGCATAGACCCTGGCCTTTTCAATATCCACTTGGGCAAAATTAAGCTTCTTATTTCCCTGCTTAACCAATTCGTCATAAGAAATTTTGGTATGTCCCAAATATTTCTCTGACAAGGCATCCAGATTATGCCTACTGCCTGGATTTAAGACATAAGAGGCAATCATGGTATCAAAATAAATTCCTTTAACTTTGATCCCCTGATAATTTAAAATTGCCGTATCATATTTAAGATTTTGGCCGGTTTTTTTTAGTTTTGGATCTTCCAAAATTGGCTGCAGCTTTTTTTGCACTTGGGGCCAGGTCAATTGCCCAATTTTTCCCTCAACTTGATCCAGTAAATCCGCGCCAGCCACTTGACCGCCCTTATGCCCTACCGGGATATATGCTGCCTCTCCTTTACCAACAGCCAAAGCTATTCCCACAATTTCTGCCTGCCTGACATCCAGAGAAGTTGTTTCCAAATCAAAACAAAAATAATTGGCTTGCTTAAGTTTATTGACCCAACTTTCCAATTCTTGCTCGCTGTTGATTAGCCCATATTGCTCATGATTAATCATGGTTTGAGGAGTTAAGGCAGATAAAAGTTTGGTGAATTCAAATTCTGTAAAAATCTCACGCAGCTTTTTTTCATCTGGTTGCCCTGGTTGAAATTGTGCCAAATCAAATTCTATAGGCACTTGGGTATCTATGGTAACCAATTTTTGGCAAAGCTTGAGCAAATCATTATTTTCTGCAATTTTTTGAGCAATGTTTGGTGACAACTTGGCCAAATTCTTTAAGAGATCTTCCAGCGAACCAAATTCTTGAATTAATTTAGAAGCGGTTTTAGGACCAATACCTGGCACACCAGGAATATTATCTGAACTGTCTCCAGCCAAAGCTAAAACATCAATTACTTGGGCTGGCTTAACTCCAAAACGCTGTTCAACCTGTTTTTCTCCAATTTGCAAATCCTTCATGCTATCGTAGATTACAACATTATCATTTACCAACTGCATCAGATCTTTATCCCCAGAAACAATAACCACTTCCAAATCGCTGCCTGCCAATTTTTTGGCAATCGTGCCAATTAAATCATCTGCTTCAAATCCTGGTTTTTCCAAAATGGGGATATTCAAGGCCTCTAAAATCGGATTAAAGTGGGGAAATTGCTGGGCCAAATCATCTGGCGGTTCTTTGCGATTAGCTTTATATTTTTCATAAAGCTCGTCGCGAAAGGTTGGCTCTGCTGTATCAAAAATCACTGCCAAATAATCTGGCTTGAGTTCATTTTTCAACTTCAAGATCATCTGAGTAAAGCCATATAAAGCATTGGTGGGGAAACCTTTGGAAGTGGAAAGCGAACCAATGGCATAATAAGCCCGGAAGATGTAGTTGGCACCATCAATTAGATATAGTTTCTTTTTTGACATAAAACTCATTACTCACAACTGGTGGAACATTAAAGTCTTTGCTGGCAAATATCACCAAACGATACTTGCCATAGGGCATATCTTTTGGTTGCCAAGTAAAGCTTGTACTTTGGCCAGGCTTAAGAGCTGCGCGACCTTTTATTGCTTCAATCTTCTCATGTTTGTTCCACTTACCTTTTCTAAAAAATTCGTACCAGACATTTTTTATTAACCTTGCCTTCTCATAGGTTGTGTTGGCAATTGTTACTTTTATTGGCTCATCCTTAAAATAAACATTTTTATCAGTAATTGCGGTCCAAGCAGCATTGATATTGGCCTCCGCACCAACCAATTTTCTGGTTGAACTTTCATTTTCTTCCCAAGCACGAGCTGGTCCCACATCTATATGCACAAAATCATAATTAGGATAAAAACCCACACCACCCTGATTTAAGGAAAGAGCATATTCCTGCACTGCTTTTTCAGTAATTTCATCTAAATGAATATCAGCAGCCAACCCTTTGGTGTGCAAACTCTCATTAGCCACTTTACGGCCATTTTGGCTTAGATTTTTATTATAATTTGGACTGCGATATCCAGAAATAATCTCCACGGTTTCCACTTTAAAATGGTCAGCAATATTATCTAAAAGCTCAATTAACTTAATCGATATAGGAAACACTTTGCCATCTGGAGAGCGCATTGCCTGATATATTTTTTCTAAACCCTGTTTATCATAACCTTTATCAGTGCGATAAACCACCTCAATATATTCATTAATTTGATAGCTATATAGCGCTAATTTGCCGTCACCCTTTTTTTCTTCAGCATTGGCCACAGACAAAGCAACAAAAACAATCATTAAGGTTATCGCATAAGTTTTGAACATTTGAAATTTGAACATTTGCATTTGTTTAGATATTCGAAATTAGAATTTCCAATTTGTCTTAGTTAATCCCCAATAATCACCTTAAACAAATCATCTTCCAGCATTTCTTTTTTAGCTGGAGCATTTTTAGTGCGTTGATTAGATTTTTCTGGTTTAGGCGCTGGAATTGGTTCAGGCTTGGCAGCTTCTATGCGCGCTGGTTTGATATCTTCTACCGGCAAGGATTTTAAGCCAATATTTTGTTCTTTTAGCGGTTGTGACGCTGTTTTTAAAAATAATAATTCTTTTAGAGAGCCCCCTACTTGAAATTTATTTTCAAATCCCTCGCCTGATACTGTAGCTTCTCCAGTTATGACTGGACCTGTCTGCGTCAATTTGGCTATTCCTTCATAACTGGCAAATCTCCACTTTAGATTAGAAATAGTTAATTGACCTTGAGTATAATTAAAAGAAGCGCGCAGATCATCTATTTCATTGCCTAATCCCATTTCCAGAGAAGATATTTTTTTCAGCTGGCCTTGGGCTAAAACCACAGTGCCACCTGCCTCCATATTTTGCCAAAGGTCTGTAACATTTTGGCCTTGCGATTTTCCTTTAGCCACCAAAGAACCAGTGCCTTGCAAAAAAGGCAATATCCTGGAAACATCTAAATCATCTATCACCAATTCACTTTCAAAGGTTTGTTCTTCCACCAAACTAGCAGTGATATTACCAGACAAGGCACCCCCATATAATTCACCCTGAAAAGGATTTAAAATTAATTGGCCATTTTCATATTCTAAAATAGTTTCTAAATTGGTCATTTCTTGCCCCAAAATCTGGGCTTTTTCAGCCTGCAACCTTGCTTTAAGCTTAGGTGAAGTTAAGCTTAGCTCGGCAGTTGCCGCTTGCAACTTGCCGATAAAAGGCAAACTGGGGAAAAAATCTGCAACACTGGAGATCTGAAATTCATTTGGCACTAATTTTAACTCAACTTGTTTCTGATCGCCTTTAGTTATAAAACCATTCAGGACAAACGTGGCATCAGCTAGAAATAAGGTTAACTCATCTATAATAAATCTATCTTTTTGATTCTTAGCTTGTAAAATAATCTTAAATGATACGTCTTTGGGTTTGGAAAAAATATTAGACCAAATGATTTGGCTGGCGCCAGCATCAGCCTGAATTTTAACTTGCACATCTTGCGCTTGTTTATGCAAATTAACGTCCATAGCCATGGGACCATTTACTTGCAGATTTTTAGGAATAGCTAAACCATCAGTTGGCAAAAGCGTTAACATCTCTAACAAATCAACTTTTGCTGAAGCTAAATTAATCTTATAACCATTAGCAGCATCTTTGTAGTTTATCCAGCCATCGAGATTCAAAAATGTTTCGCCAAAATTTAGCTTTAATTGTTCGGCTTCCAATTGATTTAAATTTTGATTTAATTTCAGCAAACCTTTGGCGCCAACTGGCAAATTGTTGGCAGCAAGCAAGATTGCCTTGGCCTCCAAATTGATGTTCTCTATATTTTGATCTGAAATAGCAGCTAGCAGATCAATTTTATCAATAATATAAGGTTTTTGACCATGATCCTGACTTGCCAAATGCAGCTCACCCTGATTGATTTTAATTGATCCAAGTCTATAGGAATCATCTTTTCTATCTGTTACGTGATCTAAGTTCACTAGATCAAACCAGCTTACAGGTTGGCGAATATGCACCACCAAGCCTTCAACAACTAGATCAACTTTTAAATCTCCTTTTAAATAACTCCAAAAAGAAAAAGTCATTTTAACCAAATCTGCTTTGGCCAAGGTTAGGCCTGTAGCATTCACCTCATTTTTGCGCACCATTACGTCTTTAATGATGAATTCAGGCCGGGGCAGCAAACTCAATTTAGTACTGCCTAGCAAAGGAGAAGAACCAAAAAATTTTTCTAAATCTTGCCTAAAACCTTGCTCCAAGTGAGAGCTGGGCAATAAATAGGAAGGAAGAAAAAAAAACAGCAAAAGAATGGGCCAAGGAAGCAAAGCCAGCAAAGAAAATCTGGTCTTTTTATTTTGCCACAATTTGCGGAAAAAATCCCCCATCTAACCCCCTTAGTGCCGCACCCTTTGTTTAAGCTCTTCCAACCACAGAATTAACAGATCATGCACATTTTGCTCTAGATCCGAAGGAATTTCTTGAGTTTGCAAAACTTGCATAAAGACATCCAAAGCTTTTTGGGTTTCACCCACAGTTAAGGTCTCGTCTTTGCGCTCCAACAAATCATCCCGATATTTTAAAGTTGCCTTAACCAACATGGCAAACATGCGATAGATGGATTCGTCTTTGTCCTGAAAATATTCACCTGCCTGTTCAAAAATTTTAGCAATATCGTTATCTTTCATGCCTTAGCCCCACAGGTTTCCAGTGCTAGATTCCCGCTTTCGCGGGAATGACAACTAAAACTTACTAGCTATTAGGGAATATGGTTGGTTTCGTCAAACAGATTTATTTTTCCCTTGCACTGTCGCATAAATTCTAGTTATTAGGGCCGATCTTTAAATTATTTAGGAGGTAAAATGTTTTGTGGAGCAGAAACAGGTTTAAGAGTAATTGCACCTTCTCCGTCTGAAATAAGTAATTTTTCTACCAACCCACCTAGAGTGGAGCTTTCTAGTAACGATTGTCACAATCCAAATAATCCAGGTTTTATGGAATTTCCTGCAGAAGTTCAGGAGTTTCTAAATAATCATTCTCGTATCTTCAACTATGCTGCAGATGTTTATGAATATGCAGCCAGCCTGGCAAGAATCCCTGGTGAAGGTTATTTTTTATACTTACCCCAAAGCCGCTGGCCTGAAAACGCTAGAGTAGTAGGCATTTTTTCTTTGTCTGGAGAATATTTATTACAACAAGGAAGCAGAGCTGAATTTCAAAATCTCCTAGCAGCACGAGAACTTGAAGCAAGCTGGATTGGAGAATTATATGGCGAACAAACCGGCGTCCAAGCTCGCTTACGAGCCATTGAATTTACCTTAGCTGAAATGAATGCTTATGGCTGCGATGAAAACACTTCCAGATTTTTTCAAAGCCTTGAGGAACAAAGAGAATTATTGGCCAGAGAAGTTACACCTCCAGACACATATTCCCCAGTTGCAGTTTCTTATCCTCACATTCGAGAAGCCTTGGCCATGAGTGAACTTGAAAGAGATTCTTTTGCTATACGAGGTGCTTCATCTGGCATTTTTGAATTGCCCCCCAGGGCCTTTGCTGCCACACTCACAGCACAACTGCTTGGAGATTTCACAGAAGAAAGAACCGAACCTTTCAACTGGAATCCATTTGCTGCCAGATTTTTGCGTTCTCCATTTGACTTGGGGTTAGTTCGCCATGCAGCGTTGGTAACCCAAGACCCAGCAAATGGCAGAACATATCTCTATCCTCTGGTTAATTCAGGAATACCTTCTGATCTGAATGTTGCAGGCGCCATTGAATTATATGGTGAAGAACCATTAGAAGAAGTTGAAGCATTATATGGACAATTCGAGCGACGCTTAGCTGAACTGTTTCTGGCCAGAGAGGAACTAAATAATTTTTATCTAAGAGACCTGGGCAACACCTCTCCAGAAGAACACAGCCGAGTTAGAAGACAGCTACAAAACAGGGTAGCAGAATTGCAAAGAAGTTTAAGGCCATATCTTATGCATCTGGAAAATGAACAAATTATTAGAACTGGACCAGCCTTGATAGAGGCTTCAAATCAACTTAGAAGAGTTTCTGATCCAGGATGGTTACCTAATCCAGAAATTTCAGGCAGGGCTCCTAATTTTTCCCGCCAGAATTAGCTGAGCGCCTGCAACAAGAAGCAGCTATGTTTGGTGCCAATGATCTTACCTATAATGCCTTGAGGCTGGCAGAAGCAATTAACGAGGCTGGCCCTTATTTAACCGAAGGATTAACTAGCCAGCCAATTCCAACTGAAACTAATACTTTTACTCAACATAGCCCCCTACCTCTTTATCCAAGACGGAGGAGAGAGTTAATTGAAGCAAGCATCATCCGTTTGCTACCAGAATTAGATGCAGGAAATAGACTACGTTATGGACCTGCTTTATATGCCCTAACCAACACTGTGGAAAGAAATCTGAATAGCCTTTCTCGCAACACTCCGGGATTGGTGGTAACTAATCGCATGCTGTTAGATTCTGTAAATTTTATAATCCACAGGGCTTTGAGCAATCATAGAATACAAGAAGGCCAGGCTTTGAGGATCTTTTTTGAACAAAATCCAGAAACCAGACGAACCATCAGAGACAGGTTAGCTACTGAAGGATTGGGCAATTCACGCACAGAATTCCTCAGAAACTTCTGGCAAGGGCAGCTGAGAACTTTAGCAAGGAATTAACAAACCTTATTCCTTTAATCCGCCTCGCTTAGAAAACATAAAGGCAACTGCCAAGGCAGCTAAACAGACTAAAGAAATAATAGCCTTCACCGTAATTGTCATATCTCTAATTGCAAACGGCGCAATCAAGATGGCCACTAGGTTCATAACCTTGATTAAAGGATTAATGGCAGGACCTGCCGTATCTTTAAAAGGATCGCCAACAGTGTCGCCCACTACTGCAGCTTTGTGCGCATCTGTGCCTTTGCCACCTAAAAATCCATCTTCAATCTTCTTTTTGGCATTATCCCAAACCGCACCACTATTAGCAAAAAACACAGCCATGAGTTGGCCAGTTAAGATTGCGCCAGCCAAGTAACCACCTAAAGCTGCAACCCCAAAAGCAAAAGCAACTAAAATTGGCGTAGCAATTGCTAAAATTGCTGGACCAATAAGTTCTTTTTGAGCAGCACTAGTTACAATATCTACACAGCGACCATATTCTGGCTTTTCCTTAAACTGCATAATGCCTGGTTTTTCCCTAAACTGGCGCCGCACTTCTTCCACAACTTCAAAAGCTGCTCTGCCCACTGCTTTAATGGCAAAAGAAGAAAAGATAAAAGGCACGGCTCCGCCGATTAACAAGCCCACAAAAACCATGGGCATTTGCACTTGAATGCCAATTTCTGCCAGATGCGCTTCATCAATATAAGAACGGAAAAGTGAGATAGCAGCAAGAACAGCAGTGGCAATAGCCAAACCCTTGGTTAACGCTTTAGTAGTATTGCCAATAGCATCAAGCCAAGCCAGATTGCGACCAGCTTCGCCGATTTTATCTTCAGTTAAACCACTCATCTCAAAAATGCCGTGAGCATTATCAGTAATTGGACCAAAGGTATCCATGGCCAAAATAAAACCAGTGGTGGTGAGTAAACCCAATCCAGCCAAGGCAATGCCGTAAGCAGCTAGAGCAATGTTGCCGTGAAAAATCATGTATGAACCAACAATGGTTACGGCAATGGCTAAAATTGCCCAGACTGAAGATTCCAAACCAACACCAATGCCATTTAAGATCATGGTTGCCGGACCTGTTTTGGTGGCAAGTGCGGTTTCAGTTGCTGAAGGTTTATCTGGATGAGTAAAACGATTGGTAATCCAAAGCGTGATAATAGCTAAAACAATACCCATGGTCGTGGCCCAGAAAAAACGCCAATCAACTGCATCAGTAATTGGATCGCGAATATAAAAATAATTGATAATGGCAAAACCAACAATAGAAGCTAAACCAGAGATCCAATAACCAATACTGATAGGACGCATGGGATCTTTAAGAGTTTTATCATTAGCGCGCACGCACAAAGTTCCAATAATAGAAGAAAAAACGCCCACTCCTCTAACCAGCAAAGGATAGATAATCATCTTTAAGGCAAAAGCAGAAGCAGCAGCGCCGTAAATAGCGTTGAAACCTGGGTCTAAAAGCGCGCCCACCGCTAGAATAATGGCTGCCACCAAAGTTACTTCATAACTTTCAAATACATCTGCTGCCATGCCAGCGCAGTCGCCAACATTGTCGCCAACATTATCCGCAATGGTGGCTGCGTTTCTAGGATCATCTTCTGGAATGCCAGCTTCAATTTTGCCAACCAGATCAGCGCCAACATCAGCAGCTTTGGTAAAAATTCCGCCGCCCATTCTCATGAACAAAGCAGCCAAGCATCCGCCAAAACCAAAACCGACCAAAACTTTCATGGCTTGTTCTTGAAAGAGCAAAAAGATGATGGTAGCGCCCAGCAAACCAAACCCAATAGTGAACATGCCGGAAACTGTGCCAGCTCTAAAAGCCAACTCTAAAGCACCTTTGAAACTCTTCAAGGCAGCAGCAGAAGTTTTGACATTGCCTTTTACAGCCAGCCACATGCCCACGTAACCAGCGCCGTAAGAGGCCATCACGCCCATGAAAAAAGCTATGGCTATACCCCAATCTAAAGGAATGTATTTATATTCCAGACCTGCATAAATTGGGCGATAAACAAAAAATAAAGCCACAGCTATGGCCAGCACAAACCAGATCATGGTTTTGAACTGACGAGTTAGATAAGACATGGCCCCTTCTCTGATTGCAGCTGAGACCTCTTCCATCTTAGCTGTGCCGCCTGGAGTCTTTATAACCCTGACCACGAGCCACAAACCATAAAACAAGGCCACAAAAGCACAGCCAAACACGCACCAGAGCAGAGTTAATTCTAGGGTTCCTAAAGCTGGCAGAACAATTTGCGCTTCACTCATATGGTTCTCCTTTATAATTGAGCCGCCTATGGCGGCAACCGCCTCACCTCCCTCTGGATGGGGGAGGCCTGGGAGGGGGTGACCACCCTGTACCCTTGATCACCCTCCCCTAACCCCTCCCCTCAAGGGAGGGGGAATTTGAAGGTTACCTAATTAGCAACCAATGATTTTAAATGCAACATTTTAGAACTTTTTAGAACTTATAAATCAGATACTATCTTCTCCGCTTTCTTTTTTTTACATATCTCTCCACCGCCTCTTTGGAAGTAAGCCAGGTTCTTCCTTCTTTATGTGCTTCCAGCTTTCCTTGTCTAACCAATAAATTAAGATATTTAGAGGAGTAAACAGTTAATTTGCTAATTTCAGACAGAGGAAGGAAATTCTCTCTGTTTTCAGAAACTGGCGTTAATATTTTTAAATATATATCTAACGAACGTTCTACAGCTTGAGCAATGAAAAGAACTATTGGCTCTAAATTTCCTTTGTCAGCTTGGCTCAATACTCGATAATATTTTTTCCGGTCATTTTTTAAAATAACCACCAGAGGATATCCTGCCTGCATTAATAAGAGATTCATTGTTATACGTGCGGTCCTGCCATTTCCATCAAAAAAAGGATGAATAAAAACCAGATGGTGGTGCAAACAAGCTGCCAGTTCCACAACATGCATTTTATTATTTTTTTCTTGCACCCATGAGATCAGATTGTTCATTTTTACAGGTACTTCAAGTGCATCTGGAGGTTTATGATCAGCACCACCTATAACAACATTGCTGTTCCTATATCTACCTGCCCATTCTTTTTCTGTGTCTTGGGTAATTAATTGATGCAAAGTTCTGATTAGATGTTCCGAAATAGTATGCCTTTTCCCTTTTTCAACTAAATCATACAAATACTCCAGTGCAGCATAATGATCCTTGGCTTCCAGATGGTCTTTTAATGGTTTATTTTTTACAGTTATTCCTTCATTTATAACCAAAAAGGTTTCTTTTAAAGTTAAACTGTTGCCTTCAATTGCATTTGAATTATAGGTCATTTCAATCTCAAATTGGCTGCGCAATTTTTGCACAGCTGAAGCAGGCAATGGCCGCAAAGCATTAAGTTTTTTTAGTTTTCTTTCCAAAGTTTCTTTTAGATCTTTTTTTAGGTTTGTCATAATTTGCTTAATATGGTTTCAGCTCTTTTCTTCGCCATGCCATATTAAGACATATAATCGCATGATTATCAAGGATAATTTTACCGGCTTGACGTCGTTAATGATACCTTGCCTGAATCTGTAGAACTTCCGTTTTTCACAGACAGACGAAAATCAAGCAGCAGACGGAAATCGTCAGACAAAGCAAATCAGAATTCCTTGTACAATAGCTGCGCACAAGGAGAATAAGATATTTGGCATTGCTTTATGGTGTCAACTTTGCTGGTTCCTCAAGAATATTCAAAATATCTTTTGCACAATAAACTCTATCACGTTTTGCATTCGTTTCTTTTTTAAGAATGTTCAGTTTTTCAAGTCTGTCGATTGCACGCTGTGCCGTGGTAAATGCTACGTTCAATTTCTTTGCCGCTCCTTTTACGGTAATGAATGGATTGGCGGCTATCCTATCAATTACCAAAGAAGGGGTTTTTGACGAAGCGTCGACGATTAATTTTCTCCACATAAGTATTTTTTTATTGATTCGCTCCGCACGACTAAGTGCGTCTTCCGACTGACGTGCAACGCCATTAAAAAAGTATTCCAGCCAGTCTTCCCATTCAGCGTGTTCATGGATGTTTGTGAGCATGGCGTAATAATCGCGCCGCGTTGCTTCAAAAAATGCGCTTAAATAGAGAAGCGGTGTTGGTAATACATTGCGCTCAATTAAAAAGAGCGTAATAAGGAGACGCCCCACACGGCCATTTCCATCTAAAAATGGATGAATAGCCTCAAATTGATAGTGAATTAAGGCTATCTGTACAAGGGGTGGCAGCGTCTTGTCGTGTAAAAATTTTTCAAATTTATCTAGGCAATCCATCAATTCATGCGGTGGTGGAGGAACATAAGAAGCATTAGCTAATGTGCTTCCTGGTTTTCCTATCCAGTTTTGTGTTCGACGGAACTCACCAGGGGTTGCCTGTCCACCCCTTACGTTTTTCATCAGGTGTTCATGTAATTCCCGGATAAGTCTTAATGATAGAGGAAGATTTTTTAATCTTTTAATTCCGTATTCAAGTGCCACAACATAATTAGCAACTTCACGCAAATCATCAGGGCTTCGTTCTATATTTGCCCCCGCCTCCTTTGCCAGCAATTCGCCTAAAGTGGCCTGTGTTCCTTCTATGCGGCTGGATAGTACAGCCTCCCGCCTTATAAAAGGACGCATTAGCAGGTGAGGATTTGGTAGTTGCCGTCCTTCACCTGCAAGTTTGCCTATGAGGCGGTCAGCGTCAGAAAGCGCATTGGAAAGTTTCGTCGTCCAGTTTATTCCGGGTGGAAGAGGGTTTGGTATAAAAGCCGAATATCCCTCAGAACAGCGTATTCTTTGTCCGGAGGCCTTTTTATTATTCATAAAAGCTCTTAAATAGGGTGCTAATAGCAAGATTCATTATTAGCGATTTCATATCATAACGCTAATAGTATGTCCATTTATTTTTGCGGTTTACACAGCATCTTATATTAAAGCAGTTCGAATTTTGCTGATTTTGGCCGATTTTTGCTGAATTCCTGCTTGCGCAGGAAGAACAAACAACCTCAGCTTATTGAGAAGTTACTTTGGAACTCTCTAACCATACGAATTGTAATGATTTTTTTTGCTCCGTCTGACAAGATTTGATTTTGTGGCTGTCAGAGGAGATTAGAAAGATTTGGGATCACAATTTTCGGTATTGTGCTTTAGCTCAGTAAACTTAAAATCAACTTTTTCAGGATCGACTAACTACCCTGTGCCATTGAGCACGAAGAGGCGTATCTGGGCAACCATTTTAGGAGATAGTACCCGTTTACGTAATTATTGATTATTATTGACCTCATTTTTCAGAGGCGTCTGACAAAATTTTTTCGTGGCCAGATCATTAAAGTTCATATCATAGCGTTGCCATACACCACAAAAATTTCAACACGCACTTTATTGTTATATGATAGAAACCTCCCCTTTCTATTTCTAATCCGTAGCGTGTATTGATAGTTGTTGAGGTAACGCTCTTAAACTACCGTCAAGTAAAGCAGCCAATGATCTTGCAGAATCGACATAAGCATAAGAGGGATCTATGCAAACAGATTCTGTTCCATAACTACTATTGAATTGTCTGACGTTAATTTGTGATGGGTCTTCACATCTCTCAGTTGTTATTATCAAGTGATCCAAGGCAGCGTCTGCCCCAATTTCTGATCTGCTATTGACCCACACTTCATTACCTGAGCGCAATTCTTCTCCATCTGCGCTCATCCATCTGGAATTTGAGTCACCACATCCCCAACCTACATAGTTACACCATGCTGATCTTAACCATTCCATTGAAACCTCCTCTTGTTTATATTAAACATTTAAACTTATCTGTTTCTTATTTATATTATCGTCACCAAACAGAAAAAGTTGCTTATTTTCACTATTTTTTTATCTATCATGGGAAACACAAACTTCCACCTAGTTCTTTGACAAATCTCGCTTCACCACAAACTTATAAATCACCCTCATTTTTCAACAAGCCCATGTTGACAACTGACCCTGGTTTTACATTTGGTTTTAGCTATGTGGGGTTAGGGCCCCAATAGCGGCTACGCGTAAAACAGGATCTTCATTATCCAGCATTGAAACAAGCGCCTCAACTGCGCGAGGGTCACCGATTCCGCCTAATGCTTCAGCCGCAGCACTGCGAACACGAACATCCTCATCTTGCATCAAGAGAACAAGCGCGTCAACTGCGCGAGAGTCACCGATTCTGCCTAATGCCTCAGCCGCATCCCAGCGAACAGAAATATTCTCATGCCGCGTCAGGGGAATAAGCACCTCAACTGCGCGAGGGTCACCGATTCTGCCTAATGCCTCAAACGCAGCACTGCGAACATCATAATTCATAGACCGCATCAGGGGAATAATCGCCTCAACTGCGCGAGGGTCACCGATTCTGCCTAATGCCTCAGCCGCAGCCCAGCGAGCAGAAATATCCTCATGCCGCGTCAGGGGAATAAGCACCTCAACTGCGCGAGGGTCACCGATTCTGCCTAATGCCTCAGCCGCATACCTGCGAACATAAGCATTCTCTTCCCGCGTCAAGAGAACAAGCGCATCAACTGCACTAGAGCCACCGATTTCGCCTAATGCCTCAGCCGCAGCCCTGCGAACACTACTATTCGCCGACCGCATCAGGGGAATAAGCGCATCAACTGCACGAAGGTCACCGATGCTGCCTAATGCCAAAGCCGCATACCTGATAACATCACTATTCGCTCCACTATCCGCATACCGCGTCAAGTCAACAAGCACATCAAATGCGCGAGGGTCACCGATTTCGCCTAATGCTATAGCCGCAGTAACGCGAGGATCACTATCCTCATCACTATACACCTCCCGCGTCAAGAGAACAAGCGCATCAAATGCGCGAGGGTCACCGATTTCGCCTAATGCCAAAGCCGCAGCACTGCGAACACGAACATCCTCATCTTGCGTCAAGAGAACAAGCGCATCAAATGCGCGAGGGTCACCGATTTCGCCTAATGCCAAAGCCGCAGCCCAGCGAACATCCTCATCTTGCGTCAAGAGAACAAGCGCATCAACTGCACTAGAGCCACCGATTCTGCCTAATGCTTCAGCCGCAGCACTGCGAACATCATAATTCATAGACCGCATCAGGGGAATAATCGCCTCAACTGCGCGAGGGTCACCGATTCTGCCTAATGCCTCAGCCGCATACCTGCGAACATAAGCATTCTCTTCCCGCGTCAAGAGAACAAGCGCATCAACTGCACTAGAGCCACCGATTTCGCCTAATGCTTCAGCCGCAGCACTGCGAACATCAGCATCCGCATCCCGCGTCAGGGTAATAAGCGCATCAACTGCACTAGAGCCACCGATTTCGCCTAATGCTTCAGCCGCAGCACTGCGAACATCAGCATCCTCATCCCGCGTCAGGGGAATAATCATATCTACAAGCTCGCTCGTAACTTCATTGAAAAATAGAGCTATACCACGAAATTGCTCATAGGTTATGTCTGGCGAAATTATATCCGAGACAAGTTCAGTCATTTGCCTGTTTTCAACAAACAGTTGATAATCATCCCTTTCGCCGTATATTCTATTACCATTCAGATCCATTATTTCCAGTGTATCACGTTCCGTACTTATGCGCACATCTCCGTCACCATCTACACCAAAAATTTCTTCCAGAACAGGAGTCAAACTGGGATCTAACCCCAAACTATCGGTTGATATACCATTTATACGTATTGACACAATTCCTCCTATGATAAGTTAAATGTAATAAAAAAGTTCCTATTATACTTATCGTAAAAAATTCAAAAAAGTTGCGTACAAAATTACCTTTTTGCATTCAATTTTTCTCATGATGTTTATTAATTTTTTTAAGAATAATAATGGTTAAAGCAGTTATTAAAGAACCTATCAAAATTGCTGCTATATATATTATTCGCTGATCTATTACTGGCAAAACAATTGGACCACCATGGGGGGCGTGGCCGCCAACCCCGCC
>JBDRBB010000022.1:0-11299 GCA_043823065.1 Pseudomonadota bacterium | reverse complement strand
TGTCTTTAATGCCGTATCAGCCAAACCTTTACGCGCACCGTGTGTTGAACTAAAGTATTGTAAAACGTTTAATCCTTCGCGAAAGTTGGCCACAATTGGGTTTTCAATAATTTCACCTGAAGGCTTGGCCATCAATCCGCGCATACCAGCCAGCTGACGCATCTGCTGAGCTGACCCTCTGGCGCCAGAATCAGCCATAATAAAAATAGGATTAAAGCTCATTTGCTCGCGTTTTTTACCTTCATCAGAAGTAACAATCTCGCGACTCATGCCTTTCATCATTTCACCAGCTACATTTTCCGTTGCTGCTGCCCAAATATCTACCACCTTGTTATATTTTTCACCTGAGGTGATGAGTCCTTCTGCATATTGCTCTTCTACCTGATGAACTTCGCCATAGGCTTTTTCCAACACCTTACTCTTAGCTTCTGGAATAACCATGTCATCCATGCAAATGGAGATACCAGCTTTGGTGGCATGTCTGAAACCAAGTGTGCGCAAATGATCGCAAAGCAACACGGTTTCTTTATCCTTACACATGCGGTAGCATTGGTCGATTAACTCCGCAACCTTACCTTTGTTCATAACCTTATTTACATAATCAAAACCAATCTGCTTAGGCACAACTTCATAAAGCAGAATTCTGCCCACCGTTGTTTCAACCAGCTTTTTGTCGATACGCACTTTGATCTTGGCTTGTAGAGCAACTGTACCAGCATCATAGGCAATGCGTACTTCATCGGGGTTAGAAAAAACACAACCTTCGCCTTTGGCAAAAGCTGCTTCACGCGTCATGTAATACAAACCTAAAACCATATCCTGAGTAGGAACAATGATTGGCTTACCATTAGCTGGCGAAAGAATGTTGTTTGTGGAAAGCAAAAGCACCCTGGCTTCAATTTGTGCTTCTAACGACAAGGGCACGTGCACCGCCATTTGGTCACCGTCAAAGTCAGCGTTAAATGCGGCACAAACCAGAGGATGCAACTGAATGGCTTTGCCTTCTACCAGAACCGGTTCAAAAGCTTGAATACCAAGCCTATGCAAAGTTGGCGCCCGGTTTAAAAGTACTGGATGTTCCTTAATTACTTCATCTAAAGCATCCCATACTTCTGAGCCTTCACGTTCTACCAAACGCTTGGCGCTTTTAATGGTTGAAGCCAAACCTTTTTCAATTAAACGATTAATGACAAACGGCTTGAAAAGCTCATGCGCCATGATTTTAGGCAAACCGCATTGATGCAACCTAAGCTCTGGACCAACCACGATAACTGAACGGCCAGAATAATCCACGCGCTTACCCAAAAGGTTTTGGCGAAAACGTCCCTGTTTTCCTTTGAGCATGTCAGATAGAGATTTAAGAGGTCTGCGGTTGGGACCAACAAAGGGTCTGGAACGCCTGCCATTATCAAACAAGGCATCTACTGCTTCTTGCAACATGCGCTTTTCATTGCGGATAATAATGTCTGGAGCGTTCAATTCCAATAAACGTTTGAGGCGATTATTGCGGTTAATCACCCGACGATATAAATCATTTAAATCTGAGGTGGCAAAACGACCGCCATCTAGCGGAACAAGTGGTCTTAAATCTGGAGGCAAAACTGGTATGGCTTGAATCATCATCCATTCTGGACGATTGCCTGCTTCTTTAAACTGTTCCACCAATCTTAATCTGCGCGAAATCTTTTTTGAAGTAGCCACAGACTTGGTTTTCTTTAAATCTTTACGCAATTTTTTAGACAACTCATCCAAGTCAACCTTGGACAACAATTCGCGAACTGCTTCACCACCCATGCCTGCGCGAAAACCACCTGCAAATTGCTCATTAGCTTTTTGCAATTCATCTTCTTTCAAAATTTGAGCTTCTTGCAAGTCTGTGTTGCCTGGATCTAAGACCACATGAGCTTCACAATATAAAATGCGCTCCAAATCTCTAAGTGGAATATCTAACATGGTGCCGATGCGGGAAGGCAAACTTTTTAAGAACCAAATATGGGCAACTGGAGCGGCCAAAGTAATGTGGCCCATGCGATCGCGCCGCACTTTGCTTTGAATAACTTCCACACCGCACTTTTCGCAAACAATACCACGATGCTTCATGCGCTTATATTTTCCGCAATTACACTCGTAGTCTTTGACTGGCCCGAAAATTTTAGCGCAGAAAAGCCCATCTCTTTCCGGCTTAAAAGTGCGGTAGTTAATGGTTTCCGGTTTTTTTACCTCGCCATGAGACCATTGCAAAATCTTTTCCGGGCTAGCTACTTTGATTTGCAAACCATCATAGCTTATAGGATTTTTAGGCTTTTCAAAAAATTTATTAATATCCATGTTTGTCTCCAAAAACGGTATGCTTTTATTTATGTTCTAAAAGGTCGACGTCTAAACACAAGGCCTGCAATTCTTTCAGCAGGACCTTAAATGATTCGGGCAGACCAATTTCAATACCTTTTTCTCCTTTAACCAAAGATTCATACATGCGCGTACGACCAGCAACATCGTCTGATTTCACGGTCAAGAATTCTTGCAAGGCATAGGCTGCTCCATAGGCTTCCATGGCCCAAACTTCCATTTCTCCCAACCTTTGACCACCAAACTGAGCCTTACCGCCCAGTGGCTGTTGAGTTACCAAGGAATATGGACCAATTGATCTGGCATGGATCTTTTCATCAACCAAATGATGCAATTTCATCATATACATCACACCCACCGTGACTGGAGAATCAAAAGCTTCGCCAGTACGACCATCATAAAGAATAGTTTGCCCACTTTCCGGTAAGTGACTGTCTTTGAGCACTTTCTTGATATCCACTTCTTCAGCACCATCAAACACCGGCGTGGTCATGGGTATTCCTTCGGAAATATGCGTTGTATATTCGCGCAAATCTTTTTGGGATGCCCTATCCACCAAGGTTTTGATTTCTTCGCTAGCGCCATAGGCTTTAGTTAAGAGCTTCCCAATCTCATCTTTATCTCCACCTGCAGCTATAACTTTTTTGATTTGATCGCCAAAACCTGCTGCGCCCCAACCCAAGTGGGTTTCCAAAATCTGGCCGACGTTCATACGAGACGGCACTCCCAATGGGTTAAGCACAATATCAACTGGGAGACCATCAGCAGTGTAAGGCAAGTCTTCTTCTGGCAAGATTCTTGAAATAACTCCCTTGTTACCATGCCTACCTGCCATTTTATCACCCACAGCAAGTTTGCGTTTGGTGGCCACAAAAATTTTGACCAGCTTAATTACGCCTGGAGGAAGTTCATCACCTTTGGATAAGCGCGTAAAACGCTTATCATATTTCATGCGCACCACATCTTCCTGATCCGCAGCATATTCAAACAATTCATCCAGTTCTTCTTCAAATTCTTCTGTGGTTTCAAGTTCAATAGATTTCCACTTTTTAAATGGAATTTTATTTAAGATATCTTCAGTTAGCTTTTTGCCTTTGGGCAGAAGCACTTTTTCTTCATCATCATCCATGAGTTTGGCTGTAGTAACTTTTCCAGCCAAGAGTTTTTTAATCTTTTTACCCACAGATTCACGAATGGCCTTAAGCTCTATATCCATTTGCTTTTGGATCTTACCTTTATTTTTTCCATCAGCTTCTGTTTCTTCTTCCAGGATATCGTGTTCCGAGCCTTCGCGCGAGAAAACCTGAGTATGAATGACGATGCCCTCGACTCCTGGAGGAACGCGTAAACTAGAGTCTTTCACATCTCCTGCTTTATCGCCAAAGATAGCTCTGAGCAAACGTTCTTCAGGAGAAAGCTGGGTTTCACCTTTGGGAGTGACTTTGCCAACCAAAATATCGTCTTTTTTGATTTCTGCGCCTACGCGAATAATACCTTCTGCGTCCAGGTTAGCTAGAGCAGTATCGCCAACATTGGGAATATCGCGGCTGATATCTTCTTTGCCCAGCTTGGTATCTCTGGCAGTGCATTCAAATTCCTCAATATGAATGGAAGAAAAAATATCATCTTTAACCAAACGTTCGCTAATCAAAATTGAATCTTCAAAATTGTATCCACCCCATGGCATAAAGGCCACGAGCACATTTTGACCCAAAGCCAATTCACCACGATCAGTGGCTTGGCCATCAGCAATTACATCCCCCTTTTTTATGCGATCGCCTTTTTTGACAATGGGTTTTTGATTAATACAAGTGCCCTGGTTAGATCTTTGAAATTTAACCAATTCATAAACATTAGCGCTGGAATCATCGCCTTTGCGCTCGCTCTTTTCGCTTTGAACCACAATGCGATTAGCATCTACTTCGGTTACTACACCATTGTGTTTGGCTACAACAGTTACACCAGAATCTCTGGCCACAATTGCTTCTACACCAGTACCAACCAAAGGAGCTCTAGTACGCAAAAGCGGTACTGCTTGACGCTGCATGTTGGAACCCATTAAAGCACGGTTGGCATCATCGTGCTCTAAAAATGGAATGAGCGAAGCTGCCACAGAAACCAACTGTTGAGGTGAGACGTCCATCAAGGTTACTTCTTTGGGATTGCCTAAAACAAATTCACCATGCAAACGACACTGCACTTTATCTTCAGTAAAGCGCCCTGCTTTATCAACAGGTGCTGTCGCCTGAGCAATTAAATTAGTTCCTTCTTCCAAGGCTGAACAATAGACAACATCATCGGTTACTTTACCATTCTCAACTTTACGATATGGAGTTTCCACAAAACCAAATTCATTTACTCTAGCGCAAATTGAAAGAGAAGCAATCAAACCGATATTTGGTCCTTCTGGCGTTTCCACAGGACAGATACGACCATAGTGGGTGGGATGCACGTCACGCACTTCAAAACCTGCGCGTTCCCTGGTTAAGCCACCTGGTCCTAAAGCGGAAAGCCGGCGTTTGTGAGTTACTTCTGCCAAAGGATTGGTTTGATCTAAAAATTGGGAAAGCTGACTGGAACCAAAAAATTCCTTAATCGCAGCTTGCACTGGTTTGGCATTAATCAAATCATGTGGCATGAGCGTTTCCATATCCTGCAAAGACATGCGCTCGCGAATAGCTCTTTCCATACGCACTAAACCAACCCGATATTGATTTTCCAACAATTCGCCTACTGAACGTACACGGCGATTTCCCAAATGGTCGATATCATCAATTTCACCTTCACCATCTTTTAATTTAGCCAAATAGCGCACTGTTTCCACAATGTCTTCCTTACGCAACGTGCCAACTTCTAAAGGAATATTAATGCCAAATTTGTAATTGATTTTTAAGCGGCCCACTTTGGAAAGATCATAGCGCTCTGGATTAAAAAACAAGTTTTCGAACAAAACCGCAACTGATTCTGGAGTGGAAGGATCTCCTGGTCTTAAACGACGGTAGATCTCCAACTTGGCTTCTTCTGGAGAATTAACCTTGTCAGTTAAAAGTGTGTTTCTGAGATAAGGACCAACATTTAGATCATCAATATAAAGCAAGGAGATTTCTGTAATCTTAGCTTCTACCAAACGATCAAAAATTTCTTCAGTCAAAACATGGTTAGCTTCCAAAATTACTTCACCAGTGTTGGCATCCACCACATCTTCTGCAGCTATTTTGCCAATAATATCTTCAATGGTAGTAGGAATTTCTTTAATCTTTGCTTTTTTAATTTTTTCTATAATGTTCTTATTAAATTTTCGGTCTTTTTTAATAATTATTTCATCATTACTATCTTTAATGTCTTTTACAGCGCGTTGATAGCATAGCACTTCCGGTACCACAGATTTGCTTAATTTTGTCTTGTTGGGAATAAATATCTTTTCCTTGTGATAATACATATTCAAGATATCTTCTGCTGAATAACCCAAAGCCCGCAAAAGGATGGTGGCATGCATTTTGCGGCGCCTATCAATTCTGACATATAAGATGTCTTTAGCGTCAAATTCTAAATCTAACCAAGCGCCGCGATAAGGGATAACCCGAGCTGAATATAAAAGTTTGCCAGAAGAATGAGTTTTTCCTCTGTCATGTTCAAAAAACACGCCAGGGCTACGATGCAACTGGGAAACAATAACTCTTTCAATACCATTAATGATAAAAGTACCAAAATCAGTCATTAAAGGTATTTCGCCAAAATACACTTCTTGTTCTTTAACATCGCGAATGGTTTGAGCATGAGTTTCTTCATCAATATCCCAAACCACCAAACGCACCAAAACCCGCATGGGCGCAGCATAGGTCATGCCTCTGGTGCGACATTCAGCTTCGCTATATTTTGGCGCATCAAGATGATAGCTGACAAATTCTAAAGAAGCGCTTTGGGTAAACCCTCTGATCGGAAAGACACTCTTAAAAACACCCTGCAAACCAAAATTTAAGCGCTCTTCTGGAGTTACATCTGATTGTAAAAATTCTCTAAACGATTTTTGCTGAACTTCAATTAATTGCGGAAGATCTAAAACATTTTTGATTTGTGAAAAATCACGTCTAATACGACCAATAGGAACTGCGGTCATATGCACTCCTTATTTTCATCTAGCGTCGTTCGTCTTTCGTCGTTCGTAAACGCGACACTTTGGTTTTAAAAAACTTATTCGACTCCCTGTTTTTCAATAAAAAAACAGGGAGCCGAAAACAAACTAACAGAAAATCTCTTACTTAATTTCTACTTTTGCACCAGCAGCTTCCAGCTTCTTCTTCATTTCTTCAGCTTCTTCTTTGGTTACACCTTCTTTAACTGGCTTGGGAGCGCTTTCCACAAAATCTTTGGCTTCTTTTAAGCCTAGACCTGTAATAGCGCGCACTTCCTTAATAACACCAATTTTGTTGCTACCAGCATCAGCCAAGACAACATTAAATTCTGTCTTTTCTTCAGCAGCAGCAGCGCCAGCGCCTGGAGCAGCGGCAACAGCTACTGGAGCAGCAGCGGTTACGCCAAAAGTGTTTTCCAGCTCTTTAACGAGCTCTGAGACTTCCAACAAAGACATTCCTTTGAGAGCCTCAATAATATCTGTTTTACCTACGTTAGCCATATTAAACCTCCTACAAAGCACCCCAATTTCTCTATCGTACCATTGCAATAATGTTACGATGAAAATGGGCTCCGTGTAATTCACGGAATTTCAGTGCAAACGTTATTTTTTCGTCTCCCTGATTGCGTCAATAGTCCGAACCAATTTTTGCGGCACTGCATTAAGTACACAAGCCAAATTGGTTGCTGGGGAATTCATGGCAGCCAAAAGACGACCAAGCAAGACTTCCCGGCTTGGCAGCTTGGCCAAAGCATCAATGTCCTTAAAACTAATTATTTTTCCTTCAAATAAGCCACCTCTTAACTTGAGAAATTCATGATCTTTAGCAAATTCAACTAAAGCTTTGGCAACACCGGCTATATCAGTTTCCGTTTCAGTTGTAGCCAAGGCAGTTGGACCATCTATATATTGTTCCAAATCTTTTAGTCCTTCTTGTTCCAAAACTTTTTTAGCCAAACGATTTTTGATAACCTTTAACGTGCAATCGTTTTTTCTAAGCTCTGAACGCAATTGATTCATTTCTGAAACTTTTAATTTGCGATAATCAGCAAAGATCAAAGCTTTGGCTTTTTGAAAGCGTTCGGTTAAATTTTGCAGTTCCTGAACTTTTTCCTGACGATTCATTTTATCACCTCTTCTAATACGACTATTGACTATAGACCATTGACCTAAATCCTGAAAAGTCCATGGTCAATTGTCCATGGTCTATGGTCGATTTTATACGCTCTTCTGATATTGAGTTACATCCACCTTAACCCCAGGTGTCATAGTACCAGAAATGCTCATAGATTTAATATAAATACCCTTGGCTGTTGCTGGTTTGGCCTTGACCAAGGCTTCAACCAAAGCCTCGATATTTGCTTTTAATTTTGCGGCACCAAATGACCTCTTGCCAACAGGTGCGTGAACAATAGCACCTTTTTCAGTCCTAAATTCAACTTTCCCGGCTTTTACTTCATTCACTGTTCTGGCAATATCAAAAGTAACTGTGCCTAATTTAGGATTAGGCATGAGGCCACGAGGTCCTAATACTTTACCGAGTTTACCAACTACGCCCATCATATCTGGAGTAGCTATAACGCTGTCAAATTCCATCCAGCCTTTCTGGATTTTTTCTGCTAAATCTTCGGCTCCAACAATATCTGCACCAGCATCTTGAGCTTCCTTTTGCTTATCGCTTTTGGCAAATACAGCAACACGCACTGTTTTACCAATACCATTAGGCAAAGTGCAACTAGCGCGCACTTGTTGATCTGTTTGTTTGGGATCAACACCTAAACAAATAGCCACATCCACCATTTCATCAAATTTGGCCTTATCAAAAGACTCCAATATTTGCAGGGCTTCATCTAAAGAATATTTTTTCTCTCTATCTACTTTTTCGCGGCTTGCCGCATATTTCTTGCCAGACATGAAATTCCTCCTTTATAACCCTTCGACTTCGACTCCCATATTTTTGGCAGTGCCAGCAATGGTTCTGACCGCTGATTCCAAAGAATCGCAATTTAAATCCGGGAGCTTGATCTTGGCGATTTCCTCTAATTGAGCTCTGGTAATCTTACCTACTTTATTTTTATTAGGCACACCTGAACCTTTTTCCAGTTTAAGCGCTTTTTTAATGAGCACCGCAGCTGGTGGTGTTTTTAAAATAAAGCTAAAAGACCGATCTTGGTAAATGGTGATTATCACTGGAATAGTCATTCCAGGTTGTTTTTGAGTTTTAGCGTTAAACTGTTTGCAAAACTCCATGATATTCACACCATGCTGACCAAGAGCTGGACCAACTGGCGGGGCTGGATTAGCCTGACCACCTGGACATTGTAACTTTACTTGTGCTAAAACTTTCTTTGCCATACTACCTCCTAAAAAATTCCAAGATACAATAACCAATAAAAGGTTACTGCGTAACTTTCTCCACTTGTGTAAAGTCTAGCTCTATAGGAGTGGCTCTGCCAAAAATACTGACCAGAACTCTGAGCTTTCCTTTTTGTTCATTAACATTTTCAACAATACCTGTGAAAGTTGAAAATGGACCGCTAGTAACTCGCACATTTTCACCTTTTTCAAATTCAATTTTGGCTTTTGGTTTTAATGTGCCTTCTTCAATTTGATTGGTAATTCTTTTTACCTCTTCTTCTGAGACTGTTGCTGGTTCTAACGAACCACCAACAAAACCGGTTATCTTAGGTGTTTCTTTAACTACGCGCCAGGTAGTTTCATTTAGATCACAATTGACCAAAATATAACCTGGAAAAAACTGGCGTTTGGAAGTGCGCTTAGTTCCTTTTTTGACCTCAACCACATCTTCAGAAGGAACCAATATCTCGCCAAAAAGATGTTCTACTTTGTGTCTCTTAATGCGATCTTCCAATGCCTTTTTTGATTTTTGTTCATAACCTGAATAGGTGTGAACAACATACCACTTCTTTGCCATTATAACTCCGCGTTCTAAATTTATTTGTAAAACAACTGTACTATCATGCCCCAAAACATATCAAATCCAAACAAAATACCAGCAGCAATACCAACTAAAATTGAAACGATGCCGGTTGATAACAAAGTTTCTTTGCGCTTCGGCCAACTTACTTCTGCAAGTTCAGTAATTACCTCATGTGTAAAGGTATTCACTTTCTGATTTTTCATTAAGATTAGAAAAACACTTAATGCCAGAACTGCAGAAATTATATCTGTGGGTGGAACCACCCAACCCACCATTTGAGGTAAATGAGCTATGGCCCAAATTGTTCCTGCCAATTGGCGCAGGACCACCCAGGTAATTGCCGCACAAGTTAGATAAATTAAACTGATACTTTTTTTGCTTCTACGCATGTTTATCTTCCTTTTTAGGCAAGATCGCCGCAGCAGGGGAGACAGGCTTCGAACCCGCAACCCCCGGTTTTGGAGACCGGTGCTCTACCAATTGAGCTACTCCCCTACTGTGTCGACTTTACTTTGTCTCCTTGTGCTCTGTATGTTTTCTACAGAACCGACAATACTTTTTGATTTCAAAACGAGCAGGCATTTTCTGCTTGTTTTTGGTGGTTGAGTAATTGCGATTCTTGCATTCTGCACAAGCTAGCTGAATTATATTTCTCATAACTGCTTCCTATTCTTATTCAACAACCTCAGTTACCACGCCAGCACCCACGGTGCGGCCACCTTCTCGAATGGCAAATCTCAATTCTTTTTCCATGGCAATTGGGGCTATTAGTTCTATTTCCATTTGTACGTTATCTCCGGGCATTACCATTTCTACATTCTCTGGTAATTGGCAAATTCCGGTAACGTCTGTTGTTCTAAAATAAAATTGCGGCCTATATCCCTTAAAAAATGGCGTATGTCTTCCACCTTCTTCTTTGCTTAATACATATACTTCAGCTTTGAATTTCTTATGCGGAGTTATGCTCTTGGGCTTGGCACATACTTGGCCGCGTTCCACTTCTTCTCGTTTCGTGCCTCTAAGCAATAAACCTACGTTCTCTCCTGCTCTGCCTTCATCCAGCAACTTCCTAAACATTTCTACCCCAGTTACTACTGTCTTGCTGGTATCTTTAATGCCTATAATCTCTATCTCTTCCCCTACTTTTACAATACCACGTTCTATTCTGCCGGTTACCACTGTGCCTCTTCCAGAAATACTGAACACATCTTCAATCGGCATTAAGAACGGCTTATCTGTGGATCGCTCTGGCTCTGGTATATATTCATCTAAAGCATCCAATAACTTCTTCATGGATTGATAACCCATTTCCCCCTTGTCACCTTCCATGGCCTTTAACGCGCTCCCTCTTATTATTGGTATTTTATCCCCAGGAAATTCATATTGATTGAGCAACTCTCTTACTTCCAATTCAACCAAGTCCAACAACTCTGGATCATCTACCATATCTACTTTATTCATGAACACTACAATTGCTGGAACTCCTACTTGACGGGCTAGCAAGATATGTTCACGAGTTTGGGGCATGGGACCATCTGAAGCTGACACTACCAATACTGCTCCGTCCATTTGCGCTGCACCAGTGATCATGTTCTTTACATAGTCTGCATGGCCTGGACAATCTACGTGAGCATAGTGACGTTTGTCTGTTTGATATTCCACATGCGCGGTTGCAATGGTAATTCCGCGTTCTCTTTCTTCTGGTGCTTTATCTATATTATCAAAGGCCATCCAGGTACCTGAACCTTTTTCCTCAGCCAGATATCTGGTGATAGCGCTTGTTAGCGTGGTTTTGCCGTGATCTACGTGACCTATTGTGCCCACATTCAAATGCGGTTTCGTTCTTTCAAATTTCTCTTTTGACATATTCTTCCTCC
>JBDRBB010000021.1:0-24957 GCA_043823065.1 Pseudomonadota bacterium | reverse complement strand
TTTAAGCTCAGCTGGTGAACCCAAAGCAATAAGCTCGCCAGAGCGCATCAGAGCCACTCTTCCACATTGTTCAGCTTCATCCATATAATGAGTGGTCACAAAGACAGTTTTGCCGGCATTTGACAGTTTATTGATTAACTCCCAAAACTTGGATCTGGCATGCGGAGTAACGCCAGCAGTTGGTTCATCTAAAAATACAATTTCAGGATTATGAATAGTGGCTGCCACTAACGCCACTTGTTGCATAACTCCAGCTGGCAAGTCTTTGACCATGGTTTGCAAAGGCCGATCTAATTCAATGAAATCCACAAGCTCTTTAATGCGTTCGGCGATTCGATTGTTGGTTAATTTGCGCAGCTTGCCGGCAAATTGCAAATTTTCAGAAATAGTTAAATCACGATAAAGCGTAAATTTTTGAGACATGTAACCAACGCGAGTTTTTACATCTATAGGGTTGGTGGCTGGATCAGCTTGAGCAACTTTAACTGATCCACTAGTGGGCGGCAAAAGTCCGCAAAGGACTCTGATGGTGGTGGTCTTGCCTGCACCATTGGCTCCTAAAAAACCAAAGATTTCTCCGGGCTCCACGTCAAATGACACGCCCTTGACTGCCTGAAAACTGCCAAAGGCTACAACTAAATTATCAACAATTACTGCTTTATTTGAGCTCATTTGTTGCCTTGTTTAAGATAAAATTCGTCAAAAGTTTTTACGCCAGCATCAGCTAGAAGTTTTCTGGGCTCGCCACTAGCTAAGTGTTTGCCTGCATCTAAAAGATGAGCTATGTGGCAGCGCTCAGCTTCATCCATATAAGCTGTAGAAATAATAATGGTAATTTCACTGGCTGAAAGTTCATAAAGTAAATCCCAAAATTCTCGGCGGCTGATCGGATCCACGCCATTGGTGGGCTCGTCTAAGAGTAAAATTTTAGGGCGCTGCAGCAGGGCGCACATTAAACCCAGTTTTTTATACATGCCACCTGATAGTTCTCGCGACCGGCGACTGGTAAATTTATCCAGCCTGGTTATTTTCAAAAGTTGATCTTTTTGCTGAGCAAATTCCTCTGCAGATAGGCTATACAGTTCCTTAAAAAAATTTAGATGCTCTTCTACTGAAAGATCAGGATAAAGGCTTTGGCTGCCAGGCATATAGGAGATTTTATCGCGGATCTCTAAAAAGTTTTTGGTTTTTTGGTCTTCGGTCCAGATTAATGTGCCATCGTCATAATTGAGCAGGGCCATGATAACCCTGATTAATGTGGTTTTGCCAGCGCCTTCAGAGCCGATCAAGCCGTGGAGTTTTCCACCAGTAAAATTAATGGATATCTGATTAAGGGCTAGGTTTTTTTTGAATGATTTGCAGATGCCTTTGAGTTCAACGCCAACCGCCATAATTATCCCTGTTATTTATTAAGTTTGGCAAAACGGACTTCAATAGGCATTCCTGGTTTAAGCAGTTTTTCGCTGTTATCAAACCGGATCTTAATTCCATACACCAAACGAGTCCGCTCTTTTCTGGTTTGCACGTTTTTGGGAGTAAACTCTGCTTCGTCTTTGATGTGAATAATTTGGCCGGCAATGGTTTTATTATTTAGCTCTGGTAAATAGCCGGTTACCTCTTGGCCAATGGATAAACTAGCCAGAAAGGGTTGATCCACGTAAACATAGGCCCAAACATCGTTTAAGTCGCCCATGGCCATGAGTTTGCTGCCCGTGTAAACATATTCGCCTGCTTCATGGAATTTGGTTAAAATAGTGCCGTCTATGGGCGCGCGCACTGTGCACCATTCTACTTGCAATTTGGAATTTTCATAATTCTTTTTATAAGTATCATATTGTTCTGGCGACATATTGCCTGAAGCTAGCAATTTTTCCGCGCGCTTAAAATCATTAAAACTTTTTTCTGCATCAACATAAATATTTTCGCATGTCAGTTTGTATAAAATATCGCCTGTTTTGACCAGGTCACCTTCATCAACCACGCGTTCAGCAATCTGCGAAGCTACTCTGGGTGCCACATCCACTTCAGTGACTTCAATTGTGCCCACATAAATTGATTCCCGGTCAGGAATCAAAAAATAAATAGCCACAGCCAAAACAATAATACCCAGAATAATATGCTTCTTTTTTATTCTATCTAATTTAAACTTTTTAATCATTGCTAGGCTCCTTGCTTTGGGCCAGGGCAAGCAGTTGAGAAATTTGCCTGGCTAGCTCAGCATCAGTTTGGGCGGAATCAACTTTTATAGACAGAGCTTTGACATTAGCCCGTTGCACATCTAAAAATATCACCCGTCCAGCTTGATAGGAATTATAGGTTAAGCGGGCTACTTCAACCGCATCATTAATTGCTTTGATGTTGGCAATTCTTAGCCCCTTCAGAGTTTTTATTCTTTGCCTGATTTCAGCAGTGGTGCGCTCTAGATCCAGCATGGTTTGTTTTTTCTGTTCCTGCGTGGAATAAGCTTGAAATTTGTTGCTGCGGGATTCTTTGCTGATCATGCCCCAATCAAAAATTGGCAAATGTAAGTTAAGCAAGAGTTTATTTTGCTGAATAGTTATATTTTCTCCAAGATTGGGATACTCAAAAGTGGAAGTTCCCTTCATGTCTATTTTGGGCCAATGTCTGGCGCTGGAGCTTTTGGCAGCTAGCTCATATGCTTGCTGCTGATCTGCCAAGGCTTGTACTTGGGGATGTGCTTCAATATCTACTTGAGTGTTGGCTTGAGGCAGCAAGACATTAAGGACCTGGTTAATTTGCTGAACCTCCAGGGCATCCACAGATTCAGCTTGCGGATCATAACCCAAGGTGGCAACTAACGCTCTTTTGGCAAGAGCCAAATTGCCGAATGCTTCTTCCAGATCGCGCTGGCGATCAACTACTTCTTGGTGCGCTACTGTAAGATCTAGCAGATCTGCTGTGCCAGCTTTCTTTTTTTCTAAAATATCTGAATATTGAGCTTGGGCCAGATTTAAGGCATCTTTGACCAAACGAACCTGTTCTTTGGCTAGTTGAACATCGATATAGCTGGATCTGGCGCTGAAAAGAACTTGGCGGCCATAATAATCCAAATTTTGTGTTTGTGCAGCCGTGGTTTTTTCCAGGCTCTTGGCTTTTTTGGTGATCTGGCCTGTATCCCAAACCGTCCATTCCAGGGCTGGGCCAACTGACCAATTGATATGGTCGCCAACTTCCCGGTTTATGCCCAGGGTGGGAATTTGAAACCTGCCAATTTTGGAGACAAACATGCTTTGAGCTTCAAAATTTAAAAAAGGATAGCGTTTAACTTTTTGAGCCTTGGCTTCTTGTTTGGCAGATTCTACTATTTGTTCCTGGGAAGCAAGTGTATGGGAATTTTCCAGAGCTAATTCACCTGCTTGTTCAAAGGTGAGGAAATCTGCAGCTAATTTGTCAGCAGCAAGCAGATTTGAACTGTTCATTAAAAAAAGAAACAAAAAAATGATTACCAGTTTTAATTGCACTAATATCTCCCCAAGGCTCACATAATATTAGCTCTGATAAATTAAGGCAAGACTTAAACCTTTTCGCTAGGATCAAATAGTTTTTTGTGTTCCAGCAGGGCAAAGCGGTCGGTCATGCCAGCAATATAGTCGCAAACATAACGCTTGGCCTGACCTTTTTCTTGAATAAGTTTATATAAAGTGGTGGGAAGGGTTCTGGGGTTGTTAAGATAGGCATTAAACAAATCTTCCAAGATGCGTTTGGCCTTGTCTGCCATGCGCGCCACCCGGTAGTGACGATATAAATTTTCAAAAAGATAGATTTTTAATTCTTTGGTTTTTACTGCCAATTCTTCTGAAAAACTGACCAGATCTTTGCCATTTTTGCGTACCTCATTTAGTGAAGTAATTTTTCTTTGCTTAATACGTTTCAAAGTTTCTTCTTGGGCATTGCCAACAAAATAATGAATTAGACTGCTGATAATGCGGGATTTTAGCACGCGTTTAGAAGCATCTGGATAAGCGCTATAAATTTTATCATAAGTTTCGCGCCATAAGGGAATAACTTCCAGTTGTTCAAAGCCAAGCATTCCAGATTGCAAACCATCATCTAAATCATGGTTGATGTAAGCTATTTCATCAGCAATATTTACAATTTGAGCTTCAATGGTGGGAAAACCAACATCTTTAAATGATTTTACTTCCGGGTTGTCATATTCGCTGGAGTGTTTGGCAATGCCTTCCAAGACTTCATAGGAAAGATTTAAACCAGGAAAATTAGGGTAACGGTGCTCCAAAGAAGTGACTACGCGAAAGCTTTGGTAATTATGCTCAAACCCGCCTTCGTCAGCCATGAGATTATCTAAAGTTGTTTCTCCAATATGCCCAAACGGGGTATGTCCTAAATCATGTGCCAAAGCTATGGCTTCAGCCAGGTCTTCATTTAATTGCAAAGTGCGGGCAAGGCCACGAGAGATTTGAGCAACTTCAATGGTGTGGGTCAACCGAGTGCGATAATAATCTCCTTCATGATTCACAAACACCTGGGTTTTATATTCCAAGCGACGAAAGGCTTCAGAATGGACAATGCGGTCACGATCATGTTGATAGATGCTGCGAAACTGGCATTCTTGTTCTGGATAGATGCGTCCCAAGCTGGTGATACATCTGGCAGCATAAGGAGCTAATGCTTCATTTTCTCGCTGTTCAAATTGTTCTCTGGTAAGCATGATGCAGCCCAATATTTTAAGGATATGTTGCCACTACTTCTAAAGTATTTAAATCAATAATAGATAGGGTGTTGGAAATCACATTGCCCACATATACATACTGTTCATTGCCGCCTGGAGCATAAAGGGCCATACCAAAGGGTTCTTCGCCAACAGCAATGTCTTTGATTTTGGCAAAATCATTGTTTATATCAAGGACGGTTATCAAATCTTCTTCTTTGCTGCTGACAAAAACGTAATTAGTTGTGGCAAAAGCAGTTTCAGGTTGTTTGCCCACTACAATGGTGGCCACTAGAAGAGCGTCCTCGTCCTTGTCCAACACCGTTGTTTCAGTATTGTCAGTTAAAGGTGTAAGTGACGTTAAGTCTAAAACGTAAAATATAGGCGTCCAATTGCCGTCTATGTTGTCTTCAGATACTACGCCAACGCGGGTGCCATTAGGAGTTTGCACAACCACGATGCCTTGTGGATCATTGATATCAGTGATTAAATAATCCAAGGCGTTTTTAGTGGTGTCCCCAGCTTCGTCTAAGTTTACAACCATTAATCCATCTCTAATTCTGGGCAGATAAGCTTGAGAACCATTTAAGGCAATAAAAGATGCCTCAGCGCTAGCTAAACTGCTGCCATTGGAAAGAGGTTGCAAAAGATCAATTGTGCCGCTAGTTAATGGCCCCAGATCTTTATATTCCAGGACATTGTCTTCATTGGCTATCCACATGCGATCTGCTGGATAGCAGCAAGCCAAGCCATAAGGGTCTTTGCTGGTGGCAGAATCAGTGACTGTAAGAAAATCAGCAGAGTTCGCATCTGTATTCATGACCAACAGTTGATCATCCATGGTAGCAGAATTCTCACTATAGCGATTGGAAGTATAAAGTAAGTTGCGGGTCTGATCTAAAATTGCCTGGCCGCTAAAACTAACGGTTTGGACCGTATTTTCCAAAACTGGGCTAAGTGGGTTGGTGATATCCAGAATTTGGATGGAACCTTCCTCCCATCTATAGAGTACTGTGCTATTAGAATTGATTAAGTAGAGTTTGTTATTGGCAGAATCAATAACAATGCCGTTTGGCGCAGCTATATTAGTGCCAATAGGCGCAAAAATATTGGAGGTGGCGCAGGAGTTGATGGTCAGGGCAATTAGAGCAATTAAAAATATGTTAAATTTTCTCATATAAAATTTATTTTTCTTGTTCTTCCAACACCGCCTGGGCAGCAGCCATCCTGGCTATAGGAATGCGGTAGGGCGAGCAAGATACATAATTTAGGCCGATTTTATGGCAAAATTTAACAGAATTAGTTTCACCGCCATGTTCGCCGCAAATGCCCACATCTAATTTTGGTTTGGTTTTACGTCCGCGTTCAATGCCTATTTTCATGAGCTCGCCTACGCCACTAGTGTCAATGGTGACAAATGGATCAGCAGGCAGAATATGTTGCTCAACATATTCTCTTAAAAATTTACCAGCATCGTCACGAGAGAAACCAAAAGTGGTTTGGGTTAAGTCATTGGTGCCAAAAGAGAAAAAGTCAGCATGCTTGGCAATTTCTTCTGCAGCAATGCAGGCCCTAGGTAGCTCAATCATGGTGCCAATTAAATAGTCAACTTTTTGGCCGGTTTTATTAATGACCTCTTGGCAGACTTTTTCGCAAACTGCGCGTAATTTACGCAGTTCATTAACATGGCCCACCAACGGTATTTCAATTTCTGGAATAGCATTAATATTTTCTTCTTTGGCTAATTCGCAAGCTGCTTCCATAATAGCTTGAACTTGCATGGCATAAATTTCCGGAAAGGTAATGCCCAAACGGCAGCCACGATGACCAAGCATGGGGTTAAACTCGTGCAGTTCCTCGGTCTTGGCTTTAAGTTTTTCTGGAGCAACATCAATCTTGTTAGCCAGCTCGTTTATCTCTTCATCGGTTTGAGGTAAAAATTCATGTAAAGGTGGATCTAACAAACGAACAGTTACTGGGTAACCGTCCATTACTCTAAATAATCCTTTGAAATCGCCTTTTTGCATGGGTAAAATTTTGAGTAAGGCTTTTTTGCGGCCTTCAATATTAGAAGATAAAATCATTTCGCGTACTGCATCAATGCGCTCGCCTTCAAAGAACATGTGTTCAGTGCGGCACAGACCAATGCCTTCTGCGCCAAATTTTTTGGCGATTTCAGCATCTTGAGGAGTGTCAGCATTGGCGCGAACTTTAAGTTTGCGTACTTCATCAACCCATTCCATTAAAGTCCCAAATTCGCCTGCCAGCTCAGGTTGAACTGTGGGCAATTTGCCTAACATAACCTCGCCTTTGGAGCCGTCTAAAGTAATATATTCACCTTCCTTAATGGTTTTATTGCCAACTGTGAATATTTTGTTTTTGTTGTTGATGGTAATGGCATCGCAGCCAGCAACACAGCACTTGCCCATGCCGCGCGCCACAACTGCGGCGTGGCTGGTTAAGCCGCCGCGAGCTGTTAATATACCTCGGGCTACGTGCATGCCTTTAATATCCTCTGGTGAGGTTTCTTGTCTAACCAGGATGACATCTTCACCTTTGTTAGCCCATTCTTCCGCGTCTTCAGCAGTAAATACAACTTTGCCAGTAGCAGCCCCAGGTGATGCTGGCAGCCCTTTGGCTACGACATCGCGCTTGGCGCTAGGATCAATTCTGGGATGTAAAAGTTGATCTAAAGAAGCAGGATCAACGCGTTTAATGGCGGTTTTTTTGTCAATTAAGCCTTCTTCCACCATATCCACGGCAATTTTCACAGCAGCTGTAGCTGTTCTCTTGCCGTTTCTGGTTTGCAAGATCCAGAGCTTGCTTTGTTCAATGGTGAATTCAATGTCTTGCATATCTTTATAATGTTTTTCCAGATTTTCATAAATTCCTACCAGTTCTTTATAAAGCTCTGGCATGACCTCTTCCATTGATTCCAAGTTTGATCCTTTTTTGCCGGCAATATTAATTGGCTGGGGAGTTCTAATGCCAGCAACCACATCTTCTCCTTGGGCGTTTACCAAAAATTCACCAAAGAAAAGCCTTTCGCCAGTGGCTGGGTCGCGAGTAAAACAAACGCCAGTGGCGCAATCATCACCCATGTTGCCAAAAACCATGGCTTGGATGTTTACAGCAGTTCCCCAATTATTGGGAATATTGTTTATGCGGCGATAATCAATGGCGCGTTTGCCGTTCCAGGATTTTACCACTGCTTCAATAGAAGCCATTAATTGTTCTTTGGGATCATCAGGGAATTCGCGGTTAAGATCTTCTTTTACTTTGGCCTTAAAAGCCTCGGTTAATTCTTTAAGATCTTCTGCGCTAAATTCAATATCTAATTTAATATTTTTCTTGGCTTTCATTTCATCGATAATTTCTTCAAAATGTTCGCCAGGAGCGCCCATGACCACATTGGCAAACATTTGCACAAAGCGGCGATAGCTATCATAGACAAAACGTTCGTTGCCAGTTTTAGCAATTAGACCTTCCACTGTTTTGGGAGTTAAGCCCAAGTTAAGAACTGTATCCATCATGCCTGGCATGCTGACTCTGGCGCCAGAACGCACTGACAAAAGCAAAGGATTTTTGGCATCGCCAAATTTTTTGCCCATGGCTTTTTCAATGCTGTGCACCCCTTTGTTGATTTGGTCTTCCAGGCCAGCAGGATATTTGCCGCTGTTTTCCATATAATAGACGCTGACGTCTGTAGTAATGGTAAAGCCAGCAGGAACATGAATTCCTAAAGAACTCATCTCAGCCAGGTTGGCTCCTTTGCCGCCCAGCGTGTTTTTCATGGTAGTATTGCCTTCAGCTTTGCCGTTGCCAAAAGTGTAAACAAATTTTGTACTCACAAGTGCCTCCTTTTTAATGACCAATAACCAAGAAACAATAACCAAACAACTCCCAATTACCAAATTTCAACTATCCTAATATTGGAATTTGCTTATTGTATCTTGGAATTTGTTTGTACCTTGTATCTTGGTCATTGGTTATTTATTGTTAAATCTATCCTCCAAATATTTTACGAGTCCTTCAATAGGAACCCGGTCTTGCTCCATAGTATCTCTATTGCGCACAGTTACCGCATGATCTTCTTCACTCTGAAAATCATAGGTAATGCAAAAGGGTGTGCCAATTTCATCGTGGCGGCGATAGCGTTTGCCAATAGAACCAACACTGTCAAATTCCGACACATAATGTTTTTTTAATTCTTGGTGAATTTTACTAGCTGGTTCAGATAATTTATTGGAAAGGGGAAATACTCCAATTTGCACTGGAGCAATGTGCGGTGCAAAGCCCATAACCACCCGTTTTTCTCCTTTAACTTCTTCTTCTCGGTAAGCATCAGCTAAAATGGCCAGACAAGTACGGTCCGCGCCCACTGATGTTTCAATAACTGCTGGGATATATCTTTCCTTGGTGGCATCATCATAATAGGTCAGGTCTTTGCCAGAAGAATTCATGTGTTGGGTAAGATCATAAGTAGAACGATTGGCAATGCCTTCCATTTCAGAAATGCCAAAAGGCATTTCATATTCCACATCCACGCAAGATTTGGCATAGTGCGCTAACTCTCCTTGGTGATGTGGGCGTAATTTTAAGCCAGCTTCCTTAATGCCCAGGGAATTGAACCATTTAAAACGTTGTTCAACCCAATATTCATACCACTTTTCGCTTTCATCAGGATGACAGAAAAACTCCATTTCCATCTGTTCAAACTCTCTGGAGCGAAAAATGAAATTACGAGGAGTGATTTCATTGCGAAAAGCTTTGCCTATTTGGGCAATGCCAAAAGGAATTTTTTTGCGGCTGACAATTTGCACATTTTTAAATTGGGTAAAAATAGATTGGCAAGTTTCTGGTCTTAAATAGGCGGTGGCTGCGCCATCTTTGGTGGCCCCCACATTGGTTTGAAACATTAAATTAAATTCGCGAGCTTGGGTTAATTCTCCGCCGCATTCTGGACAATGACCTTCTGGATATTTTTCGCTTTTAGGCATGTCATCTGCACGAAAGCGTTTTTTACAAGCCTTGCAATCGATCATAGGATCATTAAAGCTAGAGACATGGCCTGAAGCAACCCAGGTTTGAGGGTGAGCAATAATGCTGGTGTCAACGCCTACGACATCATCTCGTTCCCTAACCATCTTGTTCCACCAGTAGTTTTTAACCCGGTTTTTCAGTTCTACGCCTAAAGGGCCAAAATCCCAGAAGCCGTTAATACCACCATATATTTCACTGGATTGGAAAATAAAACCGCGACGTTTACATAAAGAAACTAGAGTATCCATGTCTACCATAAATGACCCCAAATCCTAATCTCTAATATCTAATTCTCTAAACAATTTTTAATTACCAAATTACTATTTATAAAACCGCTAAAAACGTCCAAAATACAAATGTTTTAGTAATCTGAATTTTGAACATTTGATATTGTTTAGAATTTAGATATTAGTATTTAGATATTACAGATTTTCTTCTGTATCCTGCTAAAAACTAAACGTCAATAGAAGCTTGCTATAAAAAGTTGTTGCTCTGTATATAGTATATAGTATGTAGTATGGGTTACAGCCATATGTGTTTTTAGGGGGAGTTATATGAAGAAAGTATTTTTGCTTGTTTTCCTGGTCTTGATTTCAATGACAATTGCAGCTTGTACCCAAGGCCAGCGAGATTGGTTGGGTAAGTTTTTTGCTGGTGGCGGAAGTACTGTGCCTGTGGCTGTGGAGAATGTGAAATCTCAGGAACAATTGGTTTTTAATGTGGTGCGTGGCACGGTGCAAGCCAGCGATGTAGTTGAAGTAAAGCTGCCAAACGAAGTTCGCATAAGCAAGGTTTTTGTTAATGAAGGAGATTATGTTACAGCTGGCCAGGTTCTCTGCCAGTTATCAGAAGAAGACACCAAGCTGGATTTAGCGAGATTAAGGGTGAATTTGCGGGATAAACAATCTGAACTGGATCGCAATTTATATTTTTTCCGAAATCGCGATCGATTGTTGGAAGAAGAGCGAATTAATCAAGATCAATATGATCGCCTTGAAGAAGATGTGGAAAAAAACGAAAAAGAAATGTCAGAAATTAGGACTAAGATATCAGGACTGGAAGAAAAAAACATGGAAGTGGATGTAAAAAGTCCAATTGCCGGAGTTGTTAGCCGCAGAATTGCCTCTCCTGGGATTATTATTCAAGAAAATCAGTCTTTATTTGAAATTACCCAAATTAATCCAATTAGCGTGGTTTTTTCTTTAGTGCCTTATGAAGCTAAGGCTGTTCGAGCTGGCATGCCGGTTCAGGTGCAATTTAGAGATTTGCCAGGTGAAAAAAAGGAAGCGCAAATTACAGCTGTGGGCAGCCAGATTGATGAAGAAACCGGTCGTTTTGAGGTGCAGATAAATATTCCAAATCCAGAGAATATTTACAAAGTAGGTATGGTAGCTCAGGTAGAATTTGAAGCTGCAGATAAGCAACGTTTTTTTAACGTGCCAGAAGAAGCAGTTATTGCAGATAAAAGGCGTCATTATGTGTTTACTGTTTCAGGTGGTATAGCGCATAAAGTGCCAGTGGTTATTAAAGATAAAAAAGATGGTCGCATAGAAATTGTTAAAGGTTTAATGGATAATGATTTGGTGGTAATTAAAGGCAATGATAGACTTGAGGAAGGTTCAGTAGTGGAAATTTGGGGACAGTAATTAGATGAAACGAGTTTTTGTAATATTATTAATCCTATTTTGCGCAGGAGTTGTTAAGGCCAGTCCTAAGCCAGTTTACCATTGGAACAAGCTGGATAAAGGAGTGCTTTATACCAAGTTTAGTTTTGAGCCTGAAGAAGACAGACGAACTATTATTCATGCTTTTCAGCTTGATCCTAATGAGGTTAAGTTTCAAATAGTGCTTGCCAATTCTGATCAACCTCAGGGGGAAACCGCAAAAAATATGGCCAAGCAAGAAAAGGCCAATTTGGTGATTAATGGTGGTTTTTTTACGCCAGAGCATAAGTCCATTGGTTTGCTGGTTAATGACGGTAAAGTGCTAAATCCTTTGCACAAAACTTCTTGGTGGAGCATCTTTGTTCTAAAAAATAATCAGCCATCTATTGTTACACCTAAAGAATATCAGTTTTCTCAGCAAATTCAGCTAGCCATTCAAGCAGGTCCCAGACTAGTGATAGATGGTTTTATTCCCAAGCTTAAAGAAGGTTTGGCTGCTAGGACGGCAATTGGCATTACTGGTTCAGGTAAAGTGGTTTTGCTAGTAACAGATGGAACGCCAATTTCTTTAACCGAACTAGCTAAAAGAATGAAAATGTCGCGTTATAAAGGTGGCCTGGAATGCGCTAATGCCATGGCTTTAGATGGTGGCGGGTCTTCTCAGTTGTATGCCAATATTGATAAGTTTGAAATTTCTTTACCTGGTGTAACAACTGTGACTAATGGCATTGCGGTTTTTACACATTAAATCTAAAACTAATAATATCTCCATCCTGAACAATATATTCTTTTCCTTCCAAACGTAATTTTCCCTTGGCTTTGGCTGCAGCTAAAGTTGCACCGCAAGCGATAAAATCAGCAAAACTAGTGACTTCAGCTTTGATAAAACCGCGTTCAAAATCTTTATGAATTGCTGAAGCAGCTTTGGGCGCAGTTGAATTAGCAGGAATTACCCAGGCTTTAACTTCATCTTCGCCTACGGTGAAGTAACTAATTTGTCCTAGCAAAGAAAATGAGGTTTGAATAATGCGCTCAAAAGCAGGCTGGCTGATGCCAGCAGATTCCAGAAATTCTTTTTGTTCCTCTACAGGTAGTTTGCAAATTTCAGCTTCAATCTGGCAACAAATGCTGATAACTGGAAAACTGACTTGGGTTTTTTGCTTAAAAGTTTCGGAAATATCAGCGCTATTTTCTGCAATATTTAGCACGATTAGTTGCGGTTTTAAGGTCCAAAAACAAAAACTTCTTAATGAAGACACTTCTTGTTGATTTAGAGAAAGATTGCTTAAAACTTTTCCAGCTTCCAAAAGCTCTTTAGCTTTGGGCAGGATTTTGGCTTGATTTATTTCATCTGGCCCCATTGCTTTAGCTTGTAGTTTTTGGAGGCGCTCCAGTTTGTTCTCCACTAGCACCAGATCAGCCAAGATTAGCTCATCCATGAGGTTTTGATACTTACTTATAACTTCATCTAAATTATTGGAAAAAGCATCTATGATGTGGATGATTCCATCAACCCTGCTTAAAGCTTGGCGAATAGTGTTCCAGGCCTTTTCTCCTGAAGCATTAACATCTATAAAAGGTATAGCTGCAGGTGAAATCTTTTTTGGACTGAATATCTTAACTAGTTGGTCAAATCTGGTATCTGGAACCTTAGCTATTCCTTCCAGATAGTTCTCTCCGTAGGAACCTGAAGCGTCAACTCCGGTCATGATTTGAAATAAAGTGCTTTTTCCGCTTTGGGAAAGACCAAGGATACCGATTTGCATAATTAGGCCAGCTGCTATTGATTCATAGACATGAGAAATTCTTTGTTAGTTTTCGTGTTTTGCATTTTATCCAGCATGAATTCCATGGCATCAATTTGATTAAGCGGCTGCAGCATTTTGCGCAAGATCCAGACTTTGTTTAATTCTTCCTCGCTTAACAGCAATTCTTCTTTTCTGGTACTACTCTTATTAATATCCATACAAGGAAAGATGCGTTTTTCCATAAGTTTGCGATCTAGGCCAATTTCCATATTTCCTGTGCCTTTAAATTCTTCAAAAATTACTTCATCCATGCGGCTGCCAGTGTCAATCAAGGCTGTGCCAATAATAGTTAACGAACCACCTTCTTCCACATTTCTGGCTGCACCAAAAAAACGTTTGGGTTTATGCAGGGCATTAGAATCTACACCACCAGACAAAATTTTACCTGAAGGTGGAACTACTGTATTATAAGCGCGGGCCAGTCTGGTAATGGAATCCAATAAGATAACCACATCTTTTTTATGCTCAACTAAACGTTTGGCTTTTTCCAAAACCATTTCTGCTACTTGAACGTGACGCTGAGCTGGTTCGTCAAAGGTAGAGGAAACGACTTCAGCCTTAACTGAGCGCTGCATGTCAGTTACTTCTTCAGGCCGCTCATCTATTAACAGGACAATAACCACACATTCTGGATAGTTGCCAATAATGGAGTTGGCAATGTTTTGTAACATCACGGTTTTTCCAGCGCGTGGAGGTGAAACGATTAAGGAACGTTGACCTTTACCAATAGGCGTGAACAAGTCCATGATGCGCATGGAATAATTTTTTGGATCTTTTTCCAAGACCAAGCGTTCATCTGGATAAAGTGGGGTAAGATTATCGAACAGAATTTTATCTTTGGAAACTTCAGGGGGTTCAAAGCTGATCGATTCAACTTTAAGCAGGGCAAAATAGCGTTCTCCTTCTTTAGGAGGTCTGATTTGGCCAGCAACAACATCTCCGGTTCTTAAACCAAAGCGTCTAATTTGCGAAGGTGAAACATAAATATCATCTGGGCCAGGCAGATAACTATAATCTGGAGAGCGTAAAAAGCCAAAACCATCTGGCAGAATTTCCAAAACACCTTCTCCAAAGATTTGTCCGTTTTTTTCAGTGTGTGCTTGTAATAAGGCAAAAATTAATTCTTGGCGGCGCAGGTTAGGGGCATTTTCGATTTTCATGCCATTGGCCATTTCTACGAGGTCGCTGATCTTCTTGGTCTTAAGGTCGTTAAGATGCATAATTACTCCTTATTGTGGGATTTTTGCTGAAATTATTTGTGTCAAACATACTGGTTTTGGTGTGATTTATTTAAGTAGTTTCAATAAGTTAAAAGGCGTTTGGTTATATATTTAATAGATATGGTTTTGTAGGATTTAGCTGTTTATAGTCTAAAAAGGCTTCTAAAGTCAACTAATAAGAGTGATTTTCTTGACAATAGGGGGCGTGCTTGTTAAGGTCAAGTCTGTTTTTACTTATATTTCAAATATTTAGATCAAGGAGGGGTCATGGCTACGGAAAATATATCAAGAAAAAAAGCTCGCCCTTTTGTAAAAATGCAAGGCCAGGAAAATGATTTTGTGGTGTTTGATTGCACAAAAACCATGTTTGCTAGTCCAGCTCCAATTGCGCGCAAAGTTTTGAATCGCAATAGTGGTGTTGGCGGAGATCAAATGATCTTGCTGATCAAATCTCGCAAAGCAGATTTTGGCATGCGCACTTTTAATCAAGATGGTTCTGAAGCAGAAATGTGCGGTAATGGTTTACGGTGTTTGGCTAGATTTATAAAAGATAATAATTTTTCCAGTAAAAAAGAATTAACCATTGAAACTGTTGCAGGAATTAGAAAAGTTCGTTTTGTGGGCGCACACTCTATTGAAGCTGATATGGGTGAACCAAAAATGAAGGGTAAGGAAATTCCGGTTAATCTATCTGGCAGGGTAATTAATCGCCCGGTTAGGATTGAATCCAAGGAATTTAGGATTACTTGCCTTTCTATGGGCAATCCACACTGTGTGATCTTCCAAGAACAATTAGACGACTTTCCCTTGCAGAAATTTGGACCACTGTTGGAGACCTATAGTATTTTCCCCAAAAAAGCTAATGTCAGTTTTGTAAACATTTTTTCTAAAGGTGATTTACACATGCGCGTTTGGGAGCGCGGTGTTGGTGAAACTAGATCTTGTGGAACTGCAGCTTGCGCTGCCACTGTGGCGGCAGTGCTTAATGGTTTTTCAGAGCGCAAAACCACGGTTAAACAACCAGGTGGTAAACTTATTGTAGATTGGAACCGCAAAGATAATCATGTTTATTTGCGCGGACCTGTGGAAACAGTTTTTTGTGGAGAAATTTGTTTGTAATCATAAGAGGTGTGTATGTTGTTTCAAGGTGTGATGACAGCGATTGTTACTCCATTTAAGGAAGGCAATTTTGATGAAACATCATTTTCTGCTTTAATAGATTGGCAGATTAAAAATGGTGTGGATGCTTTGGTGGTTTGTGGCACTACAGGTGAAGCTGCCACCCTTTCTTTGGCTGAACATGAAAGAGTAATTCAGGTGGCAGTAGATGTGGCAGCAGGCAGGGTGCCAGTAATTGCTGGAGCTGGTTCTAATTGCACAACCAAAGCTATCCAACTGGCAAAGCAAGCCAAAAAAAATAGAGCTGATGCCCAGCTGCAAGTAACACCTTTTTATAATAAACCCATGCAAGAAGGTTTATACCAACATTTTAAGGCAATCGCTGCCATGGTGGATTTGCCAATTATTTTATACAACGTACCTGGGCGCACAGCTGTGAATATGCTACCAGAAACTGTCGCTCGTTTAGCTCAGATAGATAATATTGTTGGTATTAAAGAAGCTTCAGGCAATTTGGGGCAGATTAGAAGAATTATAACTGATACTCCGGAAGATTTTGGTCTTTATTCTGGAGAAGATGCTCAAAATTATGATATTTATGCTGCAGGTGGAGATGGGTGTATTTCCGTAACTTCAAATGTAGCGCCATATATAGTCAGCCAAATTTGGGATAAATTTGAAGCTGGAAATAAAGATGAAGCTAAAAAAATGCAGGCAGATTTGGAAATTTTGAATAAAACCATGTTTATGGAAACCAACCCTATTCCAGCCAAAACAGCTTTGGCTTTAATGGGTAAATGTAAAGAGGAGTTTCGTTTACCTTTAACTCCTATTTCTTCTGCGCATAAAGAGGAACTAAAGAGCGTGTTGACGCAATATAATCTGCTATAAAAATATGGATAAAAAAATCAAGTTAATCATTTCTGGGGCTAATGGTCGGATGGGATCATTAATTGTGCAGTTAGCCCAGCAATCTGCCAATTTTGTTGTAGTTGGCCAAGCTGAAAAAGATCAGCCCTTGGAAGCAGTGATTGCCAAGGGAGAGGTGGTGATAGATTTTTCAGCTAAAGAAGCAGCAGCAGACCATGCTTTAGTTGCTGCCAGGAATAAAGTTCCTTTGGTTATTGGCACCACTGGTTTAAGTCTGGAAGAAGAATTGGAAATTAAGAAAGCTAGTGAAATAGTGCCCATTGTTTATGCCCCAAATATGAGCATTGGTGTTAATTTATTGTGGAAGCTGGCAGGTAGGGCTGCAGCGGTTTTAGCTGCAAGTTCCAAAATTAAAATTATTGAAGAACATCATGTGCACAAAAAAGATCAGCCCAGTGGCACTGCCAAAAAACTTTTAGAAGTAGTTGTTGCCGAAGCTGGCTTAAATCAACAACAAGCCAAGGAAATCAATATAGAATCAATCAGGCAGGGCGAAACCATTGGCGATCATTTGATTCGTTTTACCAGCGCTGATGAAATTTTGGAAATTAAACATCAGGCTTTGGATAGAAAAGTTTTTGCGCAAGGAGCATTAAGGGCTGCGCAATGGATAATTGAAAAACCTCCCGCACTTTATACTATGGAAGATGTGCTAGGACTGAAAGGATAAAGCTAATGAATTTTGCCCAGTGTTTGAAAAATTTACCCCCTTATCTTTTTGCTGATCTTGATCAGCAAAAAAAACAAGCCAGAGCTAAAGGAGCAGATCTAATTGATTTATCTATTGGTGATCCTGATTTGCCGCCTTCATTTGCTTTGATTGAATATTTAAAATCTGCGCTTAATGATCATAGTTTGCATCGTTATCCAGATTACATAGGCAGTTTAAATTTTAGACAGGCTGCTGCTGATTGGTTAAATAAACGCCATCAGGTAAAAGTTGATGCCGAAAAAGAAGTAACTGCTCTGATTGGTTCAAAAGAAGGAATTGCCCATTTAATTTGGGGTACAGTTAATCCTGGAGAGGTGGTATTGGTTCCTTCACCTGGTTACCCGGTTTATTCCCAAGCTACAATTATGACCGGCGGCACCCCATATTATCTACCATTACTTGAAGAAAATTGTTTTATGCCTGATTTTGATAAAATTCCTGAAGAAGTTTTGCAAAAAACCAAACTTTTATTTTTGAATTATCCTAATAATCCAACTTCAGCCTGTGCAACCAAAGAGTTTTTTAAAAAAGCAATAGCTTTGGCTAAAAAATATAGTTTTTTGATCTGTCATGATGCTGCCTATATTGAAATATATGAAGGTGAGCAAAAGCCCTTAAGTATTTTGAGTATCCCTGGAGCAAAAGATGTGGCAATAGAGATGCATTCTTTTTCCAAAACTTTTTGCATAACTGGTTGGCGCATTGCTTTTGCAGCTGGTAATCCAGATGCAATTAGAACTCTAGCTAAAGTAAAACAAAATGTTGATTCAGGCGCTTTTATGGCAATTGAACGCGCCGCAGTTTTTGCCATGAAGGAATTAGATTCAGTCATTCCAGAGATTAGCGCAATTTATGGCCAGCGCCGCGAATTTTTTGCGCAAGCTTTGGCAAAAATGGGTTTTAAGGTTTGGCCTTCGCAAGCTTCTTTTTATGTTTGGTCTAGGCTTCCCCAAGGAAATGATTCCATAGCTTTTTGTAAGCAGCTTTTAGAACAAGCTGCGGTTGTAGCTACTCCAGGCTTGGGTTTTGGAGAGCATGGACAAGGGTATGTGCGGTTTTCTTTAACTGCTGCTACAGAACGCTTAAATGAAGCTGCAGAAAGAATAACTAGATTATGAATCATACAGTATATATAGGAATCGGCTCGAATCTTGGCAATCGAGAACAGAATTGCCAAACCGCAATTGATCATTTGCAAGCACATCCGCACGTTATAGTTAAAGCAGTTTCCAAGTGGTATGAAACTGAAGCGCAAACCATAGATAGTGAGGAACAACCCAAATTTATTAACGGTGCAGTAAAGATTGTGACAGATTTACAACCAGAAGAATTATTAAATTTTGTTAAAGAAGTTGAACATAAAATGGGGCGGACAATATCAGATGCCAGGTGGCAGCCGCGCACTATTGATCTTGATCTTTTGTTTTATAATAATACCTTTTTTGAGAATCATAGATTAACTATCCCGCATCCGCAGGCAGATAAAAGATCGTTTGTGTTAGAACCATTATGTGATATAGATGAAAACCTGGTTCATCCTATATATAAGAAAACGGTCAAAGAGTTGCTTAATTCTAGGAGAGAAAAGAAATAATGTTTAGATTATTGTTAATAGGTTTTTTTAGTTGGATTATTTACGCACTTTATAAAAAGATGCTGAAAAGGGCGGTAGGACAGAGGGGCAGGGCAGTCAGAACTAATCCAATCCAAACTGTTAAGCCTGGTGAAATGGTGGCTTGCGCCAAGTGCGAAACCTTTGTACTTAAAAACGAAGCTTTGGAAAAGAATGGAAGCTACTATTGTAGTAAAAGTTGTGCCTGAAATTATAAAGACGTAGGGCGGCTTTTCGAACCGGACTGTGATTACTTAAGTTGCTAATAGTTTCGTGATAGCCAGAAGGAGGTGAGAAAAGTCGGCCGAGAGTCTTTATAATTTTAGGCATGGGTTAATATACATTAGGAGGAGAAATGAAACTTTTTATCGACACTGCAGATATTAATGAAATTAAGGAAGCCAATGCCATGGGTGTTTTAGATGGCGTGACCACTAATCCTACTTTGGTTGCCAGAACTGGCCGGGATTTTAAAAGTGTAGTAAAAGATATTTTGGCAGAAGTTAAAGGGCCGGTAAGTCTGGAAGTAAATAGCTTGGACGCCAAGGGTATGGTTAGTGAAGCTGAAAAATTGGCTGATTTGGCCAAAAATGTAGTGATTAAAATTCCCACTACCATCGAAGGTCTTAAAGCCATTAAAATTTTAAAAGATAAAGGCATTCATACCAATGCCACTCTTTGTTTTAGTTCAAACCAGGCTATCTTGGTTGCTAAAGCAGGTGCTACCTATGTTAGCCCGTTTGTAGGTAGGCTAGATGATATTAATCATATTGGCATGGATATAATAGCTGATGTAGTGCAAGCCTATGATAATTATGGTTATGAAACAGAAGTAATTGTAGCTTCAATCAGAAATCCGCTGCACGTAAGCGCTGCTGCCCAAATCGGCGCAGATGTTTGCACTGTTCCTTTTGCCGTAATCAAGCAACTCATCGCCCATCCTTTAACAGATATTGGAATTGAGAAATTTATGAAGGATTGGGAAAAAGTGCCGAAATAAGACTATGGTCTAGCTTTTAAGACTTTATCAAACTCCTTATTTGCTGCTTTGATATATTCTTCTTGAGGGAAAATTTCTTGGGCTGCAAGATCTGCAGTATCTGCTTTTATTTCACCATCTCGAATAAATTCCTGGCCAGCTTGTTTGGTGGCATTAGAAATAGAACGATATTTTAAGGGATGATAAATTTTTGCTACATCTAGGGCTGGAGCTTGCGGACGCAAGATTGCTCCGGAAAAATCTGCCTCAAAGTTTTTGCACATTGCTTCTACATGGTGAATCAGCGGACTAAAATTATCCAGTTCTGGATAACCGCAAACAGAGACCAAAGCTATTTGTTTAATCGTGTTATTTTTGCTCACATGGCGGGTATGTCCATGAGTTAACTTTAGATGCGGATCAGCGCCCACTACCAGGCGATCGATAAAGTTTTTTAAAAGGCCTGACATGCCGTCAACATAAACAGGGGTTGCTAAAACCAAAGCCCGCACATCAGTCAACATAGGAAGCATGGCTTGCATGTCATCTTTATGGATACACTGGCTAGGAGTTTTAAACCAACACGCTAACTCGCCGGTGCAGTAGTGAATGTTTTTGCCAGCAAGATTTAGTACAGAAACTTGAGCGCCAGCTTTTTCCATGCCCTGGATGAAACGCTCTAACGCCCACCAGGTCTTGCCTTTTTCACCGCTTGGACTGCCGTTAATGATAAGTGTTTTCATAATGTATTCCTTTAAAAACGGCCACCGTAAAGGTGGCCGTTTTTTATAATCTATGCTGAACTTAAATCAATTTATCAATTACAATTAGTTCCCAATGAATCAATTTTTGACCAGGTGCAGAGGCCAGATGTTCCTGCGGTACAGGAGAAATAGCCCACTAACCAGGTTTGACCTGTAGATTCTGGAAGGGTGGCACGTGTGGCTGTGTCAATTAAAGTGCCACTACCGTCAAATACTTGAATCTGCAGATCAGTTGCCAGGTCACCATTATAGGGATAAACACATACAGAATAATTGCCTGCTGATAACGGGTTTGTGTTAGGAATCCAGATATTTTCTGGTCCATTGCATTGATCAATGCAATCAACGTTAAGGAACGCACCTACCGTGGTATTTCCGCCAGATGATTCCTGGCAATTAGCATAATAGCAATCAGTGATGTCGTCGAATGTTCCACCTGGCTGAATTAAGTGTAAATCCATATCATTGCCTGAAACAGGCCCGTTCCAGTTTAACGTAGCTTGAAAATGGATGTTGTTAGTAGCAGTATTGGTTGAATTAATTGTAGTATTGGCTGCACCCAACAGTCCATTGTTATCCTTGCAGAAGATGCGCACAGTGTTCTCTCCATTAAAGAGACTGATTGGCTGGGTATCTGTTGTTCCGCCAGTTGTAATATTTATAGGTGATGTGGTGTTGATATCAGCATTACTAGACGAAGATGATCTTAGCCAAAAGATTTTACATTCAGAAATGCTGGTTCCTGTTCCTAGCTCCACGGTGAAGTTGAATAAGGCTGTGGATGAACTTGTTGTTCCGGCCAGAGCAACAGAGCTGCCATCACCATCTGTGATAGAGTTGATGGTTACTGTTGGTGCACCTTCACAACCAGAGATGATAAAACCAGGATTGTCTAAATAACCATCAATGAAGTCAATTCCAGCGTCGTAAACAAGATTTTGATTTACATCTAGAACAACATCATATTCGCCGCATACTTGGGTGCCTTTTGGCCAAAGTAGAATACAACCTTCATTGGTACAACCCCATTGTAAGGCATCAACAGTGTAATCATAACCAAAATTCTGAATAGGAACTAAAGTATCACCATCAGAAAGATTGTCATCATGAAGAATAATAATTTTATAGGCAATGTCATGCGGATCTAAACTTTGGTATATTGGATTTAAATAACCGCTAATATCAGTTTGATTTACCATAAACTGATTTCGATGTGTACAATAGCCAGATCCTTCGCGGGTAGCGGCGATATCAGCAATGCGGTTACTGCTACCTAGCGTAATTGCGGCAATATTTGCTGAAGCAGCTGAAGAAGGTTCTTGAATGGTAAAGCCTGGAATATAACCAGCAGCATCAATTAAATCAGTTGCTGCATCCCAAAGACCATCTTGATCTACGTCAGCGATTACGTCAAAAAGAGCTGCTTGGTTATCTAAAGTAGCATTAGCATCGGTCCAAAGTAGGATAGGGCCACCGGTACATGTGCCATCTGCAGCTACCACACAGGAAGGCGTTGGAGTTACCACGCCGGTTGAGGTAATGCTGGAAGGAATTGGATCTTGATCTGATAAAACCTGAAAGCTGTTGGCTACTACATAGAAATCTATAGTTTGGCCAGCAGTTGCGCCAGAAACATCTGCATATACATCTCCTGCGCCATTTTCAAAAGAATTTATGCCGCCAGTTCCAGTGGAGTCTGTAGAGTAAACATAAGGCTGAGTATCATCTACGGTTAAGGTCATGGTTGAAGAAGCTGTGCTAGCATCGCAGGTGGATTCCGTGGATTTACAGATGTGAGCTGTATAGGTTCCAGGTGTGATTGCCTTGTAGTTAACTTTGGTTGTCTTAAATCCACTTCTGGAAGTATTAACAGTCATGGCGCTAGCTTGAGTTTGAGTGTCATTGCCCAGGTAGGCTAAAACTGAAGCGTCCAAGTTGCCGCTTCCATCAGTAACCAGCGTTAGGTTTTTGCTAAATACTGCTGTGCCGTTGGGGTCAGTTAGGGCTACATTATAAACACCATTTTGCAGTAATCCAGTAGCGCTGCCAATCAGAGGTTGATTGGGCGGAATGGAAGTTACTTCGGTGCCAGCAGCATCTACAGCTTTTAAAGTTGGGTTGCTTTCGCTGCCAGTATTCCAATTGCTACTACCACCACTGCTTCCTCCGCCGCCACCGCAGGCTGAAAAAAAAGCCAGGCAAGTAATTACAACTAATCCTTTACACCAAAATTTTTTCATAAATCCCCCTTGTTGTGATGCAGAAGCTAGCATAATTGAATCATATCGCAAATGAATTATTTATATTGCCTGTCCTCCACGCTCATTGGTACGAATACGGATACATTCTTCTAAAGGAGTGATAAATATTTTTCCATCCCCAATTTTCCCATTATCTTGTTTAGCTGTTTTTAGAATAGTGTTGACCGTAATATCCATAAACTCATCGTTAACTGCGATATCTAATCTAACCATGGGTACTAGTGAGGGCACAACGCGCTGACCTCGGTAGATCTGTTCACCTTCATACCGACCGTGGCCAGAGCACCTGCTAACTGTTATCCGAGTGATTTCAGCAGCGATAAGAGCTTCTCGCACTTGATCTAACATGTTGGGATGAATTATTGCGGTAATTATCTTCATAATTTTTTTCTCCATTATTTGTAGTAATAATTAGTCAGCATTGAGCATGCCATAAGCTTGCTCACCATGCATGCTAAAATCTAAACCAGATAGCTCGTCCTCAGGTGTGGCTCTAAACCCAAGGGTTTTTTGCAAGGCAATAGCAATAACAAGCGTAACTAGAGCTGCATAGGAACCAGCAATTAAAACAGCTTTGAGCTGAACTATAAATTGATCCAGGTGACTCCAGTTGGGGATCTTAGTGGCTGCGTGGGCCATCCAGGTTTTTCTAATAAAAAAACTGAGCAAGAGTGCTCCAATGATGCCGCCCATGCCGTGGATACCAAAAGCGTCAAGACTGTCATCGTAACCAAGTTTGTTTTTGAGACGTATCACTAAATAGCAAATCATGGCAGCTATAGAGCCTATGACTATAGCTCCCGCAGGTCTAACAACTCCTGCGGCTGGAGTGATGGCAACCAGGCCGGCAAGCACTCCGCTAGCTACTCCCAAGGAAGAAGGTTTTTTATAAGTTGCTGCTTCAATTATCATCCAGGTTAGCGCTCCAGATGCTGCGGCAGCTTGGGTTGCCACCAGGGCTTGTGCTGTTTGCAGGCTGCTGGAAATTGCGCTGCCAGCATTAAAGCCAAACCAACCCACCCAGAGCAGCCCTAGGCCGGTTAAGGTTAGAACTAAGTTGGTTGGATGCATGGCGGTTTTCGGATAGCCACGTCTGGCACCAAGGTAGAGAGCAAGGATTAAGCCGCTGATACCAGAGGAGATGTGCACTACTGTGCCACCTGCAAAATCAATTGCTCCGCTAGCGCCCATATTAAATAAAAAACCATCGCTGGCCCAAACCCAGTGACACAAAGGATTGTAGACTAGTAAAGACCAGAGGATGATAAAAAAGCAATAGGAACGAAAGTTAACCCGTTCGGCAAAGGCGCCAGCAATCAGGGCTGGGGTAATGATGGCAAACTTCCCTTGAAACATAGCAAAGACATATTCTGGAACGTTGTTCATGATGGTTTCATCAATGCCATGTAAAAAAAGGTAATCTGGATTCCAGCCAATCCAACCACCTAGAACATTTGTGCCAAAACACATGGAATAACCGCAAACAACCCAGAGTACGCCGATGATAGCCATAGCGGCAAAGCTATGCATCATTGTGCCGAGCACATTTTTGGTGCGGACCAGACCGCCATAAAATAAGGCCAGTCCAGGAATCATTAGCAAGACTAAAGCGGTTGAGGTTAGCATCCAGGCTGTGGAACCACTATCAACTGTTTCTTGGGCATAAGCTGTTAGTGGAAATAGGCAGGTGGTTGCTCCCAGTAGAATTGTTGTTTTGATTTTCATGGGATTCTCCTTTATATTCTTAATGGGGAAAAAATGATAAGCTGTCAAAATAAAAATACAGATCAAGTACAATTTTAATCTCACTTATATAATTTATAGCAATAATTAGGATTTAAGTTTATGTTAATTAGCTTATTTTGTAATTATTTCCGTTCAGTAAGAATAAGCTTGCCTATAAACTGTCTGTCTGTTAGGGAGTAGCGTTCTTGCTCCCATCGTCTAGCGGCCTAGGACATTGCCCTCTCAAGGCAGAGATCGCGGGTTCGAATCCCGCTGGGAGCGCATTGATGGTATGTTCCGATAACATACTTAACAGTTTATTCCGGGCACATGGTTTACACTTTCTGGTATAACCTCCTCCAAAAAGGAGGGGGATATGCCATGGAAGGAGACCAGTGTTATGGATGAGCGCATGAAATTTGTAGGCCGT
>JBDRBB010000020.1:0-32241 GCA_043823065.1 Pseudomonadota bacterium | reverse complement strand
ATTATGCTTTCGGGAATTATGTTTCCAATTGCCAATCTACCTTGGATCTTAAAAATCGTGGCTGCCTTTAATCCTTTGATGTATTTTGCCACATTGCTCAGAAACATCATGCTTAAAGGTGGGGATTATGAAGTGTTAATTACTCATACTGGCGCCTTGTTTTTGATTGCCATTGTCTGCGTGACCACTGCTTTCAATCGTTTTCGACTGCATTTGGGTTAGGGTTAGAGTTATAAAGCATTTTCATCAGCCAGTAGAAGCGCAAAACTTTTTTAACATATTGATTTGTTTGATCATAGGGAATTTCTTCAATAAATTCTTCAATATCATCATACTGGCCATGATTTAGCCACCTGGCCACAGCTTCCTCACCAGCATTATAAGAAGCCAAAACTGCTGCAGTGTTGTCCGGGAATAAATCATACAATTTTTTCAGATAAGTAATCCCATATTCAATATTTTTGGCTGGTTTATATAAATCATGAACATCAAATTTTGTTTCGCCCAGTTCATCAGACATGCGCTTAGCTGTGGTGGGCATAAGTTGCATTAAACCAATCGCGCCTGCAGCAGAAACAACTTCAGGCTGATAGGTAGATTCTGCTCTCATTAAAGAATATACCAAATCCGGATCTAGATTTTGACCAACAAAACGTTGCACAATGGCCTGATAAGCTTGTGGGTAGGATTGATGCCAGACAAAAAGATCAAAATCAGATGTTTGGGGAAAACTCCGCAAGATGGGGGCAAATTCCTTGAGCACTATTCGATAAGCCAGATAATGCGCTTGATTGCGGCTGGCCAACCATAAGATAAAACGTTTTGAAGAGTTGTTATTATCTACAATTGCAGCTTCGATTTCCCTGGCTGCCTCAGCATAAAGTTTTAAGCGATCAAAGAAAATTGCCCTCCGCAAGTGATCTGATAAATCAAGCTGCTTATAGGAAAGCTTGCCTGGCCGCCAATTAGCTTTCTCCATTTGACCTTGAACCTGATTTTTACCCAGTCTCTGCTGAGTCAAAAAAGCATAATAGCCTAAAGGATATTCTGCTAAAACCTGATTATAGATTTTCCTGGCTGCTGCCACATCTCCCATATTTTCATAAGACCTAGCCTTCCAGTACAGTAAACGATCTTCAATCCGCCTGGACATTGACTTATGTTGCAAGAGATAGTCAAAACGCTTTATGGCAGATTCATAATCTTTGGTTTGATAATAACACCAAGCCAAATACCACAAGGCTCGAGTGCGTTGACGACCGCTGGATTCCAGATTTAAAACCTTTTTCCAAGCCTGAATTGCCTCGACATACCTGCTATCATCAACTAAAAGCTGAGCTATACTAAACCTGGCATTTAATACAGCTGAGCGTGAATTAGGATATTCATGAATAATTTTTTTCCAGATCTCAATTGACTTGTCATAAGCATCGGTTCGCTCATAAGAACGGGCTAGCTGCCTGAGCAAGGCCAAGCGCAGGCCATGATTTTGCCCGGAACTGAGCAGTTCTTTGGTCAAATCAATGGCTTCTTGATATTTATGCACACGATAAACAGACCTGGCAGTTAATCTTCTGGCCTTAAAACCAAGTTCAGAATTAACTGGGTAATTGGCTGCAACCGGTTTTACCTGCTCAATCACTTCATTATATTGCGAATTATCCAGCAAAGATTCAGCAATAGCGCAGCGAACTCCAGGGCTAGCAACCCAATCTTGAAACTGATTTCTAGACGAATTAGGCAAACTTTTGGCTAACTTACTTAGCTCAACTAATTGGTCATGACTGGCAACACTCAAGGCCAGACTTTTAAGTCGAATTAAAGCTTCTTGCTGATTATTCTGTTTAATATAAGTTTTTATTAGATATAATTTCGCGCTAAAAACTTCTGAAACATTTAAATTAATCAAGTTATATTCAGTACGCACAGGATATTCCAAAAATGTGCGCGCTTGTTCATATGAGCCTAATTCGGCTAACACTTGCCCCATCATGATTCTGGCTTGATTAGCCAAAACACTTTCTGGATAATCTTTCAAAAGCTCAACTAAAAATTCATAGGCGTCCTTATAATCATTCTTATTAAGAGCTATATCAGCTTGATAAAAAAGCAGATAATCTTTAATGGGAATTTTTTTCCTTTGTAATTTCAGAAAACCCTTGTTGGCATCCTGATATTTTCCAATCTTATAATTAGCATAAGCAAACAAAAAATCACGTTCATCATCAGTAAGATATTTGGCCTGTTTGGAAACTTTTTTTACACCTTTAAGAATATCTTCCACTGCCTGGACAGCTGAAGTGCCAATTAAAAGAAAAGCGGCGCCAAGAGTTTGGTGTGATCGAATATCTGCTTCTTTCTTTTTAGCAAAACTGGGAAAAGAAAGAAATAATGAGATGATAATAATAAATGATAATACCCTTATGAACATTTTTTGACCATTGACCATTGACCATAACTTTGGTCCATGGTCGCTTTTAGAAGGAGGTTCCTACTTGCAAAATCAACATACCATATTTCAAGGCATGTCTTAAAATAGGATCTTGCAAATTACCTAATCGATCACGGTTAACCACAATAATAGCATAGCCCAGCCGGCCGGTTACTGGCAAGCCATGGCCAAGCAAAAAATCTCCGCGAAGTTCACTGCCCACGCCTAACATGAAATCATCAAAAAAACCTTTTCCGTCATTTTCATGCGCGTTCCAGGCATTGCCATAATCAGCAAAAATTGCAGCATGGATATTGTTGATAAAAAATGGCCAGGTACCGATTCCACGCTGGGGAGAAACCAAAGGAATTCTATATTCAGCTGAAAGCAGCAGAGCTCTGGTGCGAGAAAATGCTGAAACTGGCAAGCCGCGCAAAGGAAAATAATTATATGAGCCACCTTGAGCCAGATTCCCCTCTCCTACATCACCGCCCAAACCAAACGTACCTTGGGCAAATTGATCGCCCCAGGTAATACCGCCTGCTGCCCTTAAACCCAGCACATGATGATGCCAAAGATGAATATATTCGCGCCAATCACCAGAAAAAATTTGCTGCTCATTTCTCTGGGCGCTGCCAAACACGCTATCAGTGACAACTCCATTCAACTTTACTATTCGTCCACCTTCCGGACTAATTGAAGCTGGATAACGATTAGCATCTGAATAAACCAAGCTGGCATGAAATCCGGAAAAAATACCTAAATTCAAGGCATCTTGCTCAGCTTGAGTGAGAGTTGTTTGTGGCATACGATCTTCATAAAAAAACCTGGTGGAAAAATTAAATTTACTAATGGGAAAAGCAATAAAAGCAAAAGCATTGCGCCTTTTTTCATAATAGTGAACAGTGCGTGAACCCCCACCAGCATAGTTAAATGTTAGATCGCCAAAATCCACAGCATAGTCATTAATGCCAAGCCCCATAGACGGCCACAACCTGGCATACCAATATTGGGCAAAATAGCCTATATATTCAGCATCTGTACGATAAGTAACCCCACCTAACCAGTTATGCCAATTTAAGGGATCAGTGCCTCCGGTTAAAAAACTGAAGAAAAAAGCATCTTCAATATAGGCCAAATACGGGGCAATAAAACGCGGCAAGAATAAAGACTTGCCAAATGGAGAATATTTTTTAGGCTTAAATTCTACTGTAGGCGGCTCACCCATGATGCCAATTGTGGATAATTCCAGTTCTTTGCCAAAAACAGCAGCTTTCTGGCCAGCTGTTGGTTTAAGTTCAAAACTTATTTTCTTTTGCGCCAAGACATCAGCCTCAAAACTGGAGATAAAAAAACCGTCTTTATTATATTCCTGCACATAAATCTTCTTACCATCTATAGTTGAAGGTTTGAACACACCAGTTAGAACATTGGTCAGTTGCTCGGTTTTACCTGTTTTTAGATTGGTGCGATAAATATTAGCGATACCTGTTTGATCAGAGCTATAATAGACATATTCTCCATTAGAAGACCAAGTTGCATAAGATTCCAAACCAGTCCCCTTAGTTAAGCGCTTAGCCTTTTTGGTGTTTAAATCATAAATATAAATCTTCCATAAACCACTTGGTTTCCATGATGTTACTGCAACTTTCATTCCATCTGGTGAAAATTTAGGTTGAGCAAAATTAACGTATTTAGGTTCTTCCGTCTTATCACTAAAATCTGTGATTTCCTTTGTTTCCAAATTCAACATCTTCAGACAAGCCTGGGCACCATCCACCTTTACAAAAATTAGCTGCTTATTATCTGGCGAAAAACTTGGATCACGAGCTCGCTGGCCCGTGGTTAAACGCTCCTTCTTTTTTGTCTCCAAATCATATAACCAAAGATCATTATAATAATTATACTTCTTATACTTACTAGAAGCAGAGTACGCTATCTTCTTGCCATCCTGGCTCCAGGAAATACTGGTTATTCTTTGTTTAGCCAGGCGCTGGTCTTTTCCGGTTTCTAAATCTTTCAGCCTTAGTTCTGGCGATTTATGCGGGCTATTGGATGAATAAGCCAACTTTGCACCATCAGGAGAAAGAGCTGGATTGTCAAACTCTTCATCCCATTTAGGGACAACAATTTTTTGAGTAGGAGTTAGTCCTTTGCCCATCAATTCTTGGGCCTCATTATTATATTTCTCCTGCAAAGTTTTCTGCCATTCCCGCCAAAGCTCATAAAAGGTTTTGCCATATACGTTTCTGGCCTGATGATTGATCATGCTCAGCATTAATGAGCTTTGAATCCGTCTATTGAATTCTAAAAATTTTTCCAAACCATAGGTCTGAACCAGATATAAAATAAACTTGCCGCCAAAAATATAACCCACATTAGCTGACGGCCATTTCCAGTGATAAACAGAAGCCCGGTCAATAGGTGGAAACTTATCTTCCAAAATAGCAGTGCGAATCAGCATTTCAGAATAACTGGCCCGCCCCCTCCCTGCTTCTGTCTTTACTGTCTCTTCATAAACTGCAGTGCCTTCTTTTACCCACAATGGGGTAATACCTACAGGAGCTGTAGTCTTGCCAAAAATAATTCGAAAGGGTTTTAAAAATTTACGATTAGCATCAATGTGTATGATGTGAGTTAATTCATGAGTTACTAACATTTTCAGATAATTATCATAATTGGCCAAAGATGAATCTGGCGGAGGAGGGGCAATGCGAAAATAAATAATATTATAAGGAAGCACTGTGGCTAAAGCATTAGATTCATCAGAAGCATCTGTAACCACAATTTCGGTTCTACCCCAAGGCTTCCAATTAAGTTCTGGCGAAAGCTTGGCATAGGCTTCTTCCAAAATCCTGGCCATATCAAAAGCCACAGATTGAATTTCTTTGGGATAATTGACCACAAAGTGCTCAGTCTTTATAGTTTCCCACTTGATTTTTGGATCAAAACTCGCAGCATAAAGTGATTGCGTAAAAATTAGACTAAAAAGAATAAGGAACGCCCCTAGATATTTTTTCATAGGGACTAACATACCGATTTTGTTTGGAAATTACAATTCTTAATTTAGCGGGGAAGTGCCTTCTTGTACGTATTTGGCAGTGAACTTACCGTTGCTATCTGCATCAATATAAATTGGGTTAGCTAAGGCAAAGGCAAAGGTACCATTTTCAGGAGCACGGTGAAATTGATCTAAATTGAGTGGATCAAAAACCTCTGGTTCTACTTTTGGGTCTTTCAAGGCATTTAAGATAATTGGATATGGTGATTTAAACCCCTCTGTTTCTGGAGTGCCGCGCACAAAAACCACTATCCAAGAATCTTCAGAAAGGGTTAAGTTAAATTCTGCTTGAGCTGTAATCAAACCTTCTTCTTCCTGCCAATTTTCTAAACTTCCGTCTTGTAAACTAACTACATATTGCGGCTCCATGGCATAAAGCGGCACATGATATGGTTGATAAAAGGTTTCTGCAGTTTCTGCTTTGCCAGCCATGACAGCGCCGGTTTCATCATCAATGGGAATGGGTTCAGTATTGACATACACCTCAATGGTATCAATCCAGGCCCAGGACGGCGCTTTAGCCTCAACTTTAATTCTAACCTGATTTCCTGAAACCAGATCACCCAAGGTCCCGGAACCGCTATCAGAATTTGCTTCCACACTCACAAAAGCACCGCCACTAACCACCACTTTGCCATCAATAATTGTTTGGGAATAAGCATCTGGATCAAAAGCACTTCCAGACATACCATCGCGTGGATCAAAACTGGAAGCCACAAAGTTACGCGGCCAATTCATTTCATTCCATAATTCTTCGTGGCTATCGCTGCTGCCTGTAGCTGTTACTTGAAAGCCCAGATTTAATAAATTAAACCAGGTCGGTAGTGTGGATTTCAAAAAATAATCTTGCAGCTTATGCATTTCATAGCCAATAACTAGCTCTACGGTATCAAAATCAGCAAATACCAAAGAATTTTTGCCAAGTTCTAAAGGAAAGCTTGGCCCGCCAGTATGCGGCAGAAGCCTTCTTTCCACTGGATCGGCAAAACTAGATAACGGTGGAGCACCACTTTCCAAATAAAATCTGGAGGTGACCCAGCCACTAGCTACAAAAAGACCTGTTGGATTGTCATTAACATGATTTAATTGCACAACATTAGTGCCTGGAAACTCGCGCGTAGCAGCAGCTATATCACTTGGGCTCATGCAATAATCTGGAGCTGGAGAAACTTCATCCATTTCACTATCAGACCAATCAATGGCTCCGCCTGTTGGCGAATCAGAATTTTGCTGCAGAGGAAAAGCTTGCATATGTCCATAATGATTTGGAGTTACTTCCTGGCCCACAATACTGCCAAATAAAGTATTCTCGGAAATATAGCCATTAGCTTTCATTTCTTCAATTTGCGGACCATAATCATGCAAATAATCATGATCTGATGATTGCAAAATATCCATGCCTTCTGCAGCAGCGCCAATCACTCGCCTAATAGTGGGAATTGAACTATCAGGGCTAGTGGCATTATGCAGATGAAAGTCTGCCATAATATAGCCAGGCGTTTGCAATACTCTTTTTAGCACCACGTTTTCAATTGTTATCTTCTGGCCTGCTTGCACTTCTACATCTCGCTCTTCCCTGGTATATTCAGCGCCATGGGAAAATACAAATTTGTAGGAACCTGGTTCCAAATTTAAACTTTTCTGATCTGAAACCCAAAAACCGCCTTTTTTATTCAGATAAATATTATGTCTAATGCCAAAACCACGCTTAAAAATTACAATGTCTTCAAAGTTGCCACGGCTAGTGCTTTCCGGGCTAGGGTCATCTTCACCCACAATGGTTAATCTGGCAGCTATGGTCTGATTTGTGTCAGCATCCAACACCCCGCCCACAATTTCCACAACACCTGTTTCACCAAGTGTACAATTTACAGTTAAAGTCTGGCCTTCTTTTAGTTCTACTTGTTCTGGATCGCAGCTGCCAGCTTTAGTTGTACCATTTTCATGATAACCTGGTTTCTCGACAATAATATTAAAATTTCCGTCACCCAAAGACTGGGCAAACAAACTATTACCAACTGGAAAACGCCCCTGAAACTGGCCTTGGCTATTGGTGCGCATTATCGCAATTGTACCGCCGCCATTTTTTTGTACCGCTACCTTAGCATCTTTAATAGGTGTGCCATCAGCAGTAGCCACTATACCTTCAATAATACCTATTTTAACTTTCATAGCTTGCATGCCAATTTCCAAAACCGAGCTAGACGAACCATCTCCTACCACAAAATATCTGGTAATTGTGCGTTCAGACTTTGCTGGAATCTCAAAATTGATTTTAGGATTCTGACGCGCACCTAAGGGAAGCAGGTCTAATGCACCCTCGCTTAACAACACAAAAGTCACCCCAGAATATGTTAACGAACCTGTTGTATGCCGCTGTCCATCTGCATCAGCAAATTGTTTGAGATCATAAAAATAGCCGTAGGAAACATCAATTCCATCCTGGCCTTCGAAAATTAAAGCCACAGTATCGCCACCTGCTTGAGTTAAAAGTTCAGGAGCAAAACCAATTCCTGGAATTAAAAAATGAAGTGCGCCGCTGCCATTGACAATATCGCCAACTGGCATCTTAATTTCTTCATCTCCATTATTTTTAAATGTAGTATCAATCTGGATATAATTTTTTCCTGGCTCCAAACGATATTCAGTAATAATAGTTGTATCTAAATTTTTTAGATCAGGCTCAATTTTAAAAGGATTGCCACGGTCATCAAAGCGGCGATCAAAATAAAGGGTCTGATTAGCCGCGCCTGCAGCTGCGTCTTTGATAAAATCCAAATCCAAATAATCATAAACATCCAATGTTCCAGTAGCGCGCAAAATTTTCACTCCATCATCTTCACCGTCACTCACCACTTCAAATTGCTGATAATTAACGGTCCACTCAACATTGATAAAGGGAAACATTGAGCCAAACTGATCATTTCCTGGCTGGTCAGATCCACGCACATGATCAGCATCAATAATATTGCCGCCAAAAGAAAACAGACCAGCATTTTTAGCTGGCTTTTGAATGATAACTCTAATCTTATCGTTTTTCAAAAGCACATCCCCAACTTTGCCTTGAGCCAACATGCCGCCAATTAGTCCTGAAGAGTCTTCTATAGTAAAAGGGGTTTTAGGATATCCAGAAACATGCGGATCAGCCCCCCTGCCACTTGAACCTGTACAGGAAGCTCCGATTGCTATCACCAGCAAAGCATATAATATTTTTAGATTATTGAATTCCATAGATAATAGCTTATCGACAAATTTGCCAATTAGTTGCTATATATTTGGATAATTTTCTAGGGCCGGTGCAGCATGGACTTGCTGCCTCGCGTTACTTACCAACAATATTTATTGACCACCTTTCAAATCCCTGCTAGATGCAAAAAACTTAGTAATTTCAAAACATTGGAGGAAATATATGATTATTGGCGTGCCTAAGGAAATTAAGACCAAAGAAACCCGCGTGGCAATTACCCCTAAAGGAGTTAAGGCGCTCGTCAAAAACGGACATAAGGTTATAGTGGAAAATAATGCTGGTGAAAAATGCTGTTTTTATAATCAAGATTATCTTGATGCTGGCGCAACTGTTGAAAACTTGGCCAGCACGGTTTGGCAAAAAGCTGAGATGATCGTTAAGGTTAAAGAACCTTTGGAAAGTGAATATCAGTATTTTCGACCAGATTTAACTATTTTTACTTATCTACATTTAGCTTCTGTGCCCCAATTAGTTAAAGCCCTGCGCGAATCAAAAACCACGGCCATTGGTTATGAAACTGTGGAAACTGAAAATGGCGCTTTGCCTTTATTAATTCCCATGAGTGAAGTAGCTGGCCGCGTGGGAACCCAAGTTGGAACCTATCTTTTACATGCCAATCATGGCGGCAAAGGCGTGCTTTTGGGCGGCGTAACTGGAACGCATCGCGGAGTTGTGGTGGTAATCGGCGGCGGCCATGTTGGTCTTAACTCCGCTGAAGTTGCTGCTGGCCTTCGCGCAGAAACTGTTATTCTAGATATTAATGATAAAAAATTGGCGCATATTGAAGAAAAATATGATGGCCGCATTAAACCAGTTAAATCCACACCTGCTACAGTTTCCGAATGGGTGCAAAAAGCTGATTTGTTAATTGGCGCAGTGCTAGTAGCTGGTGATCGCGCACCACATGTAGTTTCTGAAGATTTGGTAAAAAGCATGTCGCCTAAATCTGTGATTGTAGATATTTCCATTGATCAAGGCGGTTGTATTGCTACTTCCAGACCTACTTCACACGAAGTACCAACCTATGATAAACACGGCGTGATTCATTACTGCGTACCTAATATGCCCGCTTTAACTCCCATCACTTCCACAGAAGCTTTGACCACAGCCACTTTTCCTTATGTAGTGAAACTAGCCAATGAAGGTGTGGAAAAGGCTTTGGCTGCTGATCCTGCTTTGGCCAAGGGTTTGCAAATTCAAAATGGGCAGATCAAGCATCCAGTTGTGGCTAAACTGTTTGAATAGCATTTTTTTAGCACTCTTGATAAGTGGCTTAGGCCAGTGTCACTTCGCTAAATCCAAAATTTCTTCATGCGCCAGAAATTTTGGAAGCGTTCTTCGCTCTCCATGTCATATAGGCTGCTGTTATGGCTCGCTCGCACGCCGCGAAGCAACACTGGCCTAAGCCACTTATCAAAATAACAACAAAAAAGGCTATCTGTGATGGATAGCCTTTTAATAATTTGCAAATATAAATATTATATACTTTTTTGTACTGTTTTGGTGCGCTCGGTTTGAGCATCTAAACGTTTGAGCCAAGCATCTTGACGACCAACTCTGGTTTGATAAATCTTGGCCTTGCCAAAATCTTTTTTCTTTTGCAGGTCTTGAACTTTTTTAGCTAATTCATCTCTTTTGGCTGTAGCTTTTTTCTTTTGAACATCAATTTTGGTAGTGCGTTCTTTCAGAAATTCTTTAGCTTTGGCCTTAAAAGCAGATTCAAAAGCCTTGGCACCCTCTTTTGAGGTTCTTTTGACCTTTTTTTCCTTAAACTCTGGATTTTCCTTAAGAAAATCATTCCAGGTATATTTTTGATTTAGTGACATAATAAACTCCTTTTCCTACATTCAGACATTGAGGCGCGTATCTATGCGATTTGTAACCAATAGTCAAGGGAAACGTTTGGCAATGTGGTAGCAAAAACAAAATGTCAGTAGCAGTCGATAGACCTGTTAGAGCCAAGATGGTTCGAGACAGGAGGAAAGATGCTGGTATTGACGATGAAAGAAAAGATCAAGCTAGAGGTGGTTCAAAGGGTTATGGATGGACAGGTTAACATAGAGCAGGCAGCCGCAGTTCTGAGAAGGAATATCAGGACAATCTACCGTATGTTATCAAGGGTACGAAGAAGGGGGATTGAGGGGATTGTACATAGGAACAGGGGAAATAAACATGCCTGTAAAATGGACGATAAAATGAAAGAGAAAATAAAGGGATTGGCAACCAGTAAATATCAGGGGTTCAATGATACCCATATGGCCGAGAAGTTTTGCGAAAATGAAGGTCAGTAAATTATTCCGCTTGACCTGGGGGCCAAGATAATATTCGCTTTGTCAATTACCCTGACATTTTCCCTTGGGTATCACAGGAAAACGATAAATTGTTGCATTTTTTTGAAAATTTTTTGCAAAAACACGCAACAAAATCATTTTTTTGACGATAACTGTATGGTTAAGTACATGAAAGATTTACTTAATATGGCTAATTTTTGGAGACTATAAGTGACCCGCGAAAATATAGAAAAAAGAATAATTTATATTTTAGAAAAAATGGCAAAATTAAATTTTCCCTTTTCGCTATTAATTTTTAATTTCCATCTCCTTTTCGATATTAAGATTATAATGGCGTTTCTAATATTTAATATCTGGGGGGTGTTGGAAAGTTCCATCGAAAACATTCCCTCCAATCAATTTGCCCAGAAAAGCAATCAAGATAAATATTCGAAGACGATGATGGTTCTCGTGCGAAATCTATGCATAATAATTCCTCTGACAAACGTTCTTGTTACAAATAATATTTTTCACATAAACATTCCCCAATTCATGATCGGGGTGGCCATTGTTTCTCTCGGAATTCTACTAAGAATATATGCTATCATAAAATTAAAAAAATTCTTTACAATGCACATTATGATACAATCTGATCAATACATAATATCAGATGGGCTATATAAATTAATTCGCCATCCTGGTTATCTCGGACTTTTATGTATTTTTATAGGAATTCAAAATATTTTCCAGTCTATCGTTGGCCTCATTTCTATTACACTATTAATGATTGCGGTTTTATCTTATAGGATAATAATAGAAGAAAACATGCTGAAAAGAGAGTATGGTTCATTATATGATGATTATCAGAAAGTCACATATTACATTATTCCGTATATAATATAGATAGGAGATTTATTATGAAAGAATTTGATCTTGAAACATACAAAAATGTCATAAATAAAAAATCAAAATATACAATTAAAAACATTAGAATATTAGATAATACTTTGAGAGATGGCGAACAGACAGTTGGCGTGGCATTCGCAAATAAAGAAAAAATAAAGATAGCTTCGCTGCTCTCTAAAATGGGCATAGAAGATGCCGAGATTGGATTTCCGGCGGTATCAGAAGATGAACGAGCCTCAATAAAAGCAATTGTAGATTTAGATTACGATATGAAATTATATGGATTATGCAGACTTGTAACCAAGGACATAGACTACGCCGTTGATTGCGGTCTTAAATATTTGACGATATTCCTTCCGGGCTCCAAATTTTATCTGCATAATGTATTGAGGATGGACGAAGATAGTATAATATACAAGATACAACAGATTGTGGAGTACGCAACAAACAAGAAATGCCATGTAAAATTTAGCTGCGAAAATGCTTCAAGAATGCCTTTAGAAAAATTAATTCGCTATTATAATGCGGCCAAACAATCTGGGGCTTCAATGATATCTGTTCCAGATACCACTGGGGTTATGACACCATCCTCAATGCAAGAGTTAATTAAAATATTACATAATGAAGTGGGCCTAGATATTTCAGTTCACTGTCATAACGATTTGGGACTTGCCACAGCCAACACAATTGCCGCTGCTGAATCCGGGGCCAAGGAACTTCAGGTATGTGTTAATGGATTAGGTGAAAGAGCAGGAAATGCCTCTCTCGAAGAAGTCATTATGATACTGCTTACTCAATACGATTATGGATATAATTATGATCTAAATGTGATGTCTGAACTTTCAGAAACGGTGTATGATTTTGCAAAACTTTCTAGACCGTTTAACAAACCTGTTTTTGGGTATAATGTGTTCAGCCATGAATCGGGAATACATGTAAATTCAATCTTATCTAATGAACGATTGTATGAACCATTTCCCCCTGAAATCATTGGAAGAGAACACAAAATATTTTTAGGAAAACATTCTGGTCTCAATGGCCTTGAACGCCAATTGGATATGCTTTCTATTGATCTAGACAGAAACAAGAAGAAGGAACTGCTAGCAAATATAAAACGAACGTGCGAGCAGCAAAAAGACGTCAATCTTAAAGAGTTAATTATTAAATATTGTGCTAATTTGTCAGATTAGAAGTTATGATAATAATCGATAAAATATCATTACACAAAAACGATGCAATCATTGTTAAAATAAACGATGGTAATTTATTGTATGACGTCAATAGTTCGAATATTATTGAATTAACAAATGAGGAAATAGACTTACTAAAGTCAATCTCTCCAGATAATCGCAATGAAACTAATATAGCGGTTAAATATAGCCGCCTTTGCGATCTCATAAATAATAATATCATCTTTTGCCCTGATAATAGAATAAAATCTTCAGAGGCAACAAATGAACTTCAAATATTTGAAACCGTATTGCAAGTTGCTTACACCTGCAACATGAGGTGCTCGTATTGTTATGCAGATAGCGGCAAATACGGTGGAAATCTCACTTCATTAATGACACGAGAAACGGCTCGCGCGGCTATTGATTTCGCATTTGAAAATCGAGCAACTAATACACTTGGATTCGGGATAATGGGTGGAGAACCGCTTTTAAATTTTGAAACAGTAAAGGATATCATTTCTTACTCACTGAAAAAAGATCAGTTAGAAAACACGACATCCCTTTTCTCATTAACAACTAACGGTCTACTGTTAAATAACGATATTGTGGACTATCTTGAGAGAAATAACATATCTGTTAGAATGAGTTTAGATGGGAATAAAAGATTGCATGACTTATATCGTCATGATGTTAAAGGAAATCCAACATATGACAGAATTAACGATGGTGGTGGAAGATTACTTAAAAAAAGCAAAATTAATTATTTAATTCGATGTTCAATATTAGGTGATCATGGTCATGAACTACCAGATCAAGTATCAAACCTATTTTCTGATCAATATAATAATATTAAAGTAGATTTTTTATGGAACATGGAAAACCATCCGGGGACAATATCGGAAAGTAATTTTAATACTGTTTGTGAAGGAATAGATTCATTAGCTATTTGGTTTCATAACAAACTAATGAATAATGACTTGAAGTGGCATCAAGTATTTCCCTTTGCGAAATATATTGGAAAATTAATTAGCAAGGATGCGGTCTCGTACTTCTATAATGCAGGCAATGTGGTTTCTTCGGACGCTACCTTTGATGCATCTCTGTTAGAAAAGATGGGTGTTGAGTGTGGGGCTGGGTATAACGTTGTTTCTGTATCGGCAAATGGTGATATTTATCCATGTCACAGACTTGAAAATATTAAATCACTAAAACTTGGTTCTGTATTCGATGGCGTTGATCGAAGAAAAACAAAATATTGGACTTCCAATTGGCGACTTGAAAAATCTGATTGTCGAAATTGTTGGGCAAAATATATCTGTGCTGGCGGGTGCCCGGCTTTTGGTTATTATAAACATCGCGATCCAATGAAAGTTGACAATATAAAGTGTGAAATTAGAAAAAGATTTATATTATGGTCAATATGGATACTTAATGAGATAACTAAAAAAGGTTTGGTATGTTTAGAAAAATAAAACAACTAAACAAATTAGCTGATTACTTTGGCTTAACAGATAAATTGGTCAACCATTATATTTTTGGATACACTTTAATTTACTTAAGTTGTAGTTTTGTCTTCATTCCTTCTCTAAATGCGTCATACGAATTAACAAATATTTCTAATAGCATCATTATATACTTGTTATGTACAGCAATACCTACAACTATTATATCTTTTTTTGGATTAAGATTGTTTTCTTTAAATAAGCTAAAATGTATTCTCATCTCATCATTAGCATTTTTTGTTTTTTCAAACCTTTTACTAATTCTGTGTTACAGGATGAAGTTCATTGTATGCTTTTTTGTAATTTGCTTTTTAAAGAGTGCTGCCATTGCGCTTTATGCTCCTTTATCTGACACCTTAGTAAATCTTACATTTAGCCATGACACCAAATCATTCAGCAGAATTCACAGTTTCATAACTTGGTTAACCTATTTAGGTATGACTATTATGGCATTCGCTGGAGCATGGTTTTCTAATCTGTATGGATTCGTTAATACCCTCATTATTCAAGCACTGGTCATATGTGGTGTAATTATCATATATGTATTTATAAACGTAACTACGTTAGCTCTAAAGCAGCCCCTGAAGCAAAATGGTAATAAAATCCGATATCCAACTATAATAAATTACCAGGTTGTTTCACATCTATTGCGAAGCATCGTGCCTGGAATATTAAATTCATTAATGCCTATTTGGGGTCTTACAGTCCTATCACTAAACTCCAAGGAATATGGTTTTATCTATTCGATGTCCGGTGTTTTTTTAATATTGGGTGGAGTAGTATGTAATATGAGTTTTTGCAACAAGGAAATAGAGAAAAAAAACAGCACTGTTTTATTGTCAACGCTTACAATCTACAGCTTACTTTTATTCATCTCCTTCATAAAAGAGGATTCACAGTGGTTTCTAATATGGTTATGTGCTGCCTGTTTTTTTGCAATGATTTCATGGATCTCGCAAAAAATATATTACCTACGATTCAATATCAGTAAAACTAATTCAGAAGTGTCTGCTTTTAGTTATAGTTTTTATCAACGTTTTGGAATGCTTTTGGGTTTAATTATAGCAATGTTGATTAATTCATATTTAGATACACAGTATTTAATATACATAAATTCAATATTTTTAATCGTGTCAGGTATAATTCTGATTATTCCCAAAATTACTGTTAAAGAAAGTCTTGTTATTCAAGAGGAGGCATAAATTATGGATTTTGTAATATTCGACAGGGATCCTATTTCTGATTGTGCTATTGATTTAGTTAATCGTCTCAATCAAAGAAATATTGAATCATGCAGCGTAATTTGGGATGATCTAAAATTGCGAGATAATGTGTGGTTATATAAAAATAAGCCATGGAATATTCCAAAGTCCGCACTTTGTTGGTCGCGCATATTTACCAGACATACCGATGGGGATATTGCAAATAAATTATTTGCTCCGTCTGATAATTATGCTAGATAATTATGCTAGATTACAAAACCAAGGAGATAATTATGAAACTCATTAAAACCAGCTTAATTTTACTTATAATTGGTCTTAGCAGCAATGTTTGGGCTGAGGAAACAGCGACAATCAGCCTTAGCGCACCAAAGGATTTGGCAGCCAAAGTTTGTCCTGCCCCACTATGGGATAATCCCAAGGTGATCTGGAAAGGCGCTCAAGATGAACGTGCCCAAAAGGCACTTGGCCTGCAGACCAAAAGGGGCCAAGACCCAATCCAAGTTATTGCTGATCCTGCCCTTTCTCAGATTTTTGATTCTGCACTTAAAGATCTATTGCAAGCTTGCGGCCTTAATTTTGTAGCCAAAGGCGATAGCAATACCCCAGCCCTGGAAGCCCAGATCAATCAATTTTCAGCTGGTGTAGAAAAACAATGGGTAACTGGCAAAGCCACTGCTGATAGCCAGATTACCTTGGTGGTTAATAAAGGCCAAATGAGCTCATCAGTTACCATTACTTCCCAAATAGAATCTAAGGGTTTAAGAAAAGGAAAGTTAAAAAATATTGAAAAAACCTTAAATGATCTACTACGGGACAGCCTAACCAACACCTTGTCTTCAGAATCATTTATTAAATTGCTTAAGTAGGGGTAAGTTTACTATCTATGATATTTCAAGTAGTAGGCAAGCAAGGCATCAGCAATGAAATAGCCATTTTCATTTCTATCCAGCACTGATTTGTTAAGCAAGTTTTTGATGATTATACCAACCATTCTAGATGTTGGCTTAACCGTTTGCAAAAAACTTTGACTATTAGGCTGTTTTATAAATTTCAATTTTGCAATTGATGTAGACACTAATTGTTCATTTTCAGAAAATTGCGATAAATACTCTTCAAAACGACTTTGTCGCTTTTCAACTACGTTTCTAATTGCCAAATTTATTTCCTCTTCGCCAATTACTTTATGGTAATTCGAATCCATTATTTCAGCACAAATAATATTAGTCGTTTCAGGCACTCTATTAGCAAGGTTTTGAAGATATATTGAAGCATCAAGTTCTAATTTTAATTTCTGATAATTAAATCTTTCCAGAATATAAGCGTGATATTCTTCATAGTCTATAGGCCTAAATTCAAGATCTTCTCCAAACATGGCTAGTGGAGCATGCGGTTTGGCTAGTATTTCGGCCAGCAAATGTCTTTTTGAACCCATCACTATTATTGGAATATTCTTTATTTCTTGAAAAATGTTACGAAACAGCCCTTGAGCCTCCTCCACCAAGGCGATGTCTTGAAACTCATCTAAAACAATAACAGCCCTTTTCTCCTTAGCTAGTTCTGAAATTGCAGCAAAAATTTTCTCACTTGAAATTGTTTTTTCAGCTATTTGAGAGGTTATGGTCAAGGAAGGCGCACCATTTAAGGGATCAACTGTAATTTGAGGTCTTAAATTGGTAAGGAATTTTTTTATACCATCCATGAAATGCTTTGCCGGAAATGCCTCACTAAAACTTTGTTCAAGACTTCTAGCAAGTCTTTGGGAAATAGAATCAATACTTTTCACTTCCATTAAATCCGTAAAAAGAATAAAGGAGTTTTTATGCTGAGATTTAATTTTAGGCAGAATAACATTTTTTATAAGAGAAGTTTTGCCAAAATTGCGCGGCCCGTAAATAACAAGTTTCTTTTTCTGGGCAATTGCTTGCTCTACGACCTTTCTCTCTTGCGCTAAATTGCAAATATTTTCCTCATCAAGCAGGGTATCATATAGAAATTTTTTCATAACATGATTATGATACTGATATTATGATAATGCAATTACTTTTTTTATCTATTAATAAAGCAAAGTTTACTACCCAATGGATAAAATAAAGCTTACTTTACTTAGCAATATCTAACAAACACTAATAATATCAGAATGTTACATTTAACCTAGCACCATATTTTTTGAGCGGCATCCGAGCAAACCATATCACTAAATCAAATGTTTGGCAGTTATGAGGTGGTTGTCCTAAAAGCAGATTAAAATGATTCTTTTTCGACCGGGTGTTCTAATCCACTCATGATCATTTGCACGATGTGCGAACACTTGTCGTTGATGCGTCGTAGGTTTCCTAAAATATCTAAATGAATGGAACTGGTATCAAAAGACTCTTTTAATCCATGATGCAAACGGTTTAAATGGGCTTGTCTTAGTTGTTGTTCAATTTCATCAATAGCCTTATCCTGCCGATAGACCTTAGCTGCCAGCTCTTCTGAAGGTTGGGCTAAAATGGAAACTGCTAAAGCAAAATTTTGGCTAACAGTATCCTGAAAACCTTTTAAATCTTTCCAACCTTCAGCAGAAAAAATACCTGCTTTAGTTGCTTTTTTCTTGGCCAATAAAACCAATTCCCTGGAAATAATATCCCCAATTTGCTCTATATCAGTAGTTATACAAAGCAACTGAATATGAGCTTTGGCCTGTTCTGGAGAAAATTTTTCTGAAGCCAGTTCAGCCAGATAAAAACGCACTGCCTTATCCAATATATCAATTTTATCATCCTCAGCCTGCAGTTTTTCTATTTCTTCTGCGCTATTTGATCCTTTGGAAAACATGAGTAAACAATTCCCAAACATTTGATGAGCAATTTCTGCCATGCGCAAAATTTCCCTTTTAACCTGAGCAAAAGCCAGAGCTGGAGTTTCCAAAGCGGTTTTATCCAAATATTTAGGTTTAAATTCCTTCTTTTTCTTAGGTATAGGTCCAACATATTTTATAAAACGAGCCAATAAACCCACAAAAGGTAGCAACAAAACAGCCAAACCAAGATTAAATAAAATATGGGTTAAAACAATCTTGCCTGGAATGCTTGGAATAACCGACTCGGAAAAACCGCTCAGAAAATTGGCGATAACATCAACCACCTGCACAATGTAGGGAATTAGAGGCATAGCAATAACCACACCAATAAATTTAGAAAGCGTGTGGGCAATGGCAATTTGCCTACCCTCAGCTTGTGCGCTAATAGCTGCTAACAAAACTGTTACGCAAGTTCCCAAGTTTGCGCCCAAAACTAACGGCACTGCATCTTGAAAGGTAATTGCCCCTGCAAAAGCCAAAGCAATAGCAATACCGATCATTCCTGCAGAATTTACCACTCCAGCCACCATTGTAGCCAAAACTAAACTAGCAACAGGATTAGCGCCCAAATAAGCAAAAATCTCTAAAGCCAAGGGGCTATTTTTTAAGGGCTCAGCAGCGCTAATCATTAAATGCATGCCGAAAAAGATAAAACCATAGCTAAGCACAATGGCCCCAATGGTTTTAACTTTACGATGTTTGGTAATAACTTGCAGCAAGAAGCCCAGAGCAATCACGCCCAAAGACATTTCAGTTATCTTTTTTATGGAAAGTAATATAACAACTAAGGTAGTGCTAAAATCCGCGCCCAACAGGATAGAGATTGCTTGATAAACATTAATCAAACCAGTGTCAGCCAAGCCAACTAACAAAACACTCGTGGCTGAAGAGCTTTGAAATAAAAAAGTGACTATAGCGCCTAATCCAAATGCCTTAAATCGGTTATCAGAAACAATGGCCAAAGCACGGCGCAAACGATCGCCAGCCACTAGTTGCAGCTCTTGACGGGCCAACCTTAAACCCAAAAAGAAAAAAGCAACTCCTCCCAATAGGATGGACCAGCTAAATGATTCCATAAATTTAGGCTACAGCTGTTTCTTTATCTTGATTTAACCTTACTGCCACCATCTTGGAAACACCTGGCTCTTGCATGGTTACACCATATAAAGTATCAGCCAGCTCCATAGTGCGCTTATTGTGGGTGATTAACACAAATTGAGAATAGGAAGTCATGGTGCGAATCATCTTATTAAACCGATCCACATTTGCATCATCTAAAGGGGCATCTACTTCATCTAAGAGGCAGAATGGTGAGGGCTTGGTCATAAAAATGGAAAAAATAAAAGCTATGGCTGTTAAAGCTTTTTCTCCGCCAGAGAGCAAGGTAATGGACTGAAGTCTTTTTCCTGGAGGCTGAACCACAATTTCTACGCCACTTTCCAAAAGATTTTCTTCATCAGTAAGTAAAAGTTTAGCCTTGCCACCTTCAAACAATCTGGGAAAAACCTCTTGGAATTTTTCATTAACATTATCAAAAGTTTGACGAAATCTTTGGCGGCTAATCTTATTGATTTTTGTAATCGCCTGGCGAAGGGCATTTAGCGACACTTCCAAATCTTCATATTGCTTATTGATAAATTCATAACGGCTGGAAAGCTCTTCATACTCTCTAATCGCATCTACATTTACTGAACCAATGGAATCTACCCTGGACTTAAGGTCTTCCACTGCCCTTTCTTCAGCTTCCAAATCTAGTTCTGCATTCAAGCTGGCTGGATCTAAAGCCGGCAAATCAATACGATAACGCGCTTGAATGCCTTCCACCAAATAACGAATTTTTTCTCTTAATTCAGTTAATTTAAGATCGTTTTCATGCGAGCCTTTTAAGGCCAGGTCGCGATTAGATCTTAACTCTCTTAAAGAAAACTCGCGGTTCCTGATATCTGTGGTTTCAGCGCCATAACGTCCCTGCAAACTTTGCTGAGCCATTGAAAGCTTATCTAATTTTGTGACCAAAGACTTTAAGGTTTCTCTTCTTTCTTCCACTTCTCTACGCAAAACCACTACTCGTTGTTCACCTGTACTAATGTCGTCTTTCTTTCGACCTATATCTACGGTTATTTCAGATTTTTGAGTTACACATTGCTCAATATCTTTGGCAATGGAATTTTGTCTGCTTTGAGCTTGAGCCAAAGCAACTTTTAAATCCACTGACTCTTTTTCATATTTATTTAGTTCTTTACCTATTATTTCTAGTTGATGCTCTAAATGTTCCAGTTCAGTATTTAAGCGTTGCTTATTATTTTCCAGTTCCTGGATTTTAGCTTCAGCATCCAGACGGCCCTGTTCAGCCTGCTTTTTATTTTCAGCCAACTCAGCTATTTCAACCACCAATTGATCGTGTTCTTTTTCTAGACGAATAGATTCTTCGCGTTGTCCTTCCAAAGCATGTTCTCTGCCTACCAACTTAATTTCCAATTCATGGCCGTCGCGCTCCATACCTTCTAATTCTTCTTCTATTTTTTTTGCCTGAGCTGATAAATTCTGAACATTGGTTTCAGCTTGCTCTATTCTTGCCTGTCTTTCTGAAATTTCCTCGGTTAATTCTTTAATTCTTCTTTTTTGGGCGATAAAACCATAATCTTCATCACCGCTAATACCGCCAGTTACTACACCAGATGGTGAAACCACCTCGCCATCTAAAGTAACATAGGTATGATTAGTGTCATGTTTCTCCCAACTAGCCAGAGCTTCTCGCAAAGAGTTAGCCACAATCACATCGCCAAACAAATAGCGAGCAATCTGTTTATAATCATCGTTAAAGCGCACATAGCTGGTTAAGGGGCCAATAACACCCTCTCCTTCAGGAACTTTTTCCTCATTTTCCTTGGACCTGAGTTTCAAGGGAATAAAAGAACTGCGGCCCTTAGAAATACTTTTTAAGTATTCAATGGCTTCCACGCCCTCACTGTGCGATTCCACCACCACAAATTGCATACGCTCGCCTAAAACTGCACTGGCTGCTGTTTCATAGGTTGGGTCTGCTTCCACAAAATCACCAACTGTACCTAACACTCCTTTTAGATCTTGCTGCGCTTCTTTGGATTTACGTAAAACATTTTTCACGCCTTCTCGATAACCATCCAGGTTTTTACGCAGCTCTTGCAATGATTCCAATCTACTCTTGGTTGTGTGCTGTTCCACATGTAAATTTTTCAAACCATGTTCGGCTTCGCTTAAAGATTTTCTAGTTTGCAGCAATGTTTCCCGCTTTTTGATAGCTTCTTGAGCAACTTGTTTTTTTAGCTCTGCCACACCTTGAATTTTCTTTTCACTTTCACTGGTCTCCGAGGAAAGCTGTTCACGACGCCGATTAATGGCATCTACTTCAGCCTGATTCTTGGCAATTCTGCCTGTAACTTCCACAATATTACGCGCCAAATTCTCTATTCTTATTTTTAATTCTGAATTCAAGGAAGAGGTTGAATATAGTTCGCTGCGCCTGTCTTCCAAATCATCATCTAATTTATTTCGCTGTTGTCTCAAACCAGAAGTTTTTGTTTCCAACTGGGTTACAGACTCACTAAGACCTTCGGTTGCGCAATCTGCCTCAACTTTTTCTTGATTGGCTTCGGTTAGTTTTTTAGTAATTAATTCCAAACGGGTGTTTAAGCCAATCAAATCTTCTGCTAAAGCCACTCTTCTAGCTTCGATTTCATCAGCTTGTTTGCTTTTATGCTCAATTTCAGATTCATTTAATTTAATAGACTGATTGGTGGCGTAAAATCCTTCCTGAACTGTTTCTAATTCTCTTTCCAGCTCTGTAGCTGACAATTTCAGCGATTCAATTTCAGTTTCGCATTTAGCCAAATCTGCAGACAAGGCAGCTTCTTTTTCTGTTACTACTTGTTTGTCATATTCCAGAATTTTTAATTCCTTTTGATATTCCAAAAAGCGATAAAGGCTCAAGTTTGTTTCCCGCTGCTTTAATTCATCAATAATAACCTGATAACGTTCAGCCTTTTTAGCCTGGCGATTTAAAGAATTAATCTGGCGTTTGAGTTCATTTAAGATATCAGTCAGCCTTAAAAGATTGGATTTGGTAGAATCTATTTTGCGTAAAGCTGCTTCTTTGCGAGATTTAAACTTGGAAATGCCCGCAGCTTCTTCAATTAATACGCGCCTGTCTTGGGGTCTGGAAGAAACTACTTGCCCTACCATGCCTTGTTCAATAACTGAATAAGCCTTGGTGCCAACTCCAGTATCTAAAAACAAATCTATGATATCTTTGAGTCGGCAAGAAGTTTTATTGATAAAATATTCGCTTTCTCCAGAACGATAAAGACGGCGACCAACCTGGATTTCACTAAAACTGGCATATTGAGCAGGAGCCCGACCATCGCTATTATCAAAAGTTAAAAACACTTCAGCCATACCCACTGGTTGACGACCAGCAGAACCGGCAAAAATTACATCTTCCATGCTGCTGCCGCGCAAATGTTTGGCTGACTGCTCACCCATCACCCAACGCATGGCATCCACTACATTGCTATTATGAACTATAAAATCATTAGCTACAAAATTATGATCTTTTTCCACACATAGATCATAGACCCATTCTTCCCCAGCAATTTTTTCAATTGAAATAATTTCATCCCAATAAATATCTGAACAAGTCAATTTATCTAGATGATTAGCTAATTTAACACTATCAGCATCCATCAACTGGCCATTTTCTTGCACATAATTCAAAGCCTCTTTAAGGCCCTGACGGGAAGGATTGCATCTACCTTCTCGATAGGCTTCAACACGACCCCGCAAGGCATGTTTTTTGCTAATTGATACCTGAGCTTTTTTCCATAAATCATTAAAAGCAGAAGAGGTGTTGGGAATCACATCTAAAGTTGCAGCAGAGCAAGTCAAGTTGGCTGCTTGGCTAAGCAAATCTTTTTTATAGCTAACTAAATTCAATAATTCATTTAAGCGTTTAAGATTTTTATTTCCATAAACATAGACTGAAAAATATTCTTTAGTTGACCCATTTGAATTAGTTGCTTTTTTCTTTTTTGTGCGAATCAAACTTCTAATACCAAATCTTAGCAACAATGTTGCCAAACCGCGCGCTAATTCTTCACTAGCTGAAGCATATTCAAAATAAGCAATTGGATTTCGTTCTTTATCGCTGCGATCTATACGAATGCAACCATCACCTTCAATCAAGGCAGAAAGAAACTCTAAAACAATTTCATCTGGAGCGCTAAAAATCAGCGCAGGAATTTTTTTGCTAGCTGAATTTCCACCACGTTTAATTCCAAAACTTCTCTCTAGTAAATCGCACAAGATACTGGAAAAAAGCAGGCAATCTTTTGCATTGTTTTTATAATCGCGACAAGTTGGTTCTTTGCCAAACAACTCATGACTTACCCGGCAAAAATCTTCAATTACATCTGGATCATTATTTACAAAACGCACTTGATTTGTCCAAGAGCTGTTTTGTCCTTCTGAAATAATATAACCTAAAAAACGCCCCCATTCTGGAGTGAGCTTGGTTTTTACACTTAATGGTTTAGTGCGCGCGGATTTAGTAACCAGCATATTATCAATTGCCATTAGTTCAGTTTCTTCAGAATTATCATTGGCAGCAACAGCTACAAAATGAGTTTGGGTTGCTTGAACTGGCAAATAACGCGGACAAGCTACATGCAGACCGGTTGTTAATTCTTCGGCTTTAACTGCTCTTATCTTTCTTTGTTCGTGAATAAAGAAGGGATGATATTCAGTGGCAATAATGGTGCGCCCAGATTTAGTAGTAACTTTGAGTAATTTTTTTGGACTGCCGCGTTTAACAAAAGCTAAGACTGGACGCTCATTCATTTTCAAAGACTGGCAATCTAGGGCTAAGACATTAATATTTTCTGGATTATCATAAGTATATTCACCATCATCGGTTTGCTCTATTGCCTCAGCTTGCTTGAGTGTATTTTCAACTAGAGTTCTAATAGGAAGCACTCTTCCATCAGAAAGAGGAACCAAGGTGTCACCGTGTACACACTTTCCACACCCATTTGGGCCGACAATGCCAGTGACTTCATCTTCAAAATTTACTGTGGTTTTATCTACAAAGGATTTAAATCCAACAATTTCTAATGACTTTAGACGCATGCTCTCTCCCAGCTCGCTATTAATTTCTTGAGTAATATCATAGTGTTGGCTTAAAAGCAATTTAAAAAAGTCTTATCTTGTATCTATTTATGCTGCTTTGAGCAACCTTTTTATCGCCTTTTTGAGGAAAAAGTTGCGTAAAAATGCAAAGCACCTTACCGTAACGGTAAACGAAAATGCTGCAATCAAAAAGGGGAACCTTTTGGGTTCCCCTTTGGATTCCCGCCTTCGCGGGAATGACAACTAATAACTGGTAATAGTGGCCATGTCGATGGGAATGGGTGGCGGTGTGGTTGGGTTTAGTTCTTGAAAATATTCAATTAACTCCCAAACCTTGGCATAGGAAATGCCTCCGCTATATGGCCTGCCAGGCAGGCTAAATTTTTTGGTATCATAGCCTAAAGGAATATATCTGGCGCCATCAATGGATTTAGATGAATAATCTTCTTGATAAGCAATGCGCCATTCATTTGGGCACATCACAGCCCGTTCATCAATATCATTACCATCAAAATCAGCTACTATGGGCCGGCAGCTTAGACCTCCCCAGATGTTTTGGGGAGCTGGCGCAGTTTCTGTGCCAGAAATTGGATTCACTAAAGTCCATTTTTCTCCTGTTTTTAGCATGATATTTCTAACAGCATCTTGCCAAGCAACTGATTCAGCTCCTCCACTTATTGCTGGCAAGCTATATCCATAATTACGTTCCATACCTTCAATAGCATTATAAATATAAATCGCATCACTATCAGGCAAACCATCTGGAACTTTATAGGCTATCCAGAAATTTCTTGAATATGGAGAACCAATTGGTAAATAAGCCCAGCCTGGGGCTGCTGCTAATTGGGCATCTGATAGATATCTAACTTCACCTTGAGCAAAATTACCACGTGGATTTATTTTTCCTTCAAAGTTCCCATACCCATAATTTTCAGCTTCAGGCCCTTCACCATAATCTATGCGCCAGATACCATCTGAACAAGCTATAGCCAGATCAATTAAACCATCCCCATCATAATCGCCTGGAGCTGGCCTGCTATATTGGCTTTCCCAAGGATCCATTTCTAAAGTATCCACCCAATACCTACTATGATCTATGACCAGGTCCCAGCCTTGCCACATGCCTGTACCCAGCAAAGAGCCAGTGGTAAAAGCAATATACCAAGTGCCATGTTCTTTATCATAGACTGCCAAATCTTCCCGACCATCTGAGTTATAATCTTCCACATAAGGCCAGACCCAGCGGCTATCTATAGACGGGTAATTAATAATTACATCCCAGGCTCCAAAATTATCATCGCCTGTAATGCTTTCCACTGCTATACTGGACAAGTCCAGTTTCCATTGACCTTTGGTCCAGGAAACCAAATCTGCTCGGCCATCTCCGTCAAAGTCCAAGGCCTTGGCAATTTGAGTGCCTGGAATCCAGATACCGTCATCTGGACAAATTGGGTCGCTGTTTTCTGGATCGCCATTTTTGCAGATAATACCCACGCCTGCTGTGCGCAAGGCACGCACTTGTTCCAGAGTAAGTCTGGCGCCTGTGGTTAACTGCGGATAGGTTCTGGTAATATCATCTATAAAATCTTCAACCTCATCTAAAGCCAGATCAATTCTGGGCTGGCGGCCAATGTTATGGCCAGTAAAATCTGTTTGAGCCCGTCCAGTGGTAACTAAAATTTCTTTGATGGTATCTGGCATAAGATAGCGCGTGTCACCATGAGCCAGCAAATCTTTGACATAGCTTTGCGCCAGGGCTGCTGCTGAAGCTACCATGGGCGCTGCTGCAGATGTGCCGCCAAAACGATTGGTAAAATAACTATTAGGATCTGTGCTAGGTGTGGCAACTCCGCCTGATTCATCCCAATCATAGATGCCTGGTGTTACATATGGAGCAGAAGTAGTGACCACGCCTGCGCCCCAGGCAAAGGTTTCTACTGGCGAGCCGAAGTTGGAAAAAGAAGCCTTGGCCATGCTTGAGCCCTGGCTGGCACCAACCAGGATTGAGCCAGAATCTGACAAGGATAAGTTTTCATAACCTGCAGGATAAACAGCTGCATCTGCTAAACTAACTGAACCATTAGCTGCTGGGGAAATTACAGTCATACCTGCTGCAGTAAAATATTCAACTAGGTCAAAGATTAATGGATCTGCTTCAAAAGGAATATAGCCGTATTGACAGGCTGTAGTTGGTTCTGAGCAGGGAGTTGAATCAGATTCAGCACCGGGTATTTGATGTTCAAGCAAAATTACACTACCACCTGGAATATCTGTTCCCCTGCCATCCAAATAACTTAATGACGGAGATCCAATCTGCAACCATAATTCAGAATCATAGGCCATACCAGTTGTACCATAACCGTTATTTAATGAAGATATAATACCAACAACCGCTGTGCCATGCGTCATATCAGCGCTAATTGTAGGAAATGTAGGTGGCCACCACATAGAGCTACTAAAACGATCGTCTGGAAGATAATCTAAAGGCAAATCCTCATGACGGATATTCCAAGCCTCCTCACTATCCATCACTACCACACCTTCCCCAGTCACACCCCTGGCCCAGGCAGCTTCTGCATTTAAGCCACCTGCAGTGGCACCTAAGTATCCTTGTTGACCAGTTAAATCTGCGACAGCACTGATACTGGCTGGAACTGTGAGACGCTGGGGATAAACCTTTTCCACATCTGAATTTTGTCTTAACTCACGCCAGACGCGTACTGCTTCATTGGGATCAGCAACATCTACATAATAAATTAGATTTAAGTCTTGAAGTTGTTTGCCTGAGAGCCACTGTAATTCTGCTCTTAATTGATCTGCTTTTTCTTCGGATATTGTTAAAGCGCGGCGGATATTGGTGCTGGGGTGTGTATTTATGACGGCGGAGATTTCAGATGGAAGATTTAGGCTGTTATTCTGAGTGCTGGATTGCTTTGCTGCGCTCGCAATGACAGACTTGTTGCTTCTTGCGTTTGCTTGTAAAAACATTACCAAATAGCCAGCGTACGCATCAGTAAAAACAACTTCCTCTTCAACACTTAGCTTTCCTAGATCTGCCGCAACTTCATTAGTAGGTACTATCTGAGATGAGCTTCCGCATCCAGAAGCAAAGTAAACGCAAGCAATAGCAGTAAATACTATGCGCACTCCGGCACGCTTGGCCTTGGTCGTGAAAAAATTCTTCATACGACCACCCCCCTTCTAGGGTTGAAAAACCAAAAAAAACTTATAAAACAACGTGCTTGGGAGAAGTGGATACCTTTGTAGCTCATAAGTCAACTTTAAAATAACGCTGTGCGTCTAAAATATCGTACGGCGTACAGCGCCTGGTGTGCGTCGTATAAGAAGATAGATTCCCGCCTACGCGGGAATGACAAACCTTATTAATTATGACTAGTTATCGGTTGAAGCGAAAAAAAGTTGTGGGATTTTTTATGAAATTTTTAAGAAAAGTGCCCCTTGGGGGGTGTGGCCAAGGGGCGTGAAATGAGGTGGGTAAGTTTGGATTTCAATTCGGTATTTTGTAATCTTACAAAGTTGCTTTATGGAAGTATTTATTTGCTAACGCCAAAATTTCTTCAGACGCCAGAAATTTTGGCTGCGATCCTTCACTCGCCATGCTTTTAGGCTGTTGTGATGGCTCGCTCGGACGCCGCAAATAAACACTTCCAAGCGCAACTTTAAACTGATCACAAAACACCTCCTTTCTTAGAGTTTCTTCTGTGCCTCATAGTGAACAATAATAACAAAGGTAATAAAATAATTATAGCTGGAAGCCTGGTTGAATTAGTTGTGGGTTGCAGGGTGCAGGACATTTTGCTGGTGGCAGCGCTGCCAATGGAGGAGCCACCCAGGTCTGAGCCAGAGTCAGCTAGTTCCACTTGGCCACTTAGATTGGAGCCGCCCCCTTCTTCTTCATCATCAATGAATTCATCATCTGAGCCAGCGCTAGATTCTGTAACACCTGGGCCTGGGATGTCTATGCCGCCAAGTTCAGAGCCGATGTTGGTGGGGCCCTTCTTATTGTATAACCTTCCGACACTAGAAAACAAACTAGATGATGGTAAATTAATTAAAATATCTCCCCTAAGATCATTATTACCACACTTATCAGAAGAAAGTTCAATATCATCTGGAAAAGAAATAAAACATTTATTATCAATATCTAATCTACAAACTGTTAAATAATTTTTATTAAAAGAAATATCTTCTCGCATTCCCCCACTAATTATATCTCTATAAACAATTATTTCATCACCAGGCTCAGCATTTTCAATTTCCAACCAGCTCTCAACTTCACCGGTTTCTTCATTGGTTTTGCATTTCAGCACATCTTCTGTTGCTGCTGCTTCATCATCATAAACATTGGTGAGAAGAATGGGGGCAATGAAACCTAAATCCAGATCAACTTGAAGCGCTTGGCCAACATTTATATATCTATTTATTGGATATCTTACCCTGCTGCCGCTGATTAAGTTAATACCAATTTCAGAATTTTCAAAAGTATTTTGTTTGTCCAGCATATCTGGAGAAGTGACACCAAGTAAAACATTATTGCTATTTTCGATTTGGATACCAGTGTGCAGATTGACCAAGTTGCTGGACTGGATAGTTACATTGTTGCTTCTATCAATCCTAATACCTGTACCTGAATCATGGCCATGCAGTTCAGATTGATCCATTCTTAAGCCATGGGTGATGTTATTTATAGTTAAGATAGTTAAGCCTGCTGGAGCTGTTGGGTCTATACTAAGTTCAAGACCATTGATATAGATGGGTTTGGGGCAAGCAGGGTTATTAATAAACAGAACATCAGCAATCAGGGGAGTATCACCTATAATTTTATAGCAATATTTATATATTAGACCAGCATCATGTTCTTCGAAATCATTAAGTTCTGCTTGCAATGTTATAATATCAATATTTATTTTTTCTCCTGGAGCACAAGAAAACGCTTCTACAGGAACTTCACTAATATCAACTGGGTGACAAGGCACTGCTGGTGCAGGAGCTACAGGAGGTGAAGGCGCAACCACTTTTACCGGAGCGCCTAGTATAGCACAAGGCGGGGCAGCTAAAGACAGGGCTGGAGCTATTAAAAAGAAAGTGAATATGATTAAGTTGACTAATTTGCCTGACATTTGCTCCCCCTCTGCTTTTGTCATTGCAAGGCTTAATCGGGATTGCTTCACTGCGTTCGCAATGACATACGGAATGAAATATTAGCAAAAGATGTGCCAAGATGGGGCAAAGGCCATATGGGTTAAAAAGACAAGTGATTTTAGGAGATTAGCTTAAAGGAAGCGCATTAGTTAGGTGCAAATATACCCAGGACGTTGCTTAATGAGTATCATTTTGAGGGGATACACGGCCAGGTCTTCTCACCTCCCTACACCATCACGAAACTATTACTAGCTTGAGAGTTGTCGGTCCGGATTCGAAGACCTGCCCTACGCTGTTATCATACATAGTTAAGTTTTGTTTTAATCTTGCTCTATGCCTTTGGCACACCCAAAATTTAACATCTATTGTTCTCAAGGTTGCTAAGGCGGGTTTCGTGATTTTCTGACTTGGCCCCTAGCTCATTAAGATGCGCCTGGATAGTGTCAATTAGACGGTTTTCCATTTGCTCAATCTGTTTTTTTAGCGCCTCGATTTTTTTATTGTTCTCAACGAGTTGCAAGTTATTTTCTTTAATTTTATTATCTAAACCTTTTCTAATTATTGTTTGTAATTCAAGATCATCAGAGTGTTTATGTATAACACTTTTTAACAATTCAAATTCTCCTGTAACCTTTTTTTCTAGTAATTGAATTTCCCTTTCTGAAGCATCCTGGTTAACTTGCATCTTCTCTATTACAAATTCCATCTTGGCACGAATATCCTCTAGCAAAATGGCATTATAATGTTCAGGACTTCCATTTCCATGTTTTTTCTTTTTAGTTTTATCACTCATATCAAGTACCTCCTAAATCTTAAGTGATATGATTGTCAATTGATATTACAATTTTGTATTAGCATTTTTTGTACCAATTGTTTTGTTATTAATTTACAAGGGGTTAATAAAAATAGGGGCCCAATAGGTGTAGTGTTTTTGGACATGGAGAACGAAAATGCTGCAATCAAAAATCTGACAGAGGGCACAAAGAACACAGAGGTTTTGGTTCTCGATGTATGGGGATGACAAAACTGTACTACGGGGATCCTTCACTGCGTTCAGGATGACAACGGGGCTGGATTGCTTCAAATCTATTTAGATTGTTTTGCTAAAAGTTTTTTCTTGCCTTTGAGGAATAAATAATCTTTTTTATCAACATCTCTCACGCCTCTTTTTAATTCTAACATCGCATCTACATTTGCTATAGGCACTGCAACTCCATTAATTGTTTCAATTATTCTTTGCTCCCAAATACCTTCATAATCTATTTTGCCAACTTGATGTATTAAATCGACGACTAGATCCTCTCCAACCATTCTTACTACAGTGTTTGCTTGCACGTCTTCTGCCTTTAGCTCAGCACATGCTTCTGGCAAAATATCTTGCAAGGCTTTTTTTAATTTTTCAATGTTTTGGGGAGAAGCATCAATCAGTATATCTATATCCCTGGTTGTTCTTTCATAACCATGCAGAAATATTGCACAACCACCTATAACGATATATTGAACTTTAGCTTCATTTAGACGTTTGCAAGTCTCTGTTAGTTTTTGCAAGGTGATCATTTGCTATTCTTGGCAATTGCTTTTTTGATATATTGCTGTCTGTCAAAGTCACGCGCTTCTTTAAATGAACTAAATTTATATAATCCTGGTTTATAAGGGTTTTTTATCCAACCAGCCATTTCTTGAAAATATTGTTCTGTCTTTGATAAGTCTAATTTATTTCTACAATATTCATCAAGACTGTTTTTATTGGCATCGTCAAATTTTTTAAATTTTTTTAGGCCGCGCATAATAAATAGTATAGCTACAATCAATTTGGTTGTCTATGGCAGATTTTTTTCTTTAGGTCTGGATTGCTTCGTCGCAAAGCCTGTCCTGAGCGATCTATTCACCCTTCGACAAGCTCAGGGCGAACGGGAAATCAAATAGTTAGCCGTTCGTGGTGAGCTTGTCGAACCACGAACGGCACTTTGGAAACAACCTCGAAAGCGGGAATCCACAGGGTTTATTAACCAGTCCCACCTTCGAGGTTGGATAGGTTTGTCATTGCGGGGAGCCCTTCGACTCTTCACCGTTCACCCTGAGCTTGTCGAAGGGTGAATAGCTCGCTTAGGATAAACTCCGCGAAGCAATCCAGTCTATTTAGGAACAATTAAGGAGCAGCCGCCGGAGGAGGGGGCGCAATGAAAGTTTTCGTAGTTAAATTGCAATATTTTAAAATCTTAAATAACTCATTGAGGTATCTGTCCAGAATACAAATAAATT
>JBDRBB010000019.1:0-3094 GCA_043823065.1 Pseudomonadota bacterium | reverse complement strand
GCTCAAATAGTTGACAAACGCCCCAATCCTCCATAACCATTATTTGTCATCCCTGCGAAAGCAGGGATCTAATTTGCTAAAATACATAGAGATTCCCGCTTTCGCGGGAATGACAAGTGGAGAACAATCTATGACCCAGCAGAATGAAGTTGTGTATCAACCTCAAAAAATAGAACCCTATTGGCGCAAAAAATGGGAAGAAGCTAAGGCCTATGAAGCCCCATATTTGCCTGAAGGAAAAACCAAATTCTATTGTTTGGATATGTTTCCTTATCCCTCTGGCAAAGGTTTACATGTTGGTCATTGGCGCGGATATGTATTGTCAGATGTAATTTGCCGTTACCGCTTAGGTAAAGGCGAAGTTGTTTTACATCCCATGGGTTGGGATGCTTTTGGCTTGCCTGCGGAAAATGATGCCATCAAAAAAGGCATGCACCCCAGAGTTAATACTCAAAAAAATATCGACAATATGCGGCGCCAATTAAAAGAAATTGGCGCGGTCTATGATTGGTCCAGAGAGTTGGCCACCACAGATCCAGATTATTATCATTGGACCCAGTGGATTTTCTTGAAAATGTATAAACGCGGGCTGGCATATCGCAACAATATTCCTATAAACTGGTGTCCTCATTGCAAATGCGGCTTGGCTAATGAAGAAGTTGTGGCTGGTCGCTGCGAGCGTTGCGGCACTGAAACAACTAAGAAAGATCGTCAACAATGGATGATGCGCATAACTGATTATGCCGAGCGTTTGTTAAATGATTTGGATGATTTGGATTGGCCGGAAAAAGTTAAACTAATGCAACGCAATTGGATTGGCAGAAGCGAAGGAGCAGAAGTTGAATTTAAAGTCATTGGCGCTGATAATTTGGAACATCCTTTAACAGTTTTTACCACCAGGCCAGATACCTTGTGGGGCGCAACTTATGTGGTAATGGCGCCAGAGCATCCTTTGGTCTTAAAAACAGCAGCTAAAGAAAAGCGTAAGGATGTGGAAGTATATATTGAAAAGACCAGAAAAGAGAGCGATCAGGAAAGAACGGTAATAGACCGGGAAAAAACAGGTGTAGCCACTGGCGCTTATGCGATTAATCCAGTGAATGGCCAAAAAATTCCGGTTTGGATTTCAGATTATGTGCTCATGGGTTATGGTACTGGCGCAATTATGGCTGTGCCAGCCCATGATGAGCGCGACTTTGAATTTGCCACCAAATTTAACTTACCCATAATTGAAGTTATTCATAATGAACAAGCTGTGCGAAATGATAATGGAACATTAAAACAAGCTTATGTTGGCGAAGGCAAGATGATTAATAGCGCAGATTTTAACGGGCAACCTTCAATAGAAGGAAAGCGTAAAGTTACCAAGTGGCTGGAAGAGAAGAGTTTAGCCAAGTTTGCGGTTAATTATCGTTTGCGCGACTGGGTTTTTTCTCGCCAACGTTATTGGGGTGAGCCTATTCCTATTATTCATTGTGAAAAATGCGGTGAAGTTTCAGTTCCAGAACAAGATTTGCCAGTATTGTTGCCGGATGTGGAAAGTTATCAGGTAACCGGTACTGGTGATTCACCCTTGGCAGCCATTAAAGAGTGGGTGAATGTGCCTTGCCCAAAATGTAAGGGGCCAGCCAAGCGTGAGACAGACACCATGCCCCAATGGGCCGGCTCTTGCTGGTATTTTTTGCGTTATGCCTCGCCCAAATATGATCAGGGCCCGTTTGATCCTGAGGCTGTAAAAGAATGGCTGCCAGTTGATATGTATGTGGGCGGTGTTGAACACGCAATTTTGCATCTGCTCTATGCCAGATTTTTTGTAAAAGTTTTATTTGATGAAGGTCTGGTAAAATTTAACGAACCTTTTAAGCGCTTGTTTAATCAAGGCATGATTTGTCGCCGTTCTTTTCGGTGCGATTGTTGCCGCACCTGGCTGGCTGAGGAAACTGTTATAGAAAAAGATAAATGCCCAACTTGTAAAAAAGAACTTTTAATAACTTTAGACAAAATGTCTAAATCTAAATCCAATGATGTGCCTCCAGATGCTTTGGTGGAAAAATATGGCACAGATTCAGTTAGGTTATATGAATTATTTGTTGGTCCGCCAGAAGTTGATGCTGAATGGACCACCAATGGCATTGAAGGTTGTTCCAGGTTTTTGAAACGCTATTTTGCTTGGGTGAATCACACTGTTTCTCTGGCAGGAAAGGATAATGATGAAGTGGCCAGACTAAGACACACCTTGATTAAAACCATTACCGAGCGTATTGAGGGCTTGCGCTTTAATACAGCCATTGCTGCGTTTATGGAATTCATGAATGCTGTAGATAAGGTTGATCCAAAAGAAATTTCTTTGGATACCTTAAAGGCTGTTACTATTTGTCTGGCTCCGTTTGCTCCCCATTTGGCAGATGAGCTGTGGCACAATGCTTTAAAGCAAGAAGGGTTTGTTTTTGAAGCTGGTTGGCCAACTTGGACTGAAGAGCTGACTCAGAAATTAGAAATTGAAGTGCCAATTCAAGTGAATGGTAAATTAAGAAGTAAGCTAGTTGTACAGCCAGAAACTGCTAAGGAAGAATTGGAAAAAATGGCGCTAGCTGATGAAACAGTGCAAAAATATCTGGCTGGAAAAGATATCAAGAAAGTGATTGTGGTGCCCAAACGTTTGGTCAATATTGTGGTAGCTTAAAATAAAAACCCCCAAAAATGGGGGTTTTCTTGTGCGGAGAGGGTGGGATTTGAACCCACGGTCCACCCTAAGATGAACAACAGATTTCGAGTCTGCCGCTTTCAGCCGGACTCAGCCACCTCTCCAAATCCGCCAAGGGCGGATTTCTTGAAATATCTAATTTCTAAAACCAGCAAAATCAATGAAAAACATTAATAATAATATTTTCTCTTGCATACAACAAGCTAGGTATGATTATACATGCCTAATTAGAAAATAGAAATTGGAAATTGGAGAGGTGCGAGAGCGGCTTAATCGACCAGTTTGGAGAACTGGCGTACCGCAAGGTACCGTGGGTTCAAATCCCACCCTCTCCGCCAAATAAAAATCCCCTTTTTAGGGGATTTTTGTTGTTGAAAATATAGTTAAACT
>JBDRBB010000018.1:0-47052 GCA_043823065.1 Pseudomonadota bacterium | reverse complement strand
TATAAAGCCACATAAGAATTTTAAGTCAGAAGTGTATGTTTTGACAAAAGAAGAAGGTGGAAGACATACTCCATTTTTTAAAGGATATAGACCGCAGTTTTATTTTAGAACAACAGACGTAACCGGTATTTGCCAATTACCCGAGAATGTAGAAATGGTAATGCCTGGCGATAACGTACAAATGGTAATAGAACTAATAGCCCCAATTGCCATGGAAAAAGAATTGAGATTTGCAATTCGTGAAGGTGGCCGCACCGTAGGTGCTGGCGTGGTAACTGAGGTTGTTGAATAAGAATAGGTTAGAGGTACTAAATGGCTGAACAGTATGACAAGGGACAAAAAGTAAGAATTAAACTCAAAGCTTTTGATCACAAATTATTAGATCAATCAGCGACAGAGATCGTTGGCACTGTGCATCGCACTGGTGGCAGGTTAGCTGGCCCGATACCATTGCCAACAAAAATTGAGAGATATACTGTTCTGCGTTCACCTCATGTTGATAAGCGATCTCAAGAGCAATTTGAAATCAGAACGCATAAAAGAATGTTGGATATTTTAGAGCCAACGCAACAAACAATAGATGCTTTAATGAAGCTAGAATTATCATCTGGAGTAGATGTTGAGATTAAGATGATTTAGAGGAATTTATGTTAGGATTAATCGGTAAAAAATTAGGCATGACACAGGTGTATAATAAGGATGGAAATCAAATTCCAGTGACTGTTTTGCAAGTTGGTCCTTGTTCAGTTGTTCAACGCAAAAACAAAAACACCGATGGTTATAATGCTCTTCAGTTAGGTTTTGAAGATGTTAAGCCTACCAAACTTTCCAAAGCCAAAAGAATGCATTGTGAAAAAAAGGGTGTCAAAACCTATCGTCATCTCAGAGAATTTAGAACAAATAATGTTGAGAAGTTTGAAGTAGGACAAGTGTTAACTGTAAAAGGTTTTAAGCCTGGTGACGCAATTGATGTAATTGGCACTACCAAAGGTAGGGGTTTTCAAGGTGTGATCAAACGTCATGGTAAGCACGGTGGTCCTGCGTCTCATGGTTCAGATTTTCATCGTCGTCCTGGCTCAACAGGTATGCGTACTTGGCCAGGTAGATTATTTAAGAATACGCGTTTACCAGGTCATTACGGAGTTGATCGAGTAACAATACAAAATATTACGGTAGTTGAAGTTAGACCTGAAGAAAATATTTTGTTAATTAAGGGTGGAATTCCTGGACCTAGACAAGGTTTGGTGTTGTTAGTTAATAAAGCTGCAGATTTTGAAGATAGAAAAGATTTAATAGAACAGGCAGCAACAGAAACACCGGTGGCAAAAGCTGAAGAAACAAAAACAGAATCCGCTAAAGAGGAAAGTGATAAAAAAGAGTAAGCGATTGTCATTGCGATGGAGTGAATGAAATGAAAGAGACAATTTTTGATTTAACAAAAAAGAAAGTTGGCGAAGCTGATTTAGCTGAAGATATTTTTGGCGAAAAACCAAATAAGGCGCTAATTTACGAAACAGTAAAAAATCAGTTAACTAACAAACGACAGGGTAACGCATCTTGTAAAAATAGGGCTTTGGTGTCAGGTAGTACCAAGAAGATCTATCGTCAAAAAGGTACTGGTAGAGCTCGCCACAGCTCTGCTACTGCTAATATTTTTGTGGGAGGCGGCAAAGCGTTTGGTCCCCATCCCAAGGATTATACTTATACTATCCCCAAAAAGGTGCGCCGGCAGTCTTTAAAGGCAGCTTTAGCCATGAAGCAACAAGAGGGAAATTTGGTGTTGATTAAGGAATTAAGTGTGACTGAACCAAAAACCGCACCTCTGGCTAAAATGTTAAAAAATTTGGGTGTTACCAATGGTTTATTTGTGGTTGAAAAATCTAGTTTGAATTTGAAAAAATCAATGAACAATATTCCACGTGTGCAGCTGACTAATTGGGATAGTTTGAATGTTCTAGACATTATGAAACATGAGCATTTGGTTATGACAACCGATGCCTTAAACAAAGTTCAGGAGATGTTAAAGTCGTGAAGAAACATCAAGTAATTCAAAAACCGTTAATTACTGAAAAAAGCTCTCGAGCTCAAGCGGACGCTAATCAATATTTCTTTAGAGTTGATTCTAAAGCTAATAAATATGATATTCGCCGAGCTGTCGAAGAAATTTTTAACGTAAAGGTTGCAGAAGTGAAAACCATGAACGTGCTGGGTAAAAGAAAGCGCGTAGGTAAAAGCATCGGTCTTACCTCTAATTGGAAAAAAGCTATGGTTACGCTAAAAGAGGGAGATCGAATCGAATTTTTAGAGGGTAAATAAATGGGTATTAAGAATTACAAACCAGATACGCCAGGTCGCAGAGGAATGGCGCGTTTAGATTTTTCTGAAATTACAAGTGATAAACCGGAAAAATCTTTAACCGTTCATCTTACCAAACATTCAGGTAGAAACTGCTATGGCAGAATTACTGCCAGGCATCGTGGTGGTGGCAGTAAAAGAAAATATCGTATTATTGATTTTAAACGCAACAAACTGGATGTTCCAGCCACAGTTGCTTCAATTGAATATGATCCTAATCGTTCTGCTAATATTGCTCTTTTAAATTATGCTGATGGTGAAAAAAAATATATTTTAGCTCCAGTGGGTTTGACAGTTGGACAAACAGTTTTAGCAGGAAACAATGCTGAGATTCAGCCAGGAAATGCTCTTAAGTTAAAAGATATTCCATTAGGCACCACCATTCATAATATTGAAATGACTCCTGGTAGTGGTGGAAAAATGGCCAGAGGAGCTGGTACCTTAGCCCAATTAATGGCTCGCGAAGGCACACAAGCTCAAGTTAAGATGCCTTCAGGTGAAGTAAGAATTTTTCATGTAAACTGTATGGCAACTATTGGCCAAGTTGGCAATGTTGATCATGCCAATGTGCAAATTGGTAAGGCTGGTAGAAACCGTTTAATGGGTTGGCGTCCATATGTGCGTGGAACAGCAATGAATCCAGTTGATCATCCACACGGAGGCGGAGAGGGTAGGACCAAAGGCGGTCGTCATCCGGTTTCTCCTTGGGGATGGTGTACTAAAGGACGCAAGACGCGTAATAACAGCAGAACTCAGAAGTTTATTGTATCACGCAGAAAAAAATAAATTGGAGTTAATATGGCTCGTTCGATTAAAAAAGGACCTTTTATTGATGATCATCTTTTAAAGAAGGTGAGTGCAGCGCAGGCAAGTTCCAATAAGCAGGTAATTAAAACCTGGTCAAGGCGCTCAATGATTTTGCCAGATATGGTTGGTTTAACCATAGCAGTACATAACGGCAAAAAATTTATTCCAATTTTTGTTACAGAAAATATGGTTGGTCATAAATTGGGTGAGTTTGCCCCCACCAGAACTTTTCGTAGTCACTCTGGTGAAAAAAAGGTCAAAGTAACCGAGTAGGAGGAAGGTAATGGCAGTTGTAGCAAAAGCTAAATATATTAGAATAACACCTCGTAAAATGAGAGTGGTAGCTAATCAAATTCGGGGTAAAGGTGTGCAAGGCGCAATAGATTATCTTAATTTTTGCAAACGAAGTGCAGCGACACCAATATTAAAAGTTGTAAAATCAGCGTTAGCTAATGCCGAGCAAAAAGGCGGCATTGATGTAGATAATCTTTATGTAAAAACAATTTTGATTGATGAAGGACCAACCATGCGCCGTTGGCTACCAAGGGCTCGTGGTATGGCCACTAAGATACTAAAGCGTTCAAGTCACGTATCAATAGAATTAGAGGAGAAGTAAGCGTGGGACAAAAAACACATCCAATAGGCTATAGACTGGGAACAACCAAAACTTGGGTTTCAAATTGGTATGCGCCAAAAGGTCGCTATGCCAAACAAGTTCGAGAAGACGAAGCGATTCGCAAGCAACTGAAAAAGAAGCTATATAGTGCTGGTGTTTCTCGCGTAGAGATTGAACGCCCTGCTGGTAAATTAATTGTCAATGTTTTTGTGGCCAGACCAGGTTTGGCTATTGGAAAAAAAGGCGCTGGCATTGAATCTTTAAAAGGTGAATTACAGCAAAATCGCAAAGAAGGCGTGGAACTAAATATTAAAGAAATTAGAAAAGCAGAATTAGATGCGCAGCTGGTAGCGGAGAATGTGGCTTTGCAATTGGAAAGAAGAATTGCTTTTCGTCGCGCCATGAAAAAAGCTGTGCAATCTGCTTTAAAATTGGGAGCTGAAGGAATTAAAATTCAATGTTCTGGAAGACTAGGTGGAGCAGAATTGGCACGTTGTGAATGGTATCGCGAAGGTCGCGTGCCTTTGCATACATTGCGGGCTGATATTGATTATGGATTTGCTGAATCAATGACAACCTATGGTAAAATTGGTGTTAAAACTTGGATTTATAAAGGCGAAATTATTTAGGTGCAGCTATGTTACAACCAGCAAAAACAAAATATCGAAAACAACAAAAAGGTAGAGTGCGTGGTACTGCTAGACGTGGTTGCAATTTATCTTTTGGAGATTTTGGCCTGCAGTCTTTAGACCATGGTTGGGTAACTTCCCGGCAAATTGAAGCAGGTCGTCTAGCTATGACACATGCTACTAAAAGAGGTGGTAAGCTCTGGATCAGAATTTTTCCAGATAAACCTTTGTCCAAAAAGCCCACTGAAACCAGAATGGGTCGCGGTAAAGGGCCACCAGAAATTTGGGTGGCTTGCATAAAAAAAGGTAGAATGCTTTATGAAATTCAAGGTGTAGAAAGAGAAACAGCTCTTAAATCATTAAGATTGGCATCACATAAGATGCCAGTTAAAACAGTAATTGTAGAGCGGGGGGTGCATCGTGAAGCCCGTTGAGTTGAGAGATAAGCCAGTAGTAGAACTTTCTTCTTTGGAAGAAAAATTGGAAGCTGATATTTTTCAGCTAAAATTTAAGCTTGGCACAGGTCAATTAAAGCAAACATCTGATATTAAAAAGACTAAAAAGGACTTGGCTAGGGTAAAAACTTTTTTAAGGCAGAAAAGGAACGCTTAATGAAGGAACAGCAAAATAAAAAGGTAAAAACAGGTATAATCTTGTCAGATAAAATGGATAAAACCGTTGTGGTGCTAGTTGAAAACATGGTTAAACATCCGGTTTTTAAAAAATATGTGCGCCAAAGAAGAAAGTTTACTGCTCACGATGAAAAGAATGATTGCCGTGTAGGTGATCAAGTGGAAATTATTGAATGTCGCCCGTTATCTAAAAGAAAACGCTGGCGCGTAACTAATATTATTAAACGCGGAGAAAGTTTGGATGTTACGCAGGGAGTGGAGTTGGTATGATTCAACAACAAACAGAACTAAGTGTTGCTGACAATTCAGGCGCCAAATTGGTGATGTGCATTAAAGTGTTGGGCGGAACCCGCAGGCGCTACGCCACTATTGGTGATATTATAGTTGTTTCCGTTAAAGAAGCTTCTCCTGGTGGAAAAGTAAAAAAAGGAGATGTTAAAAAAGCGGTAATTGTCAGAACTAAAAAAGAAGTGCGGCGTCCAGATGGTTCTATTATTAGATTTGATGGTAATTCAGCGGTTTTGATTAACGAAGCTGGAGAACCTTTGGGAACCCGTATTTTTGGACCAGTTGCCAGAGAGTTAAGAGCTAAAAAGTTCACTAAAATTATCTCTTTGGCGCCTGAGGTGCTTTGATTGCGAGGAAAGAATGAATATCAGAAAAGGTGACATGGTAATGGTAGTAACCGGTAAGGATAGAGGTAAAACCGGTAAAGTGCTGAGCATAGATACCCAAAAATCTAGAGTTTATGTGCAAGGTTTGAATATGATTAAAAAACATCAAAAACCCACTCAAACTAAAAGGCAAGGTGGTATTGTTGAAAAAGAAGCATCTTTGCATATATCTAATGTAATGTTTTACGATGAGAAATTATCAAAACCAACTAGGGTTGGTTACAAATTTTTAGACGATGGTAAAAAAGTTCGGATTTCGAAAAAAACTGGCGATGTAATTGAGACAAGGAAGTAGCTATGGCAGAGGAAAAGAAAAATACAAAACAGGCACCTAAAACAGACAAGGTAAAAGAGAAAAAGGATAAAGCTCCAAAAATCGATGCTAAGGTTCAAGAGCAACCTGGAGAAGCCAAGGCAAAACCTAAAAAAGAGAAACGTCCGGTTGAACCTAGAAAACCTTTCCCTTTTGAAAAACACTATCTTGCTAACTGCGTTCCAGCTTTGCAGGAGGAATTCAAGTATAAAAACAAAATGGAAATTCCTCGTTTGGTAAAGATTGTGGTTAACACTTGTATTAAAGAAGCACTTCAAGATAGAAAAATTTTGGAAACTGCGGCAAAAGAAATTGAGGCCATAAGCGGACAGAAACCAATTTTTACTAAGGCTAAAAAATCAATTGCTAATTTTAAATTACGTAAAGGCGCGGTGGTCGGTGCTAGTGTAACTTTACGTGGTGGTCGAATGTATGAATTTATGAATCGCTTGGTAAATGTTGCTTTGCCCCGTGTTCGCGATTTTAAGGGTGTTTCTTTCAAAGCATTTGATGGTCGTGGAAATTACACTTTGGGTTTAACAGAGCAAATTATTTTTCCAGAAATTAATTATGATAAAGTTACTAAAGTTAATGGTATGAATGTTACTTTTGTGACCTCCGCTAAAACCGATGAAGAAGGAAAACGGCTGCTAGATTTAATGGGTATGCCCTTTAGGAAACAGTAGTTCGTATATCGTATATCGTACATCGTTTTTGTACGAAATACGAATGACGAACGACGAACGAAGAAAATATGGCAAAAACTAGTTTAAGAGTTAAAGCAACTCGCAAGAACAAATTTGGGGTCAGAGGTTATAACCGATGTCCTCGTTGTGGTAGGTCACGTGCCTATATGCGTAAGTTTGAAATGTGTCGCCTATGTTTTAGACAAATGGCCTTGAATGCTGAATTGCCAGGTGTGGTAAAAGCTAGTTGGTAAAGGAGTATTGATTATGATGACAGATCCAATTGCTAATATGTTTATTAGAATAAAAAATGCAGCCAATGCTAAGCATGGCCAGGTTGTTGTGCCGTACTCTCGGGTTAAAGAAAATATCGCAAATATTTTTGCTCAAGAGGGATTTATCGGTGATGTTCAGGTTGCAGGCGAAAAGCAAAAGAAATCTTTGATTATTGGTATTAAGTATAGAACAAATAATAAACCAATTTTTTCAGAAATTACCAGAATAAGCAAGCCCAGTAGGCGGGTTTATATAAAGAGTTCAGCAATTGAGCCTGTGCGTTGTGGTAGGGGCGTAGCCATTATTTCCACTTCCAAAGGAATTATGAAAGATGATGATGCGCGTGCCAAAAAATTGGGCGGTGAAATTATAGCAAGTATTTGGTAATGTTTCGGAGGAGAAATGTCGCGGATAGGAAAAAGACCAGTAGCAATACCCAAAGGCGTAACAGTTAGTGTTGATGGCCTGAAAATAAATGTTAAAGGTCCTAAAGCAGAATTATCTACTCAAGCGCCAGATTGGGGTTGTTTAGAGTTTAAGATAACTGATAACGGTTTTGAAGTGACCAGAAAAGATGAGAGTCGCCAAGCCAGAATGAGTCAAGGTTTGGTAAGGGCTTTGGTTGCTAATATGGTAAACGGTGTTGTCACTGGTTTTAAAAAAGAATTAGATATTGTTGGCGTGGGATATCGAGCTGAAGTAAAAGGAAGCAACTTAGTATTAAGTCTTGGTTTCTCCCATCCAGTTGAGTTCGCTATACCAAAAGGAATTGAAATTAAAGTTGATAAACAAACTCATGTTGTAGTGAGTGGCGCTGACAAATCTTTAGTAGGTGAAACATCAGCAAGAATTCGGAAGATTAGACCTCCTGAGCCATATAAAGGCAAAGGAGTTAAATATTCAGATGAATATATCAAGCGTAAGGTTGGTAAGGCTGCGATAGGAGCTACCAAGTAACGGAGGAAGCAATGCAGGAACGTGCACAAAAAAGAAATAGAAGACGGAAACATATAAGGAAGATGATTTCAGGTAATAGTGATCGTCCGCGTCTTTCGGTGTTTCGTAGCGCTAAACATATTATGGCTCAAATAATTAATGATCAAACAGGAATTACCTTGGTTGCTGCATCTTCCTATGAGAAGAATATGAAGGGTATTAAAGGTATTGCCACTGTTGAAGGCGCTAAAAGAATAGGCGAAGCAATTGCTGAGCGAGCTAAAGCCAAAGGTGTGGAAAAGGTGGTTTTTGACCGTGGTGGTTATCTTTTTCATGGTCGGGTAAAAGCGCTAGCAGAAGCTGCGCGGGAAAAAGGATTGAAATTCTAAAGGCATAATTTATGGAATCAAGAAAAAGAGAAACATTTGAAAAAGAAAGATCGGAATTCATCGAGCGCGTTGTGCATATCAGCCGCGTGGCTAAGGTGGTAAAGGGTGGAAAGCGCTTTAGTTTTTCAGCCCTGGTTGTGGCAGGCGATGGCAATGGTCGGGTTGGATTTGCTTTGGGTAAGGCCAGGGAAGTGCCGGAAGCTATTCGTAAAGCAACTGAAGGTGCCAGAAAAAATATGGTACGAGTACCAGTAAAGAACGGCACCATTCCCCATGATATTATAGGTAAATATGGAGCTGCCAGGGTGGTTATGAAACCAGCATCTCCTGGTACTGGTGTTATTGCTGGTGGCCCAGTTCGCGCTGTAGTTGAATCTGCCGGAATTCATGATATTCTTACGAAGTCCTTGGGAACTAGCAATCCACATAATGTTGTGAAAGCAGCTATTTCCGGTCTAACAAAATTAGAGCTTATCAGAAAGTAGGGTTAAGAAACTATGAAGTTAAATGAAATTTCCTTGCCAGCAGGGCGAAAAAAAAGAAAAACCAAAAGATTGGGCCGTGGCGACGCTTCTGGCCAGGGTGGTACTTCAGGCAAGGGCCATAAAGGTCAAAGGGCACGCGCTGGTGGTATGGGTAAGCTTGGTTTTGAAGGTGGACAAATGCCTTTGATTCGTCGTTTGCCGAAACGAGGCTTTACTAATATTTTTAAGAAGCAATATGCAGTTGTTAACCTTGATCAGCTGGCTGTTTTTAAAGAAAATACTGAAATTACTGAAAAAGCCTTGATTGAAAAAGGTATTATTAAGAGAAAACATGATGGTATTTCTGTTTTGGGTCGCGGCGATGTGCCTCATGCGCTGGTGGTAAAAGCAGCAAGATTTTCAGCATCAGCAAAACAAAAGATTGAAGCTAAGGGTGGAAAAACTGAGGTTGTAGGTGTCTGAAAGAATAACAAACATTGCCAAAATTCCTGAGCTGCGGCGCAGGATTTTTTTCACCATCATGATGTTGGCTGTTTATCGTTTAGGCGTATTTGTGCCAACGCCTGGTATTTCTGCTGATGTGGTGAAAAATATTATTTCTCAAGGTACGATCTTTGAAATTTTTAATTTATTTTCTGGTGGGGCGCTTTCTAACTTTTCCGTGTTTGCTTTGGGTATTATGCCCTATATTAGCGCCTCCATTATCTTTCAGCTTCTTTCTGTTTCAGTGCCAGCTATTGAGCGTTTATCCAAAGAGGGTGATGCTGGACGGAAAAAGATTACTCGCTATACCAGATATGGCACAGTGATCCTGGCTTTAATTCAAGGTTTTGGCATTGCTTATGGTTTAAAGCAACAAGGCGCTGTTTTGCCAGGTGTTTCAGATTGGCAATTTTATATTACTACTATGACTACCCTGGCTGCTGGTACTGCTTTTCTAATGTGGTTAGGTGAAATTATCTCTGAACGTGGTATTGGAAATGGTATATCTTTGATCATTTTTGCTGGTATAGTCACACGCATCCCAGTGGGTTTTCGCGATGCTTGGAGCACCAAAGAACAGTTTGGTGGTTTTTTTGGTTTTCTAGTTTTGTTGGTGTTCATCGCTTGCTTAATTGGTTTTATTCTTTTTATGGAACGCTCGCAACGCCGTATTCCAGTGCAATATGCCAAGCGTGTGGTGGGAAGAAAGATGTATGGCGGTCAGTCTTCGCATTTGCCATTAAAGGTTAATACAGCAGGAGTTATTCCGCCGATCTTTGCTTCTTCTATAATTATGTTTCCAGCGACCATTGCCCAGTTTGTAAAAAGCGGGCCAATGCAAATGATTGCTTCAGCTTTAGCAACTGGTTGGCTGCATTCAGTTATTTATGGTGGCTTAATTATCTTTTTTGCATACTTCTATACTGCAGTGACTTTTAATCCAATAGATGTATCAGAAAATATGAAAAAATTTGGCGGTTTTATTCCTGGAATAAGACCTGGCAAAAGCACTTCAGATTACATTGATCGTGTCTTAACCAGGATTACTTTAGGTGGAGCATTATATTTAACCGCGGTTTGTATTGTTCCAGAATTTTTAATTCGTCATTTTGGAATTCCATCGTCATTAGCATATACATTTGGTGGAACTTCCTTAATTATTGTGGTTGGTGTGGCTATGGATACTTTATCGCAGATTGAATCTCATTTACTAACTCACCATTATGAAGGATTTTTAGGCGCAAAAGCAGGTGGCAGATTTAGGGGACGAAGAGGCTAATGATTTTAATTTTAATGGGACCTCCAGGATGTGGTAAAGGAACCCAGGCTAAAAAATTAGAGAAGAAATATAATATATTACAGCTCTCAACTGGTGACATGTTAAGAGCAGCAGTAAAGGCCCAAACGCCTATTGGGCTCAAAGCCAAAAATTATATGGAAAGCGGGCGGCTTGTTCCAGATGAAGTTATAATAGGTGTGATGCAGGAGCGTTTACTTAAGCCTGACTGTAAGCAAGGTGTTATTTTAGATGGTTTTCCCAGAACAGTAGCTCAGGGAGAAGCCTTAAATGGAATGCTAAAAAATGCAGCCAAAAAAATTGGGGCTGTGATTAATATAGATGTTTCAGATCCAGATGTAGTGAAAAGAATTTCAGGAAGAAGACAGTGTCCAGCTTGTGGAGCAACTTATCATGTGGAATATACGCCGCCGCAAGACGATAATCTTTGTGATGATTGCGGAGCAACGCTGATCCAGAGAAAGGACGATCAAGAAGAAACAGTAAAAGATCGTCTAAAAGTATATAGAGATCAGACAGAGCCTTTGATTGGTTTTTATAGGGAACTTGGTTTGTTAAAAGAAATTTCTGGTGCCAAGCCTATTGATGAAGTTTTTAATGATATTTGTTCTTTGATAGAGAAGAGTTTGAACCATGGTAATTCTAAAGTCCCGAGATGAAATCGATAAAATGAAACGGGTGAGCCAGATTGTAGCAGAAGTAATGGCCCATTTAGCAAGTTTGATTAAACCGGGAGTTACCACCATAGAGCTAGATAAAATAGCTGAAGAAATGATTATTGGCAGAAAAGCCAAACCAGCATTTAAGGGATATCATGGCTATCGACATACGTTATGTATATCAGTGAATGAAGAAGTGGTGCATGGTATACCTGGTAAACGTGAATTAGTTGAGGGCGATATTGTTGGTATTGATTGCGGAGTTTTTTTAAATGGTTTTTATGGTGATCATGCCCAGACCTTGCCAGTTGGTCAAATTTCACTTAATGCTGAAAAGCTGCTGGAAACAACTAGCAAAGCATTGGATAGTGGTATAAAGGCAGCTTGCAAAGAAAATCGTTTATATGATATCTCGGCAGAAATTCAGCAGTGCGCGGAACAAGCAGGCTATTCAGTGGTGCGAGATTATGTCGGGCATGGAATTGGTCGTTCCTTGCATGAAGATCCACAAGTTCCAAATTTTGGTGAAAAGGGAACTGGTATGCGGTTAAGACCAGGTTTGGTGTTAGCTTTGGAACCCATGATTAATGAAGGAACATATGAGGTGCAAGTTTTAGAAGATGGTTGGACAGTGGTAACTAAAGATCGAAAACTTTCTGCTCATATGGAGCATACAATTGCCATAACAGAGGAAGGACCAGAAATTTTAAGTAAATTGTAAACTATGTCTAAAGAAGAAGCAATTCAAGTTGAAGGAAAAGTTTTGGAAACCCTGCCTAATGCGATGTTTAGGGTAGAATTGCCAAATGGTCACAAAGTGTTGGCCCATGTTTCTGGGAAAATGCGTATGCATTTTATAAAAATTTTACCCGGTGATAGTGTTACTCTGGAGCTTTCACCATATGATTTAACCAGAGGAAGAATTATATATAGAGCAAAGTAAAACAGGCAGAAATAGGATAACGTTATGAAAGTAAGATCATCAGTTAAAAAAATATGTGCTAAATGTAAAATAATTCGCAGAAGCGGGGTGGTTAGAGTTTTGTGTACCAACCCTAAGCACAAGCAGAAACAAGGATAGTATTTCGTCGTTCGTACTTCGTTTTTTACGATGTACGATGTACGAAAGACTATCGACGGTTTTTTGGAGGTTTTTAATATGCCACGTATCGCAGGAGTAGACATACCAGCTAAGAAGCGCACTGTTGCCGCTTTAACTTATATTTACGGCATTGGCTGGACCACTTCACATAAAATTTTAGCTGAGGCTGGAATTGATGAAAGTGTGCGCGCAGAAAAACTAACAGATGCGGAAGTTGCCAAGATTAGAGAAATAATTGATGCTAAATATAGGGTGGAAGGTGATTTGCGACGAGATATTCAATCAGATATTAAAAGATTAAAAGATCTTGGCGCCTATAGAGGCCTAAGACATATTCGTCGGCTTCCGTGTCGTGGTCAAAGAACTCATACTAACGCTAGAACGTGTAAAGGTGCCAGAAGAGCTGCAGTGGCTGGTAAGAGACAAGCTCCAGCACCTAAATAATGGAGGATTATAATGGCAGAACCTGTAGCAAAGCCAAAGAAGAAAGCTAAGAAAAAAACTAAAAAACATGTACCAGTTGGTATGGTGCATATTTTGTCTTCCTTTAACAATACTATTGTTACGGTAACAGATAATGCCGGCAATACAATTGCTTGGGCTTCGGCTGGAACCAAGGGTTTTAAAGGATCGCGCAAAGGCACACCTTTTGCAGCTCAGCTGGCAGCCGAAGACGCTGTTCGTAAAGCCATGGATCATGGCTTGCGCTCAGCCTCTGTAATTGTCAAAGGGCCAGGCGCAGGTAGAGAAGCAGCTTTGCGTGCTTTGCAAAAGACCGGAGTTAAAGTTTTAGCTATTAGGGATATGACTCCAATTCCGCATAATGGATGTCGTCCAAGTAAGCGAAGAAGAGTGTAAAAGGAGAATTTATGGCTCGTTATATTGAATCGGTTTGTCGTCAATGTCGTAGAGAAAAAATGAAACTTTTTCTTAAAGGCGATCGTTGCTTCACAGATAAGTGTGCTGTGGAAAGACGGGCTTACTCGCCTGGTCAACATGGCCAAAGACGTGGAAAAACATCTGAATACGGCATGCAATTAAGAGAAAAACAACGTGCCAAAAGAATGTATGGTCTTTTGGAAAAACAGTTTAGAAATGCTTTTCATGAAGCTGATCGTCAAAAAGGTGTAACTGGTGATAATCTTTTATTATTAATGGAGCGTCGTTTAGATAATATGGTGTATCGTCTTGGTTTTGCTACTTCTAGGACCCAAGCTCGGCAGCTAATTAATCATAACCATATTCTAGTTAATAGCAAACGCGTTAATATTCCTTCTTATATAGTAAAAACAGGCGACAGTATTTCAGTAAAAGAAAAAAGCAGTAAATGTAAAACAATTATGGAATCATTAGAAGGTGTCGAAAGACGTGGTTTACCAGAGTGGTTAATGTTGGATAAAGATAAAATGGTCGGCAAGGTAATGGCTTTGCCAACCAGAGAGCAGCTGGTCACGCCATTGCGTGAACATTTAATTGTTGAGTTATATTCTAAATAATAGTCGTACGCCGTACGAAATATTGGAGGTATAATTATGTATCGAAATTGGCAGCGTCTTATTCGTCCCAGAAGACTTGAATTTGATAAGATAGGTGGTGCAGAGAACTATGGCAAATTCGTGGCTAGTCCTTTGGAACGAGGTTTTGGGTTGACCTTGGGAAATTCCTTGCGCCGAATTTTGCTTTCTTCGTTACAGGGGGCAGCCATTACTTCAGTTAAATTTGACGGTGTTCCTCATGAGTTTACAACCATTCCTGGTGTAGTGGAGGATGTAACCGACATTATTTTGAATCTGAAACAAGTGCGTTTACAGCTTCATGAAGGTGATTCAGATGTAATTCATATTGATGAAAGCGCTGAAAAAGTTGTTACTGCTAAAGATATTAAATCATCTTCCAAGATTACAATTTTGAACCCAGATCAACCTATTGCCACTTTAAGTGCCAATGGTAAGATTAAAGCTGATTTAACAGTTAATATGGGCAAAGGGTACGTGCCTGCAGAACAAAATAAAAAAGAGAGTGATTCATTAGGTACTATTCCTGTGGATTCAATATTTGCTCCGATTTTGCGTTGCAACTATACTGTAACTAATGCTCGTGTTGGACAACGTACTGATTATGATCGTTTGGTTATGGAAATTTGGACTGATGGGTCTCTTAAGCCGGAAGATGCTTTAGGTGTTGCTGCTAAAATCTTAAAAGAGCAATTACAAATTTTTATTAATTTTGAAGAACTGCCAGAGCCTGTGGCTGAGGAGCGACCCAGAGAAGATAAACCAAGATTAAATGAAAACCTTTATCGTCGGGTTGATGAACTGGAATTATCTGTGAGGTCTGCTAATTGTTTGCAAAACGCTAATATTAAATATATTGGCGAACTTTGCCAGAAATCAGAATCGGAAATGTTAAGGACCAAAAACTTTGGTCGCAAGTCCTTAAATGAAATTAAGACTATTTTGACTGATATGGGTTTGGAATTAGGTATGAAAATTGATGGTTTTAAAATTGATGATGCGGAAAAATTAAGACCAAAAGATGTAGAATAGGAGGAAGTAAATGAAACACAGAGTAGCAGAGCGCAAATTGGGAGTTAAGTCTGCTCATCGTAAGGCTATGCTGGCTAATCTAGCTTCATCCTTGGTGTTGCATGACAGAATTGAAACCACTGTAACTAGAGCAAAAGAACTGCGCAGTTTGGCAGATAAAGTTGTCACCTTAAGTAAGCGTGGTACTGTGCATGCAGCTCGCCAAGCCAGAGAACTTTTGCGTAATCGGCAGGCTGTGCAAAAAGCTTTTGGAGAATTTGCCACCCGTTTTGAAAAGCGCATTGGTGGATATACCAGGATTTTGAAATTAGGCAACCGTCATGGTGATGCAGCTCCTATGGCTATTATTGAATATTTAGATGGTGTAATTTCTACCACTGCTGAAGAAACAAAAACTAAAGGTAAAGCTAAGGCAAAGAAGGTTGCTCCTAAAACCAGTGTAAAACCAAAAGTTAAGACTAAAGCAGATGAACCTAAGACTGTGGCCAAGAAAAAATCTGCCAAAAAAGCTAAAAAGGATTAAATATTGAAACTTAGATATTAGATTGCCAATATGATTGCCGACTTCATTTCTACAATGGAGTCGGCAATTTTTTTAGGGGGGACCATGGAACCTATTAAAGCACCCAGAGGAAACCAGATTACTTGCCAAAGCTGGATTCAAGAAGCAGCCATGCGCATGCTTATGAATAATTTAGATCCAGAAGTTGCAGAAAGGCCGCAAGATCTGGTGGTCTATGGTGGCAGAGGCAAGGCTGCGCGTGATTGGCAGTCTTATCATCAAATAATAGCTACGCTTAAGAAGTTAAAAAATGACGAAACTTTGCTTATTCAGTCTGGCAAGCCAGTGGGCGTGGTTGATACGCACGAAGATGCTCCGCGAGTCTTGCTGGCTAATTCTAATTTGGTTGGTAATTGGGCCACTTGGGAACATTTTTGGGAGTTGGAAAAGAAAGGCCTGATGATGTTTGGTCAGATGACTGCAGGCTCTTGGATTTATATTGGCACCCAAGGAATCTTGCAAGGCACCTATGAAACATTTGCTGCAGCTGGCAAACAGCACTATGCAGGCAATTTGCAAGGGCGTTGGATTTTATCTGCAGGCTTAGGCGGTATGGGTGGCGCTCAACCTTTGGCTGCTACCATGAATGGAGCTTGTTTTTTAGGTATAGAAATTGATTCTGATAGAATTCAAAAAAGATTGGATACTAAATATATTGATGCGCAGGCTAAAGATTTAGACGAAGCCCTCAAACTTATTACTGATGCTTGCAAAACTAATAAAGCTATTTCAGTTGCTGTTTGCGCCAATGCAGCAGATGTTTATCCCCAACTACTAAAGCAGGGCGTTAGGCCAGATTTGGTGACTGACCAAACTTCAGCCCATGATCCGTTATATGGTTATGTGCCTAATCAGATGACGTTGGAAGAAGCGCTCAAGCTGCGTCAAAAGGATCCTCAAGCATATCAGCGCCAGGCTTATCGCGCCATGGGCGAGCACGTGCGCGCTATGCTGGGATTCCAAAAAAATGGTGTACCTGTTTTTGATTATGGCAACAATATCAGAGCTCAGGCCAAAGAGCATGCAGGTGTTGAAAATGCCCTGGATTTCCCTGGTTTTGTGCCAGCCTATATCAGGCCTTTGTTTTGTGAAGGCAAGGGGCCATTTCGGTGGGTAGCGCTTTCTGGCGATCCTAAAGATATTGCAACAACTGATCAGGTCATCTTGGATTTATTCCCTCATAATGAAGCGCTTTGCCGATGGATTAAAATGGCTAGCCAAAAAATACACTATCAAGGGTTGCCAGCGCGTATTTGCTGGTTGGGTTATGGAGAAAGAGAAAAAGCAGGCTTGGCTTTTAATGATCTGGTTAAATCTGGAAAAATATCTGCACCAATTGTAATTGGGCGCGATCATTTAGACTGCGGTTCCGTGGCTAGCCCCATGCGTGAAACAGAGGCTATGAAAGACGGCACAGATGCAGTTGCTGATTGGCCAATCCTAAATGCCTTGGCTAATGCGGTAAATGGGGCGTCCTGGGTTAGTTTTCATCATGGCGGTGGAGTAGGTATGGGATATTCATTGCATGCTGGCCAGGTCATTGTTGCAGATGGAACAGCAGCAGCAGCTAAAAGGTTAGCCAGGGTTTTGAGATCTGACCCTGGCTTGGGTATTATGAGGCATGCTGATGCAGGCTACGAACTGGCTTCTGAGGTGGCAAGGGAAAGAGGAGTTAAGATACCGGGGAAAACCTATTGAGACCATTGACTATTGACCATTGACTATGGACTTGGACAACGAGAAAAAAGGTCCATGGTCTATAGTCTATGGTCCATGGTCAGTGGGTTTGGATATGAATTCACTATTAATAAAAAACATATCACGTTTAATAACTATGGAATCAGGTGCGGGGCGCAAAGGACCTCTGGGAGTTATCGAAGATGCTTGTGTACTTATAGAAGCTGGAAAAATTTCTTGGTTAGGCAAGCTTGAGCAGCTTAATCTAAAAGATAGGAAAAAATATCAGGAACTAGATGCTAAAGAAGCTGTAGTAACTCCCGGGCTAGTTGAGTGTCACACGCATTTAGTGCACGCAGGTTCGCGTCATAGTGAATTTAAACAGCGTTGTGAAGGGGTAAGTTATTGGGAAATTACCAACCAAGGTGGCGGTATAATGTCCACAGTGCGTGCCACGCGCCAGGCTCAAGAGCAAGAGTTGTTTGAAAGCGCATTTGAGCGCGGCAACCAGGCTCTTAAAAATGGCATCACTACTTTAGAGATAAAATCTGGTTATGGCTTAGATGAAGCAACTGAATTAAAAATTCTAAAGGTAATTCAGAAATTAAATACCGAACACTGCCTAGATTTTTATCCAACATTTTTAGGCGCGCATGTTGTGCCGCCTGAATATAAAGATCAGCCAGAAGATTATGTAAATCTGGTTTGTGAACAAATGCTTCCTCAAATAGCCCAGCAAGGTTTGGCCAAGGCTTGTGATGTTTTTGTTGAGAAAGGCGCATTTTCTATTGAACAAGGATTTAAGATTTGCACTGTAGCCAAAAGCTATGGCTTGGATATTCGTTTGCACGTTGATCAGTTTGAAGATAGCCGTGGAGCCTTGTTAGCTGCAGAGCTGGAGGCCAAGGCCGCAGATCATTTGGAATATGTGTGTAAAAAAGGTATAGAAGCTATGAAAGCATCTGGTGTGGTGGCCGTGGTCTTGCCTGGCGCCACTTTTTTTGTGGGTAATAAAGAATACGCGCCAGCCAGGCAAATGATTGAACGAGGTGTGACTGTTGCAATTTCCACTGATTACAATCCAGGCACCAATTCTTGTCTAAATCTTATCCTTACTGGCACCATTGCTGCCACGCAAATGCAGCTGACCTTAGATGAAGTTTGGGCTGGCATTACCATTAATGCTGCTAAAGCTTTGGGTTTAGAAGAAGAAATTGGTTCTATAGCTATTGGCAAAAAAGCAGACCTAACTTTTTTTGACTCACCAGATGAATACTATCCTTTTTATTGCTATGACCAAAATCTAGTCAAAATGGTCATCAAAAACGGAAAAATTGCCTATAACAGCTAGTGTGTTATAGGCTCTCGGCCAAGGTTAGTATATTTATGATGCAGCTGGTATTGTCCTGCTTAATCTAGAAATAATTCTGGATGCTCTTCTTTTTGGGATGAGTCCTTTGCTAGCTGCTTTATCGATTTGAGGAATCGCAGCCTTCAAGGATTCAGCAGAAGGTGTTGTGCGGGCTTTTTTAATGGCTGTTCTTAAACTAGATTTTGCTGCACGGTTTCTAGTATTGCGTTTTTCATTTTGACGTTCGCGTTTTAAGGCTGAAAGGTGACGTCCTTTGCCAAGCTTTTTACGTAATCTATCTGTTGCCATGATCGCTCCTATTCCCTTATTGGGCTTGTGTTCCTAGCATAATTAGTTACAATCTGTCAACAATTGGAAACTATTATGAAGTCTTTACTTAATCTTTTTTTCCCGCAGCAGTGCTTGTTTTGTGACATATTTCAAGATAAGGACATTCTTTGCTCTAATTGTCTGGAATCACTGCATTTTTTGGAGAGTGAATTTAATGCCCCTTATTTGCGGCAAAGATGGTTTAACCAGGCTTATTCAGTTTTAGCCTATGAAGGACAGGTGGTTCAGGCCATTGCTAGCTTAAAATATAAGCGCCAATTTCATTTGATTAGATTTTTTGTAGATTTGTTGGCAGCTAAATTAACTCAAATGCCCAGCTATGATTTAATTGTACCAGTCCCTTTGCATTGGTATAGGTTAATCTCCAGGGGCTATAATCAAGCTGGTTTGCTCAGCAAAGCGGTTGGTAAAAAAATGCAGCTAAAATACGATCTGTTTGCCTTAAAAAGAAGCAGAAATATACCTGCGCAAGTTGGCTTAGGCAGGGAAGAGAGATTAAAAAATGTTACTCAAGCTTTTATGGTACGGCCCAACCGCGTTTCCAGGTTAGCTGGAAAATCAATCTTACTTTTAGACGATGTAATGACTACAGGCGCCACTGTTAATGAATGCGCAAAAGTGCTTGTTAAAAATGGAAAATGTGGCAAAGTTGATATTCTTACGGTTGCTAGAACACTTTAATTATGGTGGTCATTCCTGCGAAAGCGGGAATGACTCAAAGATATGGATCAACAGCTAGAAAATATATTAATTAAAGCCAGCCCAATTGCCGTGGAGCTGGCCAAAAAAGCTGGTAAAGTGCAGCTGGAGAATTTGGGTAAGATTAAATCCATAGAATATAAAGGCGCTATTAATTTGGTTACTGAAGTTGATAAAAAGTGTGAAGAACTAATTGTTGCTGGTTTGCAAGAACATTTCCCTGACCATGATATTTTAGGTGAAGAGGGAATTGGACAGCGCCAGAAATCAGATTTTCGCTGGATTGTAGATCCTTTAGATGGCACAACTAACTATGCCCATGAATTCCCTTTTTTTGGAGTTTCCATAGCTTTAGAATATCAAGAAGATCTGGTGCTGGGCGTGATTTATGACCCTAACCGAGATGAGTTATTTTTAGGTGTAAAAGACAAGGGCGCCACGCTCAATGGCGAACCAATTAGGGTGGCCAAAGCAAAAAACCTTCAAGAATCATTGCTGGCCACAGGTTTTGCTTATAATGTGCAAGAATATGGTTATCCAGATAATTTGGATAACTTTGCAAAGTTTATTAAAGTGGCCTTGGCTGTGCGGCGGCCAGGTGCTGCTGCCATAGATCTTGCTTATGTGGCTTGTGGTCGTTTGGACGGTTTTTGGGAGCTATATTTAAAACCCTGGGATATTGCGGCTGGGATAATTATCATTAGAGAAGCAGGGGGAATGGTAACATCTTTTGACGGCTCTGAATTTAAATTGTATGGTACAGAAATATTAGTTTCTAATGGCTTGATTCATAAGCAAATGATTGAGGTATTAAAAAGTGATAGATCCTAATAAAAAAGAACCCTTACCAATAAATGCCAATGAGGTTTGTTTGCGGGCGTTTGAGTTAATTGGTGCCAAGCAATTTGCAGAAGCAGAAAAGCTTTTAACCATTAATATGTCTCGCACCGACGATAATATAGCCATTGCCCTTTATCATTCAACTTTAGGCGTGCTCTATAAACTGCAAGGTGAGTACAAAACAGCTTGGCGTCATTATGAGCGAGCTGAAAAACTGATGCCAACTGATCCTGCCTTAAAGATTATTTCCGCGCGTTTGCTTATCGGTCAGTTTGCTGAATATGGACAGGCCATTAGAAAAGCTAAAAAAGTTTTTGATCTGGCTCCTGGCAATCCTGTATTTGCCCATCAAGCTTATACCACCATGGGCTTGGCTTTTTGCAAAAAAGGCGACCGTAAAAAAGCTGAAGATATGTTGCAAAACTCAATTGTGGATGATTTTGTGGATTTTATTTCAGCTCAAAACATAGATTTTGAATTAGTGGAAGCTGTTTTGAAAAAAGGCTGGGCCATAGATTTGTGTCAAAACTTTCTAAACAAAGCTTTGGCTTTTGCCCAAAACACTAAAGATCCAAAATACATTGATTTGTTTCAAAACATGCTAACCGCCTTTGAATCCGAGTACAATGAAGTACAATAGCAAAAAAAATTACGACGTACGGCTTATTGACACCCACGCCCATTTAACCTTCCCAGATTTTGATCAAGATAGAGAGCAGGTAATTAAGGCTGCCTGGGATGCTGGCTTAGAATATATAATCACTATAGGCGGAGGAGAAAATTTAGAGGGGAATATCAAGGCCTGCCAACTTGCTGCCAGCCACGAAAGAATTTATGCAGCAGTTGGTTTTCATCCTCATGATGCCAGCCAGGTGCAGGATGATTGGTATGATCAATTAGCCAAATTAGCTGCAGAAAAAAAAGTGGTGGCTATTGGCGAAATCGGTTTGGATTTTTTTAAAAATAAATCACCTAAACCAGTTCAAGAAGAGTGCTTTAGAAGGCAAATTGATCTGGCTAATCGCTTAAACCTTCCTTTGATTATTCACGCTAGAGACGCGCATGCTGAAGTGCTAAATATAATTCAGCAGCAAGGCCGTCCAGAGGCTGGTGGCGTATTCCATTGTTTTGCAGGTAGCCCAAAATTTGCCTGGGAGGTTATCAATCAAGGTTTTCATATTTCAATTCCTGGAATTGTGACATTTCCCAATGCCGATACCTTAAAAGAAGTAGTGGCTGAAATACCTTTGGAAAAACTAATGCTGGAAACTGATTGTCCTTTTTTAGCTCCAGTTCCCTTTAGGGGTAAAAGAAATGCGCCTGCCATGGTTAAGGAAGTCGCTGCCAAAATTGCTGAGATCAAAGGACTCTCCGTTAGTGATGTGGCGCGTATTACCTCGTTAGCCGCCAAACGATTATTTAAGCTGCCTGGCAAGGAACTTATCAGTAATGTAGCTTATCAGATTCGAAATTCCATGTATCTCAATATTACCAATCAATGCAATTTGCGCTGCAAGTTTTGTCCTAAGAACGCAGATGGTTGCTATGAGGTTAAAGGACATTATTTGAAATTGGATAATGAGCCAAATATTGAAGAAATTTTTCAAGCTGTGGGTGAACCAGAAGAATATGATGAAGTTGTGTTTTGCGGATATGGTGAACCAACCAAGCGTTTAGAGGTTTTAAAATTAATTGCTGCGCGCATGAAAGAAAAAGGGGCTAAATCAATTAGGCTCAATACCGATGGCTTGGCTAATTTATTGTATCAAAGAAACGTTGCGCAAGAACTACATGGTTTAATTGACGAGATTTCTGTTTCTCTAAATGCCGCTGACGCGACAACCTATGCCAAAATTTGTCCTTCGCCATTTGGTGAAAGGGCCTATGCCGAAGTCATCAATTTTATCAGGGAATGTAAAAAGTATATTCCTGCTGTTAGTATTACTGCCGTGGGCTTGCCAGATTTAGATACAGAAAAAATTAAAGAAATTGGAAAAGAGTTGGGAGTGAAAGTCAGAATTAGAGAATATTATAATTTAGGATAGCGTGTTATCCTCGATGACAAATGAAAAAAGGCCCGCTATATGAATTAGCGGGCCTTTTTTAAATCCAAACTTAAATGAACTACTTAATCCACTCTCTTAATTGCTTACCTGGTTTGAAACGAGGTACGTTACGGGCTTTAATGTTAATCTCAGCGCCGGTCTGTGGATTACGTCCTGTGCGAGCTTTTCTCTTGGTTACATAGAAAGTACCGAAACCGGTCAAAGTTAATTTATCTTTGCGGCGTAAGCACTTTGAAATGTTGTGTACCACTGCGTTGAGCATTTGCTCGGCCAGAGCTTTGGATGTATTGCAATCCTTAGCAATGTAAGTTACTAATTCAGCTTTTGTCATGTTGTCACCCCCTTTCTATGATTGGATTTTAAAACTATAATTCTTGTGAAAGATCGAATTGAAGCGGATTTAAACTCTATGGTTGTGGATACTAGCGATGCCTACAAAGTATGTCAAATAAAATATGACTGGCAAGTGTTAATTTTTCTAGTTTTGCCGTCATCTGAGTTGGCTAAAGCTTTGGTTTATGCTTGACTGAGGAAGGGAGGTTTAAGATGCTTATGCGACGTGCTTTGGCACGTGGTAAAGTTTTAAGTCATGACATTCTGATCAGCCTCTGGCTTTGAAGAGGTCCACGGGATCCTTTGCGAACGCTTAGGATGACTGCACTATAATATGCGGCAAAGGCTTGACATTTCTATCTTGGATGCCCATAATCTCGCGAATTTACGTAATAAAATTCTAAAAAAAGAAAGGCGCTATGGAACATTCAGCAGAAATTATACCTATAAATATAGAAGATGAAATGAAGGCATCCTATCTTGATTATGCCATGAGCGTAATCATAGGCAGGGCAATTCCAGATATTCGTGATGGACTTAAACCTGTGCATCGCAGAATTCTTTATGCCATGTATCGGGAAGGCTTGCTTTCCAACAAGAGATATTCCAAGTGCGCTGGTGTAGTTGGTGAAGTGTTGAAAAAATATCATCCTCATGGCGATGCAGCTGTTTATGATACTTTGGTTAGAATGGCTCAGCCCTGGAGTATGCGTTATCCTTTAATTGACGGCCAAGGTAACTTTGGTAGCATAGATGGTGACTCTGCTGCTGCCTATCGTTATACCGAAGCCAAGCTTATGGCTATTGCTGAACAGCTGTTGCAAGATATTGACGAAAATACCGTAGATTTTATTCCCAACTTTGATGGCTCTGTTCAAGAGCCTGTGGTTTTGCCTTCCAGGATTCCAACCTTATTAATCAACGGTTCAGATGGTATTGCTGTGGGTATGGCCACAAAAGTTCCACCGCACAATCTAAGTGAGATTGTTGATGGTTTGGTTGCTTTAATCGATAATCCCCAAATTGAAATTAAGGGGTTGCTGAAATTTGTCAAAGGCCCAGATTTTCCAACAGGTGGTTTTATCAATGGCACAGAAGGTATTAATAAGGCTTACCTTACCGGACGTGGTTCCATTCAAATGAGCGCCCGGGCTATGATTGAGCGCATGGCCAAGGGAGATAAGGAACTCATCGTTGTTACTGAAATTCCCTATCAAGTGAATAAGGCGCGTTTAATTGAGAGGATTGCCTTTTTGGTGCAGAATAACAAGTTGCAAAATGTGGTTGATATTCGAGATGAATCAGATCGTGACGGTATGCGAATTGTAGTTGAGCTTAAACGGGGAGCAGTTGCCCAAGTAGTTATGAATCAACTTTTTGCCCATACTGCCTTAAAATCCTCTTATGGTATAATTTTGCTGGCCATTGTTAATGGTCAGCCTAAATTGCTGAATCTTAAACAAGCTTTGCAACATTTTCTGGATCATCGACGGGAAGTGATCTTGCGCAGAACTTCCTTTCGTTTAAGTGAGGCGGAGAAGAGACTTCATATTTTAGAAGGCTTAAAAATAGCTATTGAAGCAATTGATGAAATTATAGCGTTAATTAAAAAATCTAAAGAGCCGGCCATAGCCAGAGATGGTTTGATGAAAGTTTTCAAGTTAAGTGAAATCCAGGCCCAGGCTATTTTAGATATGCGGCTGCAACGCTTAACCGGTTTGGAAAGAGAAAAAATCATCAATGAATATGAATCAGTGCAAAAGCTGATCATCGAATTTAAGGCTATTTTGGAAGATGAAACTTTGCAGTTTAAGATTATCAAAGATGAGTTGTTGGAAATAAAAACTAAGTTTGGCGATCAAAGACGTACAGAAATTACTGGTGTGCTGATGGATGATGTATCTGTGGAAGATTTAATTCAAGAAGAGGAAATGGTGGTCACCATTACTCATAAAGGATACATCAAACGCAATCCCATTAGTATTTATCGTGCCCAACGTCGTGGCGGTCGCGGAAAAACTGGTATGGCCACCAGAGAAGAAGATTTTGTGGAATCCTTGTTTGTGGCTTCCACGCATCATTATATTATGATTTTTACCCAATCTGGCCGAGTATTTTGGCTGAAAGTTCATGAGCTGCCTCAAGTGGGCAGGGTTGCCAAGGGGCAGGCTATATCTTCCTTAGTGCGCATGGCTGGCGATGATCATCTAGCTGCAGTATTGCCAGTTCGCGAATTTAAGGAAGGTCAATATGTGGTTATGGCCACCCAAAAAGGTGTGATAAAAAAGACAGACTTAATGTCTTTTTCTAATCCTAGGGCTGGTGGAATTAATGCTATTACAATTAATGATGGTGATAAATTAATTTCTGTTCATCAAACCAATGGTCAACAAGAAGTTTTGATGAGCACAAAAGATGGCCTGGCCATTCGTTTCCCGGAAAAAAATGTGCGAGCTATGGGGCGTTCAGCTGCAGGCGTAAAAGGTATTACCTTAAGCAAAGATGACTTGGTGGTGGGTATGGATGTTTTAGATGAACATGCCTCTATTTTAACCGTCACTGAAAATGGTTATGGCAAGAGAACTGCTTTAGATGAGTATCGTGTGCAATCGCGTGGCGGTAGAGGAATAATCACCATCAAGGTTTCAGAAAGAAATGGTCGGGTAGTAAGCGTAAGCCAGGTCATGGATAAAAATGATATTATGTTAGTGACCGATCAAGGTAAAATTATTAGAAGTTGTGTTAAGGGTATTCCTGTTATTGGTCGCAATACACAGGGAGTTCGCCTAATCAGCTTAGAGAAAGGGGAACGCGTTGTTTCTTCAGCAAGAGTGGAAGAAGAAGAGGCTGCAGAGCAAGAATAAGATTGTAGGCCTAATCTTATTTTTGGCTTTTTTGGCAGCTTGTTCTTCATCCAATATTGAAGATAGCCTGCGTCGCGCCCAAGGTTTGGTGGGTATCGGTAAATATGAACGCGCCGCCAAAATTTATCAGCAAATCTTGGAGAATAACCCGCAACCTGAACAAAAACAGCAAATTCTAATTTTGTTGGGCGATCTATATGCCAATAGTTTAGGGGATGTGGTCAAGGGGCTGGATATTTATCAACAATGTATTGAAATAAATCCATATTCAGAAGCAGCGTTAAATGCTCATCAGAAGCGCGCTGAGATTTTTGAACGTAAGGACTTAAGCCAACAATTAGTTGAAGAATATGCAGTCATCTATAAATATTTCCCAAAAGCAGAGTATCGCCTGTATTTAGGAGAAGCTTTTATTGCTAATAAAGATTATGAGCAGGCCAGAGTAGAGTTGCGGGATTTTTTAGAAGACCCTGAAGTGTCTCAGGAATGGAAAAATCGGGTGCTGTTTGATATTGGTGAAAGTTATTTTTTGGAAAATAGGCCTCATGAAGCGCTTAAGTTTTATTTTGCTTTTTTAGAAATGGCTCCTAAATCCAAATTAGCGCCAGAGGTTAAATTACGTATAGCTAGCTGTTTTGAAGAAATGGGACGTTTGGGTATGGCGCAAAAATATACTCAGAAGGCTTTGGAAGATTACCCCAATAAACAGGTGGTGCAAGAGAGGCTTAAAGCCTTGAAGAAACACAGCCAAACAGGCTCTAACAAGGCGAAATAATAGTGAAATTAGATTTACATTTAGGCCAGTTTTAGCTATTAAAAAAAACTACATTTGAAACAGATAGGAGGAAATATGGCAGTGGAACGTACTTTGGGTATTATCAAACCTGATGCTATTGAAAAAGGCGTGATTGGTGAAATCCTTGTTCGAGCAGAAGAAGCAAACCTTAAAATGGTAGGATGCAAAATGTTGTATTTAGATAAACCACGAGCTGAAGGTTTTTATGCTGTGCATAAGGACAAACCATTTTTTCAACGTTTGGTTAGTTTTATGACTTCAGGACCTTGTATTGTCATGGTTTTGGAAGGAGAAAATGCCATTAACAAATGGCGAGAGGCCATGGGTGCAACAGATCCAGAAAAAGCAGCAGATGGAACTATTCGCAATGATTTTGGAACCAACATTGAGCGCAATGCAGTGCATGGCTCAGATGCTACGGAAACAGCTGCTTTTGAAGTGCCATATTTTTTTGAAGGCAATGAAATCGTGCATTACGAATGGGTGTAAAAAGTAGTTGTGTTTGAAGTTATTGAACATACAGCAGATGTTGGGATTAGGGTAGAAGCAGATAATCTCAAAAATCTTTTTTTAGACGCAGCAGAAGGTATGTTTGCGGTTATGCTGGAATCAAAACCTAATTTGATTCCAGCAATTACTATTCCAATAGATGTCCAGTTAACAAACCCTGATCAAGTAAAACTAAGTTTTGAAGCTCAGCTCTTAGTTAAATGGTTGCAAGAGCTGCTTTTTGTATTTGAAACCCGCCATATTGTGCCCACTCATTTTTTTATAGATCAGATTTCTAAGCAAGGTTTAGAAGGTTGTTATAAAGGCTTAAAATTTGATAAAAGATATCATAAGCTACTTCATGAAATTAAGGCAGTGACCTATCATCAACTACAAGTTAATCAAACTGAAAGAGGTTGGGAAGCTAGGGTTATATTTGATATATAAAATGAAATCCTAAATCCTAAATACTAATATCGAAACTCTAAACAAATTCTAATGATCAAATTTCAAATGTTCGAAACAAAGGGTTTTGGTCATTTGGATATTAGGATTTTGGATTTGTTTAGAAATTAGAATTTAGAAATTTTCATATATGCAACTTAAGCAAATAAATAAATACGAGTGGCAACTTGAGCAAACAGGCCAAATGCAGGTGCCAGGCATTATCTATGCTTCGGAAAAAATGATGCAGGTGATTAGGGCAGATGAAAGCCTAAAGCAAGTTGCTAATGTTGCCCATCTGCCAGGTATTGTAAAAGCATCTATGGCTATGCCAGATATCCACTGGGGCTATGGTTTTCCCATTGGTGGAGTGGCTGCCATCGATGGAGAGGCTGGTGTCGTCTCGCCTGGCGGAGTAGGCTTCGATATTTCGTGTGGAATCAGACTCTTGCGCACCAATTTGGATTGGGAAGATATAAAAGGCAAGGAACGTGAATTAGTAAATAATTTGTTTAAGGAAATTCCAACTGGAGTTGGTGCGCATCATCTGGATTTTAAACTAAGTAGCGCAGATTTAAAAGAAGTTTTGCGCGAAGGTGCGCGCTGGCCAGTGAAAAAAGGTTATGGCACTAAAGATGATCTAAATTATATTGAAGATAATGGAACCTATCCAAATTCAGATCCAGAGGCAATTTCCGCCAGGGCTATGGAGAGGGGCAGACCACAACTAGGCACCTTAGGTTCTGGTAATCATTTTGTGGAAGTAGGCCGGATTGAAGAAGTATATATTCCAGAGGCAGCCGATGTTTTAGGCCTGTTTCCCAATCAAGTGACAATTATGATTCACACCGGCTCTCGCGGATTTGGTCATCAAGTTTGCGATGATTATATCGGTGTGATGTTAAAGGCTGCCCAGAAATATGGAATTGATTTGCCAGATAAACAGTTGTGTTGTGCGCCGATCAATTCGCCAGAAGGTAAGAAATATTTGGGGGCCATGGGCGCTGCGGTAAATTTTGCCTATGCAAATCGTCAAATGATTTGTCATTATGTGCGAGAAGTTTTTGAAAAAGTGTTTGGTCAAAATTATGAAAGCTTGGGACTAAGGCCAGTATATGATGTATCGCATAATATTGCCAAATTCGAAGAACACCTGGTTAATGGCCAATCCAAGCGCTTGCTTGTTCACCGCAAAGGAGCCACCAGAGCTTTTCCGCCAGGTCACCCGGCTATTCCGCAAGCTTATAAAAAAATTGGACAACCAGTATTGATTCCAGGCGACATGGGCCGCTATTCTTTTGTTTTAGTTGGCACCAAACTAGCCATGGAAAAAAGTTTTGGCTCCACTTGTCACGGTGCTGGTCGCTTAATGAGCAGGCATCAAGCCAAACGCCAGGCCAAGGGCCGCAATATAGAAAAAGAACTATTAGACCAGGGTATTTTAGTGCGCGGCGCTTCTTTTGGCACTATTGTTGAGGAAATGTCAGATGCCTACAAAGATGTAGCAGATGTTGTTGACGTAGTGGATAAAGTTGGGATATCTAGAAAAGTGGCTAAAATAAAACCTTTGGCAGTGATCAAGGGTTAAGTTTTGCGGGCGTAATTCAATGGTAGAATGGAAGCTTCCCAAGCTTCATACGTGGGTCCGATTCCCATCGCCCGCTCAGTTTTCTTTTCACCATCTATCAATTGACTCTCGGCAATATAGGATGTAGAGGACAACTTCTTTTTGGGTATGTTACTTCGCTAAATCCAAAATTTCTTCACGCACCAGAAATTTTGGAAGCGTTCTTCGCTCGCCATGTTATATAGGCTGCTGTGATGGCTCACTCGTACGCCGCTCAGCAACATACCCAAAGCGAAGTTGTCCCCCACTTTTCGCATCTCCTGCGCCAATTGTCACATGGATTTCAATTCAATTTATGCGAATGTCTAGGCTATGAAATTTTTGGAGGCAAGCATGGCTTGGGAGCGTAAAAGCGCGAGATTACGACCGAAGGTGTATGAGGAGTGAAAATAGCGACTGTTTTTGCGAGTTAAAGGCTGACAGCGGCAAGACATTTAACTCGCGCATTTAAAAACAGCGGTATTTTCGCGACGAGTAGCCTGAGGGAGTGCGCAGCTCCAAAGCTATGCTTGCCGAAAGAAAATTTCATAATCTACTGAGTACTTGTTTTTTAGCATTGAACCAGGTAAAACCAGGGTATGACTACAGAAACAAAAAAATGTCCGCAATGTGGCAAGCCGGTAACGTGGGAAAATAATCCTTATAAACCCTTTTGCTGCGAACGTTGTAAACTAATTGACCTGGGTAATTGGGCTGCAGAAAAATATCGCGTTCCTGGTGAAAAAGCTACTCAGCATGATGAAGATGAGCAGGAGGAAGATTGAAGGCTTATCGGGCTCGCGTCATCAATCCGGTTTTGCCCACTAAGGTTGCTGATTTTAAAGACGGTTTGTTAGTAATTGATAAAACAGGCCATATTGTTCAGGTTGGCGAATATTCCAAACTTAAAACTAAATATCAGAGAAAAGCTAAGCTAATTGATCTTGGTCCACGCCTGATTATTCCTGGCTTTGTGGACTGTCATTTGCATTTGCCCCAGCTGGATTGCCGAGGCAAACATGGCTCCACGCTTCTAGAGTGGTTAACCCGTTATATCTTTCCTGCAGAAAAAGCTTTTAAAGATTTAAAAGTAGCAGATGATGTGGGTAAGAGATTTTTTAAAAAACTTATCTTAAATGGCACTACAACTTCTTCCATTTATACAACCATTCATGCTGCAGCAACTGATCATGCTTTTAAGTTAGCTCAAAAAGCTGGGGTGCGGGCAATTATCGGCAAGGTTATGATGGACCGCCAAGTGCCGCCAGCTTTGCTGGAAAAAACTAATCAGTCTTTGGCTGAAAGCGAAAAATTGGCTGGCAAATGGCATAATAGCGCGCAAGGAAGGCTAAGGTTTGCTTTTACCCCGCGTTTTGCACCAACTTGCAGTAAAAAACTTTTGCAGGAAGTGGGTAAGCTTGTCTCTAAAACTGATACATATTTACAAAGTCATATTGCCGAGACCCAAAGAGAAAATAAAAAAGTTCTTGAGCTCTTTCCGGAATTTAAAGATCCCTTTGCAGTTTTTGAAAAAACTGGTTGTGCAGGTCCCAGAACAATTTTGGGCCATGCTATTTATTTGAGTGATCAGGAATATAAACGAATGGCTCAGACCCAAACCAAGATTGCCCATTGTCCAACTTCTAATTTATTTCTCAAAAGCGGGCGCTTTCCTTTAACTAGAGCAGAAACAGCAGGTATTACCATTGGTTTTGGCACAGATGTGGGTGCTGGAACTTCCATGTGCATGCTAACTGAGATGCGCCATGCAGATTATACTCAGACTGAGCTTACCGTTACTCCCACGAAAGCCTTTTATTTAGCTACCTTGGGCGGTGCTCATGCTTTATCTATGCAGCATGAAATTGGTAATTTCGAGAAAGGCAAAAAGGGAGATTTCTTGGTTTTAGATATTAATGAGATTGATTATCATTATAAAATAAAAGAATTAAATACTGAGGAAGTTTTGTCTTTATTGATGTATCGTGGTCACGGCAATGTGGTAAAATCAACTTTTGTGCAAGGCAGGAAATTAAATGTAGATGTGTTTAGTTAAGGCGCTTATTTAATTTTCTGGCTCTGATAACCGGCAACGCTGATAAAATAATGGGCAGCAATATAACCGTAAATGAACGAGCTTCATTACCTTTAGAAATCAGCGAACAACCAGCATAAGTTTGCAGACCTTGATTTCCTGTTTCAGGAATTAAACTGGTAGTATTTTGATCTGTTTCATCTGCTTGCGCGTCATTAAATCTATAATAATCTACCTGCGGCAAAGTTTGCTCTGGTTCCACTTCTTCATCATCCACATCTTCGTTATCCATATCCTCATCATCAGGATGGGTTGGTATTGGTGTTCTAGATCCTGTTTCATCATCACTATCATCATTATTATCTAGATTGATATCACTAAAGTCTGGTATTTGTCTGACTATGTAAACTTCAGGAGGCTGCCTGTGTACAATTGAAACTAAACGTAGGTTACTAATAGCAGGTCTTCTAGAGGTATTACGTTCCGGGCAGCCATTATTATAATATGAGCCAGGTTCTCTTCTGCAGTTATCATCATTGTCCAAGACACCGTCAAAATCAGTGTCGCTTTGCCCCATTTCCCTGGCGACTTCATTAACCCATTGGTTAGATGCACCTTCCTCGCTCGGACAACCATTGATTGCAGCTAATTCCGGATCAAGATCTTGTAATATATCCAGGCGTGGAGTTATACCAACACCAGGCTCATTAGGGCATTTATCGACAATTATTTTGTTTGGATGATCTGGTTCCTCTTGTCCCAAGCCAACCCAGGGCATAATTGTATAATAATCAATAACCCCGTCGCGATCTGTATCTGGGCAACCATGTACACCTTCCCCATCTGGAACTGGTTCATAGTCACAATAGTCTTCAGGCTCACTTACGCCATCTTCGTCATGATCATTACAATAGCACTGGGCGCACCATTCTGCATAACCAGTTTCTGCATATCCATCGTGATCAACATCAATGCCATCAGGTGGTAGCCTGTTACAGTCATAGTCAGCATTGGCATTTGAAATATTAAAAGTTAATGAAGCTGAGATTAAAAAAGCAATAGCCAAATAAATAATGGTTTTTGTTTTTAGGATTCGGCTAAATCTAGAAACTGTGATTGGCAGTAGAGCTAGCAAAATAGTTAGAATAAAAATTACTGCAGAGCGGTTGCAAGTGTTTTTTGAAATTAATGAACAACCAGCATAAGACTGGGCAGCTAAATTTTGCTTTGTATCTATTTCAATTTCATTTTCAGCGCCATTTTCAGTTGCTTCTTCATTAGAATAGAAAGGCACATCTATCCTTGCTTCAATTTCTTGAGGTTCTTCAACGACAATTTCATCTTCAATTTCAGAACTAATTTCAGGTTCAGTAGGTATTGGTGTTCTGGGTGGAGAAGCTTCTTCTTCGTAACCTCGGCATTCTTCGCCGACACATTCCCAGTCACCACCTTCACCAATGTAATTATCTTCATCCTGAGTTCGTGATTCCATATAAGCCCGTCTTCCTTCTCTATGGTTACGAAAATCGCCAGATTCTATGCGGGGATTATCTGCTGTGTGTACAGCATCAAGAAGTCTTCTTGGACAACCTTGATTATAATAGGGGCCAGGTAGTTGTCTGCATTCATCATCATTGTCAGGTACGCCATCGCAATCCCAATCTGAAGGAATGCCATGATAATTATTGGCCCAACCTAATTCTGGCCAGCGCTGCCAGCACACAAATTGACCTTCTTCATTTTGGGGGCATTCGAAAAAAGGATGTGATTCAGGGTTAAGATCGTAATAATGAACGCTGTTGCATTTACCAGGACAGCCATTTGTGCCGCGAGCAACTTCCGGGATTTGATCTAACAAATAGGGAAGAACGCTTAAGCCTGAACCAGGTTCATCAGGGCATTGATCAACATAAATTGTTTCAGTTCTATTTGAACCATTAAAGCCACCTACATGAAAAACTGTATAATAATCGTAAACACCGTCACGATCATTATCTGGGCAGCCAAAAATTCCATGCGGAGCTGCAATATCATCACAAAAATCTAGGGGATCTATTACGCCATCATGGTCAGAATCAGGGCAGGAATTATCTCGTGTGCAATCCCAGGGGCCTGTATCTGAATAGCCATCTAAATCAATGTCGTTTATTGCAGCATAGACAGCAGATGCAGGAACTAAGAAGATTGAAACTGATATTAGTATTATAATGATTTTAAATAGTGATTTATTATGCATAATCGATACATGTTTGTGCAATTTATGTACCAGTTTTGGCAAAAATAAATGTAATAAAAACATAGGGTTAAAAAGATGGGGCCAGTAAAAACTGAGGTTTTTATAGATTTTTTGGAGTCTAAACTCCCCATATCAAACAACTCTTTTGAATTAATTGAAGATGTGTTATTTTTCAAAAACCATGAAACATTACACCTTATTCCATCCTGATTTTGATTTGGAAAAAAATGCTCTGACCAATGTTTTGGAACAAGAAGATCTTTTGCCATACGCCAATTATGTGGTTGCCCAAAACAGTGCGCCCCATAAATTGAGCCAGGAGTTTTTGAAATTCTTATGTTCTTATCGCTCGATTAAAAATTTATTTTTTCATAAATTTATTAAAAAAAATAAATGGCAGCAGATTCCTTTATATGCATGTTGCTTAAATAGCGCTACTTCAGGTTTGACTGCAAGTTTATGGGCCAATGGTATAACTTCCGGAGAAGTGATTACCACTTCTTTTAATTATGTTGGAGTGGGCAATGCTATTGTTATGGCTGGAGCCAAACCACAATTTGTAGATATTGATCCAAAGACTTTTTGTTTAGATCCAAAAAAACTTGCAGCAGCAATTACCAAAAATACCAAGGCCATTATTTTGGTGCATGTTAATCAAATGATCGATCTTGAACCAATTGCTGAGGTGTTGTCAAAGAAAGGTGTGAACATTCCAGTTATTTCTGACGCATCTTTGGCAATTGGTTCAAATCTGGATGGTTTGCCAGCTGGGCTAATAAATTTAGGTAAAGGCGGTACAACTGTTTTTAGTTTTGCCACTTCCAAGATTTTATCTGGTTTAGGCGGGGCAGTAGTGGTTGGCCATGATTTGGAATTAATTACCAAGATTCAAAGCATTGCTTATCAGGGTTTTGATTTTCAGGATATGAGCGAATTGGTTTGTTTTGGCGCTAATTTTAAAATGTGTGATTTAAATGCCAGCTTAATTTTAGAACAGTTAAAAAAGCGCGAGCAAATTTTTAGCAAACGCAGACAAATCAAAACATGGTATGATGAAAATTTAGCTGATCTGGTAAAAGCCAAAAAAATTTCTATTCAAGAAATAAAAGGGCAGGGCATTGTTACTCATTACATGATTTTAATGCCCAAGCGCCAGCAAATAGCGCAGGAATTGATTCAGAAAAGAATTCAGCTTGGCATGTGGCATAGTCTACATACCCAGCCAATTTATCAAAAACGCTTTAAATACAAAAAAGGATCTTTGCCTATTACAGAAAAACTAGTTGAGCAAATTAGTTTTCTGCCTTTTCACACCAAGCTGGAAAAAACAGATGTAAAGTTCATCTGTGAGGCAATAAAAAAGGCCATTAGCTAATATCTTAGCAATTGACCTCTTCATCCCATTTTGATAGCCGGCTTAGCATGTTTACTATCAGCAAGGCTTTTTCATTTTGTTATGGTCACCGCTTAAAAGGTGATAAGGGCAAATGTAAGAATCTGCATGGCCACACTGCCAAGGTAGTATTGTATTTGGAAGCTGCTGCGCTTGATGAAAATGGCATGGTTTGCCATTTTGATGATTTGAAAAATAGTTTAGGTAAGTGGATTAACGATAATTTAGATCACGCTTTATTGTTAGCCCAAGATGATCCTTTGGTACCAATCCTAAAACCCCATAATGAAAAAATCTATCTTTTAGAGGGCCGGCCTACTGCAGAAAACATCGCCAAGCTTATCCATGACCAAGCCCAGGATATGGGACATACCTTATCTAAGGTTGAGGTCTGGGAATCAGAAACTTCTAGGGCAGTTTATCAACCTTAAGCAGCAATCACTTCTTTAAGTTCTGGAAAAGCTTGTTTCAGAGCTCTTTCTACGCCGTTTTTCAGGGTCATTAAAGAAAATGGGCAACAGCCGCAGGCGCCAGTAAGTTTAACCACAACTGTGTTATCTTCTTTTACATCCACTAACTCAATGCCGCCGCCATCAGCAGCTAGCATAGGTTTAATCCGCTCATTCAATACTTTTTCCACTTCTTCTCTTTTTAACATGATTTCTCCTTTTCTAATCCAAATAATACTTTTGCTCTGGTGACTCTCGGCCGACTTTTCTCACCTCCCTCAGACTTTTACGAAACTATTAGTTGCTTCAAGTGATGTCGGTCCGGTTCAAAAAGCCGCCCTACGTCACCAGAGCAAGTAGCATCTGATTATACAACGTGCAACCCTAAAAAATATAACCGAAGTGGTAATGTTAAAATTTTCGTGGGGAACATGGTTTTTGAAGCTTTTTAGGCGCGAGCTTACGAAATAAGGGCGTATGAAGAGTTAAAATAGCGACTGTTTTTGCGAGTTAAAGTCTGACAGCGGCAAGACATTTAACTCGCTTTTTTAAAAACAGCGCTATTTTAACGATGAATAGCCCGGTTGAGTGCGCCTGCTTCAAAAACCATGTTCCCGAAGGAAAATTTTAACAGTATTACCCGCAGGAACCCTTGCTTTTATTTGAATTCTGCCCTATTAAACAAGGTCAACTTAGATGAAGGTTGATAAGGAGATTTTTTGTGAAATTACTTTTTAAGAAATTATTTGGCACCAAAAATGAGCGCGAATTAAAGCGCATGCAGCCAATTGTAGATCAAATAAACAGTTTAGAGCCAGAGATTCAAAAATTGTCTGATGAAGAACTGCGCGCCAAGACCGATGAATTCAAACATCGCCTGCACAAGGGAGAAACTCTGGATCAATTGTTGCCAGAGACTTTTGCCGTGGTGCGTGAAGCTGCTAAGCGCAGTTTGGGTATGCGCCACTTTGACGTGCAATTAATTGGCGGCATTGTTTTGCATGAAGGTAAAATTGCTGAAATGAAAACCGGTGAAGGTAAGACTTTGGTAGCTACCTTGGCTGTTTATCTTAATGCCCTGGAAGGTAAGGGTACTCATGTTATAACGGTTAATGATTATCTGGCTCGTCGCGACTCCGGGTGGATGGGTAAAGTATATAATTTTCTGGGTTTGAGTGTGGGTGTTATCGTGCACGGTTTAAACGATGAACAAAGAAAAGCTGCTTATAATTGCGACATCACCTATGGCACCAACAATGAATTTGGCTTTGATTATTTGCGCGACAATATGAAGTATGATTTAGAGCAATATGTGCAGCGTCAGCTTAATTTTTGCATTGTAGATGAAGTAGATTCAATTTTAATTGATGAAGCCAGAACACCTTTGATTATTTCCGGTCAAGCTGAACAATCTACCGAGCTTTATTATATCATTAACGGCATTATCCCTTATTTAAAGAAAGAAGAAGATTTTACCATTGATGAAAAATCCAAGTCTGTGGCCTTAACTGAAGCAGGGGTGGCGCATGTTGAAAAGCGCTTAAATATTAAAAATCTTTATGAACCCCAAAATATTAATCTTTTGCATCATGTAAACCAGGCCTTGCGCGCTCACACGTTGTTTAAGCTGGATGTAGATTATGTGGTCAAAGACGGGCAAGTAATGATTGTAGATGAATTTACCGGGCGTTTAATGCCAGGCCGGCGCTGGAGCGATGGTTTGCATCAAGCTGTGGAAGCCAAAGAAGGGGTAAAGATTGAAAACGAAAATCAAACCCTGGCCACCATTACTTTTCAGAATTATTTTCGCATGTATAACAAACTTGCTGGCATGACCGGTACTGCTGACACTGAAGCAGCAGAGTTTGCCAAGATTTATAACCTGGAAGTTATGATCATTCCCACGCATATGCCCATGGTTCGCATTGATTATCCAGATTTGATTTACAAAACCGTGGAAGCTAAATTCAAAGCTGCAGTTGATGAAATTCGGGATTGTCATGAAAGAGGCCAGCCTGTTTTAATGGGTACTATTTCCATTGAGAAGTCGGAAATATTGTCCAAAATGCTGCAGCGTTACGGCATTAAACACCATGTTTTAAATGCCAAACAACATGAAAAAGAAGCGGAAATTATTGCTCAAGCCGGGCGTTTAGGCGCAGTTACCATTTCCACCAATATGGCTGGTCGGGGCACAGATATTGTTTTAGGTGGAAATCCAGAATTTTTAGCCAAAGATAAAGTTGGTAAAGATGCTTCAGAAGAAGAATTTCAAAAGGCTTTAATAGAATTTAAAAAATCTCAAACTCTAGAAAAAGAAAAAGTTTTAGCTGCAGGTGGTTTGCATGTTTTAGGCACTGAAAGACATGAATCCAGGCGTATTGATAATCAGTTGCGCGGCCGATCTGGAAGACAGGGTGACCCTGGTTCTTCCAGATTTTATCTGGCTTTGGAAGATGACTTGCTGCGCATTTTTGGTGGAGAGCGCATTTCTGGAATGATGGAACGCTTGGGGCTGGAAGAAGATGAAGAAATCACCCATTCTTGGTTAACCCGGGGCATTGAGAACGCCCAAAAGAAAGTTGAAGGCCACAATTTCTTAATTCGTAAAAATCTTTTGGAATATGATGATGTTATGAACCAGCAGCGGGCCACGGTTTACGGTCGGCGCCGTAATATTTTAGCAGGCAAGGACTCTAAAGACATGGTCATGGACATGATTGACCAAGTAGTAACTGGCATTGCTGAAGCTGATTTACCAGATAAGCTTGATCAGGAATTTGACCCAAAATCTGTAGAAGAAAGATTTAGAGAATTTTTTAATTTGCCTTTGGCTTTTCAAGAAGTTGCCAGCCAATTTAAGACCAGTGAGGAAATAGGCCAGCATCTTTATGACAGTGTTATTGCGCATTATAATGAAAGGGAGCGAGCCAATAGTTCGGAAATTATGCGCCAGGTGGAAAAAATTATTTTGCTGCAAACCTTAGATGCGCTTTGGAAAGATCATTTATTGCAAATGGATCACTTAAAAGAGGGTATTGGTTTAAGAGGTTATGGCCAAAAAGATCCGCTTTTGGAATATAAAAAAGAAGGCTTTATGCTGTTTCGCAATATGATGAATCAATTTGCCGATGATGTGGTAAAAAAAGTTTTTAGAGTGGAAGTTGCGTCTGAAGAAGATCTTAGTCAGGCAGAATCCAGAACCAAGCAGCATAGTCCGGTGCAGGTTTCCCATCAGGAAATAACTGCTTTTGCCAAACAAGCGCCTTTGGAATCCAGGGGAGATGGCGATGCTAAGGTGCAAACTGTGCATACTGGGCCAAAAGTTGGGCGCAATGATTCTTGCCCGTGTGGGTCTGGTAAAAAATATAAGAAATGTTGTGGAAAATAGTTAAAATATGGTAACATAAGATTTATGGCTTCCAATCCCCCCCAAGTTTCAGCTCAAGCTGGTTCGTCTGGTATGGGTCTACCCTTTGGCGGGTTGAATATAGTTATAGCAAAATATAGCGATATCGTGCTGGCGATTTTGGTGGTGGTCATAGTTGGCATGATGATCATCCCCTTGCCCACCTGGGTGCTGGATATTTTGCTAACAATCCAAATTACCATTGCTGTAATAATTTTATTGGTTGCCCTCTATATCACAGACACTTTGCGCATTGCCTCTTTCCCTACTATTTTGCTGATTACCACCTTATACCGACTTTCCTTAAATATCTCTTCAACTAGATTAATTCTATCTCAAGCAGATGCTGGAGAAGTGATTAGGACCTTTGGTTCCTTTGTGGTGCAGGGCAACTATGTAGTTGGCGGCGTGTTGTTTCTCATAGTTACCTTGATTAACTTTATTGTTATTGCCAAGGGTGCAGAGCGGGTGTCTGAAGTGGGGGCGCGTTTTACTTTAGATGCCATGCCAGGCAAACAAATGTCTATTGATGCTGATTTGCGGGCTGGCATTATTAATATGGATCAAGCCATGGATCGTCGGTCAAAGTTGCAGCGTGAATCGCAGTTTTATGGAGCCATGGATGGCGCCATGAAGTTTGTCAAAGGCGATGCCATTGCGGGCATGATCGTCATTTTGGTCAACATTATTGGTGGTTTTATTATTGGCGTAGCTCAGCGAGGCATGGGGTTTGCTGAAGCAGTGCAGGTTTATTCCTTGTTAACCATTGGTGATGGTTTGGTGCAGCAAATACCAGCTTTGGTTATTTCCGTGTCTGCAGGTATTGTGGTGACCAGGGTTACTTCTGAAGCTGAAGGCTCTAACATGGGCCGAGATATCATTACCCAGCTAACTGCGTATCCCAAGGCCTTAATTATTGCCTCAGTTTTATTAGGTCTTTTGGCTGCTGTGCCAGGTTTGCCAAAAATTCCTTTTATTCTGCTTTCTTTGATTGTGGGTGGAATTGCTGCTTTTTTGATTAAGTCCAAAGAAAAAGTTGTGCAAGAAATTATGGAAACCCCCAGAAAAGACGTGGTAAAAAAGGCTGTGAAAAAACACGGCGATGTTTTGCCCTTTATCATGCCTTCGCCAATTTCTTTGGAAGTGGGCAGCGCAATTATTCCTTTTGTGGATGATTCCCAGCATGGCCAAAGGTTTATTAATGAGCTCATTCCTTTGTTGAGGCATGGTTTATATTATGAGCTGGGTGTCAACTTCCCTGGCATTCAGGTGCGTGGACAAACTGTGGATATGGAGCCAGAAGCCTATGTGATTAACATTAATGAAGTGCCTGTAGCTCAGGGGAAAGTAATGCAGGGAAATATCCTGGTTGGGGAACCTCTGGAACAGTTGCAGTTGTTTAATATAAGCGGCACAGAGACTATTCATCCAATAGACGGTTCAGTGGTTACCTGGATTTCTGAAGAATATAAAGATGTAGCCACCCAAGCTGGTTTTAGAATGTGGGATGTTGCTGAATATTTAATTTTGCATTTATCCCATGTCTTGCGCAAACAAGCCCATGAATTCTTGGGTTTGCAAGAGGTGCAAACTTTACTTACTGAATTGGAAAAAACCCATCCAGCATTGGTAAAAGAATTGGTGCCAAAAGTTATTACCTTGCTGCAGCTAACAGAAATTTTTCAGCGTTTAGTGCAAGAAGATATTGCCATTCGGGATTTAAAAACAATTTTTTCTACCTTGGCCCAGTGGGGTGAAATTGAAAGAGATACCTTAACCTTAACTGAACATGTGCGAGCTGGCTTGCGCCGCTATATTACACATAAATATGCTGGAGCTGCTAATACCCTGGCCGTCTATTTGTTAGATACTGAAGTAGAAGATTTGGTAAAAAATTCGATTCGGCGCACAGAAAAAGGCAACTATTTGGCTTTGGAACCAGAAATTACCCAAGAAATTATTGAAGCAGTGGGTAAGGAAATTGCCTCTCATCCATTTCCGCCAGGAGCAAGACCGCCGGTTATCTTGACTACAGCTGAGATTAGAAGATATTTTAGAAAAATTGTGGAACTGGAATTTCCGCAACTTTCTGTGCTTTCCTATCAAGAGCTGGCTGAAAACTTGCGCATTCAACCTATTGCGCGGGTTGGTATTCCTCAGGGCGTTTTGCCTACTGAAACATTAAATTCACAAATGTAACTAAAGCAAAAATTAGGACCAAGGCTCCTAAGCCAATCATGCCAACTTCCACAATGGTTAGGCGGTCTAGTAGGGATTGTTTAGGGCGCCTTGTAGGATAAATTATCTTTTTGGCTGGAGTTGCGGTTGGAGTAGGCGGCATTTCTTCATTGATTTCTTCTGGAAGCGGCTCCTCTGATTCTGATTCCTCAGCAGCAGCAAGTTCAGTTGGATCAACTGGCGCAGGTTTTTGCTTAGGCGGTATTTGGGCTTGCAGCTGAGCTAAATTCATTTCTTGAGGATTGCGGAAAAGCAAAACAATGGTGCCCAAAGCTATACGGTCGCCATCATGCAAAAATTCTTCAACCACGCGCCGATTATTAACAAAAGTTCCATTTTTACTTTCCAGATCGCGAACAACAATTCCACCCCAGCGCTTAGTGATGCGCACATGTTTGCGGGAAATGGCAAATTCATTAATCACAAAATCTGTGTTTGGATCACGGCCCAAAAGAAGTTCATTAACTTCATCAGTTAGATAAACTTTTTTACCCTCAGCAGAACCATTTAAGACTTCAAAGCTGGGCACTGTTTCTGTATCCAGGGCCTTAAGCACTTTCTTAAGTAGTTTGACTTCCAAAATATCGCTGTCTGTAACTTCTTCATTATAAGATTTTTCTAAAGCCTCATCAGCTGTTAAATAGCGCAGATTATAAATATCAATGGATACCAGGTCATTGTTGCGCAAAAGCTGCTTTTCATTAGCTTCCAGGGGTGTGCCGTTAAGCTGAGTGCCATTATCACTGCCCAAATCTACTATAAAAAAATTTTCATCTTGCCTGATAATTTTAGCATGATGACGCGACACACTTTTGTGGGCCAGAACAATGGTGCAATCTTCTTGCCGACCAATGAGAATTTCATCTTCTTGGCAATTATGCGCCTGTTCTTCTTTTTTGCCTCGTTTGCTAATAATTAATCGTGGCATTGGTGATTTTGATCCTCAATAGTTTTTTGAGCTGTTGCTATTTCCAATTGATATTCTTTAGGCGCTGCTTTGACAAAGTCGCACAACAGCTTCAAACCCTTTTTAGTGTCTCCTAATTGCTGATATAATAAACCTAGATTATAAAGTGCGCGGGCATGTTTTGGGCTAATAGTGATAGTATATTCCCACTCTTGTTTGGCCTCAAGTGTTTTGCCCTGTTTTAAATAGATTAAGCCCAAATTATAGGAGGCATCAGCTAATTGGGGGTTTATTTCTTTGGCCTTTTTTAGGGCAGCTTGCGCCTGGGTTAAATAGCTTGCTTGCTTTTTGCCAGAACTGTTATCCGCTGTTTGCAAATAGGTAGTGCCCAGGCGATACCAGGCCAGCTCATTCAATGGGTTGGTTTCAGTTACTGTTTGAAAAATTTGTGCTGCTTCTTCAAAGCGATTGGCATTTAAATAGGAAAGGCCCAGCTGCATTTGCGCTTCTGGGCTTTCTTGTTTTAAGCTGGCTGCTTTTTGAAAACAATTTTGAGCTCTGGGTTCATCACCAGTGATCTGGTAGATTTTGCCAAGTTTGAGCCATAGTTCTTCAGATTCAGGTTCGTTAGCAAGAGCAAGCCTATAGCGAATTATAGCCAGCTCGTATTTCCCCCGTGATTGATAAAAGTCTGCCAAAATTTTATGTACATAATATAAATTTGGATCAAGCTCAGTGGCTTTTTTAAGTTCTGTTTCTGCCAGATCAGCAAACTTGTCGTTTTTGGTTTGCTCATATTTTTTGATGTAAGCTAACCCTAAATTGTAACGGGCATCAGCCAAAGTGCCATCTTTTTTTAAGGCTTTCTTAATTACGTTAATGGCTTCATCAATTTTGTCTTGAGCTAAATAAATTGCTCCCAGATGGCTATAGGCAGCAGCATAGTCTTTATCCAAGCTAATGGCTTTTTGGAATTGCTTTATAGCTTTTTGCTTCTCACCTTGCATTTCATAGATAATGCCCAAGTTGTTGTAGGCTTCCACATAGTCAGGAGAAAGCTCAATAGCGGTTTTAAATTCAAACTCGGCGCGCTTAATATCGCCGGCATTTAAAAAAGAAATACCCTGGTTGTTATGATAGGCAGCGCGTTCTGTGGGTTGGGTTATTTTTTTGCGTGCAGTAGCTGCAGATGAGAACAGACATAAAATTATTATTACACATGTTGCCAACTTTATAGGTTTCATTACTCCTCTATACACGGATTAATCGCATAGGCCTTTTGAATTGCTTCTGTAGACTCTTTTTGCTGGCCTAATTTATCATAAATCCGGGCTAATTGATACCAACTAATGGCATCTTCTGGCACATATTGCACTGCTTTTTTTAAGGCTGCAGCAGCCAGGTCTAGCTTATCAGTTTGCGCTAAAATTAAAGCTTCTGAAAAAGCCGCATTGCCTAAAAGAAAGCGATTTTTTATTTCTTGATCCTTTTTTCCAGTTAGACGATTTCTTTTTATTTCTTCCTGGCTGGCTTGTTCAAAATATTTGCCAAAACTTTGCTGGCGCTGTTTGTGATAATATCCCAAAAAAGTATAAAGATCAATTAGGCCATTGTAGCCTAATTCAGATTTGTAATCTAGTCTAACCGTTTGTTCAAACCAGATGCGCGCCACTTCCATTTCAGAAGTTTTATAGGTTTGAAAAGCCTGCACACCTTTTACATAATTTTCAAAAGCCTTAATTGAATTAGTAAGTTTGGTTGCTTCTTTAAGTTTGTTTTCATCTAAGCTTGCCTCCATCTTTTTGGCAGCTTGTTTGACGATCTCTGCGGTTTGGCTAAAAAAATCTATATTTTCAGCAATAGGGACCAGTAAAGTGTATTGAGCTAGAAGTTGTTTTTCATTTCCTTGCCAAAGTTTGATAAAAGCCCGCAAATTGCCGTCTAAATGTTGATACATGCCGGAAATGCTGTAGTCAGGATTATTGCTCTGAGGATGATATTTAATGTTATTGCCAAACAAGGGCTGAAGGTTGGTGCTGGAATTTAACATTAGAGATAAAAGTTCAGGAAGGCCAGTTTGTAACCAGTCATCAGCAGGATTTTTGGTGTAATTGGTAAAAGGTTTGATTAAAACCGTTTTATTTTTTTGAGCTGTATTAAATTGCTCCTGAGTTAAAACTTTTGACCAATCAATACATTCCCCAGCAAGGCCAACTTGAGGAACTGTTATAATTAGTAAAAAGAACAAACCATAAAATATTTTTTTCATATTCAGAAGAATAACCTAATCATATTAAAAATCAACCCTTTGTCTTTACGAGTGAAAAGTTTTATGCTAATTAGCAAGCAATGGCAGACAAAAATTCGACCACACCCCCAACAGAACAAACTGTGCTGGTAAAAGCGGAAAATGGTGAAGAAGCTACTCCTTCCACTCAGGGTAAAAAACCGCCTTATTTGCTCATCATAGAGGGGCCTCATACTGGTGCCTATTTTCCCTTAACTGAGGAGAAAAATATTATAGGAAGGGGTGCTGGTTCTGTGGCCCAGCTTCCAGATCACAGTGTTTCCAGAAGTCATGCTGAAATCAAAAAAACAGAGGCTGGGTGGCTAGTACAAGACCTGGGTAGCAAGAATGGTACACTAGTAAACGGCAATTTGATTAGTGAGGCTGTGGTTGTTGGGCATAAAGATGTTATTAAGACTGGCATCTATTATTTAAGATTAATTACCCAGGTAATTAGCCATGAAGAAGAAATGGTTATGCCAGAGGCAGTTGCAGTTAGCGAAAGTACGGTTATGGCTCAAAGCTCAGTGCCTGAGGAGATGGCTGAAGAAGAACAAGAGGAGTTTTCAGAGCATGAAGCAAATCTGCTGGTTGCAGAAGGAAGATCAAAAACGCCTCCTGCTCGTTCCAGGATAAGAAAAATTTTATTTACTGGTTTTGCTGGATTATTCATTATCGGATGTGTGGGTTATTTAACTTGGAAGTTCTTTTTGCATCCTCAGCCCACTAAAGTTGCTAAAGCTCCGTCATCTGCCGCAGCCAGGCCTATTGAACAACCTAAGGAAATTGCTGCTGAAGAGGTTGGTCCGGTTGCGCCGCAAACAGTGCCCGTGTTTTTGGATTTTGCCTCTAGCCCTTTGCCAGCTACAGTTACTTTTCAAGAAAAAGAAATTGGCCAAACTCCAATTCGTGTAAATTTGGAATTAGAACCAAGTAAATCTTATACTGCTCAAGCGCTTTTCCATATGCCAGAGCTCAATGAATATTATACCTTGCCAGTTAATTTTGAATTTGCCCCAGATGAATCAGTGGTTCCCATTCTTTTTAGAGCGCCTATTGGCATGATCAAAGTGGATGATTTGCCGGCTGATGTACAATTTTATTTAGAAGGTAGTTTTGAATATGACAAGTTTAAGGAAAAACCAGCCAAGTTAAATGAAATAGTCTTAAAAAAACCAATCTACATTCCTTATGGAAAATATATGATAGAACTTAGGCGATCCAGGCAATTAGGTGAATCGCAAACCTATGTTCAAGACATTATTTTTAAGCGCGAATTTACTATTGCTGAAGATCAACCTACTTTTACTTTAACTGTTTTAGATGAAGATCTAAAAAAATTTCCAGTGCAGATTAAATCAGATCCAACCGGAGCAGATGTGTTTATAGATGGCAAACCCATGGGCCAAACTCCCTATGAAGGAGATTTCCCCCTAGGTGATCATACTTTGACGTTGCGCAAAGAAGGTTATTTTGAGCATTCACAGAAATTGAGTGTGGATATCAATACTTTGTTTACCACTGACATTAAGCTGGAAACTTCTGTGGCTGGCGCGTATTTGAACAATGCTAAATCTATGATCAATAGGGAATTGTATCAGGAAGCAGTCAATGAACTGGCTCAGGCCCTGGCTAGCGAGCCAGCACCTAGCGAAGTGGCGCAAGCTAATTATTATTTAGGCATGTGTTATTTGAACTTAAAGCAAATTGATAAGGCGCTAAATTATTTTAATTTGGCCAAGCAAACTGAAGAGTGGAAATATTTTGCCATATTAGGTGAAGTGGCTGCCTATGCTGCCAGTGAACGCACGAATTTGGCCTTGCCGCTTTTGGTAGAAGTAATGCTTAATGCCAAAGATGAAGAAGTGCAAAAACAAGCAAATGATCTTTTTCAAAATATATCGCCTTTGCGTTCTATTATTTATGCTTATACTGAACCAGCAGGCGCGCGCGTGATTGTAAATGACAAACCTGTGGAAAACCCCACACCAGTAATTCTGCATGATTTGCCTTTGGGTACCTACCGTATTCGCTTTGAAAAACCTGGCTATCAGCCTTTAGAACTGAAGTTGACTTTGAATGTAAATGAGTTTAATCCCGTGATCGTGACGCTGAAACCAGTGGCAGAGTAAGGTTGTCATTGCGAGCCGCCAAAGGCAGCAAAGCAATCCAGCAGGATTGTCATCCTGAACCCTTCGGCAATGCTCAGGGCAGGCTCCGTGAAGGAGCCCCGCAGCACAGTATTGTCATTCCCGCGAAAGCGGGAATCTATAGTTTGAGAACCAGAGGGTCGGGAGTTATGCAACCTCTGGTTGCATGGCTCATAAGATAAGCTTTGCAGCTTCAAATTCAAAACATGTGTATTGAGCGCGCCCGTAGCTCAGTGGATTAGAGTACCTGGCTTCGAACCAGAGGGTCGGGAGTTCGAATCTCTCCGGGCGCGCTGAGTACGCTAGTTTATTAAAAACATCTTGTATTTTTAATCTTAATTCGTTAAGCGAAAGGGCAAATTCTGGGTGGCTAGCTCAATTGGTAGAGCAACAGACTCTTAATCTGTGGGTTCCGGGTTCGATTCCCGGGCCGCTCACAAGAAAAAAATGAGAAAAAGAAGTTACTTATTATTGCTCGGAGTTTTTGTTGCTCTCATAATCTATTCCCAGAAAACTTATGCCCAAGTAGCTCTCAACGCCCCTCCAGATGATCGTGTTTATCAGGCAATTGATGTTCTAATCGCCAGTGGCTTAGCCAATGATGTTATCATTGGTCAACGCCCTTTTTCACGTTTAGAAGTGGCCAGGATATTAAAAGAAGCACGTAAAAAGTTAGATACTCAAAGAAATGAATTTGATGTTAGTAACCATGATTCATATGCAAAATTAATGGGCAAATGGAATTATTTAGATCGCCTGCTTTCCCATTATGAAAAAAAATATCGGCTTGAATTGCAGGGTATGCCTAAGGGTATGCGTGCTGAGATTTTGTCAGAACTTGATATTACGTATTTGTATAATAGTAGTAAGCCACGCTTAATACCTGCGTCCAACGGTCAAGGCAATATCGATGCGGTAGCCACGTCTTTTGATCACTATTCTCAAGGTCTAACGTATGTTGATGGGGTTAATAATTTTATTTCAT
>JBDRBB010000017.1:0-29475 GCA_043823065.1 Pseudomonadota bacterium | reverse complement strand
CCGCCATAAACAGAAGTAAACCGGTCTGTAGCCCCAAACTTGGCCACAGCCACGCGCATTTTGGGCCCTTGTTTGGAGAGGTTGCTGAGTACTTGCTGTCCTGCCCAAACATTGCCTTGCAGCAAAAGAGTTAAGAGGATTGCCCAAGATGTAATAATGATTTTTCTTATTTGCATGGCCTGGACTCTCCTTGTTCCACAATCTGAATATTTATATCTGAATTTATGGTGCCATGGTTATCAGTGACATTTAATTCTTCATGGCCAGCATTAATTGTGACATTGTCATAGCCATTATCTTCATCATAGTCTTCAATATCGCGTAGCCGCTGTCTGGTTTGTTGCACAGGTGTGCAGTGCTCTTCACTTTCCACATGCACAAATTTTTGCTCCCGGATTACCACTTCTTGCTCTTGCTGTTTTAAGCGCAAGCGTCGAATATTGTTTAGCATCTGCTCATCTTCTGCTTGCGCCAAGGTCAACAAAGGGGCGAATGTTATTTGTACTGCTATAAAAATTTTAAGAGCTAGTTTCATTTTGTTTCTCTCTTAAACCGGGATCGCCACGTTGCCCTTTGGCAAGCCCAGGGCTCCTCGCGATGACAGACCGGTCTCTAATTATTCATATCTCCCAAAATAATTGTGGAATTAATCGAAGTATCAATTTGGTTATTATTGGAATTCGATTCTGTGCGTATATCAATTTTTTCATGGCCAACTTGAATGTGCATATCGCCTAACACGCTATTTTTTACATCACCCATGTTGTGACTGTTCTCACGAAAATTCATTTGTCCGGCTTGAGCCTGATTAAATGAGCCGTAATCAATAATTGCTGGCCTGGCTGCTTGAGCTTCGCAATTTTCCACGCACATGGCTTGGGCATATATTGGATTTAAGAGAGCTAGTGTTGTGACGCTGAGAATTTGTAGTGTTTTAAGTTTCATAATTCCTCCAAATTAGCGCTTCGACTGGCTCAGCGCGAACGGTAAAGGGGAGGCGTTCACACTGAGCATAGTCGAAGTGTGCTAACTACTTTTTATCTTTAGTAATAGTATCGCCAAAAGTGGTGATATTGACTGAAGAAGTATCAATAGTATTGCCGCTTCCCTGCACACCGCTTCGGAAATCTGTGCCATAATAGGTTTGATTAAAATCGCCCAGATTAGAATTGCGCACATTACCTGCTATATCATAATTATTGGAGTTAACGCGCTTATCGCCACCAGTGGTGTCAGTTAAGATGTAATCATGGCTGTCCTGAGTGGAATTATCCACACTGTTATCTGTATTAAAACTGTTATTTAGAGAACGATCACTGGCATCTGTTGTGGATAGATTGCGGCTATCTTCATAATTATAGTCATAATCGTAATTCATGCTGTTATGGCTGTTGTGGTCAGAATAATCCCTGCTGCTGAAGTCATAACGATTAAGACTGTTGTTTAACAAGCTGCTGTGGTCCTCAGCGCGGGTACCATTATCATTGTGACTATTTGTGTTCACATTTGCTGTAGTATCCACAAACCACGCACTTGCCATTCCACACAGCCCCAAACTTACGACCATAAATGTTGCCAATCCGCTTACGACCAATTTCTTTTTCATACTTCCTCCTTAGGTTAATGGTTTTTGGTCAGCTGACTTACAGCTTTAGCCTAAAGCAAGGTGCGTGCCAAAGTTGCCTAAAAATATACTTGTGTGAAATTTAAGCGGAATTTTAAAAAAAGTTTTTTTGAGTTCAGCTTGAACTGCAGCATTTTCGTACAAGGGCGACGAAAATAAAGCAGTTGACAACCTGGGGTTATCCCGTTAGGTTCCCCCCACTTTTTAGATAAAAAATCTATGAAAATAAGGAGGTTATAAAAGCATGTGTCCAGTTCATATCGAGCCCAATGAGGAGCAAAAAACCACGGAGTTTGCAAAACTGTTTGAGGAAAGCAGCAAGAAAGTCTGCCTAAAAGAAGGTGAAGTAGTTAAAGGAAAGGTGGTCAGAATTGACCGAGATTATGTAATTGTTGATATTGGTTTCAAATCTGAGGGTCGCATTCCTATTGAAGAGTTTAAAAGTTATCGGGGAGAAATCAAAGCCAAGCAAGGTGATGAAATTGAAGTCTTTTTAGAGACTATAGAAAATGATAATGGCTTGATGATTTTATCCAAAGAACGCGCTGATTCGATTAAGATGTGGGATCGCTTAGAAGATGTTGTGGCTAAAGATGGTGAAGTTGAAGGCACAGTTCTTTCCAAGGTAAAAGGTGGTTTAGTGGTTGATGTTGGCGTGCGCGCTTTTTTACCTGGTTCTCAAGTTGATTATAGGCCTGTGCGCAGTTTGGATAAATATGTTGGCAAAGAATATAAATTCAAAATTATTAAATTAAACAAGCGTCGTGGCAATGTAGTGCTTTCTCGCAAGGCTTTGTTGGAAAAAGAAAGAGAAACCTTAAAAGAAGCAACACTTGCCAATCTTTCTGAAGGCCAAGTGTTTGACGGTATTGTGAAAAACGTTACTGATTATGGCGCTTTTGTCGATATCGGCGGTATTGATGGTTTGTTGCATGTCACAGATATGTCTTGGGGCAGAATTAATCATCCTTCAGATGTGTTTCAAGTTGGCGATGAAGTTCGTGTGGTTATTTTAAAATATGATGCTGAAGGCCATAAGGTTTCTTTAGGGCTGAAACAACTTACAGAAGATCCTTGGAGCAGAGTGGATGAAATCTATCCAGTTGGTTCCAGGATAAAAGGAAAAGTTACCAATATCACAGACTTTGGCGCTTTTGTGGAATTAGCAGATGGTGTGGAAGGGTTAATTCATATTTCAGAAATGAGCTGGACCAAGAAAGTAAAACATCCATCTCAAGTAGTGAATGTTGGTGATGAAGTTGAAGCCATTGTCTTAAATATTGAAACTGATAACAAGCGCATCTCTTTAGGTTTAAAACAAATTCAAGAAAATCCCTGGTCCAGTTTGGAAGATAAATTTCCCATTGGCAGCAAAGTAACTGGTAAAATCCGTAATATTGCGGATTTTGGCGTTTTTGTTGATGTTGGCGCTGATGTTGATGGACTGGTGCATATTTCAGATCTGGAATGGGTGCAAAACTTTGCCAATCCAGCAGAAAAATACAAAAAAGGCGATGAAATTGAGGCTGTGGTTTTGCATGTAGATCCAGACAATGAACGCTTTTCCTTAGGGTTAAAGCATTTAAGCGAAGATCCTTGGGGACGAATCAAGAAAGATTATCCAGAAGGTGTGGAAGCAGATGGCGAAGTGGTTGCCCTGAATAATGCAGGAGCAGTAGTAAAATTGGAAGATGCTCTTGAGGGTTTAATCCCTGGCAAAGAATATGCTGAAGAATTAAAAGTTGGTGATAAAGTAGAGGTAACTGTAAATAAAATTAATGAAAAAGATCGTAGTTTTACTTTGGGTTTAAAAAAGTAAAGAGAGATTTAGATGCGTTATAAATCTTTGTTGATTACGATGTTGATTTTTGTAGTGTTGGTAGGGGGAGCTTTTTTATTCGGCATGTTGGCTTACTACGTGCTCTCTCCTGAAAGCACAACTCCACGCTTGTTTGGTGGAGGCCAAATTGGTTTGGTTAAAATTGATGGCGGTATTTATGATCCTGAAGAAACTGTAAGGGAGTTAGATAAATATCGCCATGATTCTGATATTAAAGCCGTGGTAGTTCGTATTGAATCTCCTGGTGGAACTGTTGCAGGTTCTCAAGAAATTTATAATGCTCTTTTAAGATTGGGTGACAAAAAACCAGTGGTAGCTTCTATGGGTACGTTGGCGGCTTCAGGCGGCTATTATGTTGCTTGCGGAGCGGATAAAATTCTAGCCAATCCAGGCAGCATTACTGGCAGCATTGGTGTACGCTTTGATCATCTAGATGTTAGCAAGCTTATGCAATGGGCCAAACTAGATCATCAGGTTTTAAAAAGCGGTAAGTATAAAGATATAGCCTCACCTGAACGAGCCCTGACTCCTGAAGAAAGATCTATTTTAGAACAGCTTCTCAAAAATATTCATGAACAATTTAAGTTGGCAGTAGCTACTAGCCGTAATTTTGATGAACAACAAATCGAGAAAGTGGCAGATGGTCGAATTTTTAGTGGCGAGGAAGCTTTGGCATTGGGGCTGGTGGATAAATTGGGCGATCAATACGATGCTGAAATGTTAGCAGCTGAACTGGCTGGAATTAAAGGCGAGCCAGATGTTGTGGAAAAATATAAAAAACAGGAAGGCTGGATGCAGCGTTTTTTTGAGGCAAGCGCAGAACAAATGCGCGGTTTGGTTTTGCAAATTAGCCAGCAAATGCAAGAGCCATTATTACTGTATTGGAGCCATTAGTAATCACGACGTACGACGAACGAAATAAGGAGGTTGCCTTGAATAAGAGTGATTTAATTGAAACAGTAGGAAAGACATTGCCAAATTTGGCAGTCAGGGATGTGGAAGTTATTGTTAATACTATTTTTGATAGTATGACAGATGCCTTGGCCAAAGAAGAACGCATTGAAATTAGAGGTTTTGGCAGTTTTGAAGTGCGGGTACGTAAGGCTCGCAAGGGTCGTAATCCCAAAACTGGTGAAACCGTTAGCGTGGCAAAACACAAGGTCCCATTTTTCAAGACCGGTCGGGAGCTTAAAGAAATGGTGAACCATGACTAGAATCTGGGCCCCTTGGCGCATGGAATTTATTAAAGCGCTAAGGGAAAAAAAGGGGGAGTGTGTTTTTTGTGTTGCTACCCAAAAGCAAGAAGATGAACAACAGTTCATTCTGTTTCGCGGACAAAACATTTTTGTCATGCTAAATCGTTACCCTTACACCAATGGTCATCTTTTAATCATGCCCTATCGTCATGTAGCTGAACTCAAAGATTTATCTGCCCAAGAATATCAGGAAATGATGAGTTTAACTTCCCAGGCGGTTGAGATTATGAAAAAAGAATTGCAAGCAGATGGTTTTAATTGCGGTTTTAATCTGGGCCGGGCTGCTGGTGCTGGCATTGAAGATCATATTCACATGCATGTAGTTCCTAGATGGGTTGGTGATACTAATTTTTTGCCAGTGTTAAGCAAAACCAGAGCATTGCCTGAGTATCTTAGCGAAACCTATAAAAGATTAGTAGATAAGTTTTAAAACATGTTTGTCATTCCCGCGAAAGCGGGAATCTATTTTTGGGGGTTATCATGCGTCGTTTAGTATTTGCCATAATCATGGCTATCTTGTTTTTTGTACTTCTAAACTTTATTTATTGTAATTTAGATGCCGCAACTTTTTCTTATCGCTTGATTTTTAAATTTGATGTTCCCTATATTATTTCTTTGAAATCTGCGCCCATTCCTTTGGGATTTATTTTATTGATTGTCTTTAGTGCAGGTATGATCACCATTGCTCTTTTGGAAGCCTTGCCTTCCTTGTTTAAGACCTTGGAGATCAGGGCCAAAAACAAACGCATCAGACAATTGGAAAGAGAGCTTTCTGTGGTGCGTAAAGTCTCTGAGAAAAGAGAGGAAGACGCTAGCCGCGCATCCCTTTCCGAGAGCGACGAATCCGCTTAAGTTCTAAGCTGTCTTTATCATCAACAGATTGTTTTTCTTTGGCTTTTTGCAGGTTTTTTAAGGCCTGGGCAGAGGCCTGGGTTCTGTGGGCTGCTCCTTGCACAAAAGTTGAAGCTTCCATAGCTGCCTGGGCTGTGGCCATGCTGTCTTTTGCTCCTTCAAACTTTTGTTCCAAATCTGCGCCCTGACCGCTTCTAAGCATTTGATCAAAAGAGATTTCCAAATTACGCAAAGGAGAAGGGTGTTTTTCAATTAAGCTTCTGATGCGTATTTTAGCGTCAGGGCCTATTTTGATTAAACCTTTGGGATTTCGAAAATCTTTTTTTAATTGTTCCCAAAAAGCTTCAAAATCTGCTTGAGCTATCATAACTGACGGTTCAATTGATGCTTCAATTAATTCATTTAAGCCTTCATCAGTATAGAGACCTTCGTTAATCAGCATGGCATCAAAAGGAATATGGATTTCACCTTTGTAACGATATTTATCAAGTTCTAGAAAGGATTTTTTGCCAATCAGAAAGGTGCCGTCTTTTTGGCGAAAAGGTTCAAATACGTCTTTCCAGGTAGCTAAAGGATATTGTTCAGTATCTACAAACCCCATGTACCAGAGCATTTCAATATCAGCATGATTATAGCGGACATTTTTACCATCTGGGGTTTTTTGCATAGTCTCCCAGAGGTATTCCATAACGTTGAACATAGAGAGTTCCAAGGGCATCTTTCCTCCAAATTTCAATAACCAATAAACAATAACCAAACAAATACCAAATTACAAGGAACAAGCACCAAAACAAAATATTTGGAATTTGGTTATTGTGATTTGTTTGGTCATTGTTTCTTGTATCTTGGTTATTTACAAAAAAGGCCCGCTGTAAACAGCAGGCCTAAAAAAGTTGTCATTGCGAGGAACGTAAGTGACGAAGCAATCCAGTTAACTACTCTCCACCGGGTTTCCAAAACTTCTGGTTTGGCGTTGCTGGGCCAGTTCTGCATTGGTAACTTCCAAATTAGCATGAGCCTGAGCAGCTTCTTCAGCAGCTTTGGCGCGATGAACTGAGATGCTAGCTACGTCTTGCAAAATAACTTGTTCATTTTGCAAATTGCCTATTTCAGATTCTTTTTGAAGATTGGTGATATATTCTTGAGTTGCATATTGGGCTTTTTGCATGCGCAAACTAACTGCCTGGGCGTAAATTGAGCCAATGGAATTACATAAAGAGCTCACTGCCTGCCCGCCCATATTAATGGCATCACAAGTGTTCATGCTAGTAAGTATTTGGCTAGTTGTTTCACCTACACTATACATATTATTCTCCTTTATTAAGCCACTGGGTTTCCTCTAAAATAACTATCTGCTGTGCCTAATATCTCTGCCCGATTGGTCATGCCATCTTGTTCAATCTGGGTAATGGCTATATGCATATTGCGTTCAATTCTAGCTAAGGTTTGTTCATGAGTGTTTTGCTGGCGCTGCATTTCGGTTTGCTGATAAAGAGCTTCTCTTTGCAAACTAATTTGGGCAGAAGCAATTTCCCGGCTAGCATCAATATTATTGTTGATGGCGCTATAATAAGCATTCATCACTTCCAGTTGAGCATAGGTGCCGTAAATATTGGTGATAGAATCCATCAAACCGCCAGTAGCGTTAAGGCCCATGGCTATTTGCTGGTTGGTTTGCTGTCCTTGCAAATAGCCATGGGAGTTAGTTTCATTTAAACTCAAATTAAGCCTGGTTTGAGGGGCAGGTGGCATTTGTACCCAAGGACTGGTTCCTGTGGCAACTACTGGAGCTGTTTGTTGCAGGGCTGCTGGGTTGGTTCCATATTCTCCTATTGATAACATATTTCCTCCTGTTAAATTTAAGTCGCTTTAGCGACAACCTTTTCTCCTCTCCCTTGAGGGGAGAGGCGGGGAGAGGGTGACCCTCTATTATTATATCTCCATAGCACTGCCACTTGGGCTGCCATAGTTAGCATATGATCTTGCTTGTAAATTTTGACCTGGCCGATTAATTTCTCGCCTGGCTTTAGTTTCTTTTAGCTTATCTTGGTGCGCATTTAATTGATCTAGGGCCATGCCACTGGCTGCCATTTGCTGGGCCTGCAACCTGGCTTTTTTCTGATCAGCTTCAGCTCGAATGCCATCTCTGCGCGCATTTTCTTCAGCTATATTCCTTTGCTCTTCATCAAGAGCTTCTGCATCATTGGCTGCATCTATTTGATAGGCCATGTTGGCAATGCTTACTGCTGCAGATACGCCAGCGATAACTGCTGTTACCGTAGCTGCCACACAACCTATTATGCCAATCATTCCCAACATTTAATTAATCCTCCAAAATTATTACACTTTTCTCTCATCTTTATTATCGGTAGAGGGGGTACCTGAAGTTGCTTGAAAATAAAAAAAAATGATTTTTTTATTTTTAAAATTGGGGACGTTTCCCCCCTAGCTAACTAGCTAGAATAATTAATAAATAAATGGCGATTTGAATTTTTTGAGTTGTTGAAATTTCAGATTTCAAAAAAAACAAGTCGCCTTTTTTTTACCTTTAATATCAAGATGTTACTAAGGGGGGAAACGTCCCCGTTTTTGCCCGGTTTTGTTAGAAATTAGGATTTTAGATAAAAATTAGGGGCTTGCTTTTTTGAGGCCAAGTTGTTAAAGGGAGCAACTTATTCGGGGTGTAGCTCAGCCTGGTTTAGAGCGCTTGCTTTGGGAGCAAGAAGTCGGAGGTTCGAATCCTCTCACCCCGACCAAACTCTTTTCAATATCTCCTTCATGTGGCGTAGAGCCTTACCGCGATGGGAAATTTTGTTTTTTTCTTTCATTGGTAGTTCAGCCATGGTTTGCCCATAATCTGGAAGATAAAATAAGGGATCAAAGCCAAAACCCTTTGTGCCTCGATAATCATAGGCAATTTCGCCATGGCATTTTTCTTCAATATCCCACTGCTTACCATCTGGAGAAATCAAAACCATAGTGCAGATAAAATAGGCTTGGCGCTTGTCTTTTGGCACATCTTTCATTTCTTTTAATAACTTTTCATTATTAGCAGCATGATCTGCTTGGCTACCAGCATAGCGGGCAGAATTGATGCCAGGTTCACCATTTAGGGCTGCAACCACCAAGCCGCTATCATCGCCTAAGGCCCACTTGCCAGTTGCTTGGGAAATAGCGCTGGCCTTGATGCGGGCGTTTTCCAGAAAAGTTTGGCCGTCTTCAATAATTTCAGGCAAGTCAGGATAATCCAAAAGGGAAGTTAGATTGATATCCAGGTCTTGTAAAAGATCTTTGATCTCTTCCAGCTTACCTTTATTTTTTGTTGCAATAATGAGGTCCATTGCGTAACTCCTTTTTAGACCATAGACCATTGACTATGGACCAACAACGCCTTAAGGTCAATGGTCCATGGTCAATTGTCTATAGTCGCTTTTATATGAAAGCATATTTAAACATTGTAGAAAAAATATTAAACCAAGGTCTGGCCAAGCCAGATCGCACTGGTACTGGCACCATAGCTATTGCTGGCGCCATGTTTGAACATGAAATGAGTGAGGGCTTTCCTTTAATCACCACCAAGCATGTGCCGTTGCGCTTGGTTGCTTCTGAGCTGGAATGTTTTATCAAGGGCATTACAGATAAAAAATGGCTGCAAGATCGCGATAACCATATTTGGGATGAATGGTGTACTCCTCTTAAAGTTAAATATGGCCATGATGCAGAAACCAAAAAAAAGATGCTTCAGGAAAGAGACCTAGGTCCGCTTTATGGCTGGGAATGGCGGCATTTTGGCGCAGAATATAAAACTTATGATGCTGATTACACTGGCCAAGGAGTTGATCAATTAAAAAGAATGGTGCAGGAACTAAAAAATAATCCGAGTAGCCGACAAATGCTGGTTTTAGCCTGGAATCCAATGGATATCCAAAAAGTAATTCCACCATTTTGTCATTATGGATTTCAAGTAACAGTTTTAGATGATAAACTTAATCTTTTTTGGAACCAGCGCTCAGTGGATATTGCTTTGGGTCTTCCTTTTAACATTGCCAGCTATGGTCTGCTTTTGCATTTGCTGGCCAAAGAAACTGGCCTTGAAGAAGGCAGGCTAGTTGGTTTTCTGGCAGACGTGCACATATATCACAACCATAAGCAGGGTTTAAACGAGCAGCTTGAGAGGGAGCCGTATTTATTGCCAACAATTGAAACTGAAAATTTCAAATCTATTTTTGATTGGCAATTCACAGATTCCAAAGTTGTAGATTATAAACATCATCCAAGAATTAAATTTGAGGTAGCAGTCTGATGCCAGAAATTATTATTATAGTAGCAGTAGCTAAAAATAATGTGATTGGTAATAAAGGCCAAATTCCTTGGTATATAAAAGATGACTTTAAACATTTTAAGCAAAAAACCCTGGGGCATCCTTGTATTATGGGTGATGTTACTTATGAATCCCTTCCCAAGAAACCTTTGCCAGGTCGCGAAAATATTGTCTTAACTTTTAATAAGGATTATCATCCAGAAGGCGCATCTGTTTTTTATTCTTTTGAACAAGCTCTCAAACACTGCCAAAATCAGGAAAAGGTTTTTATTATTGGCGGAGCCAGTATCTATAAGCAAGCCATGTCTTTTGCCAATACTTTAGAGATTACCAAAATTGGCAGGGATTTTGAGGGCGACACTTATTTTCCAGAAATCAAGGCAGCTGAATGGGAACTGGTAGGCCAAGTCAATCAAACCCACGAAAAATACGGCCCATATTCATTTCTGACCTATAAAAGAAAGTAAGGGTTGTCATTCCCGCGAAAGCGGGAATCCAGCGTTCGAGATCCCCGCTTTCGCGGGGATGACAAACCTTTGGCGACAGGCTCATGAGTTCAGGTGGTCATAGTGTGATTTCTGTAATAATTTATTGACTAATTAAATTATATATATGCACAATATTATTGTGCATATTCTGGATAAAACACTTTTTTATGAAGGGATGAAGAAAAAGGGTTATTCTTCCATAAGCGAATTGGCTAAGGCCCTTGGCTTGCATCGCAATACCATTCATTATTATCTTTCCGGTAATGGTGTATTCCCAGATTGTCTAGACAAGATTTTAGCTGAGCTTGATTTAAATCCTGCTGAGGTTTTGATACAGAAACAGTTCAAGAAGGTTGATTTAGAGGAGATTGCCCCTGTAATTGACCAACTTGCTGAAGAGTTTCCAGAAATAACTTTTATATTGTTTGGTTCTAGGGCCAAGACTAACGCAGCCAAATATTCTGACTGGGATATAGGGGTTTTTTCAAAACAGGGGCTTGATCACGAACTGTATAGAAGAATGATTAGACGAAAAGATGAGCTAGTTGAAAATCTTCCCTTCTTTGTTGATTTAGTAAATTTTAATCGAGCTGACGATGATTTTCTTCTAGAGGTTTCTAAAAATTGGAAATTTTTGGTTGGTAAAATTGGTGACTGGATTTTTCTACAAAAAAAGGTGGCCTTGTGAAACAAGAATATAATGAAAAGAAAAAGTTAGCTGAATCTGTGCTTCACTCCTCGCAATGACAACCTTTACGAACACCCCATAGAATTTCCGCAATTCATGCATTTATAACACGCACCATTTCTAATTGTAACATGTCCGCACTGATCACAAAATGGCGCATCGCCCATCATGGAAGAATAATGAGCATCAATTGCTGAGCTGCGTTTGGCTTCTTTAATGGAAACCACAGCCCCTGAAGAAGTTGATATAGCTTGCAAACCAGCAGCTGGAGCGCCGGCCCGGTCTGTTTTAGGTATGGGTAGTGTTTCAGGTAAATTGTCTTCATCTATTGGATCTTCATCTACATCTTGTTCAATTTTTAGTTGGCCAGCTTTTTGTAATTTTTCAGCTAACCTGACTTCTGCTTGCAAACGTTTCTTTTGTTCTTCAGCGCTGATTTTTTCAATTTCTGTTTTTACATCTTCGTCTTTAGTAGGTTTTACTTGCACAAAATCAGTGCGGCCTAGATATTCCATGCCTAGTACGCGGAAGATAAAATCAACTACAGAAGTAGCCATTTTAATATTAGGATGATCAACCATGCCTTGTGGTTCAAATCTGGTAAAGGTAAAGGCATCAACATATTCTTCTAAAGGCACGCCGTGCTGCAAACCAAAAGAAACAGCAATAGCAAAACAGTTCATCACGCTGCGCAAGGCTGCGCCTTCTTTGTGCATATCAATAAATAATTCGCCTAAGCTGCCATCTTCATATTCGCCAGTTCGTAAGTAAACCTTATGGCCACCAACGCGCGCTTCCACCGTAAACCCTTTGCGTTTGCGGGGCAGGCGGCGTCTTCTAAGCACCACATGAGGACGTTCCGTCGAAGTCGAGGGAGCATCGCTCGTCTCCTGCGGGGACCGTAAATCCTGTTTTTTTTTCACTTCATCTTTAATAACATTCAGAGGTTGAGCCAGTTTGGAACCATCGCGATAAAGCGCCACAGCCTTTAAGCCAGAGCGCCAGGCTTCCACATATAAACGTTCCACGTCTTCAACAGTTGTTTTGTGGGGCAGGTTTACAGTTTTGGAAATTGCGCCAGAAATAAAGGGCTGAATTGCAGCCATTATTTTAACATGAGCCATGGGCGCGATATAGCGTTTGCCGTGTTTGCCGCACTTGTTGGCGCAATCAAAAATTGGCAAATATTCAGGTTTAAGATAGGGCGCGCCTTCAATAGTCATTTTGCCGCAAATATAAATATTGGCAGTTTCAATTTGCTCTTCAGAAAAACCAATTTCTTTTAACAAGTTAAAATCAGGTTTGCTGTATTGCTCTTCTGTAAAACCAAACCTGGCCATGGCTTCTGTGCCCAAGGTTCCGGCGTTAAAGGCAAAAGATAAATCAAAAACGCGTGGCAAGGCATTCTTAATTTTTTCCAGGTCTTCATCAGTAAAACCTTTGTCGCGCAAACTATGGTCATTAATATGCGGGCTGCCTCTTAAAGAAGATGACCCCTGCACGTATCTGATGATTTCATTAATTTGTTCTTTGTTATAACCCAAACGTTTGAGAGTTAAGGGAATAGATTGATTGATAATCTTAAAATAGCCGCCGCCTGCTAATTTTTTAAATTTTACCAAAGCATAATCTGGTTCAATGCCTGTGGTATCGCAATCCATTAAAAGACCAATGGTGCCTGTAGGAGCAAGCACTGTAACTTGAGCATTTCTATAGCCGTGGCGCGCGCCATCAGCAAGAGCCAGATCCCATTCATGTTTAGCTGCTTCCAGAAGATAGGAAGGGCAGCCAGCTTCATCAATTTCATAAGCAGCATTAAGGTGCAGGCGAATAACATCTAGCATGGATTCACGATTTTTAGCATATTCAGCAAAAGCGCCTTTGTTTTGAGCAATTTCCGCTGAAGTGCGATAAGCAGTGGCAGTCATGATAGCGGTAAGCGCTGCAGCTACAGCCCTGGCTTCATCGCTGTCATAGGGCAGGCTCATGACCATAAGCAAAGTGCCCAGGTTGGCATAGCCCAGGCCTAAAGGACGAAACAGATGACTGTTTCTGCCGATTTTTTCAGTTGGATAAGAAGAAAAATCCACCAAGATATCTTGGGCTGTAATAAACAAGCGGCAGGCATTTTGAAAACCTTCAACATCAAATTGTCCGGTTACTTCATCATAAAATTTCATCAAGTTTAGAGAAGCTAAATTGCAGGCGCTGTCATCAATAAACATGAATTCACTGCAAGGATTGGAAGAATTAATGCGGCCAGAAGTTTTGCAGGTGTGCCACTTATTAATAATTGAATCAAACTGCAGACCAGGATCTGCGCATTGCCAGGTGGCTTGCGAAATCTGGCGCATCAGCTCGCGCGCCTTAAAAGTTTGAAACGGTTCATTGTGGGTTCTGAGTTTGGTTTGCCATTCTTCGTTATTAAGATAGGCGTACATAAAATCATCAGAAATGCGCACAGAGTTATTGGAGTTTTGGCCAGAAACAGTGTGATAAGCTTCGCCATTAAAATCTTGGGAATAGCCAGCAGCAATTAAGGCAGCTACTTTTTTTTCTTCTTTTACTTTCCAATTAATGAAATCTTCGATTTCTGGATGATCAATATCTAGACAAACCATTTTTGCTGCGCGCCTGGTCGTACCGCCAGATTTAGTGGCGCCAGCTCCGCGATCCAGAACTTCCAGAAAAGACATTAGGCCTGAAGAAGTGCCGCCGCCAGAAAGTTTTTCATATTTGCTTCTTAAGTTGCTGAAGTTGGTGCCTGTGCCACTTCCAAATTTGAAAAGTTTAGCTTCATTCTTGGCTAATTCAAAAATTGACATTAAATCATCGTTAATAGATTGAATAAAGCAGGCTGAGGATTGGGGATATTCATAGGAGTTTTTGGTTCTTTCAATTTGATCAGTTTCAGCATTCCAAAACCAGTTGCCGCCACTGCCTTCAATGCCATATTCATGATATAAACCACAATTAAACCAAACCGGAGAATTAAAAGCCACTTTTTGATTAAGCAAAAGATGGGCAAGGTCATCTTCAAAAACCTGGGCATCTTTAGCTGAAGCAAAATAGCCTTCTTGTTTTTCTCCTTGGCAACGAATGGTGTGGGCCAGGCGATAAACCACCTGTTTAATGGAATTTTCATGGCCTTTGCCAGGCACGCCGCGTTTGCGAAAATATTTGGAAACCAAAATATCTGTGGCTAGTTGGGACCAGGGTTCAGGCACTTCAGCATCATCCATGCGAAACACCACTGAGCCATCTGGGTTGGTAATCAAAGAGGATCGAATAGTATATTTGAGTTCTGAGTAGGGATCTACGCTTTCTTTAGTGAAGTGGCGACTAAAGCTTAAGCCTTTTTGCACTTGTTTAATGCCAGGTTTTTTCTTGGTTTGAGTTTTAGTAAGTTTGGCTTCTTTAGTGCTCATAAACTCCCCTTTTTAGTTTAGGCGCGTTATGCGTTGATGACTCCCGGCCAGATTTTCTCACCTCCTTCAGGCTATTCCGAGTTTTTTGAAGCTTGAATAATGCCAGTCCGGTTCGAAAACCTGCCCTGCGTCATCAACACATCGATCATCTATAATTAAAAATGTGTAATAACATATACTTAGAACAAAATAAGCCACTTTTTTATTAATTTATCCCCAATATGTTGTGGATAATATATACGTTATACCCCTATATGTTGTGGTGTCAAACGAAAATTTATCTTTTGCAGATAATTTTTGGTAAAATCTTTCAATAGCATAAAGACTTGCTTGTCAACCGAGAAAAACCTAGCTATAGCCAAACCTCGAATTTATTAAAAGAATTAAGTAATTATGACTCAGAAAACTTTGGAAAATTTTCAATATCAGACCTTTATTATTCATTATGGTGAGATTGCCTTAAAAAAAGGAAATCGCAGCTGGTTTGAAGACCAATTGACCAAGAATATTTTGCTAGCAGTTGCCAAGATAGGCCCTGGATCGGTTCGACGGCTTTCAGGCCGCTTGCATCTTGAATTTGAAAACCCCCATTCTGGCAAACAGGTTTTGGAAAAGTTGAGCAAGGTCTTTGGAGTGGTAAAAATTGCTCCTGCTATTCATTGCCAGCCTGACCTTTCGCAAATCAAGCTGGCTGCGGCAAAAATTGCTGATCAAAAAAAGTTTGCCACCTTTGCCGTACGCACTAAAAGAGGCGAGAAAAATTTTCCCCTAAAATCTCAACAAGTTAATGAGCAGGTAGGTGGTTTAATTTTGGAGAAAACCCAGGCCAAGGTTAATTTGGATCAGCCAGAATTTACCTTAAATATAGAAATTTTGAATAAAGAAGCTTTTGTCGCTGGTAATTATGATTTTGGAAGAGGCGGGCTGCCAGTTGGCGTTAGCGGTAAGGTTGCCTGTTTGATTTCAGGTGGAATAGATTCTCCAGTTGCAGCCTGGCGGATTATGAAGCGCGGTTGCTTGCCGGTTTATGTGCATTTTCATTCTGCTCCTTATACCTCTGATGCTTCTCAAGACAAGGTGCTGGATATGGTAAAGATACTCATGCAAGCTCAGCCTCAAACCAGGCTTTTGGTAGTGCCCTTTGGTGAAATTCAGCAAAAAGTTGTGCTGAATGTTCCTCCGTCTTGGCGGATTGTGATCTACCGGCGGCTAATGGTGCGAATTGCGGAAAAAATTGCTTTAAGGGAACAAGCCCTGGCCTTGGTCACTGGAGAGGCCCTTTCTCAGGTTGCTTCCCAGACTTTAACCAACCTGGCTACAATTAATGAAGTGGTAAATTTGCCAATTTTGCGTCCTTTAGTTGGTATGGATAAGCAGGAAATAGTGGATGAAGCTAAAAAGATTGGCACTTTTGAAACTGCAATTTTACCCCATGATGATTGTTGTAGTTTCTTAATGCCGCCCAATCCTGTGACTAGAAGCACAAAGTTTGAAGCAGATAAGGTTGAGCAAAAATTGGAGATTGAACAATTAGTTAATTTAGCACTTGATTCTGTTAAAGTAATTGATATTTAGTACGCCAGACAAATCTTATGAGTCATTTTAAAAACATAAAAAGCAAAAGTCCGGAAAATGATGATCGCTATCTTGGTGATGAGTGGATGGATTGGAATGGCAGCAATGATCAGATTATTAAGCAGGGCAAGAATTTGTTTATTGGTTTTGCTTTGGGTGTAATTCTTCTTTCAGATCTTTTGTTGGCTCTTTTGGTTTATTTTATTTCGCCTCGTCTAGATATGTTTTTCCCTGGTTTGTCTTGGGTAGCCTGGATCCTGGCTGGTTTATATATGTTGATCACTGCAGTTTGGTTTGCCGAACTTTTACTCACCACTTATCAGGAGAGAAATTATTTCTTTTTTCGTTCCAGACCGCATGGCAATTTTGAACGCTTATTTTTGCGTGCGGTAAGTTTGGCCAAATATTTTGGTTTTTCTAGAGATGAAATTGGCCATTCTTTTGTAAAGGTTTCTAATTCAGTTTCCAGGGCTACCAAAAAACCAGGAGCCACGGAAAAACTATTAATTTTATTGCCGCGTTGTTTAACCAAGGAAGAGCTGAAAAAAATCATGGATTTTAAGCAGATTTATCCAATAGAGGTTTTTACAGTTTCTGGCGGAGAACTGGCGCGTAAAAAAGTTAAAGAAATTAGACCAACAGCTGTAATTGGCGTGGCTTGCGAAAGAGATTTAGTTGCTGGTATTCGCGATGTTGGCAGCAAGTTTTCAGTTATTGGCATACCCAATATTCGACCACATGGCCCTTGCAAAGATACCAACGTAGATCTGGAAGAACTAGAAAAAGCCATCCAATTTTATGTAGGGCCTCCTAAAGATTTACGTCACACTGCGTCATGACATTAGCTAAGTCTTCTGTTTTTCTTCCAAAATTACATTTTGCATTAATCTCCTAGTTTGGATATGAGAAAAATATGAAATCCTAAATACTAAGCTCTAATTTCTAAACAAATTCAAAATCCAAATGCTCCAAACATAATTTTGAACATTTGAATTTTGAAAATTAGATATTGTTTAGGATTTAGATATTAGAAGTTAGAATTTAATAATATGTTAAAAAAATACTTTATTTTTCCAACATTCCTCATCTTGGTCTGCTTTACAGCTGGTTGCTCCATGAAAAAAATGGCCACAACTACCATTGGCAAGATAGCCACAGATGGCAGTGTGGTGCTGGAAAAAGAGCAAGACGTAGATCTGGCCCGCAATTCAACTCCTTCCTTAATTTTAACCTTAGAAGTATTGTCTGCAGGGAACCCTAAAGATAAACGCTTATTAACCCTCTTGGCCAAGGCGTATGGTCAATATGCCTTTGGTTTTTTAGAAGAGGATCTCTTGCAATACAAGCATGGAGATAGGCCTGCTTATCAGAAGAGTTATGACCGGGCGAATTTATTTTATAAAAAAGGCAAAGCATATGGTTTGAACGCCTTGTGGTATGGAGATAAGCAGGAAAAAATTTTAATATTGCCCCAGGCTGAATTTGAAAAAGAGCTTATGAAATTTGGCAGGAAAGATGTGCCAGCTCTTTTTTGGACAGCATTTTGTTGGGGCAATTGGATCAATCTGCACCGGGATGATCCTATGACTTTTGTGGATTTACCCAGGGCTACAGCTATTATGGAAAGGGTATTGGAACTAGATCCTGGTTTTTATTATGGATCAGTACATAGTTATTTAGGGGCCATAGCTGGATCTAGGCCTAAGATGTTAGGTGGCAATCCTGAGCTGGCTCAAAAAGAATTTCAGGCTGCTAGCCAGGCTGCGCCGGATTATTTAATGCACAAAGTTCTATATGCACAGTATTATGCTGTGCAAGTTCAAGATAAAGCTCTTTTTGAAAGTTTGTTAGAAGAAGTGCAAGATGTCGATTTAAGTGGGTTGAAGCAAGAAGATATGCGTTTGGCTAATGAGTTGGCTAAACGACGTGCGGAGTTATTATTAGAAAGATCTGATAATTATTTTTAGAAAAGATTGCTTTTGAAGTGCTGTTTTTGTTTGTCATCCCTGTGTTTGTTTGTCATCCCTGCGAAAGCAGGGATCTAGTCCTTTTAAAACCAGGGGATTCCCGCTTTCGCGGGAATGACACCTAGTATCTAATGAGGGGGTAGTAAATGCGGAAAATATGGCAATTCTCAATAATGTTAATTATATGTTTGGGTTTTGTTTCTCAAGGTTTAGCCAAAGAACTAAAACTAGCCATTTTGGCTCCAGAAGGTTCAGCTTGGGAAAAGGTGATGAGAAGCTGGAGTGAGGAGTTGTCTAAGAAAACAAATGGCGAATTGTTGATAAAAATTTATGCAGGTGGTGTGCTTGGTGATGAAAAAGATGTAATTCGCAAAATGCAAATTGGCCAGGTGCATATGGGTGGCTTCACAGGTTTGGGCCTGGGTATTGTAAATCCAGCAGTGCGGGTTTTGGAATTGCCGACTATGTTCAACAGCTATGAGGAAGTTGATTATGTAACAAAAAAAGTTCAGCCCCAACTGGAAAAAGGATTTGAAGCTAAAGGATTTAAGCTTATGGGCTGGGCAGAAACCGGGTTTATAAATATTTTTTCTAATCGTCCTATTTCCACTCGGGAAAATATGGATGGGATGAAGATGTGGATGTGGGAAGGAGATCCTTTGGTTAAGGCGATGTATGACCAGTTTGGAATTGTCCCCATTCCTTTAGCCTTGCCTGATGTTTTAACTTCTCTTTCCACAAATTTAATTGATGCAGTTTATGCCCCACCATTGGGCGCTATTGCCCTGCAATGGTTTACGAAAACTAAATATATGACTGATTTGAGGCTGGCTGATTCTACAGGCGGTATTTTAATTACTGAGAGGGCTTTTCAATCGTTATCAGAATCGCAAAGAAAAGTATTGCAAGAAACTGCCCGCAAATATGCCAAAATGTTGGTTGATCGCACTAGAGAAGATAATGAAAAATCGTATCAGACTTTGACTCGGGCGGGTATTCAAACTGTGAATGTTCCAGAAGAAGAAAAAACGCGCATTCATGAGACCAGCAAAAAGGTTTGGCAAGCTTTAGTGAGTGAATTATATTCAGAAGAATTGTTGCAACAAGTAACTGGCGCAGTTGAGGAATATAGGGCAAATAAATGAGTCATATATTGCCATTGCGGGATAATTTATTATGCAAGGAACAATAGTTAACTTCTTTCAACGGATTGATCGCATCTTTGCCTGGGTGGTAGATGTTCTTTTGGTGACGATCCTGCTTAGTACGGTTGGAATAACTTTTCTGCAAGTCATTCTACGCAATTTTTTTAATACTGGCATTCCCTGGGCTGAGATAGCAGGACGAAATGCTGTGTTGTGGATTGCTTTCTTGGGCGCCATGTTAGCCACCAGGGCCCGCCAACATTTAAACATAGATGCTGTAGCCAAACTTATGCCGCGCAAACCACGCAATGCTTTGCGGGTTTTGTTGGATGCTTTTGCAGCAGTAGTTTGTTTTTTTCTGGCCGAGGCTGCCCTAACTTTTGTGTTAGGCGAAAAAATGATGGATACGGAATTATTTTTGGGCCTTAAGTCCTGGATGGTGCAAGCAATCATTCCTTTTGGTTTTGCCATGATGTGTGTGGAATATTGTATTGGTGTGGTATTAGATGTTTTGCGTATTTTTGATCCAAACATCTCTAGGCGTAAGCCTGCAGGAGGGCTTACATGATCCCTTTAATTTTGGCGATCATGATTATTTGCGCCCTGTGTGGCGCACCTCTGTTTGTTTTTTTTGGCGGTCTGGCTTTACTGTTATTTGCCATCGCAGGCATAGATATTTCTGCAGTAATCATTGAAATGTATCGCATGGCATCTGCTCCTACCTTGGTGGCTATCCCTTTATTTACCTTTGCTGGTTATTTAATGGCTAATTCCAAAACACCCAAGCGCTTAGTGGACCTGGTGCAAGCTTTAGTTGGCTGGATGCCAGGCGGTTTGGCCATCGTTTGTTTAATTGCTTGTGCTTTTTTTACAGCTTTTACTGGCGCTTCAGGCGTGACCATTATTGCCTTGGGTGGCTTGCTTTATCCAATTTTGATCAAAGAAAAATACCCTGAACGTTTTTCCATGGGTTTGATGACCACCAGCGGTAGTTTGGGTTTGCTTTTCCCGCCAAGTTTGCCTTTGATTCTTTATGCTATTATTGCTCGGGTTAATGTGGATGAGCTTTTTCTGGCTGGTATTGTTCCTGGTGTTTTATTAATCGCAGCGCTTTCTATTTATAGTATTCATATAGGTGTAAAAGCCAAGGTGCAAAAGCAGGCATTTTGCTTAAAGACGTTAATAAAAGCTTTTGCCCAGGCCATTTGGATTGTGCCTTTACCTATTATTATTTTGGGTGGAATTTATGGTGGAATTTTTACTGCTTCAGAAGCTGCAGCAGTAACTGTAGTTTATGTTTTGTTTGTGGAGTTGGTTATTTATCGGGACTTAAAACCCTTTCGTGATATTCCGCGCATTGCCGCTGATTCTATGATTCTAGTTGGCGGAGTTTTGGTAATCTTAGGTTGTGCTATGGGTCTGACCAATTATTTAGTTGATGCTGAAGTGCCCACTAAGATCATTGCTTTAATGCGCCAATATATTTCCAGTAAATATACTTTTTTAATCGTACTGAATTTATGCTTATTGGCAGTGGGTTGTTTAATGGATATTTTTTCCGCAATTATTGTGGTGGTGCCTTTGATCTTGCCCATTGCCAGCGAGTTTGGGATTAACCCAATTCATTTGGGAATTATTTTCTTAACTAATTTGGAAATTGGTTATTTAACGCCACCAGTTGGCTTGAACTTGTTTATCTCAAGTTATCGTTTGAAGAAGCCTATCCCGCAGCTCTGTAGGTCTGTGCTGCCTTTTCTATTGGTGCTGATAATCTGTTTGCTGGTTATCACCTATGTGCCAGACATATCTTTGGGATTGATTAAGATATTAAGAGGTTCTTAGTCTCATTCTGGCACTTAAAGGTTCCAGTTTGTTCAGTCTGGTGCTTATTGGTTTTTCATCAGCCCATGGATCTGCTGGCAAGAGATTGACACTATCAAACGCACTATAGCTTGGTTCAAACTGACAATATTCGCCCACAGATACTCTCCAGGTAGTGCTAAACCTGGTAAAGGTGACAGACCTTCCTGGTGAAGATGAATTAATTAAGTTAGGATTAACAAAAGTATTGTGGTTCATAGTTCGGTCTGTTGATCTGCTATGAAATGAAAAGCCAAGATGCGCAGCTTCAAATTCGCAGACAGAGGGACTTAATGGATAGGAGCAGACTGGCTCGTCCTCATAATCTGCAAAAAAAGCCAAAGTTGAGGAGGATCTCGGATAACTAAAGCAAATTCGATCAAACTCATCATTATTATCTAAATAAATACATTCATCAGAAACAGAGGAAATTACCTCAAAATTCCCTGCAGCTGGTATATAATTACTTCTATCAACACAGATACCAAAAGCCAGATTATCTATTTCACCGTTACAGCAAAAACCATTAATTAGATCATGACAGTTCCAGACCATTGTGAATCTCCTTGGGATGATTGATGATATTTAAGATTTAAAACAAGTGCGCTTCATCTCAGATTTGAAGTTTTTTTTCAAGTAAAAAAGGAGGGCGCAATAGATTTAACGCTTCCAAATTAGGTCAATAAAGCGAAAAGTCTTGGGGGACAAGGCTTTGGCCAGGAGGTGAAAATAGCAACAAACTCCAAAGCAGTGCATCAAACAAGCAGGGTGGATTATAATATCTTTGGTTTTTATGTTGCCGACTACCATTTGCCTCACCTCGTTTCCAACCACTATATATGCATTACCTGTGCCAGCTTTTTTGTCCAAAAATCAGACGGAGCAAATTTAGAGCAAATTAAAACCCCTTGAAAAACAAGGGGTTTTTTAATGATAAAAATGCAGGGCTCTGACGTTTTTCTCAAAATGAGAACAGAAAAGATAGGCTGTCAAAATCTAGTTTTCGAGCTTGTCGAGAAACTTAACGATAGTAGCGAGCTTGAATGGTTTGGATTCCTTCGTGCTGCTGAATCCAGACCACTATGATTGTGTCAGAGCTGTTCATAGCCACAAATGGAGCCGAAGCAGCGCCAACGGTGCTAATAGGTATCTCAGAATCCCAGGTTTCACCAAACTGATATCTTCGACCTTGTACAAATTGGGGGCCTCTCAACCAAATTGCCATAGCGCTATTATCACCACGTGCTAGTTGAAGAAACGTAGGGCCAAGTAATTCAGCATTAAGTTGCAAACTTGGTTCAGCATTAACTTGAACTCGAACATTTCCTTCACGGATCCAAGCCATGACTATTGGATCAGCAGGATCGCCAAATTCTTCGCTTGGTTTAGCAACAATTTGAGGATTTCCAACCTCTACAGTGTTATCAATTAGTGTAGTCCATTCACCACCAGCGGGCCGGATATTTACATAAATTCCATCGTCAGCAGTGTCAGGAGTTCGATCTGGGCCATTTTGATCCCAAAGTGCATATACATTACCGTGTCTATCAACTTGCGAAATATCATAAACCTTACACGCTATACCGCAATTGGCAACTTGGTCATAACTGGTCAAATTCCAGGAGCGTGCTTCGTTATTATATGAAAAACGCAAAGACCCGATTCGACTTCCAGGCTCAAATGCTCCACCAGCCAAGTGACCACCTAGCCATGCCACTTTAGCAGCACCGCTATTATTAATGCGCACCATTGGTTGATCAGCATACATTCTAGGTGGATTTGCTGTTCGATCATATAATTTTTGAGGGGCTGCTAGCCAAGAACCTCCACTAAAATGATTACCATAGATGGTTGCATTCCCGTCTTGAACCCAGACTGCAAAGGCTTGGCCGCTGGCATTCATGTCTAAACTAGGTTCACCTTCTGGAACAACGCCTGGTACAGCAATATTTGATGAATCTCTCCATCTGGCATTTAGATTTTCCAGACTTTGATTGAAATATGCAGCCAACACTGTAACTGGTTGTCCAAGTACTACTAAAGCATTTCCATTTGCATCAGAATCTACTAGTAGTTCTCCTGTTGGTAAAATATCTTCCATTGCTACTTTGCTAGCATATCCAGGTTCCAGGCGACCATTAACATATCTTTCAAAATTAATAGTATGTGTGGCGCCTATATCAGAACGATAAACAATCATAGCATTGCCTTGAGCATCTAAGGTAGCTTTGGGTTGAGCCAAAGTTTCGCCAGGATCTGCTGTTTTTACGGTAAAAGCTGGATCCCAACCATGAGCAGTGGTTATGTTCCAACTAGTTGGCGCACCAAGTTCAGCTAAAGTGTGGCCATCTTGATCAGTAAATTCACTGGAAGCTGCAATTATATATTCTGTGTAATGATTTAAATTAACACCAGGATCTAAAGTAAAAACAACTTCTGAGACACTACCATCTGCAGTAGGTCTAACAACTGCTTCGCCGCGTAGTGCTTCTCCGCCAACTCTGGTTAGAGTAATAGGAGTGGCTGGTATTGCTTCCAAATTCATGGGTTCATTAAAGCGCACAATTATTTCAGTTAGATCTGTAGCTACATTTTCCCTGGAACCTGGTTGATGAAGTGAAGCTTGGGGCAGGCCTGGCTCGCAATCTGCAGGGCAAGTTGCTGCAGTTTCTTCGCCATTGCATTCTCCATCACCGCATACTGCACTGGGAGGTGGTGGTGGGCTTACTACTTCTGGGCCTTCTCCAGGTTCGACGATAATTTCTTCAATAGTGCCTTGGTCAATGGTTTGATCTAGTCCAGTATCAACTGCCTTGTCTTCAGTGCAGCCCATGCTCAAAATAAACGCGCCCAGGATGCAGCTCATCACCAAGCTTAAAAATCTTTTTTGCTTCATAATTTTCATAAACACCTCTTATGTTAATAAGATTAACGATATTCTATTTTAATGACTTCGTATTCAGCTATGCCTTTAGGCGTGCGTACTTTAACTTCATCGCCAACTTGTCTGCTGATTAAAGCGCGGGCAATAGGGGATTCAATTGAAATCTTGCCATGTTTGATGTCAGCTTCATCTACGCCAACAATGGTGTAAGTGGCTTGGTCATCATTGTCTAAATTGCGCATGGTGACTGTTGCGCCAAACACGATTTTTTCTGAATTGATGGCAGCAGGATCAATGACATGGGCCAAAGATAGCTTATGTTCAATTTCCTGGATCTGGGTGCTGATTTGCAGTTGGCGTTCTTTAGCAGCGTCATATTCGGCGTTTTCGCTTAAATCACCGTGATTTCTGGCTTCTTCAATTGCTGCAATATTTTGAGGACGCTCTACAGATTTCAGATATTTTAGGCGTTCTTCTAAAAGCTTTTTGCCATTAGGGGTCATGGGAGTGCGGGTAGTGCTCATGATCATTACTTAAACCATGAAACCTAAGCAAAATCAATGATTTTTTATTATCATTGCGTGTCAGACCAAAGTTTGTTAGAAAGCCTCCTTTAATTGGAGGCCCAATGAACCCTGATGTTAAAACCTTAGTCGAAACACATATTGGCAGGGAAGCTGAACTTTTTGCCAAATATCTTAATCCCCAACTAACCAAAGTATTAAAAACCATTGGTTTTGCCAAAAAATATGTGCGCGCTGAAGGACCATTTCTTTACGATCAAGAAGGTAAGGAGTATCTAGATTTTTTAGCAGGCTATGGTGTTTTCAATATCGGCCGCAATCATCCTAAAATTAAGGAACAACTAAAACTAGCATTGGATGCAGACTGGCCCAACATGGTTCAAATGGATACACCACTTCTTGCCGGCCTTTTAGCAGAACGCTTGCTTGCCGTTATAAACTCTCCAAAACTTGAACGCGTTTTTTTTACCAACTCTGGCACAGAAGCCAATGAAGGTGCTATTAAATTTGCCCGCAAAGCTACTGGTAGAAAGCGGATCCTGGCCTGGGATCATTCTTTTCATGGCTTAACCACCGGCGCGCTTGCTTTAAATGGAAATGCTGAATTTAAAAATGGTTTTGGCGAGCTTTTGCCAGGTTGCGAAACCATTCCCTTTAATAATTTAGAAGCATTGGAAAAAGAGCTTAAGCAAAAAGATGTAGCAGCATTTATGATTGAGCCAGTGCAAGGCAAAGGCGTGTATGTTGCTGATCCCCGTTTTTATCCTGAAGCAGAAAAACTTTGTCGCCAGTATGGAACGCTTTTAATTGTGGATGAAGTGCAAACTGGTTTTGGTCGAACAGGTCGCTGGTTTGCTCATCAGCATTGGGATTTAAGTCCAGATATTGTCACCATGGCCAAAGGCCTGTCAGGCGGATATGTGCCAATTGGCGCTATTGTTTATACCAAAGCAATTTACGACAAGGTTTTTTGCAGCATGGAACATTGCGTGGTGCATTCCAACACGTTTGGCAGAAATGTTTTAGCTATGACCGCAGGTTTAGCCACTTTGGCAGTAATGGAAGATGAAAAGATTGTGGAAAACGCAGCGCGCATGGGAGAGATGCTGGGCGCTGGTTTGCGGGCCATGATCGATAGATATGAAATGCTGCATGAAGTGCGCAACTTGGGGTTAATGGTGGGCATTGAATTTGGCCCGCCAACCTCATTTTCGCTTAAAGCTGGTTGGAAGATTGTGCATGCAGTAAACAAAGGTTTATTTGGCCAAATGGTGGTAGTGCCTTTAATGGCTGATCATGGTATTTTAACTCAGGTTGCCGGGCACAACGTGGATATTGTAAAATTGCTGCCGCCGCTGGTGATTAATGAAACCCAGGTAAATAGATTTTTAAATGCTTTTGAAAAAGTGATGCAAGACTGTCATCGCTTTCCTGGTAATGCTTGGACCATAGGTAAAAAACTAACTACCGAGGCAATCAAAGCTAGAAGCACGGCATAATATGCTACGCCAGAAAATATTTACATATCTGGGGGAAGTAATTCCCAAACATCCGTGGAAAATTGTCATCGTAGCCATTACTTTAGCTGCGCTGTCTGTTGTTGCAGCAGTAACCCATCTTTCCTTAGACGCAGATCAGGATAATTTAATTTCTGAAAATTTGGCTTTTCACAAAAGATACAAAGATTTTTTGCGCGAATTTGGCGATCAGGAATATTTATATTTAGTAGTGGAAGTGGATAACAATTTAGCCCAAGCTAAAAAGTTCACTACTGAGGTTGCTGCCAGACTTAAGCAATTGCCAGATATCAAAGAAGTAACTTATAAAATTGATAATCCAGCTTTGGAAAAAAGTTTTTTGCTGCTTTTTGATCAAGACCAGCTCAATAATCTAAATGATTTTGTTACCAATGGGGTTTTTTCCATTAAGAATTTTGCTGCTTTTACCAGTCTCAACCAGTTATTTCAGCAGATAAATAAGGAAGTCTCCAAACCAATCTCCTCCAAAGATGAGGAAAAGTTGGAAATCGGTTTTACATTTTTAGATGATCTAATTGTTTCCTTAAATAGCACAATTATAAGTGATGCTGCTTATGAATCTCATTTGGAAAAATTGTTTTTCGAAGGAGAGGTTTTTGATCCAGATGGTTTTTTGATTACCAAAAATAAACGGTTTTTGTTGTGTTTAATCATGCCGGCCAAGAATTATGAGACCCTGGAAATAATTCAGGGGCCTTTGCAAGAGATTAGAAAAGTTATTGCTCAAATTAAGCTTAAGTTTCCAGAAATCAAAGCAGGCTTGACTGGCCGCCCGGTTTTGGCTGCAGATGAAATGACCTCTTCTAATCAGGATATGAATTTGGCCACAATTTTGGCCATTGTGGCAGTGGGTGTTATTTTTATTATTTCTTTTCGCAGTATAACCAGACCTGCTCTAGCTATGGTCTCTTTGCTTTTTGGCATTGCCTGGACCTATGGTTTTGTAGCCATTTTTATTGGCACACTTAATCTGCTTTCCATTGTCTTTGCTATAATCCTGGTGGGAGCTTCTATTGAATATGCCATTCATGTGGTGGCTCGTTATCAAGAAGAATTAGTGCGCGAACGCCATATAGATGCAGCAGTAAAAAAAATGCTTTTGGCAATTGGGCCGGCAGATTTAACCAGTGCTGGCACAACTGCCGCAGCTTTTGGCACATTATTATTTACCAACTTTAAAGCCTTGTCCCAATTGGGTTTAATTGCCGGCCTGGGTATTATTTTTTGTTTGCTAGCCATGCTAATTGTCTTGCCAGCAATGTTGGTGATTAGAGACCGTCGCCATCAAGACACTCCCAAACCCGTGCTTAGCCCGGTTTTTCTTCCTAAAATTTATGAACATTCTAAATTAGTATTGATTATAGCTATAATGTTTACTGTGGGGCTTGGCTATTTTGCCCGAAAGACTAACTTTAATTTTAATCTATTAGAGTTGCAGGCCAAAGGTTTGGAATCAGTTATTTATGAAAGAAAATTAATTGATGAAAGCGATGAATCTTCTTGGTTTGCTATTTCCATTGTTGATAGCCCGCAGGCTTCAGCCCAACTGGCACAGCAATATCTGGCCTTGCCTAACGTAAAAAAAGTGGATGAAATTACCGATTATGTTCCATTAGATCAGCAGCAAAGAATGGCAATTGTCAAAAAAATGGCTCCGCATTTTGCCGAACTAAAACCAATTATCAAGCAAGCGCAAAAAACCTTGCTTGTTGCAGAGTCTAACCCCAAACAGTTAGCTGAGACCATTTATAGCGTGGATGAATCTTTGGCAAATTTAGAGCAACAAGCTTTTCAAGCTGGTCGTATAGATGCAGTTGAAGAGTTGGAAAACTTTCGGCAACGCTTGGGTGATTTGCAGACTAATTTAAGGCAAAGTCCAAATGCTGGTTTGCAGCTTAGAAAATTTGAATTAGCTTTTTTTCAAGATCTGCAGGAGAAATTAGAATTACTGGCTTCTGGTATGCATCCTAAGCCGCTTAAGTTAGCAGAGCTGCCTGATGCTTTGAGGAGCCATTTTATCAGCTCTCAAGAACGCTATGCAGTTTATGTTACGCCTAAAGAAAATATCTGGGATCCAGAAAAGCTGCAAAGTTTTGTGCAAGATGTTCGTCAAATTGATCCTTTGGCTTTGGGCACACCTATTGAAGTTTATGAATCATCAAATCTTATGGTTCGGGCCTTTTTGATCTCTGGTATTTTGGCTTTTCTAGTGATCTGCTTGTTTACTTATCTTGATTTCAGGTCCTGGAAAGCTTCGCTTTTAGCTTGCCTGCCTTTGTTATTGGGCGGGGTGTGGATGGTTTCAATAATGGGATTGTTTGGTATTTCATTTAATTTGGCCAATTTTTTTGCTATACCAATTATTATTGGCATTGGCGTTGATAGTGGAGTGCATATTATTCACCGTTTAAGGCAGGAGAAAACTTTAGAAGCTTTAGGTAGGGCGACAGGAACAGGGGTTATGTTAACAGCCATTGCTAATGCTGTAGGTTTTGGTATGATGATGATTGCCAAACATCAGGGAATTGCCAGCTTGGGTGAAATTATGGTAATTGGTACGGTGTGTACGGCAATAGCAGCATTAGTGGTGATGCCTATTGTGGCTACAAAAATCGTATATAGTAGGTAGTATGTGGTATGTAGTAAAAAAACTATATACTATATACCATATACTACATACGCTTTTAAGGAATTAGATATGAAAAAAATATTTTGGTTAGCGGTGTTAGCAATGTTTATTGCCTCACCTTGTTTTGCAGAAACTGAAACTGAAGTTAAAGATCCTTTGCATAAGTCTGTGGATCATGGATACCGGCTTTCCAAAAAGCTGCAAAGCGAGTTTGGCATATTTGGCGGCGATTTTTTAGGTGATGAAACCCATAATTCCTGGATGGCAGGGGGCCGCTATTTTTTGCATCTGAATAATACTTTTGCCGTGGGCGCTACTTATACATATACCCCAATTATTACAGACATGAGTTCAACTTTTGGCACAAGTCTACGTACTAAAAAACAACATATTATTGATGCTGAAGTGATGATTTCCAATGATGCTGCATTTCGAGCTGGTGATGCGATTATAGAATGCGATCTTTATTTTGCTTTAGGTGTGGGAGTTTTTAGAATTAATCAGAGAAATATGCCTATGGGTATGATTGGTGGCGGTATGAAAATTTATACAGGCTGGCCCTGGCTGGCTTTTCGCGTGGACGTGAATTCCTATTTGCACCCAACTCCCAATCCTACTGGAGATACATTTAATGCTGATATTGGCATGATGGGCGGCGTTTCCTTCTTATTTCCTAAACGAAAACCAAAAGAGTAAGACCGCTTAAAATTCCCTTTCGGGGAAAAGGTCTTCAAAGCAGGCGCACGAAACCGGGCTATTCATCGTTAAAATAGCGCTGTTTTTAAAAACAGCGAGTTAAATGTCTTGCCGCTGTCAGCCTTTAACTCGCAAAAACAGTCGCTATTTTAACTCTTCA
>JBDRBB010000016.1:0-63058 GCA_043823065.1 Pseudomonadota bacterium | reverse complement strand
CAGGCGCACGAAACCGGGCTATTCATCGTTAAAATAGCGCTGTTTTTAAAAACAGCGAGTTAAATGTCTTGCCGCTGTCAGCCTTTAACTCGCAAAAACAGTCGCTATTTTAACTCTTCATACGCCCTTATTTCGTAAGCTCGCGCCTAAAAAAGCTTTGAAGACCTTATCCCCTGCGGGAATTTTAAAACCAAAGCGCACTTCATGTGGCAGCTAGCGCAGAGTTAGTGGTTTTTGGGGCATCTCGCTGGCGAGCGTATCTATGCTTATGATACCACGCTCGCCAAGAGACAGAGCCGAGTTTTTGGGCGTAACCAAAAACGAAGGCGTACCCAAAAACCACTAATCTCGAGAGCTAGCTGATACATTATGAATAAGCAAAATTCCCTTGCGTCTCAGGGGATTTTGTGAGATAAGCCAGCCAGTTGTTAAAACATGTCGGAATTTGGCATGGGCCTCGTGAAGCGGCCCATTTTTTTTAGCAAAAGATTATGGATAAAGAAGCAATACAAAAAATTGAAACAATAGTTTCGCCAATCTTGGCCCGCCTGGATTTTGAATTATTAGATTTGGAGTGGGTTTTTGAAGGCGCTCAGATTTTACGCATCTATATTGATAAACAAGATGGAGTTAGCGTTGCTGACTGTGTGCGTGTATCCCATGCTATTGAAGATAATCTAGATGCAGAGGGTTTAATTACTTCGCGTTATCGTTTGGAGGTTAGTTCACCAGGTTTAGACCGTCCTCTAAAAAGACAAAAAGATTTTGAAAAATTTCAGGGCCATCAAATCAAAGTTAAAACCATAGAACCAATAGACGGCAGAAGTAATTATAAAGGAGACTTGGTCAAAGTTGATGCTGAAAGAATTGGGATTTTAATAGATGGCATGGTTTATGAAGTGCCGTTTGATAAAATATTGAGAGCAAGATTGGTACCGGATATTTCTAAAACTAGAGGGCAAAAAAAATAAATTAAATAATGAAATACGAAATTCGAATTTAGAGTTTAGTATTTAGGATTTGATCTTCAAGGAGGATATATGGCAGGCATGTTTCAGGATCTTGATCGGATTTTAGAGCAGGTAAGTAAAGATAAGGGAATTCCCAAGGCAGCTTTAATCGAAGCAATTGAGTCAGCATTTCTAACTGCAGCTCGCAAAAAATGGGGACATTTGGGAGAATTGGAATCTCATTATAATGAAGAAGTTGGCGAGATTGAGCTTTTTCAATTTAAAACAGTGGTGGATAATATTGAAAATCCAAGTACTGAAATGTCTTTATCAGAAGCTCATGAGCTGGATCCAGATTCGCAAATGGGCGATGTGTTAGGGGTGAAAATGGATCCTTCGGTTTTTGGCCGCATTGCTGCTCAGACCGCCAAACAAGTGATTATCCAAAAAGTTCGGGAAGCAGAACGCAACGTTATTTTTGAAGAATTCAAAGATAGAATTGGCGAAATTATTACTGGTATTGTGCGTCGTTTTGAAAAAGGGGATATCATTGTTGATTTAGGACGCACAGAAGCAATGCTCCCTAAAGAAGAACAAGTGCAGACAGAAAATTATAAGCTGGGTGAACGTATTCAGGGATTATTTTTGAAACTAGATAAAGAAGGAAAAGGGCCCACTATAATTTTGTCCCGCAAATCACCGGAATTTATTAAACAGCTGTTTACAATGGAGGTTCCGGAAATTTCTGAAGGTATTGTGGAAATTAAATCTGTGTCTCGTGAATCTGGTATCAGGTCTAAGATTGCGGTTTATTCCAAGGATTCTGATGTTGATCCAGTTGGAGCTTGCGTGGGTATGAAAGGATCGCGAGTACAAAGCGTTGTTGGCGAATTAAAAGGTGAAAAAATAGATATTGTTTTGTGGGATCTAGATCCGGCTAGGTTTGTTTGTAATGCTATTGCTCCAGCCGAGGTGGTCAAAGTCATTATTAGGGAGCGTGAACATATTATGGAAGTGATTGTTCCTGATGATCAATTATCCTTAGCTATTGGTAGGCGCGGTCAAAACGTGAGATTGGCAGCTCAGCTTACTTCCTGGAATATTGATGTATATAGTGAAACTAAAATTGAAGAGATTGCTGGTAGAGCCAGGGTGGCGCTTAGCAAATTGCTGGATATTGATGATAGCACAGCAATTATTCTTTATTCTCATTCTTATCGCAGTATTGAAGATATTGCTAAAGCAGATTTAGAAGAATTTACGAAAATTCCTGGCATTGGCGGAGAACGCTTAAAAGAAATTTATGACAAATCCAGTAAAGCCATTAAAGATGGAATCTCCACCGAATTTATCATTTCTGAAATAGTAAAAGCTGAAGAAGCAGCTGTAGTAAAAGAGAAAGAGCTGGAAGAGACAAAAGAAGCAAAAAAACAAGAGCAAGCTGAAACAGCGCCAGAGCCAGAAAAAGAAACAGAACAGGAAAAACCAGCTTCAGAATTAGAACAAGAAGTTTTTGAAGGTAGAGAAGGTGACGAAGAATAGAGGAATTATTATGGCTCCAGAATCAAAAGAAAAAGTAGAAGAAGGAAAAACTATTGTTGAAAAGCGCGTCAAATCAACTGTAATTCGGCGACGTGCCAAAATAGTAGAGCAACCTGAAACTCCTTCTGAAGCAACTTCAGAGCAAAAGCTGGGTGAAGAAGCAACTCCTGTCGCAGAAACAGTGCCAACGCAACTAGATGCAAAAGATGCTGGGCCTAAAATTGGTCCAGTTGGCCAAACTATAGATTTAGAGTCTAAAAAAGAAGGAGCTAAAGGAGAAAGCGCTGCAGTAGAAATAAAGGAAGTTGAAGAAGAGAAAAAACGCACTTTTGGTGTGGTTGGACATATCTTAGAAATCGCTCCGGAAGTTAAGGATTCGTGGAAGGATAGATTAAAAAGAACGCCCAGAAGACGTAAGAGCAGAGAAGAAATGGAGATGGAATCAATTAAACGGGTGGGTGGTCTGAAGCATTTTGCAGGCATTGTAGCAGAAGAAGAAGTTGTAGTGGAAGAGGATAAAGGACCAGCTCAGCAGGAGCGTGTTTTTCAGCCAACTCCTTCTGCTAAACGTAAAAAAGCGGCCAAAAGACAATTTAAGAAAACTGAAGTTACTACTCCAAAAGCTATAAAAAAAGTGATTCGAATTGAAGATGGTATAACTGTTTCTGGTTTGTCCCAAGCTATGGGAGTTAAGACCTCTGATTTAATGAAAAAGCTGATAAGTTTGGAAATGATGTTTGCCGCCAATCAAGCTATTGATGTTGATACAGCGACTTTGCTGGCTGAAGAATATGAATTTAAAGTGGAGCATACTGCTTTTAAAGAAGAAGATGTTTTGGCTGTGCCTGAAGCTTCTGTTTCTGTAAAGAACATGGTGCCTCGTCCACCAGTGGTAACTGTTATGGGTCATGTTGATCATGGGAAAACTTCTATTTTAGATGTAATTAGAGAGACCAAAGTTGTGGACCAAGAAGCTGGAGGTATAACTCAGCATATTGGAGCCTATGATGTTAGTTTGCCCAAAGGCTCAATCACTTTTTTGGATACACCTGGTCACGAAGCTTTTACCAGCATGAGAGCTAGAGGTGCGCAAGCTACAGATATTGCTGTGGTTGTTATTGCCGCTAATGACAGCATCATGCCTCAAACAGTTGAGGCAATTGATCATGCCAAAGCGGCTAATGTGCCAATCATTATTGCTATTAATAAGATCGATTTACCTGATGCAGATCAGGAGAGGGTTAAAAAGGCTTTAACCGAACATGGTTTGGTTCCAGAAGAATGGGGTGGAGATATTATTTGTGTGCCTACTTCAGCAAAAACCAAAGAAGGCATTGATAAGTTATTGGAAATGATTCTTTTGCAGGCAGAAATGCTTGAATTAAAGGCCAATCCTTTGCTTAGACCCAAAGGCGTAGTTGTTGAGGCAAGATTAGATCGTTCCAGAGGACCGGTGGCCACAGTTTTAGTGCAGGAAGGAAAATTAGAAGTTGGCAATTATATTGTATGCGGAAAGTTTTTTGGCAAGGTGCGCGCTATGGTAGATGCAGCTAATAAGCCTTGTTTGGTGGCCCTACCTTCTAAGGCCGTAGAAATTACAGGTTTATCAGGGGTTCCTGGAGCTGGAGATCTTTTAATTGGCCTGGAAGATGAAAAAAAGGCCAAGTTAGTTGCTGATTTGCGTCAGCAAAAGGATCGTGAAAAATCTTTAACTCAGCAAGTGCGTTTTTCACTTGAAGATTTACAAACCGAAGTTCAGGCTGGTGATCTCTTGGAACTAAACATAATTTTAAAAGCAGATGTGCAAGGCTCTGCAGAAGCTGTCAAGGATGCGCTAATAAAGTTGTCCACTGATCAGGTTAAGCTAAAAATAATTCACGATGGAGTGGGCAGTGTAAATGAAAGCGATGTTATTTTAGCCAAGGCTTCAAAAGCTATTATCATTGGTTTTAATGTTTTGCCTGATCAAAAAGCCCAAGCAACAGCTGAAAGAGAAGGCGTTGATATTCGCGGTTATCGTATTATTTATGAGTTGCTGGATGAAGTTAGGAAAGCTATGTCCGGTCTGCTTGAGCCGGAAAAACTTGAAAAAATTATTGGTAGAGCGGAGATTCGTGAAGTGTTTACTATTGGCAAAGTGGGCAAGATTGCTGGTTGCTTGGTTATTGATGGAGTTGTACAACGAAATGCCAATGCCCGTTTGTTGCGTAATCAAAGCATTGTTTATGAAGGCAAGATTACCTCGCTTAAAAGATTTAAAGATGATGCTAAGGAAGTACAGAATAATCAAGAATGTGGTATTGGCTTTGATAACTTCAACGATCTTAAAGTTGGTGATGAAATTGTCGCTTATAAAATTGAATACAGGGCCGCGGAGTTATAAATGAGCAGACATCTTCCATATGATCGAAGCGAAAGAGTGGCTGATCAATTGCATCATATTATTGCTGCTGCCTGCATTACGGATTTGAATGATCCAAGACTTAAAGATGTGGAGATTACCAAGGTTCGTCTGACTAAGGATTTGCGCATTGCCCGGGTTTATTTTCATTTACGAGAAAATAGTTTGAAAAATATTAAACTGGCCATAAAAGGTTTAAGAAGCGCCAGCGGTTTTTTAAAACAAAAAGTTAAAGAAGAAATGCGTTTTCGTTATATGCCTGAATTTGAATTTTTTTATGATGAAAGCATTGATCTTGAAGAAAAATTGCATTCCATAATGACCAGCGAGGAATTCAAATGAGCTATGAACAAGCCCAGCAGTTATTGAAAAATGCTCAAAAAATCCTAATTGGGTCGCATATTAATCCTGATGGAGATGCTATTGGTTCAATGTTGGCTTTGGGAGAGGCGTTGGAAAAAGTTGGCAAGCAAGTTGTTATGTTTAGCCGCGATCCAGTTCCGGAAAATCTTAAATTTCTTTCAGGTTCTGAAAAAATAACTTCAGAAATCTCAGCTCAATTTTTTGATGTCGCTGTTTTAGTGGACGTAGCGAGCCCAGAACGGGTTGGTGAGGTATTTGCCAAGGCCGCTGCTTCTTGCAAATCTTTATTGCTAGATCATCACCAGATTGAAGCTCCTGCTGATAGCATATGTTGTCTTGATGTTACAGCTGCTTCAGCTGGAGAGGTTGTTTATCGTTTGCTCAAATTTATGAAATTGCCTATCAGCAAAAGTATTGCTGAAGCAATATATTGCACGATTGTGGTTGATACTGGCTACTTTCGTTATTCCAGCACTAATGAAGCTGTGTTCAAATTGGCTGCAGAACTTGCCAAATTTGGGGTTGATCCTTGGTATGTAGCCAAAAATTTAGAAGAGAGCTATTCAGTAATGAGGTTTAAGTTATTAGGCCTTGCTTTAAACTCGATTGAGTTATTTTTTGAAGGGAAGTTTGCTACTATGGAAGTAACTCAAGCGATGATAGCTAGCTCTGGAGCTAAAATAGAAGATTCTGAAGAATTTGCTAATATTCCACGATCTATTGCTTCAGTTACTGTTTCAGCCCTGTTTCGAGAAATGCCTGAACAAAAAATCAGGGTTAGTCTTCGTGCCAAGGATAATATCGATGTGGCTAAAATAGCTGGTTATTTTGATGGTGGTGGGCATCAAGTAGCTGCTGGTTGTACAATTAAGGGTACTTTAGCAGAAGCAAAGGAAAAAATTAAAGAACAAGTACTAAAAAGTTTAGAAGTAAGAATCTAGATACAAGAATTAATGAACAAGCTATATGGATGGAATTCTAATTATTGATAAACCAGCAGGGCCAACTTCTCACGATATAGTCCAGGAAGTTAAACGTCTTTTGGCTGCCAAAAAAGTGGGGCATTTAGGAACTCTAGATCCTGGAGCAACAGGTGTACTACCTTTGGTAGTTAATGGCGCCACAAAACTTGCTGCGAAATTTAATAATACATTGAAGGTATATGAGTTTGATTTAGTTCTGGGCATTGCTACAGATACTGATGATGATTCTGGCCAGGTTATAAAAAACAAAAAAATACCTAAGAATTACCTTAAGCTGATTACTAAGGCTTTGCCTGAATTTCAGGGTAAAATTAAGCAAGTGCCACCAACGTATTCTGCGGTAAAACTTATGGGTGAGCCCTTGTATAAAAAGGCCAGAAAAGGGCAAAAAATCCAAGTTGAGTCGCGTGAAGTAACAATATATGATTTAGAAATATTGATGGATTCCTCAAGGATAAATTCCAGTGGAAATCCAAGATTGAAGATGAAAGTAACCTGTTCTTCGGGAACTTATGTGAGGGCTTTATGTCGTGATCTTGGAGAAAAAATAGGCTGTTGTGGCCATGCAGCCAGAATTAGGCGCTTGGAAAGTGGCCCTTTTAAGCTTCAAGATGCAGTTATTTTTGGGAAATTTAGAGCATTGAGCCTCACTCAAAGGTGTAAAATGTTAAAATCAACAATTTCTTTTGTTTGACAACTATTAAAACCCATGCTAAGGAGCCAACCCTATGAGTATTCAGCCAGAGAGAAAAACAGAAGTTATTCAAGAATATCGCGCCCACGAAAAAGATACTGGGTCATGCGAAGTGCAAATTGCTTTGCTTTCTGAAAGAATAGGCAATCTTAATGGGCACTTTAATAAGCATGTTAAAGATCATTCAAGTAGGCGGGGCTTACTTAAATTAGTAGGTAGGCGTAGAAAATTGCTGAAATATTTACATACCAATAATGTAGATGGTTATAAAAATCTAATCGATAAGCTAGGATTAAGAAAATAGGCAAAGCAAAAATAATGCTTTAGGAACTGATAATTTATAAGAATGCGCGGTTCGTAAGTGAGCGAGTCGCGCATTTTTGTAAGTTATCAGGCCTTTCTTAAACCTAGCCAGACAAAAAGGAGTTAAAATATGTTTCACAAATTTGAAACAACCCTGGCTGGAAAACCATTCATAATCGAAACTGGTGCAATTGCTAAGCAAGCCAGTGGTTCGGTCACTGTTCGTTATGGTGATACCATGGTTTTGGTAACTGCTGTAGTTAGCAAAGACGCAAAAGATGGCGCAGATTTTTTGCCATTAAGCTGTGATTATGTTGAAAAAACCTTTGCTGCTGGAAAGATTCCAGGAGGTTTTTTCAAAAGAGAAGGCCGTCCATCTGAGCGAGAAGTCTTAACTTCGCGTTTTATAGATCGTCCCATCCGTCCCTTGTTTCCAGATGGTTATTTTTATGAGACCCAAATTATTGCCACAGTTCTTTCTGCTGATGAAGAACATGAATCAGATATAATGGCCATCATTGGTGCTTCTGCAGCTTTGATAATTTCTGAAGCGCCATTTTTAGGACCAATTGCCGGTGTCAGGGTGGGTAGAGTTGATGGTAAATTTGTCTTAAATCCTACCAATAATATTTTAGAGAAATCTGATATTGATATTATAGTTGCTGGTTCCAAAGATGCAGTGGTGATGATGGAAGGTGGCGGAAATGAAGTGAGTGAAGCAGATATGCTAGCTGCCATTGAGTTTGCTCATGAACAAATGCAGCCATTGATTGCCTTGCAAATGGAGATGAAGGAAAAAATAGGCAAACCAAAAATTGAAATTGTTAAGCCCGAACCAAATAAGGAATTAATTAATAAAGTTAGAGATCAGCTAGGCAATAAACTAGTTGAAGCAGCTAAAATAAAGACAAAAGCAGAACGTTATACTGCTTATCGGAACTTGAAAAATGATCTTATGACTGTCTTGGTGCCAGAGGGAGATGAAACAGGTTTGGCCAAGATGGTGGAATCAATCATTGAACAAGAGAAATATGAAACCATTAGAAAAATGATTGTTAAAGATGGCTTGCGCATTGACGGTCGCAAGACAACAGAAATTAGGCCTATTACTTGTGAAATTGACTATCTTCCCAGAACTCATGGTTCTGCTCTTTTTACCAGAGGTGAAACCCAGGCCTTGGTAGTAACTACTTTGGGTACGAAAGAAGATCAGCAATTAATAGATTCTATTGGTGGTGAATATTATAAGCATTTTATGTTGCATTATAATTTTCCACCTTTCTCTGTTGGCGAAGTGAAGTTTTTGAGAAGTCCTGGTCGGCGTGAAGTTGGCCATGGTGCTTTAGCAGAACGTTCTATTAGGCCTTTGCTGCCAAAACAGGAAGATTTCCCTTATACCATTCGTTTAGTGTCTGAAATATTGGAATCAAATGGTTCTTCTTCCATGGCTTCAGTTTGCGGTTCTTCTCTATCTTTAATGGCAGCTGGAGTACCCTTAAAAGATGCGGTTGCTGGTATTGCCATGGGACTAATCCATGAAGGAAAGCACACGGTCATTCTATCTGACATTTTAGGAGATGAAGATCATCTAGGTGACATGGATTTCAAAGTGGCTGGTACTAAAAATGGAATTACCTCTATTCAGATGGATATTAAAATAACTGGTTTAACCAAAGAACTTTTGGCCCAGGCCTTAACTCAAGCAAGAGAAGGGCGCCTGCATATATTAGAAAAAATGAATAAGGTAATTTCTCAGCCAAAAACTGAATTATCGCAATATGCGCCTAAGCTAACAACCATAAGAATACCAGTGGATCGCATTGGCGATTTAATTGGGCCAGGTGGAAAAAATATTCGCAAGATTATTGAAGATACTGGAGCAACAATTGATATTAATGACGATGGAACAGTAATTGTTGGCGCCATGAATCAAGCTTCTGGCGATGCTGCCTTAAAGCTGATCAAAGAACATACAGCTGAAGTTGAGCCAGGAAAATATTATCAAGGAAAAGTTGTGAGAATTGCTGATTTTGGCGCTTTTGTAGAGATATATCCTAAAGTTGATGGTTTGATTCATATTTCCCAGTTGGAAAAAAGCAGGGTAAATAAAGTAACAGATGTGCTCAATGTTGGTGATAAGGTTATTGTAAAATGTACTGAAGTTGACAAAGAATCTGGTAAAGTTAGGCTGTCTCGCAAAGATGCCTTGGACTACGACGGCCCAATAGAAAACGCCTAAATTATTTTTTAGGATGTAATTCGCCTTTTTCTAAAGCTGTATAAATCCGGCGGACTTGAATCATGGTTTCAGATTTTGAGCCCGCAGTATCGATTACATAATCAGCTTTGTCGATTTTTTTAGCTAAGGGAATTTGGGTTTGAATGCGAATAACAGCTTCCCCACGAGTCAAATCAAATTTCTTTTGGCATCTTTTTATTTGTTGTTCTAAATCACAACGCACTACAATTATTGAATCCATGTCTTCCTGCATTTTGCTTTCAAACAAGAGCGGAATTTCAATTATTAAATGGGTTGCATTGTCTTTTTGGAGATGTGCTACTTTTCTAACTAACTCTTCTTTTACTTGGGGATGAATAACTGATTCCACAAATTTTCTTTCAGATAGATCATGAAAAATAATATCAGCCAAAGCATCGCGATTGATAGTATCTCCTTTTTGGAGAATTTTTTTACCATAACGTTCAAAAAGCTGTTTCCAAGTGCTGGTATGGGGAGCAATCACCTCATGAGCAATTTCATCTGCATTAATGACCGGTAAACCAAGTTCGCCAAACATCCAGGCTACTGTAGATTTCCCAGTTGCTATTCCACCAGTTAAACCAATTTTATTCATGATTTGCTCCACGAGTTGTTTTTCTTAGGATGTCCACTAAGGCCAAAGTTCCAGTTGCACCTAGATTAACCAACTCATTAATTAAATCCTGTAGTTTTTGGTCTTCATCATTAGCTAACATAATTTTCATGACTAAGTCCGTGGCTTGGCCCCATTCAGGAGATAGCTTGGCATGAACTTGTTTGATCTTTGGTTCATTTAGCTCTTGTTGTTTCATGGTCCAAGATAGTATTTCCACAAAATCATCAATTTTCCAATCATCTTCCAAATGGTTGCGTGTCTCAATCAATTTGTCATATAATTCCGCGTTTTCTGGATCATCTAGCAGGGCTTCTCTATATTTAGCCAGGGCCTGCTTAAATTTTCCTTTAGCAAATAATTTATCGCCAGCAGCTTTTGTTTTTTTTTTGTTACTATGCTTCATTTTTAATTTTCTTTCTGCTGTTTGCTTTTGCCTTGCTGCGCTGATAGATTTTTTTTGATTTTTTTACTTTTGTGGCTGGATGTCTTGTCCACTTTTTTCTTTGTTTGGGAAACTTTTCCTTTGTTATGCGTAGAATCTGTTGCCCCATGTGCGCTATTATCTCTTAAATTTGCAACCAGTGCAAGGAGATGTTCTTTGGTGTTTAAACCAGGATCATCTAAGACAACTTCAATCAACTGTTTTTGAATCTGGCCGATGAATGGTCCTTGAGCAACACCTAGTTGCATAATATCTTTACCATTTATGGCTAAATCTTTTGGTCCAAAAGGTGGTTTTCTTTCTATCTCCTCAATAATTCTTTTCCTGAGTTTTTGAACACCTTTAATGCTATTAGGATGTTTGCCGCCGCGGTTGTCAGCTAGCCTTAAATCGATCAACAGCAAGATTAGATCTTTGCCAATCTTGTGAATAAAGCGGCGAATAGCTTTGTCACTATAAAACGCCTTAGTTTCAAACATATGGTTTTTGATCAGTGTGAGCACTGTTTCAATATCAACACCAATATTTTCCACTTTAAGTCTTTTTAAAATTTTGCGAGCCATTCTAGCTGAAGCTGCTTGGTGTCCAAAAAAAACAATTCTCTCAGAAGGTTCATGATAGCGGGAAGTAGAAGCTTTGCCAATATCGTGCAATAGGGCGGCAAAAAGAAGATTGATATTGCCCCGATTATCAATGGCCAGATCGCTACTGGCAGCATCTAATACACGCATAGTGTGATCATATACGTCTTCACCGGGTTGTTTATCTTGGCTAATTCCTCTTAAGGCAGCTAGTTCAGGAAAAATTTGGCTAAGTAACTTGGTTTTTGCCATTAGTTCAAAACCAACAGAAGGGTGTTGTGCCAAAAAAAGTTTTTTAATTTCTTCAGCTATGCGTTCTGCTGAAACAGTTGTAATCTTCGATGCCTGCTCTTGCATAGCTAATAAAGTTTGATCTTCAATCTTAAGATTAAATCTGGCGGCAAATTGAATGCCGCGTAACATGCGTAAGGGGTCTTCAATAAAAGCTTTGTCAAATACCTGGCGGAGTAATTTATTTTTTAAATCTTTTTGACCAAAAAAAGGATCTAACAACTCTTCGGTTTGAATGTTGTAGGCCATAGCATTGATTGTAAAATCTCGGCGTCCCAAGTCCTCAATTACTGGCAACATAGGATCAAACTTGACATCAAAATCGCGATGCCCCAGACCTGTAGAATATTCTTTGCGGGGTAGAGAAAAATCCACGGTGAGTTCTCTTTTTTGAAAAGGCGTAAATTTTATAACACCAAAGAATTGACCAACTAAGGCAACTTTGCCAAAGGGTTCCAAAATCTGGCAGATTTGTTTAACATCTAATTTTCTGATTAGATAATCTTTATCTTTGGTAGGGCGCTCAAGCAGGCGGTCTCGTACTGTTCCTCCCACCTCAAAAACTTCCGCACCTGCATTAATTAAAGCTTTTAAATAAGAATACATCTAGGTTCTATTGAAAAGTTTCTACTTCAGCTTCAGACATTTCTTGTTGTAGCCAAAGGTTGAGAAAATCAGAAGTTATATTTGTCGAATCAGTATTGTTTTTTTCATTTTCTTTTGAAACTTCTTTTTGTTCAATTAATCCAATTACAAAAATTTTATCGCCATGTTTAATTGGTTGTTTAAGAACCGGGCTGTTTTGGTTTAAGGAAAAAATTGTTTTATAATTTTCAAAAGTGCCTAAACCCTGTAAAACCTTATTTTTTTCGGCAAGTGATATTGGCCCTATTTTTTGAACCACTGCTTTATCTATATTAGCCAGAGCTTCCCAGCTTTCGATAGGCGCATTGATAAATGATTGGGCTTTTTGTTCACCAAGGAGTTCATTTTGCACTTCTTCAGATGTTATAGATGTTGATTTATTTTCTGCTTCAATTTCTACTATCTTGAAAGTCCACATTATAGTTTTGATTTGCTCATCTAATTTTACCTCCAAATAAGGTAAATTTTTAAAAAGTTGTTCCAAAGTTGAAATTGATAAATCTTGCCGTATAATATCTTCATAGTTAATGCCAAAACGATTTTGATAGTATGGTAAATATTGATGCTTATAAAAAATTGGATCAAATTTACCATTGTTAATAGTTTCGATATTTTTGCGGATTACAGAAGCTAGTTGTTCATCAGAAATTTTAATACCTGCTTGCTTGGCTGCATTCAGTAAAAAGTCTCTTCTAATAATTTGTTGCAAAGTCATTGATTGGGCAAAATTACGCACATTTTCATTTAATTCTTGATCAGCAAATGCTTGTTTTAAGCGATCAAGATTTTGGGCATAAAAAAACTCAAATTGTTCGCCAGAAATAGGATGGCCATTAACCCGGGCTACAATATCGCCTTTGGATACCGTTCCTTCTGAATTGCCATCATATTGGCTATAACCGAAAAAAAAGGCAAAACTGATAATGATGGCTCCTAGAATTAATTTAATCATCCAAGAGGTTGCATGTTTACGCATTAGGTCTAACATTTTGTTCTCCTAGGGTATCGAGTTTGCCAGATAAAAGTTGGCAAAAAGTAACGAAACCAAGCTCATAAATCAACAATTTTGTTGCTATTTAATTTGTGCTTTGTTAAATCATGAAAACTATGATTTTAGATCCAATTTTAGGACTTTTTTCCAATGATTTAGCCGTAGACCTAGGTACTGCCAATACTCTAGTATATGTAAAAGGTAAGGGTATCGTCGCTGCAGAGCCTTCAGTGGTGGCTGTTCAAAGAGATTCACGCGGTATAAAGCGTGTGATAGCTGTTGGTAAAGAAGCTAAAGAAATGCTGGGCCGCACTGCTGGCTCAGTTGAGGCAATTCGTCCTGTCAAAGACGGAGTAATTGCCGATTTTGAGGTTACTGAAGCAATGCTTCGTTATTTTATTCGCAAAGTTCACAATCGTAAAAGTTTGGTGAGACCAAGAGTAATTGTCTGTATTCCATTTGGAGTCACTGAAGTAGAAAAACGCGCGGTTAGAGAATCTGCTGAATCAGCTGGCGCTAGAGAGGTTTATTTAATTGAAGAACCAATGGCTGCAGCAATTGGCGCTAATTTACCTATAACCGAACCTTCTGGTAACTTGGTGGTTGATGTTGGTGGGGGCACCACTGAAGTGGCAGTTATTTCCATGGCTGGTATTGTGTTTTCCAAATCTATTCGCATTGCTGGCGATAAAATGGATGAAGCAATTATTCATTATTTAAAACGCAAATATAATATGTTGATTGGTGAAAGAACTGCAGAAGCAATCAAGATTGCTATTGGCACAGCTTATCCAGACGGTGAAATTAGGACCATGGAAATCAGAGGCCGAGATTTAATAGCAGGTGTGCCCAAAACCTTGGAAGTAAATTCTGAAGAAATCAGAGAAGCCATAGTTGAACCTGTGAATGCTATTGTGGAAGCAGTAAAAATAACCTTAGAAAGAACACCACCAGAATTATCCGCAGACATAGTTGATCGTGGTATTATGCTTACCGGCGGGGGAGCACTCCTGAGAAATCTAGATGTGCTTTTACATGAAGAAACCGGGCTCCCAGTTTTAATTGCTGATGATCCTTTGACCTGCGTGGTTTTAGGTTCAGGAAGAGCCTTAGATCAATTAGAATTGTTCCGTGGCATCACCGTCACTTAAAATATTATCTCATGAGATGGTTCTCAGGAAAACGCAAAATCTTAAATTTCATCATTCCCTTAGTTTTAGCCCTAATCTTTTTTTCTCTTTCATCCAGTAGGGCGCGTTCAGCTAGCTGGTATGAATCAGCTATTTTAAATCTCCTAAGTCCAATTCAAGGGGTAGTTTCTTTTTTATCAAATAGGTTGGGTTCAGTTTGGGATAAATATTTCTATCTGGTGGAAGTGAGCGAACAGAACAAAGAATTAATCAAGGACAATGCCAGGTTGCAAAGCGAATTGATTAGACAAGAAGATGTTATACACGAAAATCAGCGTTTGCGTTCACTCTTAGAATACAAACAAGCAATTTCTTATCCTACAAAGGTGGCTCGCGTAATAGCTAATGATCCTAGAGCAGATTTTAAAAGTATCACTATTAATAAAGGACGCAAACACGGTGTAAAACCTTTAATGCCAGTTATTGGTTCAAAAGGGTTAGTGGGACATGTAGGTAAAGTTGCAACCTATTCTGCGCAGGTTTTGTTGATTATAGATCCTAATAGCGCTGTTGATGTTTTGGATCAAAGATCGCGGGCAGCTGCAGTTTTAATTGGTACAGCCAAAAAAACTGAACTAAAAGCTGGTGCTTATATTTCCAGATTAGAATATTTAAGACGAGTAAGCGATATAAAAGAAAGCGACATAATTGTTACTTCTGGATTTGATCAGGTTTATCCCAGAGGAATACCGGTTGGCACTATACATAATATTGTAGAGACATCTTATGGAGTGTTTCAAGAAGCTGAAGTAGTTCCTTTTGAAAACTTTGCAGAGTTAGAAGAAGTTTTAGTCATCTTAAAAGATAGCGAATGAGAGTATTCTTACTTTTTTTATTTTATGGTCTAGGGTCTGTTATCTTGGAAAGCACTTGGCTGGCAGGATGGCCTAGTTCGTTAATCCATTTTAATTTTATTTTATATGCTGTTATTACTTTGGCGCTCCTTGAAGAACAAAGGGGCAATATTTTTATAATAGTGGTGCTTGGTGTATTAATGGATACCTTGTCTTCTGGCCCCTTTGGTTTATCAGTCTTTTCCTATCTAATTGTTTATGGTTTTATTAGAATGATTATTTCACGAATTATGGTGGAAGTTTGGGTGGCACGTTTTGTTTGGGTAGGTTTAGCCTCGTTATTAGAGAAGGTTGCCACTGGTTTGCTAGCTTATATTTGGTCTGGCGATATGTTTATTTTTGAAATTTTTATGAGACATGCTTTGCCCCAAGCAGTTTTTGACGCGTCTTTAGGCTTGCTGATGATACCGCTCTTAAAAAAATATGCAGATCTATCCTGGAACAAGTTATTTAAACCCAAGAAAATCATTGTAAAATGAAACTTACTCACGAATATACAGCGGATTTAGACCACCGTTTTAAGTATTTAATTTTAGCGATCATTGTGTTTTTTGTGATTGTGCTGGTTCGTCTTTACTATTTGCAGATTTTGAAGGGCGATACCTATCGTTTTTTTTCCACAGAAAATAGTATCAAAGAAACTAAAATACCTGCAGCTCGCGGTATTATTTTTGATAGAAAAGGAAAAGTTTTGGTGGAGAATCGTCCAGCCTATGATATTGCGATCATTCCTCAATATGTTTTAAATCCAACTAAGGTTTTGGCAGCTATGTCTAAATATCTTGATTTGCCATTAGCTGAGTTGCAGGAAAAATGGGCCAAACGCGGCAACCAACCTTCATATCGTCCAATTATTCTCAAAGAAGATGTGGAGCGGGATGTGGTGGCCAAGATTTTAGCACGTCAAGGTGTTTGGTATGATGATGCTACAAGTATTGATGATTTTAGAGGTGTGGAAGTTTTGGTGCGCTATCTGCGCACTTATCCTAATGGAAGTTTGGCGACTCACATCCTGGGTTATGTTCGAGAAATTGATAGTGATCGCTTGTTGGAATATGAGGAACTATATCCAAACCGTTATAAAATGGGAGATCAAATTGGCATTACTGGGATAGAAGAAGTTTGGGATATGGAACTGCGAGGACAAGATGGTTATGAACAACATATTGTAAATGCTGTTGGAAGAGAAGTTGACTTTGCTTCAATCGCGGAAGATTTGCAGCAGGCAGCAGCGCTTGCCGGTAATAGTTTGCTTTTGACGATTGATAAAGATGTTCAAGAAGTGGCTCAAGAGTATTTTGAACCTAAGTTAGAAAATGATAAAAGCCCGCGGTATCCTTCAACAGGTAAAAAAGGCGCAGCAGTTATGCTGAATTTAAAAGATGGTGGTATCCTGGCTATGTATAGTTCACCTTCTTATGATTTAAATGTCTTAGCCAGCCCAGAAGGACAACAATATTGGAATAGAATAGCTGCTGACCCAAAAGGATATTTAATAAATCGGGCTATTCAAGGCGCTTATCCTCCAGCTTCAACCTACAAAGTGGTAACAGCCATAGCTGCGCTTGCAGAAAAATTAGTCAAACCTGAAGAGAAAATTGGTTGTCGAGGAGCCTTATTTTTTGGAGGAAGACCATTTCGTTGTTGGAGAAAAGGCGGGCATGGAGCCATTGCTTTAAAAGAGGCTATTGCTCAATCATGTGATGTTTATTTTTATTTAATGGGATTGCGTTTAGGAGTGGATGCTATTGCCAAGTATGCCAATTTTCTGGGTTTGGGACAAAAAACCGGCATTGCTCTTTCCAATGAACGTAGCGGTTTAATTCCCACTTCTGCTTGGAAGAAAAAGCGTTTTGGCGAACCCTGGCAAGAAGGAGAGAATCTTTCTATAGCAGTTGGGCAAAGTTATGATCTGGTTACGCCTCTGCAGAATGCTCTAGTGGTTGCCCACATTGCCAATGATGGTCAGCCTTTAATGCCCCATTTAATTGGGGCGATGTTTGATGATTCAGGAAAGGAAATTTATCAATGGAGACCTAGTGATGAAGAAATGAAAGAGGTTCCCATACCCAAAGATGTTTTAAAAAAAGTACGAGAAGCCATGATCGATGTAGTAGCTACACCAAGTGGCACTGCTCATCATTTATCCAGACGAAAAATTAGTATGGGTGGTAAGACTGGAACTGCTCAGGTTATCGCTTTAGATAGCAATGTTTTTTGCGAAGGAGATAGATGCAAGGATCATGCTTGGTTTATTGGTTTTGCGCCAGCGGAAAATCCACAAGTGGCTGCGGCTGTTATTGTGGAAAATGGAGGTTTTGGTTCTACAGCAGCAGCGCCAATTGTTGGTGCTATGTTTGAAAAATATTTTGAAAATCAGGAAACAGGAGAGTAATGGAACATCGCGCAAGTAAATTTAATTGGCCATTATTGGTAATCACTTTGGCGATTTTATTTATAGGACTGATAAACTTATATAGTGCGGTTTATTATTGGGGAGAGGGCAAAGAAGCAGCAATTTTTATCTCTCAATTTATCTGGATTGGTATTGGTTTGACCTTTATGGGAGTCGCTATTTTTACTAATTATCGTTTTTATCATCGAGCTGCTTTTTATATTTACATTTTAATTAATCTCTTGCTGGTAATTGCGCTTTTGTTTGGCAAGGCAATTAAGGGAACTTCAGGTTGGATTCATATTGGTAGTTTTTCTTTTCAACCAACAGAATTTGCCAAATTAGCTTTTATCATTGCCTTGGCCAAATATTATAGTGAACACCCAAGTTTAGAAGGTTTTTCCTTAAAAGATTTAATTAAACCTTTTCTGCTGATGCTGTTGCCTTTTTGCTTAATAGTTCTGCAAGGGGATATGGGTTCATCTTTATTTTTTATTTTAATTTTTGCGACACTAGCTTTATTTGTCAAAATCAAACGTTACAGTTTGATCCTTCTTTTAGCTGTGGGTCTTGTGGCTGGTGGTCTAGTATATCAATTTGGGCTTAAAGATTATCAGCGTTCCCGCATCTTGAATTTTGTGCATCCTGAACAAGATGTGCGGGGTAGTGGTTATCATTTAGTGCAATCAAAGATAGCTGTTGGTTCTGGTATGTTTTGGGGCAAAGGATATTTAAAAGGAAATATTAATAAACTAAGATATTTGCCAGAAAGGCATACTGATTTTATTTTTCCTGTATTTGCTGAAGAATGGGGTTTTTTGGGTTGTTTGGTTGTGCTGTTTTTGTTTGCTGCTCTACTTTTAGTTGGGGTAGAAGTGGCAAGCAGGGCTAGAGATAGATTTGGTATGATTTTGGCTACCGGTATTGTGGCCATGATGTTTTGGCAAATTGTAATTAATCTGGGGGGAGTGCTTGGTTTAATGCCCTTGACAGGAGTCACCTTGCCTTTGATGAGTTATGGTGGATCGTCAATGATGGTTGTGTTAATTGCTTTGGGTATGTTGGAAAATATTAGCCGTCGTCGATTTATGTTTTAGGAAAAAAACTTTGACTTCTTAAAGCTAATAAATAAAAAAAAGGAGTTTGATTATTAAAAAAGGAGGTTTTAATGGCTGAAGAACATGTAGAGGCAATTACCGAACAAAATTTTGATACAGAAGTGTTAAAAGCCGGCCAACCCGTGCTAGTGGATTTTTGGGCATCCTGGTGCGGTCCTTGTATAGCATTAGGTCCAACCATTGAAGAAGTTGCTACAGAAAATCAAGGTAAAATTAAGGTATGCAAAGTAAATGTTGATGAAGCGCCAAACATTGCTGCTCGTTACGGTATCAGAAGTATACCCACCTTAATCCTGTTTAAGCAGGGTCGGGTTATAGATCAGCTGGTGGGAGGAGTGCCCAAAGGCATTATAAATGAGATGTTAAAAAAGGCTAATTCTTAATAAATTTTGGCTGATTATCAAAAACCCTTTAAGTTTTAGTTGAGTTTTTTGCCATTTTAGTAGTAAAATCAAAGAGCTTGACTTTTTATCATTATTTATTTAGCACTTAGCACGTTTTTGGGGCCTTTAGCTCAGTTGGCTAGAGTACTTCCTTGACATGGAAGGGGTCACTGGTTCGAATCCAGTAAGGCCCACCAAGAGCAGTAACAAAGCCACGCCAGTCGTGGCTTTAATATTGGGAAGTTTATGAGTAAAGATGCAAATCATGAATTCGAAAGACTGGAAACGCTAAGGCACTCAGCTGCTCATGTTTTGGCTGATGCTGTAAAAATTCTTTTTCCAGGCACAAAATTGGCTATTGGTCCTGCTGTTGAAGACGGGTTTTATTATGATTTTGAATTTGAAAAACCATTGTCCACAGAACAATTGCCCAAAATTGAAAAGCAGATGAAAAAAATCATCTCTGCTAAGCTTCCCTTTGAAATGCAGCAAATTAGCAGGCAGGAAGCTATCGAGCTATTTGAAAAAAAGGGCGAGAAGTATAAGTGCGAATTATTAAGAGATATAGTTGATGATAAAGTAACTATTTATCGTCATGGAGATTTTGTTGATTTATGTCGTGGTCCGCATTTGGAAAATACTGCCCAAATTAAAGCTTTTAAGTTGTTAAAGGTTGCTGGCGCATATTGGCGCGGAGACGAAAAAAGAGAACAGCTAACCAGAATTTACGGCACAGCTTTTCCTACCAAGGAAGAATTGGATCAATATTTAGAGCTTTTAGAGCAGGCAGAAAAAAGAGATCATCGCAAGCTTGGCAAAGAACTAGATCTTTTTAGCACCATGGAAGAATGCGGAGCTGGTTTAGTGCTGTGGCATCCCAAAGGCAGTAGAGTCCGCTTGTGTATTGAAGATTTTTGGCGACAAGAGCATTTGAAAAACGGCTATGATTTAGTATTTACGCCGCATATGGCGCGTTTAGATATGTGGAAGACTTCAGGGCATTGGGAGTTTTATCGTGAAAATATGTATTCTCCCATGATTGTGGATGATGTGGAATATGAAATTAAGCCCATGAATTGTCCATTTCACATTGAAATTTATAAAACCCACTTAAGAAGTTACCGGGAGTTTCCTTTGCGTTGGGCAGAATTGGGAACTGTTTATCGTTACGAGCGTTCAGGAGTTTTGCATGGTTTAATGCGTGTTCGCGGTTTTACCCAAGATGATGCGCATATTTTTTTAACACCAGAACAACTGGAAGCAGAGATCAAAAGAACTTTAGATTTTTGTTTGTATATGTTGCGTTCTTTTGGTTTTGAAAATTTTGATGTTTATCTTTCGACCAAGCCTGAGAAATGCGTGGGTACTGATGAAGAATGGAAAAGGGCCACAGAGGCGTTGGAAAAGGCTTTGAAAGATTCAAAAATAAAATATGAAGTTGATCCTGGAGAGGGTGTATTCTACGGTCCTAAAATAGATATTAAGATTAAAGATTCGCTTAATCGTTCCTGGCAATGTTCAACCATTCAAGTAGATTTTAATTTGCCGGAAAGATATCGTTTGGAATATGTGGGCTCAGACGGTGAAAGACACAAGCCAATTATGATTCACCGGGCTCTGCTTGGTTCTTTGGAACGTTTCATGGGAGTTTTAATCGAGCATTATGCTGGTGATTTTCCAACCTGGTTAGCGCCAATCCAGGCTCAAATTTTAACTATTACCAAAGATCAGGTGGAATTTGCGCAAGAAACAAAAAATATGCTGGTCCAAAATGGGCTAAGAGTTGAACTAGATGACCGTAATGAAAAATTAGGTTTAAAAATTAGGGAAGCTGAATTAAATAAAATTCCCTATATGCTGATTATTGGGGCAAAGGAAGCCCAGCAAGGACAAGTGTCAGTTAGATCTAGAGCCAAAGGTGATTTGGGAGTTATGTCAGTTGAAAGCTTTAAAGATCTAATTATTGGAGATGTAAATTTGAAAGGAGGCAGGTATTAAAAGTAGACCAGGAGTAAGAAACGATGAATTGCGTTGTAATCACAGAATTCGAGTTCCAGAAATCAGATTAATAGATGCTGTGGGTAATCAATTAGGTGTCTATGCAACGCAGATAGCAATCAAAATGGCTCAGGAAGATGGTTTGGATTTGGTGGAAGTATCTCCTAATGCCAGACCGCCGGTTTGTAAAATTATGGACTATGGAAAGTACAAGTATGAGCAGTCCAAAAAACGGCATGAAGCAAAAAAGAAGCAGGTGGTTATTCGTACCAAAGAAATTAAACTCCGTCCTTCCACTGACGAACATGATTTTCAGACTAAGCTAAAACATGTTAAACGTTTTTTGGAAGAGGGAGATAAAGTAAAAGTTAGTATTCGTTTTCGTGGGCGTGAAATGGCGCATCGGGAACTTGGACAAGAACATTTAGAGCGCATTGTCAAAGAAGTAGCAGGACTTGGTGAAACAGACCAGGCTCCTAAAATGGAAGGAAAGATGTTGTCTATGTTGCTTGCTCCTACTAAGAGAAAATCAGAATAAGGAGTGTGAATTATGCCAAAGATGAAGACCAAACGAAGTGCAGCCAAAAGGCTGAGTTTGACCAAAAGTGGTAGGATAAAAAGAAAGCGCGCAAAATTGCGTCATATTTTAAGCAACAAAACCACTAAACAAAAAAGAAGGCTACGTAGCTCTGCCTTAGTTTCCAAAGCAGACGAGAAAAAAATTAAAAAATTATTACCATATGGATAAATACCGTTGTTTGTCGATTTTACGACGTACGCTGTAAGCAGTACGACGTACGACATACGGAATTTGAGGAGGATTGATATGCCAAGAGTGAAAAGAGGTCCTAAAGGACAAAGACGTCGTAATGCCATAATGAAATTAGCCAAAGGCTATGTTGGCGGTCGCAGTAGATTAATACGAACTGCCAGTGAAGCTGTGGATAAAGCACAAGCTTATGCTTATACTGGCCGCAAGCTGAAAAAACGCGATTTTAGGGCATTATGGCAAACCAGAATTGCAGCTGCTGCTAAGCAAAATAATACTTCATATAGTAGGCTGATGGGTAATTTAAAGAAGAAGAACGTGGAGCTAGATCGAAAAATTTTAGCAGATTTAGCAGTTACCCAGGCTAGTGATTTTGCGGCAATTTGCAACTGGGTTAATAATTAATGAGTGAAGATATCTTAAACAAAGTTGATGATATTCGCAGCCAAGCTTTAGCTGAATTAAATGGTGTGGCTGATGTCAATACTGCTCAGGGTTTAAAAAATAAATACTTGAGTCGCAAAGGTATTGTGCCAGCTCTTTTAAATGAAATGCGCAATGTTCCAGCTGAACACAGACCAGAGTTTGGCAAACGGGTTAATGAACTTAAAGATGTTTTGCTGCACAATATTAATCTGCGCCTTGAGGAATTTGCCCAAAAATCATGTCAAGATAGCATTAGTAAAGATAGAGTTGATGTTACTTTGCCAGGTAGGGGAGTTGTTCCTGGATATGATCATCCCATACGGCAGACTACAAGTTTGATTACTCAAATTTTTACTGATATGGGATTTTCAGTTTTTGAAGGTCCGGAAATTGAAAGCGACTATTATAATTTTGAGGCCCTAAATTTTCCCACGGACCATCCGGCCCGCGATATGCAAGACACTTTTTATGTAGAAGGTGGCAGGGTGCTGCGTACTCATACTTCTCCAGTGCAAATCAGAGTTATGGAAAAAAATAAGCCGCCAATAGCCATGATTGCGCCAGGTGCGGTTTATCGCAGTGACAGCGATGTTTCCCATTCACCCATGTTTTATCAAGTGGAAGGTTTGTTAGTGGATGAAAATATCACCATGGGCGATCTCAAAGGCGTGCTAAGCGTGTTTTGTCGCCGCATTTTTGGTGAAAAACTTAAAGTCAGATTTCGTCCCAGTTTTTTCCCTTTTACCGAACCGTCTGCAGAAGTCGATATTTCCTGTGTTATGTGCAAAGGCAAGGGGTGTCGTATTTGCAAAGATAGTGGCTGGTTGGAAATTTTAGGGTGCGGCATGGTTGATCCAAAGGTTTATGAATTTGTGAATTATGATTCCAGCAAAGTTAGTGGATTTGCCTTTGGCATGGGCGTAGATCGCATTGCCATGTTGCTTTATGGCATTAATGACATCCGTCTTTTTTATGAAAATGATTTAAGATTTTTGGAGCAATTTTAATGCGAGTTACCTGGGATTGGTTAAAAGAATTTGTGGAAACTACCCACAAGCCTGAAGAGGTTGCAGAAATGCTGACTATGAGTGGGTTAGAAGTGGAAGCTATTTTTAATAGAGACGGGTTAACTGTATTTGAATTAGGAGTTACCCCTAACCGCTCAGATTGTCTTTCAGTTCAAGGTGTGGCCAGAGAAGTGGCGGCAGTGAGTAAATCCAAACTGGTTTTCCCGCAGGTAGAAATTCTTAAGGGCCAGAAAAAAATGGCTGATTTTATAAGTATTAAAGTGAAGTCCAGCCAAGCTTGTCCAAGATATAGTGCGCGTGTTATTGAGGGCGTGAAAATCAAATCATCGCCAGAATGGTTGATCAAAAGACTGACTGCTTGTGGTTTGCGACCAGTTAATAATGTGGTTGATGCTACTAATTATGTCATGTGGGAAATGGGCCAACCTCTGCATGCTTTTGATTATAAATTATTGCAAGGCAAGCAGATTGTAATTAGTCAAGCAGAGCAGCCATTTATTTTTGAAACCCTGGACCATGAAAAACGGCAGATCAAATCAGGAGATTTGTTAATTTGTGACGGTGAAGGCGCAATTGCTCTAGCTGGTATTATGGGTGGTAAAAATTCTGAAGTTAGTGAGGATACCACGACCTTGGTTCTAGAAAGCGCCTATTTTGAGCCAAGTGGCATTCGCAGAACCAGCAAACGTTTAGGCCTTTCTTCTGAATCATCCAGACGCTTTGAAAGACAGATTGACCCTAATCAAACAGTTTTAGCTTTGCATAGATTAACCGATTTAATTTGCGAAATTGCTGAAGGAACGCCAACTGCTGATCATATTGATTTGGTTAAGGCTAATTTTAAATCTCAAAAGATTAAGCTGAAATCTTCGGAAATTTTAAGGATATTAGGAATTGAAGTTGAGCTAGCTGATGCCAAGGCAATTTTAACCAGCCTTGGTTTTAAGGTTGGCCAGCAAACAGCAAAAACTTTAGATGTTGAAATTCCGACTTTTCGTCCAGATGTGACCCGTTCTATTGATCTCATTGAAGAGATAGCCAGAGTGAATGGCTATGATAAAATTAAAGAAACCTTGCCCAAGTTTTTTATGAACCCATTGCATCGTCCCGCTCTTTCAGCTTCTATAGACAAGGCTAGGCAAACTATGCAGGGTTGCGGTTTTTCTGAAGCAGTGCTCATGGGTTTTGATAATATTGCAGACCAGCAAATATTTGTTCAATTGCAAAAAAATCCAGTTAAAGTGGCCAATCCTTTATCAAGCGATTTAACTATTATGCGCACAAGCTTGGTTCCTGGTTTGTTAAACGTGGCCAAATTAAATTTAAATCGTCAAAGAAGCGATATTAGAATTTTTAGTCTGCAAAAAATTTATCATAATCTTGCCAATAGAGTTGAGGAAAAACTTCATCTGGCTGGTTTGTTGATTGGTAGCTCTCTTAGTCAATCTTGGGATTTAAAAGCAACAGCAGATTTTTTTGATTTAAAATCTTCTGTAGAGGCAGTGTTAAAAAATAGCGGTTGCTCAAAACAGGTAAAATGGCAGGCAACCACAGATTTTGATTTTTTACATCCAGCTCAAGCTGCGCATTTAGTAATAAATAATAAAACAGTGGGCTTTATCGGTAGGTTGCATCCAAGTTTGGAGCAAAAGCTGGAGTTAGAAAAAGCGTGTTTTATATTTGAGCTAGATTTTGAAATTTTGGCTGGTTTGAGCAAAGAACAAAAAAGATTTGAACCTTTATCTAAATTTCCCTTTGTAGAAAGAGATCTGGCTATTCTGGTGGATGACGAGGTTAAGGCTGAGGCAGTTAAAGAAATAATTTGGCAGTCTGAAATACCTCTTTTAGAGGAAGTGCGGGTATTTGATGTTTATAAAGGCAAAGGAATTGATGCTGGTAAAAAGAGTATGGCTTATGCTATAAAGTATGCTTCAAAGGAACGCACACTTACTGATGATGAAGTAAATTCTGCACATGACAGAATTGTAAAAATATTAGAAGATAAATTAGGGGCTATTTTAAGGACCTAAAGGAGGCAAAAATGACAAAAGCAGACATTATTGAACAGATTTACGAGAAAGTGGGGTTTTCCAAAAAGGAATCTGCCGAAATTGTAGAGCTGGTTTTTAATACAATGAAAGATACCTTGGCCCGTGGCGAAAAAATTAAAATTTCCGGTTTTGGTAATTTTGTTGTTAGAGAAAAAAGACCACGTGTTGGTCGCAATCCTCAAACTGGTGAAGAAATTGAAATTTCAGCCAGAAAGGTAATGACTTTTAAACCAAGTCAAGTTTTGAAGTCAGCCTTGAATAATGAAGAAACAACTCAGCCTGGCATGCAATTTTAACAGACTAACCTAAAGAGGGGTGAGTTATGGTAAAAACTCCGCAAATCCCGAATAAGCTGTATTTTCGCATTGGCGAAGTCAGTGAATTAGTTGGGGTTCAGCCGTATGTTTTGCGCTATTGGGAATCTGAATTTCCTGATATTAAGCCAAGTAAGTCAAAGTCAGGGCAAAGATTGTATAAGCGCAGAGATGTGGAATCACTGGTCAGGATCAAGCAACTTTTGTATGAAGAAAGGTTTACCATAGATGGCGCACGTAAGCGACTTAAAGAGCTGATTAGAGCGGATCATAAAGAACATAGAGATGAACCTAAACAGCTAGAAGTTTTTATTGAAGAAGGGGTTGAAGATACAAATGATGAAGATACTCAGGAAGAATATGCTGCTGAAAAGCCAGTGGTCAAGACAGAAAAAGTAAATACTAAGGTGTTTTTAAAATTAAAGAAAGATCTAGAGAGTTTATTGGATATTGTTAAGCAGTAGAAGAGTTTCGGGGCGTAGCTCAGCTTGGATTAGAGTGCTTGCTTGGGGTGCAAGAGGTCAGGAGTTCAAATCTCCTCGCCCCGACCATAAGAAAAGGCCGAACTAATTGTTCGGCCTTTTCAAATTCGTCATTGCGAGCGCACAAATTGTCATTGCGAATTAAGCTCCGTTCATCCTGAACCCTTCGACTCATAACCCGATCATCCTGAGCTTGTCGAAGGATGTGGAATTACTTGCTTTTCCTTCTAATCATCAACGGCACCAAAGTTAAGCCAAATAAAATAAAGGTAACATAATTAATAGCCTGACCGCTCTCCACCAAGCTACAGCTTTCGCTATTAAAGGATTCAACAGCATCATTTTCATCTAAATTGTTTGATGTATCATCAGTATCAAGAACCATTTCCTGATCAAATTCATCTTCATCAGCAGAGCTATAGAATGGGACATCAGGGATTTCTTCATCACTGACGGTTTCAGTTGAAGTGTCATCTCCTTCGCCATCATCCGGGGGTGTTTCAGCTTCAGCATCAGGATGGCAATCATCAATATCATCATCAGGAGTGGTGTCAACGCATTCCCAGTCACCGCCATCAGTAAACACAGGACAGCCATCATCTCGATCACCTGATTCAGTTGGGCAATGATCATAATAATCTTTGAGGCCATCATTGTCAGTGTCTATTTTCAAACCGCAATGATTCATAATATCGCTAGGTGTGTTATCTATATCTCCATTGTTATGCTTAATATTAAGAACTAGGTGAATAGAAGCTTGAGTGCCTTTTTTCTGTCTAGCATAGTCGTCATCATAGGCTAGACATTCAAATACATTATTTTCATAAGTGCAGTTGGCAAATTCGCTAGGATCAAGATTTTTTAAGTTGTCACTGAAATCTGTTAAATCTAATTGAACCTCATCTGAAAAAGATTCAATGTTAAGTTTAATAGAAGAAGTAACAATCTCTTTTAATTTTTTACACTCAGGCCGGGGGTTTTGGATTAGTTGAGCCATTTGCACATAAATATCTGCATTAGCAACCTCAACTCGATCGGATTCACCATTTTCAGCAAACGCAGCATTGCTGGCAATTAATACCAATCCTACAATCACGCATAAAATTACTGATTTTAGCTTCATAATATTTCCTCCTGGGATTTCCCCTTATGGGGCTATAGTAAGCAAGATTAGTGCCAAACTGGTGTTTAGCTAAAATTTTATAACATTTTGATATTATTGGATTAAATGCTTAGATAAAATTGGCCTAAAAAGAAATTCCGGTCATTTTGGCGACTTCAGTCCTCAATAACAGTCTTTAGTTCTCAGGGTGTTAATAAGAAACACCACAAGACGGAGCAAAATAAAACCAATAAATTCAGCGTGTTAGTTTGAGGTGGTTTGTAGTCTGCTTAAAAAATCTTGACATATTATAATATGTCATTATATAATTATCTATATGAAAAATATTGCAAAATGTCGTTCTAAATTAGGCGTTTCTCAAAGGTCAATGGCAGCCTTGGCCTCGCTTTCCTATAGAACAATTCAACTTCTTGAATCCGGCGTTCACGATCCCAAAATATCTACCTTAAAAAATGTGGCCAAGGCCATGGGCTATCCGCCGGATATAATAGACCAGCAGTTGGATATAATATTTAAACAGCCCCAAGATTCTATTTTTATAATTTCAGAAAGAATATTGGAGAATGGAGAAAATTCTTGGAAAATATGGCTCTTTAATTTTGTAGATGCTTTTAGGAGAGAAAAAGATCCAGCATATATTGCTACGCCACCGGTGCCGAATCCATCTGCTAAAATAAATGCCCTGCTTTCGTCAACCGTAGAAACACTTTGCGCTGAACTTAAAATAAAAATCCCCAATTGGTGTGACAACATTCCGTCATTAACCGGGCCTTGGTTTGTTTCGGAAATTGAAAATCTGAAGGCTACTTCAATAGCAGAAAGCCCAATTCATTTCCGAAAACGAAAAATTTTTGTTTTGGGAAATTTTCTTTCAAGGAGATAAGCATGCTGGATGTAAAATTAATCAAAAAGTTATTTAAAGCCCTCAACAAAGAATTGGCAAACAAAGAAATAGTTGGTGAAATAGGCATTTGCGGTGGGGCCGTTATGTGCCTTGTGTATCATGCCCGGCCTGCCACCAAAGACGTTGATGCTATTTTTGAACCCACAAAAGAGATCAGATTTGCCAGCAAGGCTGTTGCCCGTGAATTTGGACTAGATGAACATTGGCTCAATGACGCGGTAAAAGGATTTTTTCATGCCGACCCCCCGCGGGAAGAGGTTTTTAATATGTCGCACTTAAGGGTTTGGGCTCCCAGTGCGGATTATATGCTGGCCATGAAGTGCCTTTCCGCAAGATTTGATACATTTGATAAAGACGACATAAAATTTCTGCTTTCGTATTTAAAACTCACAAAAGCTGAAGATGTTTTCGATATTATTGTTAAATACTATCCGCACAATAGGGTGCCGGCAAAGACAAAATTTTTGCTAGAGGAAATTATGAATGGTTAGAACACCATGCAGACGTCGCGCCAGGCAAAGCTTCAAAGTTGCTTTGTCTGACGAGTTTTCCTGCATTGACCTATACATATTGTCCAGCAGCAAAACCAGATGCAAAGGCCCAGTGCAGATTATATCCGCCTAGATGACCAACCACATCTAGAACTTCACCAATAAAATATAAGTGTTTAACTGTTGTGGCTTCCATTGTTTTGGAAGAAATCATTGCTGTATCTACGCCGCCAAAAGTGGCTTCTGCTTTTTTATAACCTTCAGTGCCAATAGGGGTTATTTTATAGTGATGAATTTTTGTGCAAAACTCTTTAATTTTTATCTCGGAATAAGAGCCAATAGTTTCAGTTATTTGATTTTCTACACATAAAACTTCAGCAAGTCTTTTGGAAAGAAAATGCGAGAGGGTAGATTTAATTTTCTTATTTATTAGCTCAGAGTACAGATCAATCTGCGGCAAAAAATCTATGACAATAGCTTCTCCAGGCTCCCAATATCCGGATATTTGCAGGATGGCCGGCCCGCTAAGCCCGGAATGGGTAAATAATATATCATCTGTAAATGAATTTTTTTTGCAAGACACGCGTCCTTTAAAAGATATTCCGCTCAGAGCTGAAAATATGCGCCTGTCCTGCTTGCTAAACACCAGCGGAACAAGGGCTGGTTTTAAATCAGTAATCTTTAGTTTAAATTTGCGCGCAATTTGTAAGCCAAGATCAGAAGCACCCAAGACTGGATACGATAACCCGCCAGTTGCCATCACTAGTGATTCTGACTCAATCTCCATTTTATTGGTTTTTACAATAAAGTTAGAGTCATAATTAACAGATAGAATTTTATTATTAAGATTGATATTTACCCCTAAAGACAGACATTCTTTTTTTAGCAGTTCAACAATATGTCGCGAAGGGCCTTTGCAAAAGATTTGCCCATTACGTTTTTTTTCATAAGCAATCTGGTGGAGCTTGAGCATATTAAGTATATCTTGTGGGGCAAATCTAGATAGCGCGGATTTAACAAAATGAGGGTTGTGGGATATATAGTGCTCAGAACCTATATTAAGATTGGTTATATTGCAGTGCCCACCGCCTGATATCAGGATTTTCTGGCCAAGAACTTTATTATGATCCAGGACAACAGTCTTCCTGCCGCGCTTGGCTGCTTCAATTGCGCACATCAGTCCTGCTGGCCCAGCTCCTATTATTGTGACATCACAATTGTCCATTTGGTTTTGATTTGTAACTTACCTGATTTTATCATATAAATATAGATTATGAAAAAAAATGCACCTAGAAATAGAACAATTTCTTTAAATCCAGAAGAGGAAACTGTTTTAAATAAAAAAATTAAGCATCTTACTTCTAAAGCATTGGTTAGGCATATAGAAAACACCACAATTCAGGCAGATTTATTCGAGGTGCTGGATTTTCTGCCAGAAGCATTTGTAGATCTAATGTTTGTGGATCCTCCTTACAACATGCGCAAAACCTTTAACAAGTCTTCATTTAATGAGATGGATGCAGCTAATTATGAAAAATGGCTTGATTCCTGGGTTAGCAAAACCAAGCGCTTGCTTAAGCCCAAAGCATCTATTTATATCTGCGGAGACTGGCGTTCTTCCCCGTCAATCTATAATGTTGCTAGCAAATATTTCAAGATTCAAAACCGCATTACCTGGGAAAGGGAAAAAGGGCGGGGAGCTAAAGCAAATTGGAAAAATTGTTCAGAAGATATCTGGTTTTGTACTATGGCAGATGAATATTATTTTGATTTAGAAGCAGTAAAAGTTAAACGAAAAGTGCTGGCGCCTTATAAAGATGATGCTGGTAAGCCCAAGGATTGGGAAGGGACTGCTGAACAAAAGTATCGTTTAACTCATCCTTCAAATTTATGGACCAATCTAACTGTGCCTTTTTGGTCTATGCCTGAAAACACCGAACATCCCACTCAAAAGCCAGAAAAACTGCTGGCCAAGGTTATTTTAGCCAGTTCCAAGCCAAAAGATCTGGTTTTTGATCCTTTTTTAGGTTCAGGAACCACTTCTGTGGTAGCCAAAAAACTAGGGCGAAGATACGTAGGAATTGAATTAGATGAAAAATATTGCCTTTTAGCTGAAAAAAGGTTGGCTTTGGCTGAAGAAAATCAAAATATTCAGGGATTTGTGGATGGAATTTTTTGGGAAAGAAATAGTGGACCCTGAGTTTAAAAAGTGCTAATAGGGCTCGAAATTTATGCTAAATGTTATTCGACTTATAAAAGATGACTTTAAGATGATCTTTGAGCGTGATCCAGCAGCCAGGTCTAAGCTGGAAATCGTGCTTTGTTATCCTGGGCTACATGCGCTTGTATTTCATAGGGTTGCGCATGGATTATGGAACCATCACTTGAAGCTTTTGGCCAGGATTATTTCCCATTTTTCCAGATGGATAACCGGTATTGAGATTCATCCAGGTGCCAAAATTGGGCAAAGGTTTTTTATTGATCATGGTATGGGAGTGGTGATTGGTGAAACCACAGAAATTGGAGATGATGTAACTATTTATCAGGGCGTAACTTTAGGAGGCACCAGTTGGTCAAAAGGCAAAAGGCATCCGACAATTGAAAATTGTGTCGTGATTGGTGCGGGAGCGATCATCTTGGGTCCCATCCGCATTGGTCATGACAGCAGGATTGGGTCATGTTCAGTTGTCATTCATGATGTGCCTGCCTTATCCACGGTAGTTGGCATTCCAGGCAAAGTTGTGCATCGTAGGGAGAAAATTATTCCCAATGGAGAGGATCATCATTATGATCTCTCGCACGCTACTTTGCCAGATCCATTCAGTGATGCCATTAACGGTCTCCGCCGCAGTATCCAAGAAATTCACGCCCGCCTGATACAGTTAGAACAGAAGAAGGAAGAGTGAGTTAGATCATTGACTATTGACCATAGACCATAGACCTGAATGAAAAGGTGTTAGGTCAATGGTCCATAGTCCATGGTCAATTGTCTATATGTCAAAAAAGAAGAAAATTCTAGTCGGTCTCTCTGGGGGCGTTGATTCCTCAGTGGCTGCTTTATTGCTTAAAAAGCAAGGTTATGAGGTGATTGGTATTTCTATGCACCTGTATAGTTGCCACCGTGTTGGAGAAAAAAGTTGTTGCTCTGCCCAGGACCGCTTGGATGCAAAGCAGGTTTGCGAAAAATTGCAAATACCCTTTGTAGCAGTTGATTATCGCGAGGAGTTTCAAAAAAAAATAATTCAGCCTTTTGTAACTGAATATCTACAAGCGCGCACGCCATCGCCCTGTATTTTATGTAATCAATATTTAAAATTTGGTGCACTATATAATGAATTGGAACGCTTGGGCGCAGATGCAATTGCCACTGGCCATTATGCTTGTATTGATCAAGCTGGTGATCATTGGCGTTTGCGCCGTGGTATAGAAAAAAATAAAGATCAATCTTATTTCCTGTTTGTTATTTCCCAAGAAAATCTTAAAAGAACTTTTTTCCCAATTGGTGAGCTAACTAAAGCGGAAGTGCGCAAAATTGCAGCAGAGCATGGTTTGCCCACCAGTTCTAAGCGGGAAAGCCAGGAAATATGTTTTGTCACTGATGATGATTATGCTGGGTTTGTGGAAGGCTATGCTCCAGATCAAATAAGCGGGTCAGGTGATTTTGTAGATAAACAAGGTAAAATCTTAGGCAAACATCGCGGTATTCATGCTTATACCATAGGTCAACGCCGAGGTTTGGGCTTTGGTTTGGGTAAAAGACAATATGTGATTCAAATTGATGCTAAGCAGAACAGAATTATTTTAGGTGATCGCCAGGATTTATATTATCAAGACATGCTGCTTAAAGATGTGCATTTAATTTGTTCCAAGGCAGATGTTGAAAAAAAAGCAGGGCAGATTCAAGTGCAAATTCGCTCTACGCATAAGGCAGCTCCTGCTCAGCTAGAATTTCAGCAAGATGGAAAAGTTAAAGTTGAGTTTAAGGAGGCACAACTCATGATTACACCGGGTCAAGCAGCAGTATTTTACAGTGGGGATGAAGTTTTAGGAGGCGGCTGGATTATTTAATGAAGAAGATAGCTTTTACAACATTTGGTTGCAAGACCAATCACTATGATAGTGATCTCATGGCCCAGGCTTGTTTAAGAGCTGGTTTGAAAGTGGTGTCTGCAAAAGAGCAGGCTGACATTTATGTGATTAACACCTGCACTGTAACCGCAGCTGCAGATGCCCAAGCACGCAATATTGTGCGGCGTTTTGTTAAGCAAAACCCTCAAGCAAAAATTATTGTTTGCGGGTGCAGTTCAGAACTTTGGCCGCAGGAATATCAGAATATTCAAGGAGTAGATCAGGTTCTTGGCGTGCGCTCAGTTGAGGAGCTTATAAAACTTTTAGATTCCCGCTTTCGCGGGAATGACAAGATAGGCGGGAATCCCGGAGATTCCCACTTTCGTGGGAATGACAAACCGCGTAGGGATGACAGCGCTGTACAACATCGGGCGCGGGCTTTTTTAAAAATTCAAGATGGGTGCGATAATAGCTGTGCCTATTGTATCATTCCCCAGGCCAGAGGAAAAAGTCGCAGCGTTTTGAGCCAATATCTTGAAACAGAGCTGCAACAATTATTAGCAGAAGGTTTTCAGGAAATTATTTTAACTGGCATTCATATTGGTCGCTATGGCCAAGATTTACAGCCCAAAGTTTCATTGCCGAGTTTAATTAATAAATTACTCAAGCAGCAAGGGGATTTTCAATTGCGGCTTAGTTCATTGGATCCTGATGAGCTTAATAATGAATTAATTGAATTACTGAAACATCCTCGAGTGTGTCGTCATTTACATTTATCTTTGCAAAGCGGTTCAGATGAGGTTTTGCGGTTAATGAACCGCAAAACAGGTGTGGCAGAATTAATCAATAAACTGGAAACTATAAAAAAAGAAATTCAGGGCTTAGCAATTGGCGCGGATATCATTGTTGGTTTTCCAAGAGAGACAGAGGAATTATTTCAAGAAACAAAAACTCTGTTAAATAGATTACCATTATCTTATTTGCAGGTTTTCCCCTATTCAATTCGGCCTGGAACTTTAGCTAGCACAATGCTTGGCCAGATTTCTGATAAAATTAAAAAAGAGAGAGCCAAAGAGTTACGTGAAATTTCAGAGGAGAAAAAAAAGAAATTTTATCAAAGCCAAGTTGGTAAAAAAGTGCGAGCAATAGTTATTTCCAAAAAACCAAATAAAGATGGTTGTTGGAAGGTGATTAGTGATAATTATTTAACCTTATTTATAAAAAGTAAGGAGCTTAAATATAAGCAGCTAATATATCTGGAGGAATAATGTCTTTATCTCGAGAGGAAAAACAGCATCTAAAAATGTTTGAAGCGAAATTGGGTTATAAGTTCAAAAAAAGGACTCATTTGAAACGCGCTCTAACTCATAAATCCTATACCAATGAGTTAGGTCTTTCTGCTGATGACCATAATGAACGTTACGAATATTTGGGGGATGCAGTTTTAGAATTATCCATTAGTCATTTGCTCATGGAGCATTTTCCTAATCATCCTGAAGGTGAACTTTCCAAGCTCAGAGCAGCTATTGTTAATGAATCTGAGCTTGCAAATATGGCCCGCATGATCCAGCTGGGCGATTTTATGTATGTGGGGAAAGGCGAAGATCGTACTGGAGGAAGAGATAAACCTTCTTTGCTATCTGATGCCTATGAAGCTGTTTTAGGCGCAATTTACTTGGATCGCGGTTATGACAAGGCCTATAATTTTGTCCAAAAACATTTTAAAGAAGTTATTAAATCAACAGAAGGCAAGGGGTTTAAAAAGGATTATAAAACCAGGCTGCAAGAAGTTGCTCAAAGCAAATTTCGGGCTGTGCCCCGCTATAAATTAGTAGATCAAAAGGGTCCTGACCACCAAAAAACCTTTGTAATCAGCCTATATATCAAGGATGATCTATTTGGCACTGGCCAGGGTTTGAGCAAAAAAGCGGCAGAGCAGGATGCCGCAAAACAGGCTTTAGAGAGGCTAAGTTGTAATAATCCTTGAAATAAATAGCTTAGTATGTTAGTTGAGCACGACTTTTTAGGAAATCGCAAGAGGAGGCGCTTATGAAAGAAAATATACATCCAAAAAGCAGTGAAATTACAGTTAATTGCACCTGTGGAAATGCCATTAAAACAGTTTCCACCTTGGGTCAGGATTTTAGTGTTGAAATTTGTTCAGCCTGCCATCCTTTTTTCACTGGTAAACAGCGTATTGTAGATTCTGCTGGTCGCGTAGAGCGTTTTCAGAATAAATATGCTCAGGTAAATAAGAAAAAAGCGGAAAAAACTGAAAATAAGTAGCTGTTTTATTTGGCGATTTTAATACCCATGAGATAAGTTTTTATCTTATGGGTATTTTACTTTGAATCTACCAATCATATGTTTGAAAAATTAGCAGATATAGAAAAACGATACGAAGAGATCAATGAGAAGCTGGCTGATCCAAATGTGGCTTCTGATTTGGATAACTATCGTAAATTAACCAAAGAAAGATCAGAAATCGCTGAAATAGTGGAATCTTATCGAGAGCATAATCGTGTAGCAAATGATATTGAGGATAATAAAGAACTTTTAGCAACAGAAAAAGAAACAGAAATGTTAGAGATGGTTAAACAGGAATTGGAAAAGCTCAAACACGAAAAAGAATATTTGGAAAACAAACTGAAAGTTTTACTTTTGCCCAAAGATCCTAATGATAATAAAAATATTCTCTTGGAAATTCGCGCTGGCGCAGGCGGAGATGAAGCTGGTCTTTTTGCTGCTGATTTGTTTCGGATGTATGGCAGATTTGCTGAACGTCGTAAGTGGAAAATTGAAATATTGAGTCAGAGCGCCACTGGCGTAGGAGGCATCAAAGAAGTTATTGCTTTGATAGCTGGTGAGCAGGTTTATAGCAATTTAAAATATGAAGGTGGTGTGCATCGAGTGCAGCGTGTTCCTAAGACTGAAGCTTCTGGTCGCATTCACACTTCAACCTGCACAGTTGCGGTTTTGCCTGAAGCAGATGAGGTGGAAGTGCAAATTGATGAAAGAGATTTGCGCATTGATATTTTTCGCTCATCAGGGCCTGGTGGGCAAGGCGTTAATACCACAGATTCCGCAGTGCGTATTACCCATCTTCCCACAAATATGGTTGTGCAGTGCCAAGATGAACGCAGTCAACACAAAAATAAAGCACGGGCGTTAAAGATTTTGTCTTCACGCCTTTTGGATTTAGAACAAAAAAAGCAGAATCAAGATAGGGAATCCAATCGTCGTCAGATGGTTGGCACTGGTGAGCGTTCTGAAAAAATTCGCACTTATAACTATCCACAAAATCGCATTACAGACCATCGCATCAATCTTACAGTGCATAATTTACAGCAAGTTTTAGAAGGTGATTTAGAAGAAATCATTTCTCGTTTGCGCACGTATTATCAAGCCCAAGCTTTGACAAGTAATGGATAATATTTCTATTAAAAAAGCATTAACCTGGGCCACAAAAGAATTTGAAAAGCAAAACATTGGCACAGCCCAGTTAGATGCAGAAGTTTTATTGGCGCATTTGCTTAATTGTTCCAGAGTGGAAGTTTATTTAAAAAAAGAGGAAAATTTAAGCCCAGCCGAGTTGGATCAATTCAATTCCTTGGTGGCCAGAAGGGTTAGGCGCGAGCCAATAGCTTATATTCTTGGTTATAAAGAATTTTGGTCCTGTCAGATTAAGGTGACGCCAGATGTTTTAATTCCCAGGCCAGAAACAGAGGGTATAGTGGACTTGGTCATTGCGAGGCCCCAAAGGGGCCGTGGCAATCCCGGAGAGACCGGGGGATTGCTTTCCTTTGTTCGCAATGACAAAGTAAGTATTCTAGATCTTTGCACTGGCAGTGGTTGTATTGCTGCAGCTTTAGCCACAGAACTTCCTCAGGCAAAATTTTGCGTAACTGATATATCAGAAAAGGCTTTAGCTGTAGCCAAAGAAAACTTAGCTTTTGCCTCAGATAGAGTTACTTTTTTTAGTGGTAATCTTTTTGAACCAATTGACAAAGTACGATCGACGACCGACGATCGACAGTTTTTTGATTTAATCGTTTCCAATCCTCCTTATGTTTCTAAATCGCAATGGCAGGATTTAGCAGATGATATTAGAAAATATGAACCAATTCAGGCTTTGGTGGCAGAAAGCGAAGGGCTTGCAATTTCTCAAAAGATATTGGAAAAAGCTGCCAACTACTTAAAACCAGGCGCAACGCTAATTATGGAAATTGGTATTGGCCAGGCAGGCATCTTAAAAGAATATGCAGCAAGCTTGAGAAGGTATCAATTAATTGAGATTCGCAAAGATTTGGCGGGAATTGGAAGGTATCTGATATGTAGAAATTTCCCCTCCCTTGATGGGAGGGGATGAAGGGGAGGGTGATCAAGGGTGCATAATATCACCCTCACCCCGCCTCTCCCCTCAAGGGAGAGGTGAGAAGGTTGCCGCCAAGGCGGCTTAATTTTTATGGAAAAATTCATTATAAAAGGTGGAAAACAGTTAAAAGGTGAAGTTAAGGTGAGCGGTGCCAAGAATGCAGCTTTGCCCTTAATGGCCGCAGCTCTCCTGGCTCCCGGCACTCATACTTTTCAAGCTGTGCCCAAGTTGCGTGATATCAAGACCATGGAATATCTTTTGCAGCATTTGGGTGCAACTTGTGATCATACAGATGTTTTGACCATCAATGCTGACGAGATTCGGGCTGATGATGCGCCTTATGAAGTGGTGAAAACTATGCGTGCTTCAGTTTTAGTGATGGGCCCTCTGGTGGCGCGCCTGAAACATGCCAGAGTCTCTTTGCCCGGCGGCTGTGCAATTGGCGCTCGTCCTATTGATTTGCATCTAAAAGCTTTAGCTAGCATGGGCGCTGATATTACTCTTCATGATGGTTTGGTGGAAGTAAAAGCAAAAGAACTTAAAGGCGCCAATATATTTTTCGACAAAGTTACGGTAACTGGCACAGAAAATATTATGATGGCTGCTTGTTTAGCCAAAGGTAAAACTGTTTTGGAAAATGCAGCTAGAGAGCCGGAAGTGATTGATCTGGCTAATTATCTAAATAAAATGGGGGCCAAGGTTAAAGGTGCTGGTACTGATAAAATTGTTATTCAAGGTGTTAAAGAGTTAAAACCAAGTTCACATACAGTTATGCCAGACCGTATTGAAGCTGCAACTTTGATTATTGCTGCTGCTTTGACTCAGGGAAATATTTCCATTAAAAATGCGCCGCTTAGTTCTTTAGACACCGTAATGCTGAGATTAACTGAAGTGGGAATTGGTTTTGATATTGTAGATGGGGCGCTTAAAGTGAGTGGGCCAGAAGATATTTTAAGTGTGGATATGACGACAGCGCCATATCCGGGTTTTGCCACAGATGTGCAAGCCCAGTTTATGTCTTTGATGACTATTGCCAATGGCACAAGTGTGATTAAGGAAACAATTTTTGAAAATCGTTTTATGCATGTTCCAGAGCTAAGTCGTATGGGTGCTGATATTACCATTGATGGTGGAACAGCTGTGGTAAAGGGAAAAAAAAGTTTGGTTGGTGCACCGGTGCAAGCCACAGATTTGCGAGCCAGTGCTTGTTTGGTATTGGCAGGGTTGGTTGCCAAGGGGATCACTGAAGTTAATCGTATTTATCACTTGGACCGGGGATATGAAAGCCTGGAAAAAAAATTGGGTGCATTAGGAGCTGAGATAGAGAGAGTTTGATATTGTCATTGCGAGGAACTTTAGTGACGAAGCAATCCCGATAAATCCTGGATCGCCACGTCGCTTACGCTCCTCGCGATGACAAAAAATGGGAGAATCATAATGGCTGAAACAATTAAGGTGCTTATTTTGGGCTCAGGGCCTGCGGGTTACACCGCTGCAATATATGCGGCCAGAGCCAACTTGAATCCAGTATTGATTGCAGGTCCACAACCTGGTGGCCAATTAACCATTACTACTGATGTTGAAAATTTTCCTGGTTTTCCCAAACCAGTAAATGGGCCTCAGCTTATGCAAGATATGCGGGCGCAGGCCGAGCATCATGGCACAAAAATTATTAACGGTTCTGTAACCAGCGTTGATTTTTCAAAACAGCCTCTTTTGCTAAAAGTTGATGAAACTGAATATCTAGCTCAAACCGTGATCATTGCCACTGGCGCTTCTGCAATTTGGTTGGGCTTGGAATCTGAGACAAAATTGCGTGGTAAAGGAGTTTCTGGTTGTGCTACGTGTGATGGTTTTTTCTTTAAGGGGCAAGATGTGGTGGTTATTGGAGGTGGTGATACAGCAATTGAAGATGCGCTTTTCTTAACCAATTTTGTGAACAAAGTAACTGTGGTGCACCGCCGTGATGAATTAAGGGCCAGCAAGATTTTGCAAGAGCGAGCTTTTGCCAATAAAAAAATTGAATTTGCCTGGAAAAAAGTTTTGCAAGAAATCATGGATGTTAAAGCAGGAAAGGTGACAGGCGTTAAGCTTAAGGATGTTGAAACCAATGAAATGAGCGAACTTGCTTGTGAAGGAGTTTTTATAGCTGTTGGGCATAAACCAAATACAGAAATATTTAAAGGTCAGGTGGAGCTGAATGAAAATGGTTATATCATTACACCCAAGACTTCCATGAAAACCAATGTAGCTGGTGTATTTGCTGCAGGTGATGTTCAGGATGTTACCTATCGCCAAGCAGTTTTGGCAGCTGGAACTGGTTGTATGGCAGCAATTGATGCTGAGAGATATCTTTCGACCATGGATCATGGACAATAGACCATTGACCTTCATAATTTTGTTTGTCCTCATTTGCTTAATTCCTTGCACTGGAATTGCTAAAACTTATTCTTCATTTGGTCCTATCACCACTCGCAATCAAAACCCATTTTATTTGCAGACCATTAATCTCCAACCAATGCGCGCAAAAATTTTGGCGCCAGATACCTTGGAAGTCAGACTTGATTCTGCATATTCAAATATTTTTGAAAACGGAGCAACTTCCAGATATTGGCTGCGGGCAGATATGGAACTGTGGCGGATTGGCCTAAATGCCAGATATGCGCCGCGCGAAAATATGGAAGTTGGTGTGGAACTTCCTTTTATCCACACTTGGGGCGGTTTTTTAGATCCATTTATTCAAAAATTTCATAATTTTTTTGGGTTTCCTAATGCAGGACGAAACTTAGTGCCAGATAATCAGTTTATGTTTCGTCTGCAGGAAAATGGTCAAAATATTTATAATATTAATAGTCAAAAAATGGGGTTAGGCGATCTTTGCTTTTATTATAAACAGCATATTTTGGCTGAACAAAAATATCAGCCAGAACTATCTTGGTTTTTCCAACTTAAATTTCCAACTGGCGCTGGTTCACGCGGTTTAGGCAATGGTAATCTTGATTATGGTTTTGGTTTAGCCCTGGAAAAATCTTATAAAAGATTTCATGCTTATCTTAATACAGCTTATTATGTGGCTAGCCGAGATGATGCCTTGGTAAGTCTAACTCATGATGATTTTTTTTCTTATATGGCAGCTTTTGAAGTAACGCTTTTGCCAACCTGGAGTGTTATTGCCCAGCTTAATGGCCAAACTCCCCAATTAACAGGCACGCAAATGGGAGAGTGGGACGGAGTTCCGCTTGATCTAACTATTGGTTTTAAAGGAGAAGAGCCGGGTTTGATTTATGACCATGATTTGATGTGGCAGTTTGGGTTTGCTGAAGATATTACCAGCAGCGGGCCAAGTGTTGATTTTACCGTTTTTCTTTCAATAGGTATGCGTTTTGTAGGTTCAGCGCACTGAAAATTCAACGCGCCGATTTTTTTCGCGTCCTTCTTGCGTAGAGTTGCTGGCAATAGGATTGGCAGTTCCAAAACCCTGGGGAATTAAGCGGTCAGGCGCAACGCCACGCTTAACCAAATAATTTTCTACTTCCAAAGCGCGCAGGGAAGACAATGTTTGATTAAACTGATTGGTTCCTTCTGCTGAAGCATAACCATTAATTTCCAGCATGAGTTCATGGTTATTCAAGAGTAAATTGGTAATCTCATCTAGTTGATCATAATAACGCGGACTGATTTATAACTGCCAACAGTAAAAAAAACTCTATACTGATTAAGGATCTTGGCAATCAAAGCCATATTTAACTCAGCCTGATATTCAGCTGGTAAATTGCTGGGCTCTAGGGCTTGTGGCTGAACCGTATGTTCATAACTTAAGCCCACAAAAGTTCTAAAACTAGGATCACCAGCACCGCCTCTTAAACCTCTGCCTCCGCCAACTTTTAGGGTGAAATCTTTAGTAAGGGCCATGCTAAGACCAGCACGAATTTCTAAAGGAGATTTAAAACTGTTTTTAAAAAAAGTGTCTATATCTGTACTGCCTGCAACTTCCAGGATTGCTGAAAATTTGCGAAACGGACCGCCAACTAAACCCAATGAATATAAAAATTGATCATCAATATCAGCCCCATATTGATCTGTATAACGAGCCCGGGTTAGATAGCCAGTGTTTAAGGCTAGAGAAAAATATTCCACAGGCGAATAATCAAACACCACTAAAGCTCCGCCAGCTGGCGTGCCGTTGGTCAAATAGGTGTCGCCAATGCTGGTGGGAATATCAATAAATGGAATCAAAGAAATACCCACTTTATATAACTCTGGATTTAATAAACGAAACTTGCTGACTAACCGTAGATCGCTAAGTGAACTTTTATAGGAACCAATTCTGGTTATTGGATCAATATATTTATTAAAAAGAACAATGGGCACATCCAAGCCAATTTCCCACCAGTCAAATAGGGCATAGGTGCCATAGATATCCAAGACTAAAAAATCTTGAATAAATTTGAGTTTGTTGCCTGAAGCTAAAGTAAATTCCAAAGGCGAGTAAGCATAATCAAAATAGGTGCCGAGCAAAAAACTTTTTTGAAAGAGGAATTGGTTGTCATAAGTGGTAAAATATTTGGATTTGCCGATTGCTGGCTTGAAATTGATGACATTGAAACTTTTGGTTAGCGCAAACCCAGTGCTAGATGCAGCTAAAAGTCCCATAACTATTTGAATATAAAGAATAATTTTAAATAGATTTTTTTTCATTTTATTCAAAATGATACAAACCTAATTTACTAGATAATCTATTGAAATAAAAGAAAAAATCTCATTTTTAAATCGTCAATAAATTGACTAATCAGAAGGATTTTTGGCTATTTTGCTATCATTATATAAAAATCCTCAACAAAAAATCAATAAAATCAATAAGTTAAATAAATAGGGAGCTGGTATCATTCTTGCTTATAACCTCTATAGTAAAGAGGCTTTATGCAGAGAATAATTGCCAAAATCGGGGGGGTAATTCTTTTTCTAGCTATTTTTATAGGCATGGCAGGTGTGGCGCAGGCTGCACAGATCTATGCTGCCCCAGCTGCTCTTGGTAATGGAACGTGCGATGATGCTGCCAATGCTTGCACCATTGAGACAGCTCTAGCTGATAATCGCATTGATGCTTCTGATGGCGTGGATGTTATTACTTTAACTGCAGGAACTTATACCAGAACTTCAGCTATCAATTTAATAGAAGAACTCATCCTAAGCGGTGTTGATAAAGATACGGTTATCATTTCTGCTGATAGCAGCTTAAATGCTCACACGATAATAATTAATGCTAATACTATTGAAAATGACACCATTATTGAGAATATAACGGTTACCAATGATTATAGCTACAATGCCATAAATATCACAGCTGGTTCGCCAACAATTCAAAACACAAAAGTTATAGCTTATCAAGCTGCAGGAAATGGCGGCGGCATTATCAATACTGTAGCAAACACTTTTGCCAAAATTAAAGATAATGTGATCAGTAGTTTTAGAGATGGCGGTGTTAGATTTACTCAAGCTGGTAATTCAGCTTGCGCGCCAGCAACTTCAGAAACCAACTGTGCAGTGATTGCCAGAAATGTTATTAACGGTATCACTTATGATAATCCGATTGATGTTAATGGATATACCATTGTCTATAATAATATTTTAACTGCCAATACTTCCTCAGATGATTTAATTGAACTGGATGGAACTGGAAACGTAATTGCCAATAACACGATTATTGGTAATGCAGCTTCTCCAAGTTATTATGGCATTAGAAAAGACGGCACAGCCAGCGCGATTATAATCAATAACATTATTGCTAATAATACTTGGATACAACCCATGTATTGCACAAGTAATGGTGGCGATGTGATTTACCGTAATCTAATTTCTGGAAATCACAACGCTGATATTGATACCGCAGGTAGCTGTGCGGTGCAGACTAGTGATCAAATCTTTGAAGCAGCCAGGCTTTATTATCCAGAAAGATCAAAAGCCACCATCAAGAGTTCCAGTTGTTCAGGTAGTTATTGTCAAGTTGTTATGAATGGCGGTGATCTTGGTTGGGTAGATGATGAGTGGATAGGCCAATTCCTAATTTTGCAACCTGACGGCGTACAAGACAGCGTAAGTTATGCCCATAAATTCATTGTCTATATTTATGACAATGACCAAAGCGCAGGAGATGAAAGATTATATGTATATGTTCCTACATATATGAGTTCGTACCTAGTTGCAAACCGGCAAGTAGCAATCACAACAGGTCAAATATCATACAGATCATGGGCCGTGGATGGTGGTTACAACAGCACAGATAACTATATTGATATCGATAATCTCATGAACACAGATTATGGCGGCAATCCCAGAATAAATGATGTAGCAAATGATGCAGCTAATAGTATTACAATAGGTGATGGAGTGGCTGATATCGATGTTGGCGCCTTTGAATATGTCTTAGACGGTGATAATAAACCACATGGAGCTGCCTATAACAGTAAGCTCTATGCCGAGCCAGCCGGGTCTATCAGCAATAATTGTCAAACAGATTTGACTCGATGTTCTTTGGACCGTGCTTTGGAAAAAGCTGATAATCGAGATGGTTCGCCAGATACTATATATCTGGCTCAAGGCACATATACAGGTAGTTATGTTGTAGATAGCAATGTTGTTTTAGAAGGAAATAATGTAGCAACCATTGGCCCAGCAGCAAGTGGTTATACCAGTTTAGCTTTTACAGATAATAACAATACAACGTTGGTTCAAAATATAGATTTTATTGGAGCGAATGTAAGTGGAGCTAGAATAATTTGGTTATTTGCTGAAGCTTCGCCAACTATTCAAAATAATAAATTTTATTCAAATAAGAGCAATGCAAATAGCAGCGCAGTTTTTGCCTTTGATAATAATTACACTTTTTATAATTATGCCAAAATATATAATAATGAATTTTATGGATTGGGTAATTCAGCAAGTCATAATGCCACGGTTCACTTTACTAGATCAGGTGGAAAACCCGGTTGTACAGCTTCTGACCAAGATAATTGTATTGTGATTAGAGGTAATTTATTTGCCAACAGCCACGACCACTCTGTGGAAATAGCACAAGGAAATTCCTATATTTTCAACAATTTGTTTGTGGGAAATACTTATGATCATGTGATTTCTGTTTGGGAAGGCGGCAATAATGTTTTAAATAATACCATTGCCTTTGCTGCCTTTAGTGGTTCTGCAGGCTCCTATGGAATTTTTTATGACGGAGATACAGGAACTGCTAACATTCAGAACAACATCTTTGCTTACAATGGTGCGGGCAACGGCAGCATCTATTGCAAAGATGGTGGAAACGGTGGAGTCAAAAATAACCTGATTTATGGCAATTTAAAAGACGAAGTAACTACCAGCAACTGTACGGTTTTAGCTAGTGATCAAATCTTTCATGATCCTGGTTTTTTTGCGCCAAGCAGTACTTACACAACTGTTCAATCTACCCAAGCCAGTCCAGATAACACAAATAGGTATCGTATTTATTTAAATAATGATGTTGGCGCTGACGATGCCTGGGTGGATAATAATTATAAATATTTTTTAGTTGCAGAATTAGACGGAATTGCCACTGGTGATAAGGGAAGGCATATGACGGCTTATCCCATAATGGATAATGGAAATGATGGCAACGAGTGGGTAGATATTGATTATAGAACTTCTTCTTTTGTTACTGATCATCTTCAAACTGGTCGCAATGTTTATATTACTAATCTGCAACCATACTATGGTTCCTGGGCAGTGGATAATGGCGCTGATACCCAAAACATCATTACCGCAGCTAAGCTAGGTAATGATTTTGCCAATCAAAGCAGAACTGTAAATATTTCCGATCAAGACGGAATAGTCTTTGGCGATGATGTATATGATATAGATATTGGAGCCTTGGAATATCCAGCCAATGGTGCTCCCTTTACAGTTGATAATGTGCCTTTAGGAACTAGCGGAGCTGATGCTTTATATGCTTCGCCAAATGGTTGCTCCAGCGAAGGGCAAAATTGCGATTGCAAGAGTCTGGCCGAAGCTTGTACCTGGCAGCGTGCATTAGATCGAGCCATTAATCGTGACAATACCAATGATTTTACCATGGGTGATATTGATACCATAAATATCACAGCAGGAACAACAACCACCAAAAACGTTTCAGTTAAAAAAGATGTGGTTATTACTAGCTCGAATGTAGAAACAACCATGATTCAACCTAGCGATGGTAATGCCATGACCTTAACTGGTGTACATAATGATACAATCATTCAAAACTTGAAATTTAATGTAAATAATAGTTTGAATGATTCAGGTATCCAGTTGTTTTACGGCAATGGTCCAATCATTCAAAATAATATTATTGATAGCTATGTGGTGGGTAGTTATGGAGGACTTGGTGTCTATGCTCCATTTCAAACAGCTGCTAAAGTCATTGGCAATCGATTCCATGGCCATTACTATTATTATGGCCTCCAGGCATATGAAGGAGGTAAAAGTACTTGTGCTGCTGATAATGAAGATGATTGCTTTGTTGCCAAACGAAATATCTTTTCAAAAGTATGTTTAAGTACAGGGTCGGTGTTTTTTGCAGATAATTATTCACATGTTTATGACAATTTATTTGTTGGAAATAAATGTAATAATACTCAGCTGGGAAGCCAAGCCCTGTCTACAACATATAATGCGATTTTTAATAATACTATTTATGCTAACTTAACTGGCGCAGCTACAACCACCTATATTACATCTACTTTTTCCGGTTCAGATGAACTTCATAATAATATTATTGTAAATAATTATGGAAGATCCATGTCTTGCCGGTCAGAAGGTATCGGCCGAGTGACCCATAACATGATTAATGGCAATAATAATGATGTTCCTTATGAAAATAGTTGTACAGTGTCAGATACTATAGCTGCTGATCCAGCATTTCAAGAGATTGCTGGAACTGGTTCAACAGTTTCTTCAAGATCAAGCCAGGGTGATAATAAACGACGTATCATGGTTAATGGCAATCCTGGTTGGACAGACGATGCCTATATCGGAAAATTCTTGATTACAGAAGTTGATGGCGTATGTGCATCCTATGATGAACATAATGCTTTTTATATCTATGATAATGGATCAGACTGGGTAGATGTTTGGATATCAGATAATAACACCAATGAAGATGAGGATTTCTTATGCAATGGCAGAAATGTTCATATTACTGATTTTAAAATGTCAGCTAGTGGTGGTATTGATGCAGGTTTAGCAACCACAGATTCAATTATTGATCTTGATACAATTTGGACCACAGACTTTTTGGGAGCGCCCAGAGTGCAGGGTTTAAACATAGATGTTGGCGCGGTTGAAGGCCAGGCATTGCCAACAGTTAATTTTACTATAGCCAATCAAAGCGGAGATGAAGATGTTGGTACATTTACGATTACTGCTCAATTATCATCCACCTCTGGCAACAATGTAAGCGTGCCTTATACTTTAGGTGGTACAGCAACCCAAGGAGCTGGAGCTGATTATACAATAACCGCCTCGCCGATCATTATTACTGCTGGTCAATTAAATAATACCATAACAATTACGGTTAATGATGATAGCATGTATGAGCCAGCTGAAACAGTGATTGTTACTATGGGTTCGCCTACAAATGCTGAAAAAGGTGCAACAACTGTGCATACAGCAACTATCAATGCCAGCGATAGCCAGCCTTCAGTGGCCTTTACCGTGGCTGCTCAAAATGGCGCTGAAGATGTGGGAACAATGACGATAACTGCCCAGCTTTCTAACCCCAGTTATCAAAACATTTCAGTTCCGTTTACCTTAGGCGGTACAGCAACTCAAGGCGCAGGTGCAGATTATACAATTACTGCCAGTCCTGTTGCCATTTCAGCTGGTGATACTGAAGCAAGCATTGTCATTGTTGTAAACAATGACAGCCTAGATGAAGATGACGAGACTGTGATAGTTACCATGGGCGCACCGACCAATGCCATTCAGGGTGTAATCAAAGTTCATACAGCAACTATTTTGGACAATGATGCTGCGCCAACAGTAACTTTTACCTCAGGCAGCCAGAATGTTAATGAAAATGCTGGCACAGCCACCATAACCGCTCAATTATCAGCAGAATCAGGCAAGAATATTAGTGTGCCATTTACTGCTCTGGGAGGTACAGCAACCCAAGGCGCAGGAAATGATTTCACTATTACAGCCAGCCCCCTTGCCATAGGCGCTGGAAGTCTAACTGCGGACATTACAATTACTGTTAATAACGATACCATGGATGAAGATGATGAAACAGTTGTGGTTGTTATGGGTAACCCGCTGAATGCTACGCAAGGTGCAACTACAAACCATACTGCAACAATTCTTGATGATGATGCTGCTCCATCAATTAGTTTCACTGGTTCAGATCAAGCTGTGGCTGAAACCATTGGTAATGTCACGATTACTGCCCAGTTATCAGCTGTGTCTGGTAAAAACGTATCTTTGCCGTTTACAGTAGGTGGCACAGCTATAGGTGGTGGCACAGACTATAGTTATATTCCAGCTAGCCCGCTAACCATAGCAGCAGGCGGCACTCAAGCAAGTATTACGGTCACTATTGTTGATGATGGAATCAGCGAAGGAGCTGAAACTATTATCTACAGCATGGGTGCGCCTACTAATGCTTCGCTAGGAGCAAGCACCACTAGGACTATAACTATTAATGCTAATTCAGTTACCCTAACCGGAGTCTTTGATGCTCCGCAATGCACCAGCGATAATCCACTAGTTTGTAATATTGATTCCTGCGCTGCCTTAACTTTTAGATTACTGGTCAGCGGACACAGTAATATTACTCAATCCTTAATTGATGCGCCAGCTGGTTCAAGTTTAGCTCAAGTTCAAAATGGCAATACCAATACAGCTACTTTTAGTTGGCCAGCTGCTTGCGAAGAAGGAACTTATAATTTCTCCATTAAAGCGCTGGCAGGTAGTGGAGACAACATTACCAAGACCGTTAGAGTTATTGTGGAAAGCGCGCAAACTGCGCCAACTGTTTCAGCTACTGCAGGCAAGCTGACTTATATTAGCAATGAACAAGTTTATATCAGGGCTATTGGGCAAGACGCAGATGGCGATCCCTTAACCTATCAATGGCAGCAAACCTGCGGCGCAGATATTGGTATTGGTAATGGTTATGCGCAGCAGAATTTGACATTTAATATGTTGAATCTGGAAAGTTTGCCTGAAGCCAGACAAAAAATGAGATTTTGTTTTAGGGTGATTGCCAATGACGGACTCAACGATAGCGCACCAGCATCAATTGCCATATGGGGTATTAAGCGGGAAATCAGGGCTGACAGCGTGGCAACTCAAATTGAGGATTTGGCTGACGGCGATGTGGTGGGTTACGGAAATATCACAGGCGAGGTAAATGAATTAATTGCCCGTATTCCAGAAGACGGTAATACTTCCATTGAAGTAACTTCATTTTCCAGCAAAGCAGTGTTGGCAACTTATGAAGTGCCAAGTAATTATGCTTTAAGCGCCTTGCAAATCGCCAATGTTGGTGAATCATCCTATGATGATATTATATTTGGTGTGCATGAAACCAGCAACAATCGAGGAGCAGTATTTATTGCTTACGGACCAGATATTGCAGATAGCGAGCTGAGTGTAGAAGGTATAAATGGTTTAAACACGATCATTACTGGGGTAAATCCCAATACTGAACTTGGTCTGGACGCTAATCTGGGCAGATTTTTAGCTGTTGGCAATGTTGATGGCCAAGACAACATCAAAGATATTGCCATAACTGGTTTGCGTAGCGCCTATATTTTATTGGGCAGTGAAGATACAGATCCTTTGTTTGAAATGAATGAACTTGACCAGACCGTTGCTAACCTAAGGAACACCAGGGAAATTTGGTTGGCAGATATTAATCACGATGGCCTGGATGATTTTGTTTATATGAACAACCAAACTCCTCTTACTTATTTTGGCCCATTTACTGGCGGGTTCCTGGTTGACCTAATTGAAGAAAATTTTGCGCTTAATGAGGATATTGCGGAAAGACCTGATTATAATGTTGGTATGTCTTATGGTGGAGTAGCTCTTTCCAGCGGCGATTATAATGGAGACGGTATTGAAGACATTGCAGTTGGTAATGCTAATCTGAATCAGGTGTTTATCTTTTATGGCAAATCATCCTTTGATCAAATAACCGGATTTGATTTGGCAGATGTGGTGATTACTGGAGCGGATGCAGGTGATCAATTTGGTGTTCGTCTGGGTACTGGCTATTTTGACGATGACAGCATCAGCGATTTGGTCATCTCTGCCTATGGTGATGATGGACCTGATAATGAAACCCCAGATAGTGGCGCAATTTATGTGCTTTATGGCAGCACTGATTTAGAAGCCAGTATTTCTGCTTCAGGATTATTGGTGATCTATCATGATTCTGAGTCAGAAGAGGGTGGAATTCGTTTGTACTCTTATGATTTGAACGGCGACGGCATAAGCGAAGTAATTTATGGAACTTCAGTGCATAAGACAATTATTACTTACATGAGTTTGTTGGCTGGCGCTGATAATGAAATTTTAATTACCTTGGGTGAAAATAATCCTGTTGCCCAAGAACTAAGCGCCACTGTGCATGATGATTTAGTGGTCATGCAACTTAAAGCCACTAACGTGCATGAGGATGATGCTGTGCTTGAAAGTTTGACCATTAGTGGTGGAGGTAATGCGCATGATCTATATGATGTAGCAGCAGTGCGTTTATATGTTGATGCTGATGGTAATGGTTTATTGGAAAATACTGACTATCAATTAGGCGAAGAAAAACAATATGACACAGATGATGGTGATATTACTTTTGATAATTTTGAGCTGGTTTTGGCCAGCGGACAAAGCGCCTATATCTTAGTGGTCTATGACATATCCTTGGCAATGACTTATTCCAGCCATGGCTTATCAATTATTTCTGCAACACCAAACTTTGATACCTTAGCCTTGAACTTCATGCTCATTGTGCCGTTATTGTTGTTGATTGGTTTAAGATCTAACAAGGTGAGCAAAGTCCTGGTTTTGAGTTTAGCTGTGATCATGTTGATTGGCCTTGCTGGTTGCAGCGATCAAAGCGCAACCAGCGAAGAAGGTGTAACTTTTAATGTAAGCGTAAGTGCCAATGCTAATGTCACAGCCAAATCAATTGTAACTGACGAAGGCATTGGTGTCGTCGGCGCCCCAGTCACAAGTAACACTGTTTCAATTAGATAAGAAATAATATCTGATTACCTAAAATGTTTGGTAGTCCTTAAGGATTAATAGTCCTCAAGCCCAGACAGCTGATGCTCAAATTTGCCGAGATTTCGTCCAGCATTTGGGAGCCCATCCGTAAGGTGGCCTTATCTCCGTATCCCATTTCCTACCGGGGATAAGTGCGCAAATATGGCACTCAGCTGTCTGTTTTTCGGACAATCCCTTAAGGACTACCAAACATTTGAAGTAAAAAATTGATACGAGATTCTATAACTTATGATAAGTTGCGTAGGTGAGTGTTGCTTCGCGGCGTGCGAGCGAGCCATCACAGCAGCCTGTATAACATGGCGAGCGAAGAACGCTTCCAAAATTTCTGGCGCATGAAGAAATTTTGGATTTAGCGAAGCGACACTCACCTAAGCAACTTATTATGGGTTATCGAGAGAATCAGAAAATTAGCTATCAAGCACTTTGTCCAAAAAATCTACGATAGCTCGGTCGCTTGGGCGGCCAGGTTGGTTGGGACGAACTCTGGGAGTTGCGCCGTTTTGAATATTATCTAAGGCGCGTGGTCTATGCGGCGAACCAGAAAATAAACTTCTTTTGCGTTGGGCAAAAGAAGCATTAGGTGCAACTGGAAAATTACTACCTTGTACTTTTTCAAATGTATCCCGAGGCTGAGCAGCACTAGATTCCTGAGCAGCTGGTTCAGATGTTTTTTGCAATCTAGCCCGTTCACCATAGGTGTTGCCTACAGATTGAGGTTGGCTATCATGAAACGGATTTGGAATAGGTTGTTTCTTTTGATTAATATTACTCATTAGTTATCCCCAAAGGTCATTCCCGTGAATGCGGAAATCTCTCTATTTTCGCCTAATTAGAATGCAATCTGCTTGCCAGTTTTGAAGGATTTTTGTAAAAAGATAACCTATGGAAATTATTGGATATTCTGTGGTATTTAAAATCAGACGGACTAAATATTTGGCATATTAATGGAAAATAGGCCCCAATAAGAATTGTTTGTTGGTGAGTTAAAACCCCAGGTAATCAATCACTAACATAAAAAAACAAAGTTGCTAAAAAATAATTGCTGGGCCTACCAAGATGCTCACAAATTCATCAAAAATTTGTTTGGAATATTGAAACCGGGCAGTGAGACCAAAATTTTTATTGGCCAGTAAATGCACCCTGAGTTTTACATCATGCCCATCCCTGCCATTGTAAGTATAGCGGTAATAGTATTTTAGCTTAGCCATTAAAAAATGGTTAAAGTGATATTGGATTTGCAAACCAAACAGGGCAGATTGATAATTTCTGCTTGCGCCAGCAGTATCTATATATTGATAGAGATAAGCTGTATATGGAATCAAATGCAGATTATCTGAAATTTTGAAGCGCACTCCAACCTTTGGCCAAGGTGCGATAACTAAAGTATCGCCCATGCTGGAATTTTTTACGTCAATTTTTGTTACATCAAATCCAGCGCCAAAGACAGGCTGGATAAAATCAGAAACAGGCAAGTAATAATCATAATGCGTAACTACTCCCCAAACTTCGGCATTATTTGCAGTAGCGTAATAAGGAAAGGCGATCCAGTTCATATTTTTGGCCAGCAAGGCAGAAAATAAACCAAAATTTGGCCCCCAATCTGCTTGGGAAGGCATCCGGCCCATGGCTGGTAATTTATGATAAATAGGCCCAGCAATTGGCGAGACAATAAAAACTTTTTTCTCGCCTAATTCAAAGGCAAGACAGTTGGCGGTAATAAGCAAGAATGCTAAAATAAGAAAAATACATAAAATTTGGGGACGTTTCCCCCCCTTGTAACTATTTATAATCATTGTGAAATAAATGCCGAGTTTAAAAAATTGAAACAGTTCTTTCTAATACAAAAAAACCAAGTTACCTTTTATTAATAAATAATATTAAGTAGTTAAGTAGGGGGGAAACGTCCCCAAATTAAAATAGAGTTTCCAAACATTGCTCCACAGAAGTAACACCAATAATATCCATTTTGGCCGAGAGTTTGGATTTAAGATTTGATTTAGGAACAATGGCTCGCTTAAAACCCAGCTTTTCTGCTTCTTTAAGCCGAATATCACAACCCATTACGGTGCGCACTTCACCAGTTAAACCAACTTCGCCAATCACAATGGTTTCATGATGAATTGGTTTATTGGCAAAGCTGGAATTAATAGCAGAAATAATTCCCAGGTCAGGAGCTGGTTCAGAAATTTTCAAGCCGCCAGCAACATTCAAATAAATATCCTGGTCAGCCAGATGCAAGCCGATAATTTTTTCCAGCACTGCAACTAAAAGGGCCATGCGGCCAGTATCCACGCCAATGGCTGTGCGGCGAGGATTAGCCAGGCCTGATCCAGATATCAAAGCTTGCAATTCTAAAAGAACAGGACGCGAACCTTCTAAAGAAGAAACTACCACAGAACCTGCTGCACCAGGTGGACGTTCAGCTAAAAAAATACTGGATGGATTTGTTACTTCCATCAAACCTTTGCTGGTCATTTCAAATACGCCAATTTCATTGGTGGAGCCAAACCGGTTTTTCACCGTGCGCAAAATGCGGAAAGGGTGGCCGCGCTCGCCTTCAAAATAAAGCACTGTATCAACCATATGTTCCAAAACTTTTGGCCCAGCAATTGAACCTTCTTCAGTAACGTGGCCTATTAGATACAGGGCCATGCCCGTGGCCTTGGCCAGATAAAGCAGTTTGGCAGCAGAGTCGCGAATTTGGCTGACACTTCCTGGGGCAGATTGAATTTCATTTGTATAGATAGTTTGAATAGAATCCACAGCCAATACTTTGGGCTTAACTTTTTTAATGTGCTCGATTAATTTTTCCACGCAGTTTTCAGTTACCACAAAAAGATTATCCTGCTTAATATTCATGCGATTCGCGCGGATTTTAATTTGGCCAGCGCTTTCTTCTCCGGAAATATATAAGCTGCACTGATTTTTTTTGCAGATCTCTGAAAGCGCCTGCATGATTATAGTGGACTTGCCAATGCCTGGATCACCGCCAATTAAAGTAACGGAACCTGGTACATAACCGCCGCCAAGTACCCGGTCCAGTTCAGCAATGCCAATGGGGAAGTGGCTGCCATCATCATGAACAATTTCAGTTAAAGGCTTGGGTTCAGATTTAAATTCATCAAACAAAGGTGCGCGACCTGAAGTTGTTTCAGGCAATTCTTCTACATAAGTATTCCACTGTCCACAATCAGCACAGCGGCCCACCCATTTTGGCGATTGCGCCCCACAATTTTGACAACAAAAAATAGATTTTGCTTTGGCCATGAATGCTACTTGCTATGAGATCAATTGAAAGTCAAGCTGCAGCATTTTTGAACAAGCCTGACGAAAATGCTGCACCCAGATGATGACCTGCGCTTGTTTTCTAAGTATTTTTCCTCTGGCACAGTACTTGCTTTAGTGATGGTTGTATTGGTGAGGTATTAATGATAACGAATCTGATTCCAACGGAAAACATTCAGCAAATGATATATTTAATTCGGGAAGAAAAAGTCATGCTCGATAGCGATCTTGCTAAACTTTATGATGTGCAAACTAAAGCTATTAATCGTGCTGTAAAACGAAATCGCAAACGGTTTCCAAGTGATTTTGTGTTTCAACTTACAAATCAAGAGGTTGCTGCTTTGAGGTGCCATTTTGGAACCTCAAAGTTTCCAAATATGCTAGGTGTAGGGGGGCGGCGCTATTTGCCCTATGTTTTTACAGAGCAGGGCGTAGCAATGTTATCAGGTGTTCTTAAGAGTGAAAGAGCAATAGCTGTAAATGTAGCAATAATGAGGGCTTTTGTGCAACTTCGCAAAATGATTATTTCGCACAAAGATTTAGCCCGAAAACTTGAGCTAATGGAGAAAAAATATGATGTCAGGTTCAAGGTTATTTTTGATGCCCTTCGTAAACTAATGGATACCCCTTGTATAAAGGAAAAAAAGAAGATCGGTTTTGAGGCAAAAAAATAGAGAGCCTATAACTTACTTTATGCAAAGCTTGTTTTTTGTATGAGGCAATGTTAGATACATAAAATGAAAAAATTAATCTACATATTAGCAACAGGTTTTTATGCAGGTAAATGTCCAATTGCCCCAGGCACAGCAGGAAGTTTGGTAGGTGTTCTATTCTATCTATTACTTAGATATCTGCCAGATGCAGTTTATATCCCAACTGTTATTGCCTTTATCTTTTTAGCTGCTTGGGTAGCCACCCAGGCCCAGGAAATTTTTGGCCTGCAAGATCCACCAGAGATAGTTATTGATGAAATTGCTGGTTTTTTAGTGACCATGGCCTTTCATCAGGGTGATATTTTATTAATAATAGGTGGTTTTATTTTGTTTCGTATTTTTGATATTGTTAAACCTTTTCCTGCTAATTGGGCTGAAAAACGTTTTATAAGTGGGTGGGGTGTGGTGTTAGATGATGTTTTTGCTGGGATATATGCTAATGCTGCCCTGTGGTTATTTGGGTTAATTTTGCCGATAATATGAAAATATATGTTGTCACAACTGGGGATGAGATTCTGCAAGGTATTATAATAGATTCCAATTCTGCCTGGATTTCAGAAAAATGTGCTTTATTAGGTCATGAGGTTGCGGGGCATATTTCTGTAGGTGATAATCTGCAAGAAATAGGTCGGGCCTTGAGATATGCTGCCAGCCAAGCTGATTGTATAATAGTAAGTGGTGGATTAGGGCCAACTTCTGATGATTTAACCTTAGAAGCAGCAGCACAAGAGTTTCATGTAAAACTTAAACTTCACCAGCCAACTTATGAAAAAATAAACAATTTTTTTGAAAAAATTGGTAGGCCTATTGCCCAGACAAATCGCAAGCAGGCTCTTATTCCTGAGCATGGAAAACCATTATATAATGATGTGGGAACAGCACCTGGCATTCAAGTAAACTGGGATGAAAAAGAATTTTTCTTTTTACCTGGGGTGCCAATAGAATTATATCAGATTTTTGAAGATTCAGTGTTCCCCTGGTTAAAACAAAAAGCTAAGACTCAGCAGGCTATTAAAATTTTGCGTTGTTTTGGGCTTCCTGAAGCAACAATTGCGGAAAAAATAGAAAAAATTGATCTTTTTGAATCAAGATTAAGTTTTCGAGTAAAATTTCCAGAGATATTGCTTAAATTAATTGCTAATAATCAGCAAGCAGTAGAAAAGGCTGCAAATTCTATAAAAGAACAGTTGGGTAATGTGGTTTATGCTGAGGGTAATGATGAATTGGCTAGTGTGGTAGGTAGATTATTGGTTGAAAAGAGTATTAACTTGGCTGTAGCTGAATCTTGCACTGGTGGTTTGCTATCTTCTTTGCTTACTGATGTAGCTGGTTCATCCAAATATTTTGAAAGAGGGGTAGTTACTTATAGCAATACTTCCAAGCAGGAAATCTTAAAAGTTCCATCCCAAACTATTGCTGATTTTGGAGCAGTTTCTAAAGAAACTGCCTTGGCTATGGCCCAAGCAATGTTGAACTTAAGTAACACGGATTTAGCAATTAGCGTAACTGGTATTGCTGGTCCTAGTGGTGGTACAGAGCAAAAACCAGTAGGCTTGATTTTTATGGCTTATGCTACAAAATTAGAGGCCCAAGTTTTTGAACATAAATTTCAGGGTAATCGGGAACGCATAAAATTGATGACAGCAATGACTGCAATAGATATGGTGCGCAAATATTTGCTTAGAGGATAAACATGGAAATACGGTCTTTTCTGGCATTTGACATTAATGATGCTCTTAAAAAAGAGTTGGGCCAGTTGATTGAACTTTTAGAACCTAAGGCCAAAGGTTTTAAATGGCTAAAGCCAGATAACATGCATTGCACCTTAAAGTTTTTTGGTAATATTGATGAAGATTTGCTTTTGGGAGATATATCGAAAAATATTCAAGCAGTATTAGATGAAGAGCCTCCTTTAGATTTTGTGGGAGTAGGGGTTGGAGTATTTCCCAATTGGCGTTATCCCCGGGTGATCTGGACTGGTCTGACAGGTGATGTGGAGCAGGTCATTTGCTTGCACGCTAAATTAGAAGAAAAGTTTCTAAAGTTTAATATTCAGAAAGATCCAAGGGCTTTTAGGTTACATCTAACTATTGGGCGGACCAAGTCGGCTTTGAAAAATCCTGAAGGTTTAGTAACTCTGCTGGAAAAACTGGCTGGTAAAGAATTTGGCAGTATTCATGTTGACAACCTAGTGCTTTATAAAAGTGAATTGACAAAGGACGGACCTATTTATACAGCCTTAAAAACATTTTCCTTAAGAGGAAATAAAAAAGAAGAATAAAAAAGGAGACATCATGCAACAACCACCTCAAAATTTTGAAAATAGAGAAAAAGTTATTAGCCTAGCCATCTCTTCCATTGAAAAGCAATTTGGCAAAGGCTCGATCATGCGTTTAGGCAAAGACGCGCCAATAGTTTCTGGTATTCAAACTGTTTCTACTGGTTCAGTATCTTTGGATATTGCCTCAGGTATTGGCGGCTTGCCTCGGGGCAGAGTTGTAGAAATTTACGGGCCAGAATCTTCTGGTAAAACAACTTTAGCCACGCAAATTATTGCCGAAGGTCAGCGTAACGGTGGGGTGGCTGCGTTTATTGATGCTGAACATGCTTTTGACGTGGAATATGCAAAAAAACTGGGCGTTAAAGTAGAAGATTTGCTAGTTAGTCAGCCAGACAGCGGCGAGCAGGCCTTAGAAATTGCCGACACCTTGGTGCGCAGTGCTGCTTTAGATGTTTTAGTCATTGATTCAGTGGCAGCCCTTGTTCCACGTGCTGAATTAGATGGTGATATGGGTGATGCTACCATGGGTGGTCAAGCGCGTTTGATGAGTCAGGCTTTACGCAAATTAACGGCCACTATTGCCCGTTCCAAAACTTTGGTAATTTTTATTAACCAAGTGCGTATGAAAATTGGCGTAATGTTTGGTAACCCAGAGACAACTACTGGCGGCAATGCCTTGAAATTTTATTCTTCAGTACGTTTGGATATTAGGCGTATTGGCGCTATTAAAGTTGGGGAAGATGTTGTTGGCAGCAGAACCAGAGTGAAAGTTGTGAAAAATAAAGTTGCTCCGCCATTTAAACAAGCAGAATTTGATATTATTTACGGCGAAGGCATTTCGCGCGAAGGAGATATTTTGGATTTAGCTGCAGAAGCTGGCATCATTGAAAAAAGCGGAGCCTGGTATACTTGGGGAGAGGAAAGAATCGGCCAGGGCAGGGACAATGCGCGTCTTTTTCTAAAAGAGAACCCAAAAATTTATCATAATATTTTGAAATCTGTATATGAAAAATTTGAGATAAAAATAACGCCACTTACAGCAGCTCCAGCTAATACCACAAATGCAACAACTAAGGCGGAAGCAAAGACAGAACAAAAAACACAAACAGCAAAAAAATAAGTTGATATGAATATGAAATCTTCTGAACTTCGGGAAAAGTTTTTAAGCTATTTTGAAAAAAAAGGTCACGCCAGAGTGCGCAGCAGCCCATTGGTTCCAGCCAATGATCCCACCTTGTTTTTTACTAACGCGGGCATGGTTCAATTCAAGGAAGTTTTTTTGGGCCAGGAAAAGCGGGAATATCAGCGCGCTTGTTCCTCGCAAAAATGCATGCGGGTTTCAGGTAAGCACAATGATTTGGAAAACGTGGGTCATACACCGCGCCATCATACTTTTTTTGAAATGTTGGGCAATTTTTCCTTTGGTGATTATTTCAAAAAAGAAGCCATTGCCTATGCCTGGGAATTTTTAACCAAGGAACTTGGTTTAGATCAAAACAGGTTGTGGATTACTGTGTTTGAAGATGATGATGAAGCTGAAAAACTTTGGACCAAGCACGTAGCAAAAGATCGTATTTTCAGATTAGGGGAAAAAGATAACTTTTGGGCCATGGGCGAAACTGGTCCGTGCGGGCCTTGTTCAGAAATCCTGTGGGATTTTGGTTCCGGTCCTGTGACTAAAGAAGACTTGGCAACAGACCGGTTTATGGAAATTTGGAACCTGGTTTTCATGCAATTTAATCGTGATGTTCAAGGCAATTTAACTTCTTTGGCAGCTCCTTGTATTGACACCGGTATGGGCTTAGAGCGCTTGGCTGCTGTGGTTCAAGGCAAACATAGCAATTGGGAGACAGATCTTTTTAAAGAATTAATTGATAAAGCCAGGCAAGCAACCAATGCTCCAAAAAATCTTTCTGCTGAACAAGAAGTTGCGCTAAAAGTAATTGCCGATCATGCGCGCGGTATGACCTTTTTAATTGCAGATGGCGTGGTTCCTTCTAATGAAGGCCGGGGTTATGTGTTGCGCCGTATCATGAGAAGGGCCATCAGATTTGGTAAAAAAATTGGGCAAGACAAACCTTTTTTAACTAAAGTTGCTCATGCTGTAATTGATGAAATGGGCGATGTCTATGTTGAATTGGCCCAGCATCAGCATTTAATTGAAAAAGTTATTTTGGCTGAAGAAGAACGTTTTCTGGCTACTTTAGACAAAGGTCTGGAAATTTTGCAAAACGCTTTTGTTAAATTGAAACACGCCAAAAAAACTGAATTGTCTGGGGACGTTGTTTTTAAGCTTTATGATACTTTTGGTTTTCCCAAAGATTTAACTGAAATTATTTGTGCAGAGCAGGGGTTGAAGCTTGATGATAAAGGTTTTGAAAAACAGATGAATGAACAAAGAGAAAGGGCCAGGGCTAGTTGGAAAGGCAGTGGTGAAGAAAAAGTTGCAGATGTTTATCGGGAATTATTAAGCTCAGGAATAAAATCAAAATTTACTGGTTATGATCAAGAAAGTTCTCCAGGCAAAGTTTTGGCTGTCCTAAAGGACGGCAAACTGGTTGATAAAGCTAACCCTGGGGATGAGGTTGGAATTATTGCTGATCAAACTCCTTTTTATGGTGAATCAGGCGGGCAAGTCGGAGACATTGGTTTGGCTGTGAAAGAGGGCGTGGAAATTGAAATCAAGAATACCAAACGTCCTTTGCCAGAAATTATTTTACACCAGGGCGTGGTAAAAAAAGGTAAGGTAGAAAAAGGAGCTCAGCTTACCTTTGCTATTGATAGTGAGCGACGCCAAGATATTTGTTGCAATCACACGGCAACTCATTTATTGCATCGAGCCTTGCGCGAAGTTTTGGGTGAGCATGTAAAGCAATCCGGCTCTCTGGTTTCTCCAGAATATTTTCGTTTTGATTTTTCCCATTTTGAAGCTTTGACTCCTGAACAAATTCAAGAGGTAGAAACCAGAGTTAACAAGGCAGTGCGCCAAAATTTTAGCGTGAATACTGAAGAGGTATCTTATAATGAAGCAATTGAAAGAGGCGCTCTAGCTTTTTTTGGCGAAAAATATGGAGAAAAGGTACGCTTAATTGAGATAAAAGGTTTTTCCATTGAGCTTTGCGGAGGCACGCATCTTAAAGCAACTGGTGAAATTGGTTTATTAAAGATAACTGCTGAATCTAGTGTGGCAGCAGGTATTCGCCGCATAGAGGTAATTACTGGTAGGGCGGCGGAGCGCTATGTTGCTAAATTGGAAAATGATCAGCAAGAAATTGCTAAAGCTTTGAAGAGTTCGCCAGCTGAGGTTAAGGAAAAAGTTGCCAAGCTTTTGGCTCAAACCTCTAAACTGGAAAAGGAATTAAAAGCAGCAAAAATGCAGCAAGCAACAGGCCAGGTAAATGATTGGCAAAAAGATATTAAAAAAATTAGCGAAGTGCCAATTCATGTTGCAGTAATAGATATTCAGGACCGAAAAGCTTTAGCCACAATTGCTGAAGATAGATTGGCGCAGATGAAATCTGGCTTGGTTTTGGTGGCCGCTCAGATTGAAGATAAAATTACCATAATTGGTGCAACAACTAAGGATTTAGCTGGTAAAAAAGTGCACGTGGGAAATATTATCAAAGCAGTATCTGAAGAGTTTGACGGTAAAGGCGGCGGTCGTCCAGATTTTGCCCAAGGTGGCGGCCGGGCAGTGGAGAAGATTGGAGATTTTGAGAATATAGTTTGGAAATGTGTTGAGAAACTTTTAAAATCCTAAATTGGAGGAAAGTAATGGTTCAGGCAAATCGGATACGTCCAGGTTCAATTATAATTTTTAATGGAGAGCTTTGCAGTGTTATGGGCGTGAAGCATTTAACCCCAGGCAATTTGCGCGCCTTAGTTCAGGCAAAGCTCAGAAATTTGCGCAGCGGCAACCAATTTGAAAATCGGTTTCGGGCCACTGAAGAAGTGGAACAAGCTTTTTTAGAAACCCACAAGATGGAATACCTCTATGATGATGGCGAGCGCTATCATTTAATGAACATAGAAAATTATGAGCAGATTGATGTTGGCCATGATATGATGGGAGAGGTTATTCAATATTTACTGCCCAATACTCAAATTGATGTTACTTTTTATGAAGGTAAACCAGTGGGTATTGAGTTACCTAAAACCGTGGAATTAAAAGTTGCTGAAGCCGAACCTTCAGTAAAAAAACAAACTGCCTCAGCTTCATATAAAAAAGCTGTTTTGGAAACCGGCCTTGTTGTTCAAGTTCCGCCATTTGTGGAAGTAGGGGATGTGATTAAAGTGGATACTGAAACCGGCGAATACCTAGAACGCTCCCAAAAAGCCTAAGTTACACCATCAGCAATAACAAAATTTGGGAAACTACGGGCAGGGTGAAGTTATCCAGACCCTTTATTGAGATAAGCTCAATCACTACTAAACATAGTGCTGCCACAAGCGACATTAAAGGGGTGAGGTAAAAAAGACCTCCCAAAAAACAGGTTGCAAAAAAAGCCAGGCTGCCAAGATAGCTTTTGCCAAATATTGGAATCTGCTTTCTCCCAAAACGCATTCCTATAAGCGACGCTGCACTATCACAAATAGCAATAACATAAGCTGCATAGAAAACATTTCTGGGAGAGGTAAGGCATAAGGCCACGATCATGCCCAGGGCCAGATAGATAGGCCCTAAATCATAATCAGTACTTCTCCTGCAATATAAAATAATAGTTGAAAGGATTGGAACAGTTTTATTAAATTGTTTCTCATAAATAAGAATAACCAAGTAACCAGCTGCCAGCAAAATAAGAACAGCCAGGGCGGCCAGAGTAGAGTTGAGCGCAATAAATGGAAATATAAACACAGGAAGATGAAGCATTTTGCGTACTAATTCTTTTTCTATAAGTTTATTCGATTGACAAGGCAGGGTGCGCATGTTTCTCCTCAAAATCTGGTTATTTTTTATAGAGCGCATATATCCATAATATAATATGGAAATAAATGAAAATAAAAAGTTTCAAAATCATATTTAGCATTGTAATTTTCCTTAGCTTTTTTCCCCCGCTATCAGTTAATGCGCAAGACGCTCATCCCCAGCTTCGCTATAATCTTAAACTGGATATTGTTGTTACAGCGATTACTGCTGCAGGTTTTCTGGGAACAGCAGCTTTTGAAAAACAACTTGCGCCATCTTCCTGCCGCTGGTGTGAGGTGAATGGATTCGATGACTGGGGCCATCGCAATCTTGCCTGGTCCAATACCAAAGCTGCTGACATTACCAGCCACGTTACAGTATTTGCCCTGGCGCCAATGGTTGCTTTTGGTCTTCAAGCTTTGGCTGCATCATATGACAATAGATTAGATGAATTTCCCATTGACGCATTAGTTATTGCAGAAGCAGTTTCATCCGCAGCTATGTTAACCCAAATCTTTAAATTTTCAACAGGCCGTCAAAGGCCTTCAGCGCATTATGCCCTTAACCCTGGCTCTGATTCTAGAGACAATACCTCATTTTATTCAGGACACACTAGTATAGCATTTGCGTTAGCTGTTTCTAGTGGCACAGTTGCTTCCATGAGAGAATATAGATTAGCGCCGCTAATCTGGGGATCTGGTTTGGCAGTGGCGGTAACCAGCGGTTTCTTGCGCCTTGCTGCTGACAAACATTATTTAACCGATGTTATTGCTGGTTCAGTCATTGGCTCAGCAATTGGTTTTTGCTTGCCATATTTCTTGCATAGATCAAACAAGCCAAATGCACCAAATGTTATGGTTTCTGTTGCTCAAATAGATGGTGGTGGAATCATGAGTTTGCAGGGAACTTTTTGAAAAAAATCTCTATAATTAAAATACATCTTCTAAAACAAAAAAGGTTTCAGTTTGGCCAATACCAGGAATCTTGCGCAATTGATTGAGCAAAACCTCGTTTAATTCTTTCATATCCTTAATGCGGAATTTGATAAGAATATCATATTGACCAATAATATATTTTATTTCTACAACATGAGGTAAGTGTTTAAGTTGATTTCTAAGTTCTTCTCTCGAGGTTTCTTTATCCCAAATAGAAATATCATAGTGAATTAAAGAGTAGGCCGATATTTTTTGACCTAATTTTTTATGATCCAATTCTATGGTGTAACCTTGAATGATTTTTGCTTTTTCTAGGCGTCGGATGCGATTAAAAATAGTAGTGGTTGGCAATTTTAGTTGCTCAGCTATTTCGCGGTTAGATTTTTTAGAATCCTTCCTTAAAAGGTCGATAATTTTTAAATCAGTTTGATCAATTGTAATAGCCATAATTTTGCCTAAATCCTTATTTAATTAATGTCAATCTGCCGTATATAGAATAATAATCATACTATATATAAAAAATGGAATATTTGTCCATAAAAAAGAATAAAATTAGTAAAATATACCATTTTAGGCTTGACCAAATTTTTTAGAATGATAACTCTTCTGAT
>JBDRBB010000015.1:0-2604 GCA_043823065.1 Pseudomonadota bacterium | reverse complement strand
AATTAACACTTCATAATCCCCACCTTTAAGCATGATGTTTCTGAGCAATGTGGCAAAATACATCAAAGGATTAAAGGCAGCCACGATTTTTAAGATCCAAGGTAGATTGGCAATTGGAAACATAATTCCCGAAAGCATAATAGCAGGCATTAAAAAAATAAAACTGCCCATCATGGCCTGCTGCTGGTTTTTGGTGACAATGGATAGCATGGTGCCAATACTAACCGTAGTAATTAAAAAGAAAGCAGTGGCCAAAGCCAGCCAGATATAGGATCCCCGCATAGGCACGTCAAAACCAGCTACTGCTACAAAAAAGACCAAAGGCAAATTGATACAACCAATAATGATATAAGGAATAGTTTTGCCCAATAAAATTTCTTTAACTGAAACTGGCGCTGAGATTAAGGTTTCAAAAGTGCCAATCTCTTTTTCTTTGGCAATAGACATGCTGGTGAGCATGATCGTTATAATGCACATGAGCATACACAAGACACCTGGCACCAAATTATAAGAAGTTTCCATTTCTGGATTATACAAAATTCTAGTGGCAAAATTCATTGGGCTGGGCATGGTGCTAGAGGGTCTAGTTTGTGCAACCTGGGCAAAATCAAAGGTTTCAGGTCTGCCTAAACGGTCGCCTACAGTGCGAGCCACAACGTTATTTAGATAGCCGTTGATAGCCCGGCCACGAACTAAATCAGAACCATCAATAATAGCTTCCAGTTCTCCTTCTCCTCGTTCAAAAGCTTGAGTAAGGCCGCCTGCTGGAGTGTATAATTCAACATCAACTAAACCTTTTCTAAAACGGCTGATATCTTCTCCTGCTTGTTTTTCAGTGCCTGGCATTAAGCGAAACCACGTAGTTGCCACAGCATTGCGTTTAATTTGTTGGAAGATAGGGTCATTAGCCATGGGTTTGGCATAGAGCTTGATGTTTTTTACATCACTGTTTAAGGCCAAGCCAAAAATAATTAGCTGCACCATGGGCGTGACAAATAACAAAATTTTCATGCGCGGATCACGCAAGGCTTGGATCAATTCTTTTTTTATAAAAGCCCGCAAAAGTTCAAACATAAGCTTACTCCAAGGTGCCTTTAAATTTCTTGGTGGCTGCAAAAAATAAAACAACACCCAAAATTATTAAGGCTGAAAAAGGTACCAGCAAATCTGTAAATGAAGATCCTTTTAAATAACAGGCTCGGCAAATAGTCATATACCAGCGTGCAGGCAATATGGCAGTTAGCAGCTGCCAACCTCTATCCATATTTTCAATAGAAAATATAAAACCTGAAAGCAAAATAGATGGCATATATCCAGACATAATGCTCATTTGCATGGCTATTTGCTGGTTTTTGGCAACAACAGAAATAAACAAGCCCATGGAAAGATAGGTGCCAATAAATAATAAGCTGGCGCCAATATAGGCAAAGTAACTGCCATTAAAAGGCACGCCAAATATTAAACGCGCAGAAGTGTAAATAAATAGCAAAGCAACCAAACCTAAAAAAATATAAGGCAGTAGCTTGCCTAAAATAATTTCTGGTGGGCGGGCAGGCGTGGAAAGCAAAAGCTCCATAGAGCCTGTTTCCCATTCCCGGGCAATGGTTAGGGCAGTTAAAAGAATGGATAAGATGGCCAGAATTACCACTGATAAACCTGGGACAATAAACCAGGCGCTTTTTTGTTCTGGATTAAAAAGGAAGCGGGGCACAATCTTTACAGTATTTATTTTTTGCCTTAAAGGCATATCTGCCAAAAACTGTTGATTTAAGGCAGCCTCAATGCCAGCCACATAGCCGGTGACTAAGTTAACTGTGGTATTATCAGAACCGTCCAGCAAAACTTGGGCTATTGCTCCTTTGCCACTATATAAATTCTGCTCAAACTTATAAGGAATAATTAAAGAAACCTTGGAATGTTCTGAAGCCAAAGGACGATCTGGCCTGGAAATTAAAGGCGAGATTTCATTGATCTGAAAATATTTGGAATCTGTGAATTTTTGATAAACAATTCTGGAGGTTTGGCTGATGTCATCATCAAATACAGCCAGACGCACGTCGTGAATATCAAGGTCAATGGCAAAACCAAACATGATTGTTAAAAAAACAGGAATGACCAGCGCAACGATTATGGTGAATGGATCGCGCGAGATATGCATAACTTCTTTGCGGGCAATGGCCAGCGCTCGTCTAAAGCGAAAATTCTTCATTATCTATCTTTTCCCTCTACTAAGCGGATAAACACGTCTTCCAGAGAAGGCGAAATCTTTTTATAAGTAAAATCAGGCAAATGATCATGAAAATATTTTTCAAAATCATTTGGTTCATTAACCATGGCATGATAGCGCATGCCAAAGGTTTGCAGTTCATCGATAAAACCCTGTTTTTTTACCTGCTCCTGCCAATTGGCTTGCGGTTTGCTTGGAGGAGTAAGCTCAAAAATAGGCATAGGAAACGAGCTGGTTTTAAGCTCAGCTGGTGAACCCAAAGCAATAAGCTCGCCAGAGCGCATCAGAGCCACTCTTCCACATTGTTCAGCTTCATCCATATAATGAGTGGTCACAAAGACAGTTTTGCCGGCATTTGACAGTTTATTGATTAACTC
>JBDRBB010000014.1:0-2604 GCA_043823065.1 Pseudomonadota bacterium | reverse complement strand
AATTAACACTTCATAATCCCCACCTTTAAGCATGATGTTTCTGAGCAATGTGGCAAAATACATCAAAGGATTAAAGGCAGCCACGATTTTTAAGATCCAAGGTAGATTGGCAATTGGAAACATAATTCCCGAAAGCATAATTGCTGGCATTAAAAAGATAAAACTACCCATCATGGCTTGTTGTTGATTTTTAGTCACAATAGATAACATGGTGCCAATGCTAACTGTGGTGATTAAAAAGAAAGCAGTGGCCAGGGCTAGCCAAATATAGGATCCGCGCATAGGTACGTCAAAACCAGCTACAGCGACAAAAAAAACCAAAGGCAAATTGATGCAACCAATAATGATATAAGGAATAGTTTTGCCCAACAAAATTTCCTTAACTGAAACCGGCGCTGAGATTAAGGTTTCAAAGGTGCCAATCTCTTTTTCTTTGGCAATGGACATGCTGGTGAGCATGATCGTTATAATGCACATGAGCATGCACAAAACACCTGGCACCAAATTATAAGAAGTTTCCATTTCCGGATTATACAAAATTCTAGTGGCAAAATTCATTGGACTGGGCATGGTACTAGATGGTCTGGTTTGGGCAACTTGAGAAAAGGCAAAAGTGTCTGGTCGTCCCCAGCGGTCACCTACAGTGCGAGCAACAATGTTATTTAGATAGCCGTTAATTGCCCGACCACGAACTAAATCAGAACCATCTATAACTGCTTCTAGCTCTCCTTCTCCTCGTTCAAAAGCCTGAGTGAGGCCGCCTGCTGGAGTGTACAATTCAACATCAACTAAACCTTTTTTAAAACGACTAATATCTTCTCCAGCTTGCTTTTCAGTGCCTGGCATTAGGCGAAACCAGGTAGTTGCCACAGCATTGCGTTTAATTTGTTGGAAAATAGGGTCATTAGCCATGGGTTTGGCATAGAGTTTAATGTTTTTCACATCACTGTTTAAGGCCAGGCCAAAAATAATTAGCTGCACCATGGGCGTGACAAATAACAGAATTTTCATGCGCGGATCACGCAGGGCTTGAATCAATTCTTTTTTTATAAAAGCTCGCAAAAGTTCAAACATAAGCTTACTCCAAGGTGCCTTTGAATCTTTTTGTGGCAGCAAAAAACAAAAATACACCTAAAATTATTAAGGCTGAAAAAGGCACTAGCAAATCTGTAAATGAAGAGCCTTTTAAATAGCATGCCCGGCAAATGGTCATATACCAGCGTGCAGGCAGCAGGGCAGTTAGCAGCTGCCAACCCCTATCCATATTATCAATAGAAAATATAAAACCTGAAAGCAAAATAGATGGCATATATCCAGACATAATGCTCATTTGCATGGCTATTTGCTGGTTTTTGGCTACAACAGAAATAAACAAACCCATGGAAAGATAGGTGCCGATAAACAAGAGACTGGCTCCAATATAGGCAAAATAACTGCCGTTAAAAGGTACACCAAAAATCAGACGGGCTGAAAAGTAAATAAATAATAATGCTACCAGGCCTAGAAAAATATAGGGTAGTAATTTGCCTAAAATAATTTCCGGAGGTCTGGCTGGCGTGGAAAGCAAAAGCTCCATAGAGCCTGTTTCCCATTCGCGGGCAATGGTTAAGGCAGTTAAAAGTATGGATAAGATGGCCAGAATTACCACTGATAAACCTGGCACAATAAACCAGGCGCTTTTTTGTTCTGGATTAAAAAGGAAGCGGGGCACAATCTTTACAGTATTTATTTTTTGCCTTAAAGGCATATCTGCCAAAAATTGTTGATTTAAGGCAGCTTCAATGCCGGCTACATAGCCGGTGACTAAATTAACTGTGGTATTATCAGAACCGTCCAGCAAAACTTGCGCTACTGCTCCTTTGCCACTATATAAATTCTGCTCAAACTGATAAGGAATAATCAAAGAAACCTTGGAATGTTCAGAAGCCAAAGGGCGATCTGGACGGGAAATTAACGGAGAGATTTCATTGATTTGAAAATATTTGGAATCCGTAAATTTTTGATAAACAATTCTGGAGGTTTGGCTGATGTCATCGTCAAATACAGCCAGGCGCACGTCATGGATATCAAGGTCAATGGCAAAGCCAAACATGATTGTTAAAAAAACAGGAATGACCAGGGCAACGATTATAGTGAACGGATCGCGCGAGATATGCATAACTTCTTTGCGGGCAATGGCCAGCGCTCGTCTAAAGCGAAAATTAGTCATTATCTATCTTTCCCTTCTACTAAGCGGATAAACACGTCTTCCAGAGAAGGTGAAATCTTCTTATAAGTAAAATCTGGTAAATGATCTTTAAAATAATGCTCAAATTCCTTGGGCTTATTTACCAAAGCATGATAGCGCATGCCAAAGGTTTGTAATTCATCGATGAAACCCTGGCTCTTCACTTGTTGTTGCCAATTTGCCTCTGGTTTTTCTGGGAGAGTAATTTCAAAAATAGGCATGGGAAAAGAACTGGCTTTAAGCTCAGCTGGTGAACCCAAAGCAATAAGCTCGCCAGAGCGCATCAGAGCCACTCTTCCACATTGTTCAGCTTCATCCATATAATGAGTGGTCACAAAGACAGTTTTGCCGGCATTTGACAGTTTATTGATTAACTC
>JBDRBB010000013.1:0-59844 GCA_043823065.1 Pseudomonadota bacterium | reverse complement strand
TGCAAAATTTGTGACACGGTTTTTGGTGGCGCAAATTTTGCTCATTCGGATTCATTCGGAATTAGCTCTTGAAAAGTGAACGCATTCCAGACTAGGAATATTCTAATTGAAAATGAGTTCGGACTTTGTTCCACAGAGGCCACAAAAAGAAATGGCCGGATTTTTTCCGGCCATTTCTTTTGCGGTTCAAAGTGGACGAGAACCGTCCGCCAGCGGCGGACTAGTTCCGACCTTGCCTGAATAACAAATGACTAGTATATTGACAATTAGTCATTTATTATGTTATTATACAAGTATGGAAAAACAAATTATGATCAAAGCTTTGCAAGCTTTGGATAAACGCTTAAAAGAACCTGTGCAAATATTAGTAGGTGGTGGGGCAGCAATGCTGCTGGCCCATGGAGTTAGTTTAACTACCATGGATATTGATGGCTTGCTCATCAATACCCAAGTAACCCCAGCTGAACTTGATGCTTTGGTCAAAAAAGTTGCCCAAGATTTGGGCATAAATCCGCAATGGTTCAATACTTATTTTAGCACTTTTACCTACACCATCCCTGGTGATTATAAAGATCGTCTGAAAAAAATATTTTCAGGCAAAAAATTATCAGTTTTAGCATTTGGTCTAGAAGATTTGCTAATTATGAAATGTTTTTCTGGTCGTGAAAAAGATATTGGCCATGCTCGAGTGTTAGTAAAAAAAGGCGCTGACTTAGAGTTAGTGGAAAATCATATCCAAAAGCTATTGGAGAAGGGCCTACCTAATGCCCAAGAAGCGCTGGATTTTTTGGATGATATTAGAGAGCAGGTGGGAAAATAAACATGCTAAAAACCTCACCTACAAACAATCATTTAAACAGAATATATTGGGAGCTAGCCCGAGCTGGCGCTGAATGTGTTGGAGCAAAACAAAAATGGCCATATAAAGAAATTGCAGATAAGGAAGAGCTGATTGTCTTGGCTGCAGAGATGTCGCGTTATGATCCTAGGTTATTTAATATTTTAGTTGGTTTTCTTATTGAAAATTGGTCAAAGCTAAATCCTTTTAAACTTAGAAGCTACTATACTCAGCTGGAATGGCCGCAAACACTGGCGGTTCTGGCAGAATTTTTAAAAGGAAATCAAACTGATAATGAAGCAATTTTTTTTGCTGAATATCTACAGGCTGGTCTTAAACCAATTTCGCTTCAGTTCTATTTTATAAATTTGTATGTGCCAGGTGGTAACCTTGCCAAACGAGCTTTAGAAGAAGGACTTCTTGAATTTAAGAAATGGGGATTTCTAGCTTGTGAGAGACCTACTATTGATTTGAAGACTCGAAAAACAGCTGGTTTGCTAGACCCCGCCTCACGCAGGAATTTACTTTGCCGTCTTTTGGGAAAAAAGCCAGAAATTACCCTTAAAGAATATCTCCAAGCCTTAAATTATAGCATTTCCAGGCAGCAAGCTCTTCTTGATCTTAAAGCAAGCGGTAAGGTGAAAAGTATGGGGAAAGGGCGCTCTGCTAAATGGAAATTGGTGGCTTGAGGCTACCTTAACACCTCACTTTACCTTTAGTTTTCATCTCTTTGGCCTTATATCCTGGCTGAGTTTCATAATGTTTTAAGATGCGGTTTAGATCGTCAATTAGTAAATCTGCCATGTCCCTGCTAAATCCTTCTTTAACCACAATTCGCAGCACAGAAATATTTTCGCAATTAGCAGGCATAGTATAAGCAGGCACTAGCCAGCCGCGATGACGCAGCATTTCTGAAACATCAAAAACCGAAAAATTAGTGTTAGCTCCTTCTTTAATTCTAAAGGTAAATACTGGAATATCATCACCTCTAGTGAGGCACTCAAATGGCCCAATCTTTTCTAATTTAGCTGACAAATAAGTAGCTACATCCTGACAAGCTTTTTGCACGCGAAAATAGCCTTCATGCCCCATGCGCAAGAAGTTGTAATACTGAGCTACAATCTGGTTGCCTGGTCTGGAAAAATTCAAAGCAAAGGTAGGCATATCACCGCCCAGATAATTCACATTAAAGATCAGATCCTCAGGCAGCTCTTTTTTGTCGCGCCAAATAGCCCAGCCTACACCTGGATAAACCATGCCAAACTTATGACCAGAAACATTGATTGACTTCACCCACTTTAATCTAAAATCCCATTCTAATTTTGGCTGCAAAAATGGGGCAATAAAGCCGCCGCTGGCTGCATCAACATGGATGGGAATATCATAACCAGTTTTAGCATTATATTTATCCAAGGCCTGATTAATTTCCTTAACTGGTTCATATTCGCCAGTAAAAGTTGTGCCAAAAGTTGCCATAACGCCAATGGTGTTTTCATCACATAGTTTTAGGGCCTCTTCAGCATTCATGGAGTAACGGCCTGGCTCTATTGGCACTTGGCGCGGTTCAATTTCCCAATAGCGGCAAAACTTTTCCCAACAAACTTGCACATTAATGCCCATGACCATATTTGGTTTATCTGTGGGCTTGCCCTTGGTTTTCATTCTCTGTTTCCATCTCCACTTCATGCTCATGCCGCCCAGCATGGCAGCTTCGCTAGAGCCAGTGGTTGAACAGCCGCAAGCTTCTCCTTCATTTTCTGGAGCATGAAAAAGATTGGCCAAAATATTTACGCAGCGCATTTCTAGTTCTGCGGTTTGCGGATATTCATCTTTATCAATCATATTTTTATCAAAACTTTCAGTCATGAGCTGGCGTGCTTCTGGTTCCATCCAGGTGGTGACAAAGGTGGCCAGATTTAGCCTAGCATTGCCGTCCAGCATTAATTCATCATGCACAATTTGATAAGCGCTTCTGGGCTGCATCTCTTTGGGCGGAAGCTTAAACTTTGGTACAGGTTCTTTAAGTTCGCGCGAGCCAAAAGTTGGCACCAGCATTTGCTCTGCATCACTAAGTTTTTTAAGGTTATGTTTCTTGTGCAGCATAATATTTTCTCCTTATTGTTTTGGTAGCCATTCTGGTTTTTTAAAACGATGAATCACTAGAGGTGCTCCCACAAAGATTAAAATGCCTACAGCAATGAAGATTACATAAAAAGCCGGGCTGCCCACTGTTAGCTGCGAAGGCGGGAAGAACCCAACGATGATCGCAAATATAGCTGCTACCATACCCAGGCCTGCTACCAAGCACATGCCGAATTTGCCACCTGGTACTTGGTAGGAACGAGGCACATCAGGTTTGCTAAAACGCAACCAAATTGCGGCAAAATAAAGCATAAGATACATAATTAGATAAAGGATAGCAGTTAGAGCAGTAAGCATAAAATAGGCGCTGTTTACGTTTGGCATTAAAAGATAAATCAAAGAGATGCCAGTAACAATTGCGCCTTGTATCCAAAGAATATGGGTTTGTACGCCGTTTTTGTTAACGCGTTGCAAAACAGGTGGCAGATCGCCGTTTTTGGCTGTGGCTAGCAAACCCTTGGAAGGACCAGCAATCCAGGCTGTAACTCCGCCGATTGCGCCAAAGGCAGCTAGAAAGCCTAAAATTGGCAACAACCAATCTAAACCAAAAAGATGAAGCAGATCTCGAAAAGCCTGCATAATGCCAGCATTCAAACTAATCTGAGCCTGAGGTAGAACAGAAGCTATAGCTAAAGAGCCTAAGGTAAATACGGCAATAATCACAAACATGGCTAAGAAAACTGATTTGGGAAATTGGGTGTTGGGATTTTTTAAATCGCGAACATGTACAGCGCCAACCTCCATGCCGGCAAACAGCAGAACCACGCCAGCTAGAAAGGCAATAGAATCAAAATCGCCAAAATCTGGAAAAATACTGTGCGAAGTTGCTTCAAAGGCAATAGGCTTGCCCATGGCTACCCAAATAATTCCCAAGACAATAATCAAGACTCCAGGGAAGATTGTTCCGCCTAAAACCCCGGCTGTAGTTAGCCAGCCAGATGTTTTCATGCCCCGGAAGTTGATAAAAGTTGCGCCCCAATACACGACCAAGATTACAATTACGTTGAAGAGTTTGTTGTTGGCCAAAACAGGATCTACAAACAAATAGGAAATAGCGCCAGCAGCAAAGGCCAGCACAGTTGGGTACCAAATGACGTTTTGAATCCACTGCAGCCAGATGGCCACAAAACCCCACTTGGGTCCAAACGCTTCTTTTACCCAACGATAAACACCGCCTTCTTCAGGCCAACCGGTTGCTAATTCTGCTGAAACCAAGGACACAGGAACTAAAAACAAAAGAGAAGCAAATAACAAAAAGAAGATCATGGGCAGACCTTCTTTAGCCATGATCGGCAGGCCGCGCAAACTCATCACCACTGCCACATTCATCATAGCTAAAACAAACACTGACAAAAAATGTTTTTTTGGCTGATTATTCATACTCCCCCCTTAAATCGTTACCTTAGCATAAGGAGAAGATATTGCAATATAACTCAGGTGTGGGTAAAGAAAGAGGTGGAGGTAAAATGAATAAAAAATTTTCTTTCATCTTCAGCATAATATTTTTCACTTTATTTTTTTTCACACAGATTGCTTTTGCTGTAGATAGCAAAACAATTCATAATCCTAATGTGCATCACCAGCGTCCAAACGCGGCAATTCAGAAACAAGCTGATTGGTTTTCTTTTTCTGTAGATTCAGAATTTCTTTCCCGTTATGTTTATCAAGGCCAGGCTTCTAGCGATGGTTGGGTCTGGCAGCCTTCAGCAACAGTTGAGGTTTTTAATATTGGTTTTAATGTTTGGGCCAACTATGTTTTGGATGATATCCCTGATCAGGGAAAATTTAACGAGATTGATTTAACTACCTATTACAACTTGGAGTTGGGAAATTTAACAATCCATCCGTATTTACTTTTGTGTTTTTATCCTACAGATAATGAGCTTTCTTTAGACTATTCAGCAGACACAGATGTTAAACCATCACTTCATTTAGCTTATACTTTGGGGCCAATAGATTTTTTCACAGAAGTTATTTTCTATGCCCATCCTCATCCAGGTGCTTTAATCTTCAATTTTGGGCTGGGTTTTGAACATGAATTTATCGAGAATTTTGGTATTGAAACCTCTGCTTTGGTGGCTCTGGCTAATTCGCGTTTTAATCGCCAGGCCTTTGGGGTAAATAAAACCAAGTTTAATCATTTTACTTATTCCTTGGGCTTGCCCTGGAAACCAATTAAAGGCCTAACTATTACACCTCAGGCCAATGTTTCTGCTATTTTTTCCCAGGATTTAAGAAACGGCACTTTATATCCTTTCTTAGTTTGGGGCGGGTTAGATGTTTCCTACGATTTCTGATTGTTATTCCCGCTTTTTTAAAGGGGACGTTTCCCCCATAGCTAATATATTGATATTACTAATGAAAAATTGGCAAGTTTGATTTTTTGCAGACAAAAAAATGCAAAGTATAATATTTGAAAATCTCAAGTCGTCTTTTATAGTTTAATAATTACAGTGGGTTATTAAGGGGGGTAACGTCCCCTTTTTGCCTTGACTTATCCTGTCTATTTAGGTTATGCATGCCTACCTTTTAGGGCAAAATCTTGAATATTTAAGAGGAATTAACTATGTACGCAGTTATCTCAACAGGTGGAAAACAGTATAAAGTAGCTCAAGGCACAAAGATCAAAGTGGAAAAATTACCTGGCCAAGTTGGCGAAAATATTTCCTTTGATAATGTACTTTTTGTAGGTACAGATGCCCAGCCCAAAATTGGTACTCCTTTAGTGGAAGGTGCCAAAGTAGAAGCTAAAATTTTAGCTCAAGATAAATCACGCAAAGTTGTGGTCTATAAAAAGAAAAGACGCAAAGGTTATGAAAAGCGTTTTGGCCACAGACAAGAGTATACTGAAGTCGAAATTACAAAGATAGCGGGGTAAGTTATGGGCAAACCACATGCAGTAAACGGCAGAGATAGTCAAGGCCAACGCTTGGGAGTGAAGCGTTATGCTGGTCAATTTGTCAAAGCAGGAAATATTTTAATTCGTCAGCGCGGCACTCAGTTTCATCCTGGAAAAAATGTTGGGGTGGGAAAAGATTATACATTATTTGCTTTAGCCGCAGGTCATGTTGAATTTAGCAGAGGCAGTAAAGATCGTCGCTATGTGCACATAATTCCAGAAGCAACTCAAAAACAATAGCTGGGATCCTTCGCTCGCGCTCAGGATGACAAATAAAATAATCAGCCCTCTTTTTAGAGGGCTTTCTTATATGAAATTTATTGATGAAGCCATAATTGAAGTTGAAGCAGGAAAAGGAGGAGATGGTTGCCTTTCTTTTCGTCGGGAGAAGTATGTGCCACGTGGTGGTCCAAATGGGGGTGATGGCGGAAAAGGTGGCAACGTCATTTTTGAAACAGATGAAGGTCTAAAGACTCTCTTGGATGTAAAATATCACAAACACTTTCGTGCTGGTTGTGGCGGACGTGGCTTAAGCAAAGATATGACTGGCGCTTCAGGCAAAGATGTAATTGTGCGTTTGCCAGTGGGTACTATAATTTATGATGAAGCAACCAAAGCAATATTAAAAGATTTAGATCGCTATCCTTTAACCTGGGTTGTGGTTAAAGGTGGCAAGGGCGGTCGTGGTAATCATCATTTTGCTTCAGCTACTAATCAAGCGCCGCGTCGTTTTGAAATAGGTCGGCCTGGAGAAAAAAAACGTCTCTTGCTGAATTTAAAACTTTTGGCTGATGTTGGTGTTATTGGTTTTCCCAATGCTGGTAAATCAACGCTCATCTCAGCTGTTTCCAAGGCTCGCCCCAAAATTGCTGACTATCCCTTTACCACCAAAGTTCCTAATTTAGGTATGGTTTATGTTCAGGAAGGAAAGAGTTTTGTCATGGTCGATATTCCAGGCTTAATTGAAGGTGCACATGAAGGTGCAGGTCTTGGTATTCAATTTTTAAAACATATCGAGCGGACCAAAGTGTTTATTCATTTGATTGATATTCTAAATCCAGTAGAGCCAGATCCAGTAAAACAATATCAAGTTATCAGAAATGAATTAGGATCCTATAATAAGGAGTTGTTAAGCCACCCAGAGTTGGTAGTGATCACCAAGGCAGATATTCCAGAAGTTAAGCAACGAGCCAAGCAAGTTGCCAAGGATTTGAAAAAGGTAACAAAAAATAAATTAAGCGTTATTTCTGCGGCAACTGCGGAGGGTACAAAAGATTTAATGTTTGAAGCGTGGAAGTTGCTTTAGATTGTCATCCCCGCGAAGGCGGAGATATCAACCCATTGATCGCATGGGATTCCCGCTTTTTACGGGAATGACAACAAAGGTTAATCTATGAAAAATAAACAAGAGGCTCTTAACTACCACTCCCAACCAACTCCTGGTAAGATTAAAGTAGAAAGCAGCAAGCCTTGTAATACCCAAAGAGAACTCTCCTTAGCTTACACACCTGGCGTGGCCGAGCCTTGTCTGGAAATTGCCAAAGATCCCTTGGCAGCTTTCAAATACACTATTCGCGGCAATTTGGTGGCTGTGATTACCAATGGCACTGCAGTTTTGGGGCTCGGCAATATTGGCGCTTTGGCAGGCAAGCCAGTAATGGAAGGCAAGGCAGTTTTGTTCAAACGCTTTGCTGATGTGGATGTTTTTGATTTGGAAATTAATGAAAAAGATCCAGATAAATTAATCGAAATTATTAAAAGTTTGGAGCCCACCTTTGGCGGTATAAATTTAGAAGATATTAAAGCGCCAGAATGTTTTTATATTGAGCAAAGATTGATTGAAGAAATGAGCATTCCTGTTTTTCATGATGATCAACATGGCACAGCCATTATCACTGCTGCTGGTTTGCTTAATGCAGCAGAGTTGGTAGATAAAGAATTAGCCCAATTAAAAGTTGTTTTTTCTGGGGCAGGGGCCAGCGCTATTGCTTGCGCCAGATTTATTGAAACCTTTGGCGTGAAACATGAAAATATTTGGTTATGTGATAGAAAAGGTTTGATTACTAAAGAGCGTGCCCAGGAAGAGCCGGTTCGTGGCTATTTTGCCCAAGATGCTAAGCTTCTGGATTTGGCAGCTTGTCTGCAAGAGGCAGATGTTTTTATCGGTCTTTCAGCTAAAGATGTCGTCTCTCCAGCCATGATTAAAGCTATGGCTAAAAAACCAATTGTCTTTGCTATGGCTAATCCAGATCCAGAAATTTTACCTGAAGCTGCTTTTTCCGCGCGCTCAGATTTAATCATGGCTACCGGCCGTTCTGATTATCCTAATCAGATAAATAATGTTTTGGGTTTCCCTTTTATTTTTAGAGGTGCCTTAGATACGTCTGCCAAACAAATTAATGAAGCCATGAAACAAGCAGCAGCCAAGGCTTTGGCTAGTTTAGCTAAAGAGCCAGTGCCTAAGGAAGTTTGCGCTGCTTATGGTGTTGATAAATTAAGTTTTGGCCCAGATTATTTTATTCCCAAGCCTTTAGATACCAGAGTGGTTTTATGGGAAGCTCCAGCTGTGGCCAAAGCTGCCATGGATTCAGGCGTAGCCCAGAGGGCTATTGAAAATATGGATTTATATAGGGAGGAATTAAAAAGACGTTTAGGATTGAAATAGGTGTCATTGCGAGGAGCGATAGCGACGAAGCAATCCAGTGGGTATAATCTGGATTGCTTCGCTTCGCTCGCAATGACAAGTTTATGTTTCTATCTCCATACTAATATCTGCAGCAGGGGCAGAGTGGGTGATTGCTCCAACTGAAATATAATCAACACCAGTAGCAGCATAGTGAGTAATAGTATCTAGATTTACATTTCCTGAAACTTCTAACTTGGCTTTGCCTTTAACTAATTTTACTGCTTGGCGCACATCTTCATAAGACATGTTATCTAGCATGATGATATCTGCGCCACATGCCAAGGCTTCTTTAACATCATCTAAATTTTCTGTTTCAATTTCTAAAAGCAAACCAGGTTTTCTTTTATTAGCGATCATTTCTACTGCTTTGGTAATAGAGCCAGCGATCTTAATGTGATTATCCTTGACTAAATAGCGATCATACAGGCCCAGGCGATGATTAACGCCATCACCCATTAGGACCGCATGTTTTTCTAAAGCGCGCAAGCCTGGCGTAGTTTTTCTGGTATCTAAAATTTTTACTTTGGTATTGGCCACAGAAATTGCAAATAAGTTAGTAGTAGTGGCAATACCAGAAAGATGCTGCAAAAAATTTAGCGCAGTGCGCTCAGCTTGGAGTAGGGCAGCAGCAAGTCCATGAACTCTAGCTAAAATAGTCATTTCGTCACATTGTTCGCCATCTTCTACTTCAGGATTCCAGCAAATGTTCTTGCTTACCATTTCAAATACTTTTCTAGCTATATTTAGACCAGCAACTACTAAGTTTTGCTTAGCAAGGATAATTGCAGTAGCTTGCAGGTTAGGGTCAACAATTGCATTAGTTGTGACATCTTCCTCGCCTATATCTTCGGCTAAGGCTAGTTTTATAAGAGTATCTAATTGTTTCATAAGTAAGACCATAGACTATAGATCAGGGACCATTGACCTTTTTGCTTTTGGTCTATGGTCAATAGTCTATGGTCTATGCTTTGTTGGTCATTGGTCAATAGTCTATAGTAAATGGTCGAGTTTTTTGAGTGCTTCTCTAAATTTCGCCAGCTTGTCCTCTATAATTTGCAGCTTTTCGCGTTCCTTAGCCACCACATCAGCAGGCGCTTTGGTTACAAAAGATTCTTTGCTAAGCTTATTTTTTACAATGCTTTGATCATTATCTGCTTTAGCAATTTCTTTGGTTAAGCGTGCTTTTTCTGCTTCTACATCGATCAAACCCTTCCAAGGCACCTGGATTTCCATGTTGTCTATTAAAGCCGTAGCTACGTCATTCTTCGTTTTTCGTTCTTCGTTCGTTTTAATATCAATCTCAACATGTTTTAAATTAGCTATTTTTTTGAGATAGAGTAAATTATTTTCGATAAGATTTTTAGTCTGTTCATCAATAATAAGCGTGGCATCCATTTCCTGGCTTGGTTTAATATTATGCTCGCCGCGAATATTTCTGATTGCTTCAATCACTTTTTTAATTGTTTCAAGTTGAAGCGCCTCATGTTCAAAAGGCAGTTCTTTTTGCGGCTGCGGATAAGCAGCGTACATGATGCTTTCACTTTTATGAAACTGCTGCCAGATTTCTTCGGTGATAAATGGCGCATAAGGGTGCAATAGTTTTAAAATAGATGTTAATACATTAACTAAAGTGTTAAGCGCGGTTTGTTTAGATTTTTCATCTTCTTCATAAAGATGGACTTTGGCTAGTTCCACATACCAGTCGCAAAAATCTCGCCAGACAAATTGATATAAAAGCCTAGAGGCGTTATCAAATTCATAGCCATCTAGGGCTTGGTTTACATCGCGCACTGCATGTTCCAGGCGATTTAAGATCCATTTGTCAGCAGGGCTCAGCTCCCCGTCATTGCGATCCACCGAAGGCGGAGAAGCAATCCCCTTGGTGCCCATGGGATCGCCACGTCGCTTACGCTCCTCGCGATGACAATCAAGGTTCATCAGCACGAACCTGGCCGCGTTCCAGAGTTTGTTGCAAAAGTTGCGGCCCACTTCTAATCTTTCTTCAGCAAATAAAATATCCTGCCCCTTAGGCGCAATTAACATCAAGCCAAAACGCACGCCATCAGCCCCGTATTTGTCAATTAGATCTAAAGGATCAGGAGAATTGCCCAAACTCTTGGACATCTTGCGGCCCAATGAGTCACGAATAATGCCTGTGTAGTATACGTTGGAAAAAGGTTTGGCTCCCATAAATTCAAAACCTGCCATAATCATTCTAGCTACCCAGAAAAAGATAATGTCTGGTCCAGTAACTAAATCTGTAGTTGGATAAAATTTCTTAAGCTCAGCAGTTTGTTTTGGCCAACCCATAGTGGCAAAAGGCCAGAGCCAAGAAGAGAACCAGGTGTCTAAAACATCGTCGTCTTGCTTCAAATTAGCATTGCCACAATGCGGACATTTTTTTGGTGTATCTAGGCTAACAATTGGAGGACATTGTTCGTCGTTCGTGCAATACCAAACCGGTATTCTATGTCCCCACCACAGTTGTCTGGAGATGCACCAGTCACGCAGGTTTTCCATCCAGTGCTGATAGACCTTGCTCCATCTCTCTGGCCAGAATTTTATTTCTCCATTTAAGACTGCATCTAGGCTCTGTTTTTGACCAGGGTATTTTAAGAACCATTGTTCACTAATGGCTGGCTCAATTGGCACATCTGCTCTTTCACTAAAGCCAACATTGTGACGATAGGACTCAACTTTTTGAACCATTTCCCATTCTTCCAAGTCGGCTACCACAGCTTTGCGACATTCAAATCGATCTAAACCTTCATAAGGCTCTCCAGCCAATTCTGTCATTTTGCCGTCTTCGCCAATTACTACGGTAAAAGGTAAATTATGGCGCAAGCCCATTTCATAATCTGCTGGATCATGTGCCGGGGTAATCTTAACTGCACCAGAGCCAAATTCAAATTCCACCATTTCATCAGCAATGATTGGAATTGGTTTATTTTTAAGTGGCAATAAAACCTTGCAGCCAATCAAATTGGTGTAACGATTATCATGCGGATGCACAGCTACAGCTTCATCACCGAGCATGGTTTCCGGTCTGGTCGTTGCTACAATAATAAATTTATCAGGAATGGGATTGTTCTTTTCATCAAGCAAGGGATATTTGATGTGCCACAAATGACCGTCAACTTCTTTCATGATTACTTCTTCATCACTTAAAGCGGTATGACTTACTGGACACCAGTTAACCATGCGTTGGCCGCGATAGATTAAACCTTTTTCATAAAGCTTAACAAAAACTTCTTTAACGCACTGAGAATAATTAATATGAGCGTTTTGATGTCTGTTATCCAGCCCGTCCATGGTAAAGACCAGCCTCGACCAATCACAAGAACAGCCCAACTTCTTTAGTTGCTCAATAATAATGGAGCCATGTTTGTCTTTCCATTCCCAAATTTTTTCCAAAAACTTTTCTCGACCTAAATCTTGGCGATGCTTGATCTTTTTTTCTTTTTTTAAGCTTTTTTCCACCACAGTTTGCGTGGCAATGCCAGCATGATCAGTTCCTGGTAGCCACAAAACTTCAAAACCTTGCATGCGTTTGCGCCGCACTAAAATATCTTGCAAGGTGTTATTCAAAACATGGCCCATGGTTAAAACGCCAGTCACATTAGGCGGCGGAATAACAATAGAGTAGGCCGGCTTTTTAGAATTAGGATCTGCTTCAAAAGCCTTGGTTTTCAGCCAATGCTCATACCATTTTTTTTCAACTTCCTGGGGAGTGTAAGCTTTTTCCAAGGTCATTTTGTAATTACCTTTCTAATGCGTTCCAGAGCCCAATCCATGGTGGTGCGATCTATAACCAATGGTGGGCAAATCCGAATTACTTGATCATGAGTTTCCTTGGCCAAAAGACCTTCTTGCATTAATTGCTCGCAATAGGGCCTGGCAGGGCCAAATGATTTTTTGATTTCAATGCCGATAATCAATCCTCGGCCGCGAATTTCTTGAATGCATTCTGCTTTGAGCGAACCCAAATTTTCCATTACATAGGCGCCCATCTCCAAAGCCTTTTGCGGCAGCTTTTCAGTCACTAAAACATTTAAGGCAGCCAAGCCAACTGCAGCGCCCAAAGGATTGCCGCCAAAGGTTGAACCATGAGTGCCTGGCCCAAATACATCCATGATTTTATCATCAGCCATAATAGCTGAAACAGGATACACGCCACCGCCCAAGGCTTTGCCCACAATCATGACATCTGGCCGAACGTTTTCATGTTCACAAGCAAACATTTTGCCAGTGCGGCCCAGGCCAGTTTGAATTTCATCTGCCATAAATAAAATGTTGTGCTTTTTAGTAATTTCGCGAACCTGCTTGAGATAACCATCAGGCGGAATGTTTACGCCAGCTTCGCATTGAATTGGTTCAATTAGCACCGCGCAGGTGTTGTGGTTAATTGCAGCTTCCAAGCTTAAAGCATCGCCAAAAGGGACAACTCTAAAGCCAGGGGTGATTGGTCCAAAACCTTGTTTATATAATTCTTCAGTGGAAAAACTGACAATAGTAATCGTGCGGCCGTGGAAATTTCCTGCGCAAACAATTATTTCAGCTTTATCTTCTGGGATTTTTTTATGCACATATCCCCATTTTCTAGCTGCTTTAAGCGCTGTTTCCACAGCCTCGGCGCCAGTGTTCATGGGTAGGGCTTTTTGATAGCCACTAATTTCACAAAGTCTGGCTAAAAAAGGGCCCATCTGATCATTTTGAAAAGCGCGGCTGGTTAAGGTGATGCGGTCAGCCTGGTTTTTTAAGGCCTGAATAATTTTTGGGTGTCGATGGCCTTGATTAACCGCAGAATAAGCAGACAGTAAATCTAAGTATTTTCTTCCCTCAACATCCCACACCCAACAGCCTTCACCTTTGGAAAGTACCACTGGTAGAGGGTGGTAGTTATGGGCGCTAACTTGATCAACTTCCTTAAGATATTCAGCTGTAGTACGTTGTGTCATAATGTCTCCTCTTAGCTTGTCATTGCGATGACAACTTTAGTTTCTAAATAAATTCTTCACTACAAACCAAACGTTCTCTTTTCTTTCCCTTAAGCGGCGCAAAATATAAGGCAGCCAAGCCTGGCCAAAAGGACAGTAAATCCGAACTTTCCAGCCATCAGCTAAAAGTTGTTTAGCCAGTTTAGTTCTGATGCCATATAAAAATTGAAATTCAAAATCATTGCCAAGAATAGTGGCTTCTTGCGCAAACTTTTGAGCCTCTCTAATTATTTCTTCATCGTGAGTAGCTAAGCCGTGATAAATTCCAGAGGTTAATAAACGTTTCATCAAAGCTATATATTGCCGTTTAACCTCTTTCTGATCTTGATAGGCAATTTCCAATGGCTCTTTATAAGCGCCTTTGCATAGCCGAACTTTGGTGCTGGTTTCTAAAAATGAGACCAGATCCATGGGCGCGCGCCTGAGCATAGTTTGGATGGTGCCGCCAATTGGTAAATTATCAGCTCTAACTTCTTTGATAATATTTACAGTAGAAGCGGTAGTGCTAGAATCTTCTGCATCCACTCTAATAAAACCATTTACCTCCTGGGCATACTTGCCAATTTGTTTTAAATTGGCTAGGCAAAACTCTTGATCAATATTTAGGCCAAGTTGAGTTAGTTTGACTGATAAATTGATATCCAACCTTTTCTCTTTAAGAGTCTGAATAATTTTTAAATAATCCTCAGTCGCTTTTTCAGCTTCACTTTTTTGAGAAACATTTTCGCCAAGGTGATCAACAGTAGTTAAAAAACCTTGAGCTTTTAAGGCAGCTACGTTAGGCAGCGCTTGGGCTAAAGTTTCGCCAGCAATAAATCTTTTGGCAAAAAAGTATAAAAGGGACATGGTGTCATTCCCGCGAAAGCGGGAATCCTTATAGTTTCTCACATATCGACTTAGCTTGCATAAACTGTAGTAAATAATCTCTTCCACCAGCCTTAGAATCTGTGCCAGACATGTTAAATCCGCCAAAAGGTTGCACGCCAACCAAAGCGCCAGTGCATTTGCGATTTAAATAAAGATTGCCCACAAAAAATTCGTGCTTGGCCTTGGCGAGCTTATCTTTATTTTTGGTGAAAACTCCGCCGGTCAGGCCATAATCTGTGCCATTGGCTATTTTTAGAGCATCATCAAAATTTTTGGCTTTAATAACTGCCAGCACTGGGCCAAAAATTTCTTCTTGAGCGATCCGAGCTGTTGGCGCTACATCAGCAAAAATTGTAGGTTGAATAAAAAATCCTTGGTCATCATGACCCTCGCCTCCAAAAAGCAGGCGACCTTCTTTTTGGCCAATCTGAATATATTCCATAATCTTGGTATATTGAGCCTGGCTGGCAACCGGACCCATATAGTTTTCAAAATTTTCAGTTGGGCCAACCTTGATTTTTTTAACTCTTTCCGTGAGTTTATTTAAAAATTCATCATAAACTTTTTCAGACACAATTGCGCGTGAGCAGGCAGAACATTTTTGACCCTGAAAGCCATATGCTGAAAGAGCAACACCTTCAACAGCTGCATCTAAATCACATTCATCATCTACAATAATGGCATCTTTGCCGCCCATTTCTACTACATAGCGCTTAATCCATTTTTGATCAGGTCTGGTTTTACCAGATTCTTCAACTATATGCAGGCCAACTTCTTTAGAGCCAGTAAAGCTGATAAAGCGTATATCAGGGCTGGTAATTAAGGTTTCTCCAACATCAGCGCCACTACCAGTTACAAAGTTTAAGACACCAGAAGGCAGGCCAGCTTCAATAGTGGCTTCGACAAATTTGGCAGCAATGATTGTGGTGTCACTGGCTGGTTTAAGCACGACTGTATTTCCAGTCACAATGGCGGCTGTGGTCATGCCCACCAGAATTGCCAAGGGAAAGTTCCAGGGAGGAATAATGGCGCCTACACCCAAAGGCAGATAAACCAGTTCGTTATTTTCGCCAGGATAGGGCACAACAGGTTGCTTCTCTGCATAACGCAAGGCTTCTCTGGCGTAAAACTCGCAAAAATCTATGGCTTCAGCTGTATCAGCATCTGCTTCTGCCCAGCTTTTTCCTATTTCATAAACCATAGTTGCGGAAAATTCATGTTTGCGGGCCCGCAAAATCTCAGCCATATTAAACAAATAGTCAGCGCGTTTAGTTGCTGGCGTATATTTCCATTCAGTAAATTTTTCCTTGGCAGCAGCTATGGCTTTTTTAGCCATTTCTGAGCTGCCTTTTTGAGTGGTACCTACGATTTCAGTCTTGTTAGCAGGATTTATCGAGCGAATTTTATAATTAGCACAAGCTCCTTCGCCATCTATTATAATAGGATATTCCCGGTTAAATTCAGCTCTTACCTTGGTCAAGGCTTCTTGCATGGCTTTTTTATTTGCTGGCTGATTAAAATCAGTTAATGGTTCATTTCTAAATTCGCTGACCATGGATCCTCCTTTATGGGCTAAGTTTCCAAGATCATTAACCTTTACAAAGCTGCCACCAGAAAGTCAATCGCTCCTTATATGGCAGCTAGCCCTTACCTTTAAAATTCCCTCTCAGGCGATAAGGTCTTTGAAGCTGGCGCACGAAACCGGGCTATTCATCGTTAAAATAGCTTCAAAGACCTTATACCCGAGGGGGAATTTTAAACTGAGTTTAACGAACAGCGACGAGTTTGACTTTGGCGGTTCCGCTTTTGATCATGCCGATTTTTTGGGCAGCTCGCTGGGAAAGATCAATAATCCGGTTTTTGGCATACGGGCCACGGTCATTGATGCGCACCACCACAGTTCTATTGTTGGCTAAATTAGTCACTTCTACCATGGTGCCAAAAGGCAAACTGCGATGGGCAGCAGTTAAGGCTGAAGGACGGAACCTTTCTCCAGAAGCGGTTTTGCGACCGCTAAACCCCGGACCATACCACGAAGCTTGGCCAGTGGCAGAATATGTTTCTGGTTTAGCGGGATATGGTTTTTTGGCATGGTGCTTGGCGCAACCAGCGCCCAGAACCAGTAATGCCACCAAGCCAATCATAAATATTTGCAATTTTCTTTCCATCTTTCCCTATAATGTATTTTTTGCTATAAATTTGCAAGAGGAGGATGACCATGAGTTCTGCCAAATTGATTTATGCTACATCTAAGCGATCTGCTGATTTATATTATGCTACAAAATTTGCCGTGCCTGATCCTGTAATCTATATTGATTATCGCGACAAAAAAACCTTAATCTTATCCGATTTGGAAATAGACCGAGCCAAAAAACAAGCCAAGGTGGATTATTGCCATTCCTTGAGCAAATATGCGAAAATTGCCAAACAAACTAATAAGTCGCCAACCATAGCAGATGTAATTCATGCTGTATTAAAAGCCAAAAAGATCAATAAGCTAGTGATGCCCAAAGATACAAGTTTTACTTTAGTAGATGGTTTGAGGAAACGCGGCTACGAAGTTAAATCAGGTACTGATCCTTTTTATCCAGAGCGGCTCATCAAAAATTCGCATGAAATTGCTTATATTAAAAATACGCAAAACATTGTGTTTCAAGGTATGCAAATGGTGCATGATATTTTAGCTCAGTCTAAAATTAAGCGCAATCAGTTGGTCTATAAAGGACGAGCTTTAACTTCAGAGCAACTTAGAAAAATATTAAATGTTTTTTTAATGGAGAGAGGGTGTTTGGCTTCAGACACTATTATAGCTTGTGGTCAGCATTCCATAGATCCGCATGATATCGGCCAAGGATATTTAAGACCGCATCAAGCCATCATTATTGATGTTTTCCCCAGGTCGTTAAGTAATATGTATTATAGTGATGCCACACGCACATTTTGTCGGGGGCAGGCTTCGCCAAAATTAAGAGAAATGTATGAAGTTGTGAAGCAAGCTCAGAAAATGGCTATTTCTAAGGTTAAAGATGGAATAAATGGTCGAATAGTTCATGAAACAGTGCAAAAGTTTTTTGATCAACATAAATATCCCACTTTGGAAAAACAAGGACGCAAGCAAGGTTTTTTTCATTCCACAGGGCATGGTATTGGTTTGGAGCTGCATGAAGAACCAGTGCGCATTGGCCCTAAAGATTATAAGCTCAAAAAAGGACACGTGGTAAGTGTGGAACCAGGTTTATATTATTCAGGGATTGGCGGGGTGCGTCTGGAAGACTTGGTAGCTGTAACTAAGGGATCTTGCGAGGTTTTAGGCAGTTTCCCAAAAAAATTAGAAATAGGGGTTTAGGAAAAGGCAATAATTTGCTATAATTATAGTAGTGAGGCAGGGAAAATAAAAGGAGGCCCTTTTATGAAGGCTCGCAGAGTAAGCGCAGCAACTACAAGATCAAGCATGAGAATGGGCTATGGAGCAATGTTACCGCTGAACTTTTTGAAGAATCCCTTTCAAGGTGGGACTAAAATGGTTTCTGCTGGCATAAAGCAGATGAAAAAAGGCGCAGGTATTTATTTTCGGATGCGCTTTTAACAAGCTGATTTTGCTGCTTAGAGACAAACTTTTTTATATGATCAGGCAAAATAAAAAAGGCCAGGTATATTATTTTAATAACCTGGCCTTTTTTTTGTCTTATATATATATTATCGGCAGCGCGCACCCTGAAGTTGCTAGGAAAAATTCATTATGCAAAAAATCGTCATTTTTGGAAAAAATGGCGTTTTTTTGGGTCAAAACACCCTGGAATATAGAGAAAATGGGCATTTTTTGGCATTGTCAAACCTGAAAATATGTTTGATATATGGAGGAAATATGCTTTCGTCGTCAGTTTTAGTCTTAAATAGATCTTTTTTACCGGTTCATATCACCTCTTTGAAGCGGGCTTTTTGCATGCTTTACGCTGGTATTGCGCGCGCTGTAGATGAAGAATTTCATACTTTTGATTTTCATTCCTGGGCTGAATTATCTTTGGCAGTGCATGATGAATCTGTTGGTTTAGTTGGTAGGCTTATCAAAGTGCCCAGGGTCATAGTTTTAACTGCTTATGATCATTTACCTAAGCGGTCCATAAAATTTTCCCGCTTAAATATCATGATTCGCGATAAATACACCTGCCAATATTGCAATAAGAAATTGCCGCGTTCTAAATTAAATTTAGATCATGTTGTGCCGCGTTGTCGCGGCGGCCGCACCAATTGGGAGAATGTGGTTACCAGTTGTTTTGATTGTAATCGCCAGAAAGGTATGTGCTTGCCACGCGAAGCAGGTCTTAAATTAGTAAAATCGCCTGGCCGGCCCAGAACAACTCCATTTATTGACGGCTTAACTAATAGCATTAGGTATGAGCAATGGAAACCATTCTTTAATGTGGTGGATTACAGCTATTGGAACGTGGAACTTGAAGAATAATGTCTGCTTATAATTTAACAGTAAAAAAAGAATTTGTTGGAAAGCGAGTAGATGTGTTTTTGGCAGAGGCTCTGCCAGAATATACACGCGCCAGATTTCAAAAGCTAATCAAACAAGGTAATGTTCTAGTTAATGGCAAGGTTGCTAAATCAGCCCATGCTGTAAAAGAAAACGAAAAAGTGCAAGTTGAAGTGCCTCCACCAATTAAGCATGATGCCTTAGCTGAAAAAATTCCCTTAAATGTGCTTTACGAAGATAAAGATATTATTGTTATCAATAAATCTGCAGATATGGTAGTGCATCCTGCAGCTGGCAACTGGACCGGCACCTTGGTTAATGCTTTACTGGCCCACTGCCAGGATCTTTCAGGAGTTGGTGGTGAATTAAAGCCAGGCATTGTGCATCGTTTGGATAAAGGTACTAGTGGCGTAATTGTGGCTGCGAAAAATGATTTGGCACATTTAGATCTTTCTCAACAATTTAAGGATCGAACTGTAAAAAAGATTTATTTGGCAGTTGTGATTGGCTCGCCTAAAGATGATTCAGGTAAAATAGAAACAGCAATTGGTCGGTCAGTTAAAGATCGCAAAAAATATTCCTCTAAAACCAGAAAAGGGCGCGTGGCCAGCACAGAGTGGAAGATCTATAAACGGCTAAGCCAAGACCTGACGGTATTGGAAGTCAAACTCAATACTGGCCGTACTCATCAAATTCGCGTGCATTTGGCAGAAATAGGCTTGCCATTAGTGGGCGATCAGGTTTATGGTGGCCGCAAAGCCAGAAAAATAAAGTTTGGCCGGCCAGCCTTACATGCGTGGCGCTTGGGTTTTAAGCATCCAACCAAAAAGCAATGGCTGGAATTTGAAGCGCCGCTACCAGATGACATTAAGTGTTTATTGTTCGAGCAAAGTCGAGAACAATAGGAGAAATTATGCAACATTATAAATCAGAAAAGCTAGAAAAATATTCCTGGTTAGCTCATGGCTTTGGCACCAAAGGTTTTACCTTGAATGATTATCTTAATCATTTGGGTGTTCATAAGGCCAAGGTTGCGCAAACCAATCAGGTGCATGGCAATGGCGTGCATGTGTTAGACGGTACTGAGGTTAAAATGTTGGCTGGAGATGGTTTTATTACCAATCAAACTAATGTGGTTTGTTTTATTCGAACTGCAGATTGTGTGCCTATTCTTTTATGTGATCCAGAGCATAAGGCTGTTGCTGCGGTACATGCAGGTTGGAGAGGCTGTGCTGGTAATGTAATGCGAGTTGCTTTAGATAAAATGTATGAACATTTTCATAGCAATCCAGCCAATGTTAAAGCTGCTATAGGTCCTGCGGTCTGTGAAGGTTGTTATAGTGTTGGCGAAGATGTAAGGCAAATCTTTGTGCAAAGCGGGCTTTCAGAAAATAATTTCAAGCGGGCTACTCAATCTGAAAAATATTATTTAGACTTAAAAGCAGCGGTTAGAGAACGTTTGCTCAAGGTTGGGTTAAGAAAAGAAAACGTAGAAACCTTGTCTGCTTGCACCAGTTGCAACCCAGAACACTTTGTTTCTTATCGCCAGGATCCAAACACTTCGGCCAGGCAAGTAAATTTTATTTTGATTAAGTAAGTTTTCAAATGCAAAATTGTAACCAAAAAAGGGGGTTGTATGGATATGCATCTATGGAAAATGTTATTGTTCTTCATGTTGGTCTTGGGATTTGCTTATATTGTCTGGCTCAAAGCGCTGAAACGTGAAGGTGTGGTTAGAAAAGTTGGTCAGGTAATTGCGGTTATTACAGTGATTTTGGCTATCGTCACCTTGATTTATTCAGGTCTGAGCGGCTGGAAATGTGGTATGTGTCATTGGGGAAAAAGCAAATATATGGGCAAACCATATTACCACCGGGGTATGATGGATAAACATCCTGGCCGGGGCATGATGGACAGAGACCATGACCAAGAAATGATGGAGCCAGAAGAAGCAGATTAGAAGGGAAGGGGACGTTTCCCCCCTTGCTAACTAGTTAAATTAATTCACGAATAAAAGGCGGGTTGAATTTTTTGAGCTGATTAAGCTTCAATAATTTCAAGTTGCCTTTAATTAAGCAGTAATTACAGACAGTTGTTAAGGGGGGAAACGTCCCCTAAACAATTCCAAAAAAGGTTTTAATCTTAGAAGCAAGCTGGGCTGCTCTTGTTGGAGCAGCCTGAGCTGTTTCACCTCTTAGTTTATCCAGTTCAGCTTGCCGTTTTTCTAATGCCTGGGCTAAGGCATCAGAAATGGCTGGATGAGAGTGAATAATATCAGCAAAATCATCTTTATTAATCTTTAAAAAACTGGAATCGCCTTGTGCTACAACTGTGGCTGTTCTTTTTTCACCGGTTAGCAAACTCATTTCCCCAAAAAAAGCTCCTTCATTTAATATCGCAACGGGTTTATCAAAGTGTTGATTTAATACCACTTTTGCTGATCCATGCTCTACAATATACATTGATTCACCAGGCAAACCTTGCTGCACAACCATTTCGCCATCGCCAAACCTTTGCGGCTCGATGCGCTTGGCTAAAATATCCAGGTCTTCATCAGCTAGTGGTTCTAGAATAGAAACCTGTCTAAGTTCTAGGCGGATTTCTTCGTGCAGCTTTTCCTGAGTGCGTAGCTGATTTAAATTTTCAATATGATGAATCCGTAAATCGCGGATTGGAAAGGGGATGATAATATTATTGCGTTTTAAGGCATACCACATGGAGTTCATAATTTCTGCTTTGATTTTTTTTTCATTAGCAAAATCATCGTTCCAAAATCTGATTTGGTAATTAATGGAAAAGTCATCAAAAGAAGTTAAACGAACTTCGGGTGTTGGAGATTTAGAAACTTTGGGGTGCTTAAGCAAAGTATCTAACATAACCTGGCGCACTTTATTAGGCGAAGCTTCATATTCAATGCCAATATTTATGACTGCCACATGCTTGGCCTGGGGACGGGAATAGTTTTTTACGATTTCCTTGGCGATGATATTATTCGGAATGTAGACAACTTCATTTTCTAAAGTTCTAATTAAAGTTGATTTCCAGGTAATGCTTAAAACTTCACCAACATGTTCCTTAAAAGCAATCCATTCGCCGATTTTGTAGAGTTTTTCAGTTTGAATGGCAATGCCCGAAAAGATATTACCTAAAGTTTCCTGGGCAGCCAAACCAATAACCATGGTAAGCACAGCAGAGGTGGTTAAAACAGAAGCCAAGTTAAATTTGCCCTTGGTGTGCAAGAGCACGATGGCAATTACGGCAAAGATGATAATCAAAAAAAGATCGCGGGTAATTTTAGGAATAGCTTTGCGCTGATATTTGGTAAGCCAAAGATCAATGATCAAAAAATAAAAAATCCTGGCTACAGCACAGTAAAGAACAATAATTTCTGCTAACCAAAGTTTATCGCTCCACTTGGTTAAGCCAAAATGAGCCAAAGGCAAACGAGCCAAAATTAAAACCAGATAGAAAATAAATAAACCAAGAGGAACGAATGGAAGTTTAGAGCTTTTTTTAGCAAGTTGTCTGTAGGCGAACAAGACAAATAGAAAACCTAAAACTAAAAAGATATTGGAGTGTATAAGAGTGTTGATATTGTCCATGACTCCCCCGTATCACCCTGAGCTTGTTCCAGGCAATGACGCTCAAGTTTCTAACTTGCCAATGATTTGGCTAAGATCGGCCAAGTTATGATCAATCATGTATTGTCTAAGTCCAGCAATAATTTCTAAACCCAAGCTGGGATTGACAAAATTACCAGTGCCGATTTGAATGGCGCTTGCTCCAGCCAGGAAAAATTCAATAGCATCAGTGGTGTTCATTATGCCGCCCATGCCAATAATTGGCACGTTAACTGCCTTGGCGGTCTCGTAAACTAATTTTAAAGCAATAGGTTTGATAGCTGGTCCAGAAAGTCCGCCAAAAATATTTGCCAGTTTTGGTTTTTTGGTTTTGGTGTCAATAGCCATACCTGGCACTGTATTAATTACAGACAGAATATCAGCTCCTGCTTCAACCACAGCTTGCGCCATTTCTGCTATGCTGGCTACTTGGGGAGAGAGCTTAACAATTAAAGGAAAGGAAGTAGCTTTTCTAACTTCTTTGGTAACCTCAGCAGCAGATTTCGGATCTGTGCCAAATGCTAGCCCTCCGCATTTTACATTAGGGCAAGAGATGTTTAGTTCTAAACCAGATACACCATTAGAGCCATTTATTTTCAAAGCCAAGGCCACATATTCCTCAATGCTTTCGCCAAAAATATTTACGATTACTGTAGCCTTGTTTTTTTTCAAATATGGAAGTTTTTCATGCAAAAAAACATCTAAACCAACATTAGCCAAGCCAATAGCATTAAGCAGGCCAGAAGCTGTTTCAATTACACGTGGCATAGGATTTCCAGCTCTGGGTTTAAGCGAGATACCTTTGGTAACAACTGCCCCAAGTTTAGAGAGATCATACAGTTCAGAAAATTCTTCGCCATAACCAAACGTGCCAGAAGCAACCAGCACAGGGTTGCGCAGCTCAAGTTTGCCAAAGTTGATTTTTAGATCTGGTTGCATAATTCACTCGCGTTAAACACTGGTCCTTCTCTGCAAGCACGTTTCAAACTACCATCTTTCATTTTGACCATACAACCCAAACAAACGCCAATACCGCAAGCCATATAACTATCTAAAGAAATTTGCGCAGGAATTTTATTATCTAGAGCTAGTTTGGATAAAGCCTGCAATAATCCTGAAGGTCCAGAGGCAAAAATTGTTGCTTGCCCCATATTTTTCAAATCAGGTTTTAATATATCAAGAATCAAACCTTTTTTTCCTTTGCTGCCGTCTTCAGTGGTATAGTTTAAATTCAGGTCTAAATCAGCCAAACTTTCTGTGTATAAAAGATCGTCAACAGTTTTAGCGCCATAGTAAAAGCTAACTTTTTTGCCCTGGTTTTTTATAGCCTTGGCCAAAGGCAAAAGCGGGGCAATGCCGTAACCACCAGCAACTAAGACAGCTTGCTTGATATTTGAGGGAATATCAAATCCATTTCCCAAAGGACCAATAACTTTCAGGCTTTCGCCAACCTGGGCTTGAGCTAAAGCTTGTGTGCCAGAACCAATAATCTTAATGCACAATTCCAGGACCCCATTTTCTAGATTAACAATACCAAAAGGTCGGCTCAAAAAAGTTGCTTGCTTGGGAGGATGCAGCATGACAAATTGGCCAGAAGTGAATTTTTCCCAATCTACTTTTAGACCCAGCTTAAAATGGACAGGATTTAGTTGATCCACATATTCAATTTTCGCTAACGTGTCCTTCATAGGTCTAACCTCATCAGCAAGGCATCTTCTCTATTATCTGCATAATAATGGGGCCGTACGCCGATTGCCTTAAAGTCGAATTTATTATACAAAGATATGGCTGGCAGGTTAGATGCTCTGACTAGCAAGAAAATATGTTTCAAGTTCTTCTTTTGAGCTTCATTTATCATAAATTGCATCATTTTTTTTGCTAATCCTAAATGACGATATCCAGGCGCTGTAGCAATTGTATGCAATTCCAGATCGTGGCCAGCATTGGTTTCTTGAAAAAGAATATAGGCAGCTACTTCTGCTAAATGCTTAACTACCAAAAAATGCACATTTTCAAGTCTGCTAATTTCCAAATAGGCATTTTTTGACCAGGGTGTGGTAAAAACCTGGTTTTCAATGCTTATAATCTGCTCAAGATCAGCTAACTTAAACGGCGCAATCACAATATCCAAAGCCATATATGCCTTAGCGGCTTAAAGCTTTTCTTCCCAAGAAGGTAGCTTTACTGCCTAAATGTTCTTCAATGCGCAAAAGCTGGTTATACTTGGCAATACGATCAGAACGAGATGCGCTACCAGTTTTAATTTGTCCTGCTGCAGTGCCTACTGCCAAATCAGCAATTGTGGAATCTTCTGTTTCACCAGAACGATGTGAAATTACTGTTGTGTAATTAGCGTCTTTTGCTTTCTTAATACAATCTAGAGTTTCAGTTAAGGTGCCGATCTGATTTAGTTTGATCAAAATAGAATTAGCTACCTTAGTTTTAATGCCTTCTTCTAAGCGAGAAATATTGGTCACAAAGATATCATCGCCAACCAGCTGTACTTTTTTGCCCAATTTTTCTGTTTGAAAACGCCAGCCATCCCAATCGTCTTCAGCTAAGCCATCTTCTAAAGAGACAATTGGATAATTTTTTACAATGGTTTCATACCATTCAACAAGCTTTACTGAATCAAAGGTTTTGTTTTCACCTTTAAATGTATATTTGCCATCTGCATAAAAAGATGAAGCTGCAGCATCTATGGCTAGGGCAACATCTTCGCCAGGCTTATAGCCCGCGCGTTCAATAGCTTGCATAATTTCATCTAAAGCTTCTTGGTTGGAACGCAAGTTAGGGGCAAACCCGCCTTCATCGCCAACTGAAGTAGAAAAACCTTTTTGTTTTAAAACAGTTTTTAAACTATGAAATACTTCTGTGCCCATACGCAATGCTGTATGAAAATCTTCTGCGCCAACCGGCATGACCATAAATTCTTGAATATCTACATTGTTATCTGCATGTTCGCCACCGTTTAAAATATTCATCATAGGCACTGGCAGGACAAAGTCATTTTTACTATGATAGAGGCTGCCGATATGTTCATATAGTTCTTTAGATTGAGAACGGGCAGCTGCTTTGGCAACTGCTAAAGATACAGCCAAAATAGCATTGGCGCCTAATTTGGATTTATTTGAAGTGCCATCAAGTTCAATTAATTTGTGATCAATGATCTGTTGGCCCAGACAAGACATGCCTTTAATGGCATGGCGAATGGTTGTATTAACATTTTCAACAGCCTTAAGCACACCCTTGCCATTGTATCGTTTATTATCACCATCACGAAGTTCAACTGCTTCATGAATGCCAGTGGATGCGCCAGAAGGGACTGCTGCCCGTCCAAAATAACCACCTTCCACCAGACAATCTGCTTCAACTGTGGGGTTGCCTCTGGAATCCAAAATTTCTCGGGCGTGAATGCCAATAATTTTTGCCATGATATTCCTCCAATATAATAGTGTTGTTTTTTCCTCCTCACCCCTCCCTCGATGGGAGGGGACAGGGGGAGGGTAATCGGGATTCATGTGTATGAAATAAGATGCTGGAAGTCAATTAGAACCGAGAAAAAACTCAATTTTTTCCGCTATTTTGTCCATTTCAGCAGGTGCAAACCAAATGACTTCTGGATCACCCCGAAACCAGGTTAGTTGGCGTTTAGCATAATGGCGAGTTTGTTGCTTAATTTGCATGGCCAATTCTTCTAATTTCAGCTCACCTTGTAGATGAGAAACAATTTCTTTATAGCCGATTGCTTGCAAAGCCTGGGTTTGAGAACCATATCTGCTAAGAAGTTCTTTTACTTCTTCAATCCAGCCATTTTCTAACATTGCCTCAACGCGCGCGTTTAATCTAGCATACAACTGATCTCTGGAAATATTAAGTCCAATTTTTAAGGCTTGGTAACGTTTAGTCATGTTTTGCTGCTCTAAATAAAACTGGCTAGCTGTTTTGCCGCAACTGTCAAAGATTTCTAATGCTCTGATGATGCGGGTGCGATCATTAGGGTGAATTACACCTGCTGACTCAGGATCAATTTTTCGCAAACGAGCGTGTAAATATTCAATTCCATTTTCAACAATATATGCTTCATATTGTTTGCGCAGCTCTGGATCTTGCGCTGGAGCTTCACAGATGCCATTTATAAGTAGTCGCAGATATAGACCTGTTCCACCCACAATAAAAGGTGTGTTTTTACGAGAAGTAATTTCGGCAATGGCCTGGTCAGCCAAATTCATAAAAATACTAGCATCAAAATGTTTGTCTGGCGTTACTATATCTATTAAATGATGAGGGATGCCGCACGTTTGGGCAAGGTTAAGTTTAGCTGTACCAATATCTAGCCCAATATAAACTTGTTGCGAATCTGCATTTACAATTTCACCCTGAAATTTTTTGGCAAGTTCAATAGCAATTTGGCTTTTGCCAACCCCGGTTGGACCACAGATTATGATTATTTTGGTCAAACTCATGTTCTTCTAAACCATTTTTCAACTTCCTCAGGTGCAATCTTAATCAAAGCTGGGCGGCCATGTGGGCAGTTAGAAATATTTTCTAGAAAAATATCTCTAATTAATTGTTCCAGTTCAAGTGGAGACAGCTTATCGCCAGCGCGCACCTGTTGATGACAGGCAACTAAAGCAAATATTTGTTCAATTGTTTTTTCAAGACCATCACTTGCTTCGAACTCAGCTAGATCAGTAGAAATTTTCTCTAAAAGAGGTTTTGCCGAGACATCACCTAAAATGCTGGGCATGCTTTTGACAATTAAAGTGCTGCCGCCAAAAGGCTCGATTTCAAAACCAGCTTTTTCAAGCATTACTAAATGATCTTCAATAACTGCAAATTCTTTTGAAGAAAGCGCAACCTGTTCGGGAATTAATAATTGTTGTTGCTTAACTTTGCCGGCCTGATACTGTTTTTTTAGCCTTTCAAATCCTAAGCGCTCATGCGCTGCATGCTGGTCGACTACCACCAGATTTCTATTTTCATCCTCGCAGATGATAAAAGCTTGCCCAAATTGACCGATTACTTTGAGAGGGAGGGGGCTGTCATCCCTGCGAAAGCAGGGATCCAGACCTTTGTAAACAATGGGATTCCCGCTTTCGCGGGAATGACACATTTCTTGGGAATGACCCAACAAACTGGTTTTCGCATAAACCGGAATAGCTTTTACATTTTTGGAAACAGCTTTTTGCACCGCAGATTTAACAAAATTATGAATCATCTGGCCATTGCTAAACCGCACTTCATTTTTGGTGGGATGCACATTTACATCAACCAAGGTTGGATCAAGTTCTAAATATAAAACTGCCAAAGGATATGAACCTCGGGGAAAGTTTGATTCCAAGCCAGAAAGCAAGGCGTGTTGCAAAATGCGATCTTTGATTGGTCGATTATTTAAAATAAAATTTAGGTCTTTGGCACTGCTGCGGGTCAAATTTGGCGTTGAGACAAATCCATGGATAGAAATGCCATCGCCAGGTTCAGCAAATTCAACTAAAGAATCTTGGCAGTTTTTTCCAAATACTGCTTCAATGCGGCTTAATTTATTTTCAGAAGCATGATAGCGAAATTTAGGAGAACCATTATGTGTTAAACTAAAACTAATTTGATTGCTGGTTAGCGCCAGGTCAGCCACTATATTGGCAATATGCCCATACTCCACATTATCTGAGCGCAAAAACTTTTGTCTGGCTGGGATATTAAAGAACAAATCTTCCACAGTAATGCTTGTGCCAGCAGGGCAGCCAAAAGTTTTATGATGTTTTATGGCTCCGCCTTCCACAACCAGTTGTGTGCCTTCCAAAACTTTAGAATCAGAAACTTTGGTCTCCAGCTTCATTCTAGAAACAGCAGCAATTGCAGCAAGCGCTTCTCCGCGAAAACCCATGGTGCGAATAGCTTCCAGGTCTTTTTCAGAAGACAACTTGCTAGTGGCATGGCGCTCAATACACATTAAGGCATCTTCAGAGGCCATGCCTTGGCCATTGTCAATTACAGTAATGCGTTTTTTGCCACCAGCTTGAATATCAACTTCAATTGAAGTTGCGCCAGCATCAAGGGCATTATCAACCAACTCCTTAACCACGGACGCAGGCCTGGCCACTACTTCACCAGCAGCAATTTTAGTGATTACTTGTTCGGATAAAATCTTGATTTTGCCCATAATGCTAATTGCTTATCTGCAATTGTTGCAAAGATCAAACCAATCTTCAGCTAAGTTAGCTTTTTGGCGTAAGTATTCTAATTGTTTTTTTGGAGCGATTTTTTGGCCGCATTTTTTACAATGGGCCATTTCAAATTCTACGTTCCAAAGTGGGAATTTGCGGACTTTATCATCTTCTTCAACTTTAATATAATTAGTAGGGCAGACATAGGCGCAAGAGCCGCAACCAATGCAATCTATGGCTTCTTGAAAGAAGGGCGAGGAAACTTTGCGATCTGGACCCCTGGCTGCAAAACAAATGGCATCTACTTCCACTATTTCGCTGCAAGCCCGAATACAATTGCCGCACAAAATACAACCTTCATCTTTGGTGGGAAAACGAGTTGAGGTTACACCCATTTTTTTTGCTAATTCAATCACCTCAGGTGTTTTTGAGGCGCGGGCCAAAGTGAGTTCCATAACCATTTTGCGCTGTCTGATGATTTTTTCTGTCTTGGTCCTAAAGATTTGTCCGTCTTTTACTGGAAAGTTGCAGGAAGTAATAACCTTCGCCCAATCACCACGATCCCATTCTACAATGCATAAGCGGCAAACACCGTAAGGTTGCAAGTCTTCATGGTCACAAAGAGTTGGAATGAAGATACCTTCGCGACGCAAAACATCTAATAGTCTTTCACCGGCTTTTGCCTTTACTTGTTTACCATCAATAGTGATCTCAATTTTTTCCATATTTGTAATTCCTAACTGTATATTTGTCATCGCGAGCGTCCAAAGGACGCGTGGCGATCCCAAGGAGGCCTCGGGATTGCTTCGTCTCCGCTTGAGGCGGAGACTCGCAATGACATCATTCAACTCTTATCGCCTTAAACTTGCAACTTTCCTTGCACATGCCGCATTTAATACATTTATCCTGAATGACGCGGTGAATTTTAAGCTTGGGGCTTGGTTTTCCTTTTATCATTGCTGGTTGATCAGTTTGCTCGATTGCGTTAACTGGACAAGCTTTGGCACAAGCCATGCAACCCACGCAGTTTTTATCGATTACCGTAAAGGTAATTAAATCTTTGCAAACCTTGGCTGGGCATTTTTTATTTTTAATATGTGCTTCATATTCATTGCGGAAGTATTTAATGGTTGAAAGAACCGGATTAGGCGCAGTTGAACCTAAAGCGCAAAGTGAAGCATCTAAAATGGTTTCAGATAATTCTTCCAATAATTTAAGATCTTCTTCTTGGCCTTGACCAGCACAGATGCGATTTAAGATTTGCAACATCTGATAAACACCTTCGCGGCAAGGCACGCATTTTCCACAAGATTCTTCAGTCAAGAAATGCGTAAAGTAACGCGCTACATCCACCATGCAGGTATCTTCATCCATGATGATCAAACCACCAGAGCCCATCATAGAACCAGCTTTGGTTAATTCATCAAAATCAACTGACAGGTTCAGCATATTTTCTGGAAGACAACCACCAGAAGGGCCGCCAGTTTGCACTGCCTTAAACTTCTTGCCATCTGGAATGCCGCCGCCAATATCAAAAATAATTTCCTTGAGACTAATGCCCATGGGGACTTCAACCAAACCTGTATTTTTAATTTTTCCAACTAAGGAAAATATTTTAGTGCCTTTGCTTCCCTTGGTGCCGATTTTGCCATACCAATCTGCACCTTTATTAATGATTAAAGGAACATTGGCCCAAGTTTCTACATTATTTAAACAGCTTGGTTTGCCATTTAAGCCAGCAACAGCTGTGTGAATATATTTTGCTCTTGGTTCACCAATTTTACCTTCCAAAGAGGCCATTAAAGCAGTTGATTCACCGCAAACAAAAGCTCCACCACCACGGCTAATTTCAATTTCAAAATCAAAACCCGAACCCAAAATATTTTTACCTACCAAGCCTAATTCCTTGGCTTGAGCTAAAGCAATGCGTGCATGTTTTACAGCCAAGGGATATTCATTTCTAACATAGATATAGCCTTGGTTGGAACCAATAGCATAGGCGCCGATGATCATACCCTCTATAATACTGTGTGGATTTCCTTCTAATACAGAGCGATCCATATATGCGCCAGGATCACCTTCGTCAGCATTGCAAATTACAAAGCGTGGTTCGCCAGGCTGGGCATTACGCACTGTTTCCCATTTTCGGCCGGCTAAAAATCCACCACCACCGCGACCGCGCAAACCAGCTTTCTTAACCTCATCAATAATGGCTTCTGGTTTCATGGCCAAGGCTTTGGTCAAAGCTGCATAACCGCCATCAGCTAGATAATCTTCAATGTTGTCCGGATTAATGCGCTGATTAGCGCCAAAGATTAAACGGTCTTGTTTGGCGTAGAAGGGAACATCTTTTTCTAATTTAATCCTGGTTTTGCCATCATCAGTAAATAAAAGCTTTTCAATTACGTCATTGCCTAAAACAGTTTTTGTTAAAATATCTGGCACATCTTCTGGTTCAATGCGCTGATAAAAAATTCCTTTAGGCTGAATTAAAGCCAAAGGACCTTTTTCACAAAAACCATGACAGCCAGAAACGCGCAGTTCAACTTTGTCAGTAAGCTTTTTGGTTTCAATTTCATTTTTAAAAGCAGCAATTACATTTTGGCAACCATAACCATGACAACCAGTTCCGCCGCACATAATCACCACTGGCTTATTGGGGTCGCGTTCCTTTAGAATTTTTGTTCTAAGTGTTTCTAATGCTTTGGAATCATTTAGACGTTGCATTTTTTATTTCCTTGATAAGTTTATCAGTTTTTGGTCCATCCATTTTACCATGATATTCACCATTAACCACTAGTACTGGTCCTAAAGCGCAAGTGCCAACGCAATTCACGGTTTCTAAAGTAATATGTTGATCTTTGGTTGTTTGGCCAGCAGCAATGCCAAAACCACGCTCCAGATCTTCTAAAATTCGTTGAGAGCCTCTAACATGGCAGGCTGTTCCCATACAAACGTGCACTTCGTTTTTGCCGCGTGGTTCCAAAGAAAAAGCCCTAAAAAAAGTGGCTACTGAAAAAACCTGTGAAAGAGGAATGTTCAAAAGTTCAGCAACTTTCTGTAAAGGTTTTTTGGGTAAATATCTAAACTCAGCCTGAATATCTTGTAAGATGCCGATTAGGTGGGCAGCATCATTATTATGGTCTTTGACAATTTTTTCTACTTTTTTGAGATCCATATTTTTCTCTCGTCTAGCGTACGGCGTACAGCGTACGGCGTTATTTTTCGCATTTCTTCTTAAGCTCTTCCCACTCTTTAGTAACGTGTGTTTGGATAAATTCTAAATCCTTTTCACCTAAATGTTTGAACCGACCTTGGCCTTTAAAATAATCAGTAACTGGTAAAAGTTTGTCGCTATTTACAGTCATGCGCCATTTTCCATTTTCAATTTCATAAAGCGGAAATACTCCTGTTTGTACGGCCAGCCGGCTATGCTTAATGGCAATATCAGAAGGGGATCGCCAGCCAGTTGGACAGGCTGAAAAAATATGCAAATAGGCTGGTCCGTTAACTGCAGCAGCTTTTTTTACCTTGGCCATTAAATCAAAAGGATGGCTAGGACTAGCTGTGGCAATATATGGAATGCCATGTGCTGCAACAATGCGCGGCATATTTTTTTTCCAAGTAGTTTGGCCAATGCTGTGACTACCAGCTGGTGAAGTTGTAGTTGAAGCACCATAAGGAGTGGCACCAGAACGCTGAATTCCGGTGTTCATATAGGCTTCATTATCATAGCAGATATATAAAATATTATGACCTCGTTCCAACATGCCAGAGAGAGCTTGGAAACCGATATCAGCTGTTCCACCATCACCGCCCATAGCTACAACCTTGGTGTTTCTTTCTTTAGGGTAACTGCCTTTGCGTTTTTTAATTTTTAAAGCAGCTTCTACTCCAGAAGCAACTGCTGCTGTGTTTTCAAACAAAGTGTGAATCCAGGGTACATCCCAATTGGTGTAAGGATAGCCTGATGAAATAATTTCCATGCAGCCAGTAGCGTTAACCATGATTACATCTCTTCCCAAAACCTTGGCTACTTGGCGCACAGCTAAAACTTCGCAGCATCCCACGCAGGCTCGATGCCCTGGTTTGAAAGGCTCATCTTTGCTGGCTAATCTAGATGCATATACAGAAAATTCTGGTGTCATTATTATTTCACCCCTATCATTTCAAAAGTTTCTTTTTGTCCTTGGTCAGCAACTTCAATGCCGCGCTTGATCATTTCCACAAATTGTTCAGCTAAAATATCTCGGCCACCCAAACCACCAACAAAACTGGCAATCTTGGGTTTGTCTTTTAAATCATAAAGTGCGCTTTTCACTTCAGAAGCAACTGGACCGCCTGGCCCGCCGTAGGAAATAGCTCGATCTAATATAATTAATCTTTTAGCGCCTTTGACAGCTTCTCTTAGCTCAGCAAAAGGAAAGGGGCGCCACAGTCTTAAACGAATTTGTCCTACTTTTTCACCTTTATCACGCAACTCTTTTACAGCCAGAGAAGCGGTTTGACTATAGGAGCCCATGGTTAGAATTAAGGTTTCAGCATCATCAGCCAGGTATTTTTCCACAGGCTGATATTTGCGGCCAAAAACTTTGGCAAATTCATTCAAGGTTTCAGTAATCACTGGCCTGGTATTTTGAAATGCCTGTTCTTGAGATTTTTTGCTTCAGTATAAAATTGAGGGATTGTAAAAGCTCCCATGGATACTGGTTTGCGCGGATCAAGTGGTAGCGGATATTCAAATTTAGGCAGATATTTATCTACTAATTCCTGATCTGGTAGTTCAATGGGTTCAACCACGTGGGTTAAGTGAAAACCATCTAGGTTCACAGTTACTGGGAAAAGTACGCGCTTGTCTTCAGCACAACGAAATGCCCATAAAACCAGGTCAAAAGCCTCTTGGCCGTTTTCAGCAAAAATTTGTATCCAGCCAGTGTCGCGAATGGCCATGACATCTGAATGATCGCCCCAAACAGAAAGAGGAGAAGATAGGGCGCGGTTAGCCACAGCCATAACAATGGGTAGTCTCATGGAGGCAGCCACATAAACAACTTCATGCATTAGCTCAAGTCCTTGGCCAGCAGTTGCCGTAAAAGTGCGAGCGCCAGTTGCTGATGATCCCAAGCAAGCGCTCATGGCAGAGTGCTCGGATTCTACACAAATATATTCTGCATCAAGTTCGCCCTCAGCAATCATTTCAGCTAAAGATTCCACGATATGGGTTTGCGGAGTAATAGGATATGCTGCCACAACTTCTGTTCTAGCCATTTTGGCAGCTTCAGATACTGCTAAAGAAACTTCTAAGCCAATTCTTTTACTCATTTTTTCTTTTCCTTTTTCTTTTCTGAATTCTCTTGGCTTCCTTCTGGCATCATTTCAAAAGCGCCGGTCCAGCACTCTCTGGCGCAGATGCCACAACCTTTGCAATAAAATTGATCAACTTCAATATAGCCATCAGCTTTAATTTTAATTGCCGCATCTGGACAATAAAGATAACAAATTCCGCATTTTACGCATCTATCTTGATTGTACTTTGGATATTGAGAACGCCAGTCTCCAGTTTTATACTGGCTGGCGCTACCAGCTTCAGTGACAATGGCACCTAACTCAACATTTTTCCAAGTGTGTTCTTTCATTTTAAGTTGAGACCAAGGATTTTTAACAATAGACAATAATTCAATGGTCTATGGTCAATGGTCTATGGTCATTGAGTTTTAGTTTCCTTAAACGATCTATCTAAGGCACTAATATTTCGCTCTGCCAGTTTTGCATTAAAACGGGCCTTAATTTGAGCCTTGATTGAATCTAATTTCACCAACTCCTTGGCTTTCAGCAAAGCGCCAATCATTGTGGTGTTGGTGATGGGAACTTTTAGCTCTTCCATGGCGATTTTTAAGGCATCAACAGTTGCCAGCTTGCCGTTAAATTTAGTTAATGCGTGGATTTCTTTTTCAGAATGCTTGGTGTTAACTACCAAGAGCCCATCTTTTTTTAAGCCAGCAGTAACATCCAGGATCCTGAGCAAAGAATCATCTAGAACCACGACTATATCTGGTTTGGTCACTTCAGCGCGCACCAAAATTGGTTCTTCGGAAACCCGAAGATAGGCCACCACAGGTGCGCCACGTCTTTCCGGGCCAAAAGAAGGCATGGATTGGGCCCACTTTTTTTCCTCAATTGCTGCCAGGGCTACCAGCTCTGCTGAGGTAACTGAGCCTTGCCCGCCACGTCCATGGAATCTGATTTCTATCATTGTTATTGGGTAGTTTGGCGTGTTTTTCAACACGTGGTTAATATTAAATTCGGACTTTGTCTCGCTGTTTTTGGACTTAATGTCAAGAGTGAATTGTGTATAAACTTTGAGTTAGCTTTCGACCAGGTCTTCTCACCTCCCTCAGACCATTACGAAACTATTAGTAACTTGAGAGTTGTCGGTCCGGATTCGAAAACCTGCTCTACGCCAACTCAAAGTTTATTGCTTCATCTAGTTTTTTGGGGCTCTGGGGCTGCCTACCAACACATCCTGCGCGCGCCTAAAAAGCTTCAAAGACCTTGTCCCCTGCGGAAATTTTAAAAACTACTTAATATTACATCTTAAGGAAGGATTGTTGCCAAAGATTGCTAAACAATTGGTGTGGACATTGTTTTTGGTTTCAAATTCTTGGCTTAACCATTGATTTTTTGGTTCATAAAAAACTTTTACCAAATATTTTCCAGGTTTTATTTTGAAATTACTGATCGGAGATTCTTTGTGATTAAAAAATCCGGGAATGGTTATATATCCCCAAGGCCTAGCTTGCACGCTAAGTAAAGCAGACGGTAGGGGAGTTGCTGGTGTTGTTTTAGGGGATACTGTTTTTGGCATAGTAACTTGCGGTTCAATAATTTTAGAAACAATCGGTTCTGGTTGGGTTGGGATATTTGGCAAATAAGGATACCAGGGAATAAAGATAAAACTTAAACAAACTGCAAAGGTTTTAATCTTTTTGCCAGAACTTGGAAAAAGCTGAGATTCGCTAATGGGCTTGGTTTGCTTAAATGTTTCTTCAGCCTTGCTCTGTTCTGCTTCGTCTTCAACTATCTCTTGGGCAAAAGTTTGGCTAATGAATTGCCCAAAATCATAGGCAGTAATTACCAGATTATTTTTTACAGCATAGTTATTTAGTTCTTTTAAAAAAATTGAAGCGCTTTGATATCTTTGTCTGGATTTTTTTTGCAAGGCCTTGCCGACAATTTCTGGCAAGTCTTTATCAAATATTTCTAATAAATCTAAATTAGGACAACCTTTTTTAACTTTTTCAATTACTTCTAAATCTGAAGGGCCGTCAAACAGACGTTTGCCAGTTAATAATTCATACAATAAAATTCCCACAGCATATAAATCTGTGGTTTGATCAACAGCCTCTCCTTTGGCCTGCTCCGGAGACATGTAGGAATATTTGCCTTTGGCTTGAGCAACTGCGGTTTCATAAGTGCGGTGTGCCCCCTTGGCTATGCCAAAATCCGCAACTTTAACTTCTCCGTTCCAGGAGAGTAAAACATTAGGCGGTGATATATCGCGATGCACAATGTTTAAAGATTTGCCGTGAGCAAAACTTAAAGCATTTAAAATTTGGCTGATGATGTAGATAGTATATTTAGTGGGCAAAGAAATCTGGTCGCGGACCAATCTATTAAAAAAACGACCTAAATCCAAACCGTCCACCAGCTCCATGGAGAGAAAATAGTTGTCTCCTTCCTTGCCCAATTCAATAATTTGCACGATATTTGGATGTTGCAAATGCACCAATACCTTGGCTTCATCAATGAGCATGGTGATAAAGTTTTGATCTGCAGACCAGGTTGAGAGAAGCCTTTTGATGGCAACGGTTTTTTCAAAACCGCCTTCGCCCAGATATTTGGCGCGGAAGATTTCAGCCATGCCGCCTTTAGCGAGTTTTCGGGTGATTACGTATTTGCCGAAACTATAGGGGAGTTGCATGTTAGGCTGTGACTATCTTGGATATTTGATCAAAGACAAATTCCATAAAGCGTTTTTTGTCAGCATTGTTCATGCCTTGAATAACCACTCCAGTTTCATAACTGGTGTTGGAAATTTTGCTTTGCCAAACCACAGCACCATCAGCTTTAATAGGGTTTTTTTCATCTTCAGAAAGTAATATTTCTAATTCTAATCTAGATCCATTTTTAAGCGCAGAAGGGGTCATCAGCCTTAGGCCGCCCAGGCTTATATCGCTGGAGGTTACTTCAGACATTTCCTGGGAAGTGCTTGGGTCATCTACAACACGATAACCAACAGTTAAGGCAAGATCTAGTCTGGCAAATTTACGCCGATTTTCAGCTTTGTTCATAATAGATGTTAAATACTGTCTATTGTTTGGAAGATCAAGGCTTTATTTGAGTTTGACACTGGATCGTTATCACATTAAGAAATGGCTCAAAGTTGTCATTTATATGCTAAATAATATCACCATAATCTTAGTCAATCCCCAGGGAGATGAAAATATCGGCATGGTAGCCCGGGCTATGGCTAATTGTGGTTTTGCTGATTTGCGTTTGGTCAGTCCTGTTGAATATAAAACTGAGGGCGCCAAAAAATGGGCGGTTCATGCTTACCCTTTAATAGAGCAGGCAAAGGTTTTTTCTTCTGTTAAAGCAGCTTGCGCAGATTTAGCTTCTATTGTGGGCTTAAGCAGGCGTCAGGGCAGAACGCGCCCGCCACTGAATAGTTTTATCCCAGCAATAATTGATATAAGCCAGCGGGCAGATAGGGGCGGGGTGGCCCTGCTTTTTGGTTCTGAAGCTGATGGCTTGGTCAAATCAGACCTGGCCTTGTGCGATACCATAGTTTCCATTCCCACAGATTCAGGTTATCCTTCTTTAAATTTAGCTCAATCCGTGTTATTAGTTTGCCACCAATTATATTTGCAACAATTAGCGCCGGATTTTATGTTAAAACCTTGTGCTGGCAGGCATCCTTTTTTAACTAAAGCAGAAACCGGGCCAGTGTTAGAATCTATTAAACAAGTATTGATTGATCTAAAATATAATGAAGGCGATGGCAGATTGGTTGGAAAAATAGCCAGGCATTTTAAGGAAATTTTTGGTAGAGCTGGTTTAAGTAGAAAAGATGCCAATATGTTTTTTGGTTTAATGTCGCGCATCAAAGCTCATATTAAGGAAAAATAATATATGTTGCATTGGTTAAGTAGATATTCTAAATATTTCAGCTTCGGAAAAAATAATAATCGTAAAGATAGTAAGAAAGGAGAAATTATGAGACAAGGTTTTTTTACTTTTACCTCTGAGTCAGTAACAGAGGGACATCCAGACAAGGTCTGTGATCGAATTTCAGATACAGTTCTGGATCGCATTATTGCCGAAGATCCCAAGGCGCGCGTAGCTTGTGAAACTGTAGCAGGTGGTGGCTTTATTTTGGTCACAGGCGAAATTACCACCAAAGCTTATGTTAATATCAAAGCTGCTGCGCAAGATGCTCTAAAATACATTGGTTATGATAAGCCAGAATATGGTTTTGATTATAAAAGCGTTGGCATCTTAACTTCTATTAATGAACAAAGCACAGATATTGCCATGGGCGTTAATGCTACTAAAGATGATGATTATGGCGCAGGCGATCAAGGCATGATGTCAGGTTATGCCACTAGCGAGACTGCGGAATATATGCCAGCTCCAATTCTTTATGCTCAAAAGCTAACTGCTAAATTAGCAGAAGTCCGCAAGAACAATACTTTAAAATATTTAAGGCCAGATGGCAAAAGCCAGGTTACAGTTGATTATGAAAACGGCAAACCCAAACGCATTAGCGCGGTGGTGATTGCCACTCAGCATGACGAAGATGTAACCACAGAGCAAATCAGAGCTGATGTGAGAAAATATGTGATTAATCCAGTTTGTGGAAATCTGATCGATGACAATACCAAAATGTATATTAATAATACTGGTCGTTTTGTAATTGGCGGACCAGTAGGCGATACTGGTTGTACTGGCAGAAAGATCATTGTTGATACTTACGGTGGAGTGGGCAACCATGGTGGCGGAGCTTTTTCAGGTAAGGACCCAACCAAGGTAGATAGAACTGCTGCTTATTTTGCTCGTTATCTAACCAAAAATATCGTAGCTGCAGGTTTAGCTGATCGTTGCGAATTGCAACTTTCCTATGCCATTGGCAGCCGTGAACCAATTTCCATATTTATTGATACGCACAATACTTCCAAAGTGGATGTGCAAAAGATCTTGGTTGCAGTACGTGAAAGATTTGATCTAAGCCCAGGCAAGATGATTGACTATCTAAACTTAAGAAGACCAATCTTTGCCAAAACCTCAGCTTATGGTCACTTTGGCCGCAATGACCCAGACTTTACTTGGGAAAAATTAGATCTCGTAGATTACTTTAAGAAGGCTTGTAGTTGATATAACTAATTGATTCTTATTAGGATATTGGCTGATGAGAAGTTTTTCTCATCAGCCTTTTTTTTAAGCAACAATAAAAAAGCCCCTCATTGCGAGGGACTTTTTAATATCTTAAACAGCCATTAACAACAACACGTGGCTTTTTGTTCAGTAGCCTTGTGTGTATTATAATGATGCGGTGGTTTCACTATCCAGGCCAGGAAGGTAGCTAAGATGCAAATTACACCAGCTACAATAAAGGCCCAGTAAAATGAACCTAAAGTATCCCAAACCTGGCCAGCTAAAATTGGCATTATAATTCCGCCAACACCATAGGAGGTGAATACTGCTCCATAGTTTGCTCCCAGGTTTTTAGTGCCAAAAGATTCAGCAGTGGCAAGTGGGAACAAAGCAAAGTTACCGCCAAAATTAAAACCAACCCAACAAGCAGCAATGGTTAAAGTCATTTCAGTGGAACCCATGGTAGGTAACATAAAAAGCATGATTGCTTGCAGAATAGTCATGATGCCAATTGCTTTTCTGGCACCAAGTTTTTGAGAAACAGAACCCCAAACAATTCTACCCAAGCCATTAAAAAGTGCCAGCAAGCCTAAAGCAGAACCAGCAGCGCTAGCTGACAGGCCGCCTTCCATCTCGCCAAAATTTCTCAAACAACCAATAACCATTAAACCAGCGCCAGCAGAAAAAACAAAAGCTAACCACAGCATCCAGAATTGATGTGTGCGAATAGTTTCGCCTTGGGTAAAATCTTCTGCTTTGGCAACTGGAGTTGTTGCTTTGGCTTCTGCAGGAACCCAGCCTGCAGGTTTCCAGCCAGCTGGAGGATTAGAAAGCATAAGAGCGCCAATTATAACTGAAACTAAAAAAATGATTCCAAAAATTGTGAATGTTCCGTTTATACCATATAGAGTAATAAAATTTCCCCAAGCTCCGGCAAGTTTAACAAAGATAAAAGCGCCAGCGCCAAATCCGGCAACTGCCAGGCCTGTTACAAAACCTTTGAGATCTGGAAACCATTTAACACAAGCAGCAATTGGACAAACATAGCCCAAACCAATACCAGCGCCGCCAATGATACCGATAAAGAGGAACATGGTCCAAAAGTTGGTTCCACCCAAAAGGCCTGCTAGGATGTAACCTAGCCCAAGCACCAAGCCACCCCAAATAGCAACTTTGCGCGGACCGATTTTATCTTGCCAGCGGCCAGCTAAAATCATGACCACAGCAAAACTGGCCAGGCCAGCAGCAAAAATAGCCTGAGTTTGGGTGGCGCTAAAACCATAGGCTCCTGCAGGATCTTGCAAGGCCTTGGTAAAAGCTCCCCAAGCATAAATAGCGCCCAAGCAGAGCTGTACCAAAAGGGCACCCACAACTACTAACCAACGTTTTTTTTCCATGAATCCTCCTAAAAGCGACCATAGACCAGAGACTATTGACCAAAGACCTTAAAAAATTGGTAAGGTCAATTGTCAATGGTCTATAGTCAATGGTCTAAATCAATATATAAGTTTTTGCCTTGCCTCTTTATACTTTGCAGCAGTCTGTTCCACGATATTTGCTGGAAGCTCTGGTGCAGGTGGTTGCTTATTAAAATTAATGGACAGAAGATAGTCTCTTACAAACTGCTTGTCAAAGGAAGGTTGGGATTTTCCTGGTTCATACTTGTCTGCTGGCCAAAACCGCGAAGAATCTGGAGTCAATACTTCATCAATTAAAATAAGTTTATCATTAAGCAAGCCAAATTCAAATTTAGTATCAGCAATAATGATTCCTTTGGAAAGGGCATAGGCTGCAGCTTCCTTATATATTTTCAAACTTATATTGCGCACTTTTTCACTTAGCTTGGCGCCAAGTATCCCTACCATTTTATCGTAAGAAATATTTTCATCATGTTTATCTGATTTAGTGGATGGGGTAAAAATTGGTTCAGCAAATTTTGCAGAATTGGTTAATACTTTGGGCATTTCTTGTCCGCAAACAGTGCCATGTTTGCTATATTCTAGCCAAGCAGAGCCGCTAATATAGCCGCGCACAATTGCTTCCACTGGCAGGGGTTTGGTTTTTTTACAAATAGTTGTGCGGCCCTCAAGCCTGGCTAAATCATCTGGATCTGAAATTACATCAGCTAAAGTTTTTTCTGAAAGATGATTGCTAACTATATGCTTGGTTTTTTCAAACCAAAAATTAGAAATTTCAGTTAGAATTTTACCTTTTTCCGGAATTGGCGTGGGTAAAACCACGTCAAAACAAGAAATCCGGTCTGTGGCTACTAACAAAAGCTCAGATCCTAAATCATAAATATCGCGAACTTTACCTCTTCTAGTAAGTTTTAAGGATTTAATCATGAAAACCCCCTAAGTCATTCCCGCGGAAGCGGGAATCCAATGTGTTATAAATATTAGATCCCCGCTTTCGCGGGGATGACAAACTAGAGGGGCGTATACCTAAATATACTTTGAGATGCCAGGAAAAAATTAATAATTAAGGACGTCCGCCTATATCAAAAAAAGCTGATTCTATAATATCATAAACATAAACTAATGGATAGCGCTCAGGAGGCTCTGCCAAGCCTAGCGGACCAGATATTAATAAACCGATTTCTGATTTATCATATGCTATAGATTCGCCAACCAAGCTACCAGCTGGAACATCTGCAGGTTCAAAACCGCCAAACATTAGAGCAGGTGAAATTAGCGCAGCTATTCTTTCTTCCACGCCACTTTCGTCACCTTCAATTATTATGCGTCCTGCTCCACCTTCTTCTTCATCTCCAGCATCCCCGAGTTCTACAATCACACCGCCTCTTCTAGCTTCTTCTAGTTCAGCTAATAAATCTGGATGAATAAAATAGGCATGCACTACACCTAAGTTATAAGCAGGGACGCTGATAAAACCCAAGTTGTCTTTAATCAATACATCGTAGCCAAAAAGATCGCTATGATTAGTTCTTGCGCCAGGTCCGCTGATTTTTGTTAGTTTCTCAGTTGTGCCAGCTTCGTTTTTATAAAACAGAAAAGCAGCGCCTGGTATTTCAGGCTGTCCTGGAGCGCCAACCAAGATGTACCAAGGATCTGGCATGGTTAAAGAAACTGAGCTGCCAAAATGGGCATGAGCATAAGCTTCTTCTTGAGCAGAAAGTTCATGGATATGACCTTGCATTCTACCATTAGCCATAAAATTGAAAAAATAGGCTTTACCTGCATCTACTTTAGAGCCAACGTCAGTGTAGGGAGAACCGATTAAAGCCAGACGATCTGGTTCAGCGCTCAATCCTGGGAAAGGAAGTCTTTTGCTAGTGCTGATACCCTTAATATATAATTCAACTGCAGAACCAAATTTTGCGCTAGTTTCTGGAGAAGGTGAAATAAATCTGTTTAAGAAACGGGCAGTGTAAGTACCTCTGACCATGGCAATATCTTGGCGCTCAAACAAATAGACTGCACCAGCTCCAGCATTTTCACCAACTCTGGAATTGGGTGCGCCAATTAAAATATAGTTATCTTTAATTGAGATAGCGAAACCAAATTCATCTTGTTCCAAAATTAGTGACTCTGAAGGTGTGAGAGTATCTGTTAAAGTCCAACCCGCAGCTAATTTAGAATAAATATAAGCCGCACCAGTAGTATCTTGATTTGGCGCGCCCACTACTAAACAGTTTTCAATAATATCTAAGGCGCAGCCAAAACCAGCAGCAGCATTATCTATTACTTGCTCAATAGACCATCCCACGCGATCAGCAACTACGCGAGCATTATAAATATATACCTTGCCAGGTTCGCCAGGATTGCACACGCCAACAGCTACTTTATTCTCATTTATAGCCACCTTAATATTTTCTGGAGGAGCAGTGCGGCCGGTTAAAATTTCAGCTTCAGAACTTAGCGCCGTAAACATATTAAAGGTTAGCCTTTCTGAAAAAGGACTTTCTCCATGAACACTACTGATTGCCTTGACCACGATTGTATGTGGCAAGCCAATCAGGGTTCGAGGTCGATAGACAAAAGATGCTTCTGCTGTTTCACCCAGAGCTTCAGCTAGCACGCGTTCTGGAGATGCTTTGTGAATAACATAGCTATCAGCTTCAAATACCGGGTCCCAAGTAATTGTAGCTTCGCCATATCCTGTGATTGCTTTTAAGTTTTGCGGTGCGCCAAATTCCCTGACCACAGCAGATTCTTCATCTTCTTCATCATCTCCAGGGGGAAGTATAATATCGCCAGGTCCAGGTCCCTCAGGGATAAGTCCTTCAATTTGGATATCCTCAAGTTGAGAAAGATCTGGGGGAGAGTCAGATTTTTGACCTTCAGTGCAGCCCATTGGTCCTAGCCAGAATAATAAAGTGCCAATAATTAGGCTTGAACATGCCCTAAAAAGGTTTTTATTTAGATGCATAATACCTCCTGTAGTTTCAACTACCAGAGGCTAAAAGAGCAATTTATGTGCCATTTTTTAACGATAAAGCGGGACACTTATCCAAAAACCATAAGGCATAGAGGGCATATAGGGAAAATAGGGCATATATTTGCCATGATGATAGATGCTATAGGCAACTGCCATATTTGAGGCCAAAGAAGTGGCAACTGGCATAATTGGGTATGGCTGCGGTGGCACACCAGTAGTAGTATTCATCGCGTTCATCAATGAAGCTGTATGCGAGTCCATTTGGCCAGCAGAAGCAACCCGTCCAATCACTCGGCCTTTAGAGCCAACAATAGGCACAGTGCAAGCTGCATAATCTGCCAAATTTAGGGAGCTTCTAGGGCAGGGCGGACCAGCCAACACGCAAGAACTAGCTGATATCACAAAAATCAAACTAATTATACATAAAATATTCTTCATATTTATATCTATATATATTATCGACACAAATTTCAAAAAGTTGCTCAGAAAATTTTAGTAATAGTCTGAGGGAGGTGAGAATACCTGGCTTAAGAGCTCCTATCACAATATTACTTGCAGCTTCTGATTGTAGCATTTATATACATTCGATTACTTGGAGGAATTGATGAAGGAATTACAGGATCTTTTTGAAAAATTGAACGGCCAATTAGCTGAAATCCGGAGGCATCTTTGACGTGCCTGGCAAGCAGGCTAAAATTAAGCAGTTAGATGAGCAAGCTAACCAGCCTGAATTTTGGAATAATACCCAAGAAGCAAAAAAAATTACTAAAGAGCGGGATCGCTTAATATCCATTGTAAATCGCGTGCAAGGTCAACAAAAAATTCTTGATGATGTTCAAGCTGTATTAGAGTTAAGCGCAGAAGAAGAAAACGCAGAATTTTTGGCAGAAGCCAAAACCAATTTGGATAAGGTTAAGGCAGCTATAGATGATTTAGAATTTCAGCGCATGTTTTCTGGAAAAAACGATCAAGCTTCAGCAATTCTCACCATCAATGCTGGCGCTGGCGGAACTGAAGCGTGCGATTGGGCAGACATGCTTTTGCGCATGTATCGGCGCTGGGCAGATCGCCGCGGCTATAATCATGATGTGGTTGATTTTACTTTAGGTGATGGCGCTGGTTTTAGAAGCGTTACTTTAACGGTTGATGGCGATTATGCCTACGGGTATTTAAAAGCTGAAAATGGTGTGCATCGCCTGGTGCGTATTTCTCCTTTTGATTCCAACAAGCGCCGCCACACTTCTTTTACTTCAGTTTATGTCTTGCCAGATGTGGAAGAGGATATTGAAATTGAGATTAAAGATTCAGATTTGCGGGTAGATACTTTTCGTTCCAGTGGCGCTGGCGGTCAACATGTTAATAAAACAGATTCAGCTGTGCGCATTACGCACGAACCCACAGGCATTGTAGTGGCTTGTCAAAACCAGCGCAGTCAGCATCAAAACCGGGCCACAGCCATGCGACTTTTAAAAGCTAAGCTCTATGAAATTGAATTGGAGAAAAAAGAAAAAGAACGTGAGGTAGCAGAAAAGAGTAAAAGAAAAATTGAGTGGGGTTCGCAAATTCGTTCCTATGTCATGCATCCCTATCAGATGGTGAAAGACCATCGCACTGGCGTGGAAAAGGGAAATGTAGATGCAGTTATGGATGGCGACCTTGATGAGTTTATAAGGGAATATTTATTAGAGTTTGGTAAGGAGGAATAATGGCAGAAAATGAATACGTGCAGCAACGTAAAGAAAAAATTGCTAAACTTAAAGAAATGGGTTTGTCAGCTTATCCCATTGGCATTAAACCAGAGCACAAGGCTGGTAAATTGCATGAACTCTATGATGCAAAAACAGCTGAAGAGTTAGAAAAACAATCAGATCAATTTACAGTAGCTGGCCGGATTATTGCTGTGCGCTCTTTTGGCAAAGCTGGTTTTGTGCGCGTGCGCGATGATTCTGGCGATATTCAAGTCTTTGTGCAAAAACAGGGTTTAAGTGAAGAAGATTTTCAAATTTATAAGCTTTTTGATATTGGCGATATTGCTTGGTTTAGGGGGCCTCTATTTAAGACCAAAACTGGAGAATTAAGCGTCAAGGCTGAAACATTAAAGCTAGCGGCAAAATCTGTAAAGCCTTTGCCGGAAAAATGGCATGGTTTAACAGATGTGGAAACTCGCTATCGCCAACGTTATTTGGATTTAATTGCTAATGAGGATGTGAAAAAGACTTTTTATGTTCGTTCCAAAATAATTAATTGTATGCGTGATTTTTTTGATGCTCGGGGGTTTTTAGAAGTGGAAACACCCATGATGCATCAGATTCCAGGTGGAGCAGCAGCTAAGCCTTTTATCACTCATCATCACAAATTGGATTGCGATTTGTTTTTACGAATTGCCCCAGAGCTTTACTTAAAGCGTCTAGTGGTTGGAGGTTTTGAAAGAGTTTATGAGATTAATCGTAATTTTCGCAATGAAGGAATCTCCATTCAACACAACCCAGAATTTACCATGTTAGAGTTTTATCAGGCTTATGCTTCTTATCAAGATCTAATGAAATTGACCGAGGACCTGGTGTCTGAAGTAGCAATAAAGGTTTTAGGAACAACCAAGATAACTTATCAAGGTACGGAAATAGATTTAACGCCGCCATTTAAACGCTATACTTTGAAAGAATCTTTAGTGGAAATTGGTAAGGTTGATCCAGCAGTTTTAGAATCCAGGGAGCTAGCCTTAAAATATGCTTTATCTCTAGGAGATCATCTAAAATCTAAAGATGAGGGTTTGGGCGCAATCCTCACGGAAATATTTGAGCTTAAAGTTGAGAGTAAATTAATTCAACCAACTTTTATTACAGAGTATCCAACAGAAGTTTCTCCTTTAGCTAGGAAAAATGATAAAGATCCCAATGTAACTGATCGGTTTGAATTTTTTATTTATGGACGGGAAATAGCCAATGCCTTTAACGAGCTAAATGACCCTGAAGATCAGGCCCAGCGCTTTCAAAAACAGGTTGAAGCTTTACATAAAGGCGATGATGAAGCCATGCATTTTGATCAAGATTACATTAATGCTTTGGAACATGGCCTGCCGCCCACAGCTGGTGAGGGTATTGGTATTGATCGTTTGGTCATGCTTTTGACAGATTCAGCTTCAATTCGAGATGTAATTTTGTTTCCGCAACTCAAACCATTAGGATAAGTGGGGGATTGATGTCTGTCTCGCTTTGGATTTCCAGGCGCTATTTCAACTCAATGCGCAATCAGCGTTTTTTGCCCTGGCTCACGCTGATTTCTATTGCAGGTATAGCGCTAGGTATTATGGCTTTGGTTACAGTTCTTTCTGTAATGCAAGGTTTTAACCAAGAGCTAGAAAAAAAACTGATGGGTTTTAATTCCCACCTGACTTTATTGCCTCAAGCTTCCTCAGCAAAGTTAACTACAGAACAAATAGAAGAAATATTAAAAGATAAATTTGTTTCAGTATCGCCCTTTGTGCAAGGCGAAGCCATAGCCAAAGCTGAATCTTTGGGAGATGTGTGGGCTACTGGCGTAAGGGTGAGGGGAATTACGCCCAAACAGTTAGGAGGTTTAAAAGGAGTTGATTTTTATTTTCCAATTGATGCTCTCCAAGAACTAGAAGCAATTCCGCCACGTATTATTTTGGGTCAAGAAATTTTGACTCAATTAGTTGTTCATCCAGATTTTGCAGATGAAATTATTTTGATTGCTCCACTTGCTGAAGTTGGTCCCACTGGCGAGTTGGAGCCAATTATGCGCAAATTTCAACTTTTAGGCTCTTTTAGATCAGGTATGTATGATTATGATAGTAAAGTGGTTTTTGTTTCAACCGATCAGGCGAAAAAGTTGTTGGGCCAGCAAGCTAGCACAGGTTGGCAGATTAATTTAAAGCAATCTGGTTTTTCAAACCAGGCAGCAAAAATTTTAAGGGAAAAATTAGGAGCAAGTTGGAAAGTGGAAACTTGGCAAGAACAGAACAAAAAACTTTTTGCAGCCCTAAAATTAGAACGCTGGGCCATGAGTACGGTTTTGGTTTTAATTGTTTTGATTGCCTCTTTTTCTATTGTTGGTGTAATCATGATGAAGGTTTCTGGAAAACAAAAAGATGTAGCTATCTTGCAAACACTAGGTTTGCCCAAATCAAAGGTTAAAAATATCTTTTTACTCTATGGAGTAAGGATTGGAGTGATTGGTAGTTTAATTGGTGCTGTTTTGGGCAGTGGGATATGTGCGCTTTTAAGTAAATACCCTGTGGTTTTGCCCCAATCCTATTACTTAGATAAACTGCCAGTTCAGTGGTCCTTGACCTGGACTCTATTGTTTATAGCTTTGGGTGTTCTGCTGGCCACAATTTCAGGTTTATATCCAGTTAGCCAGGCTTGTAAGCAAGAGCCAGTGGTTACTTTGAGGTATGAATAAAAAATATGTCTGTTATTAATTTTATATCTCAGCATTTCTACTCTGCCCAGCGCTTGCCGCGTTCATTAAAAGTAATGCGCATAATCGCTATTATAGGTATTGCCCTTGGTACAGCCACTTTGCTGCTTTCTTTGGGTATAGCAACAGGTTTCAGGCAAGCCTACCAACGCTCAATATTAGATTTTAATGCCCATGTAGTTATTTTAAAAGCAGGTGAAATAAGCAGTATAATGGATGATCTAGAGCAGGTTGAAGATGCTTTGCCAGTAGAAGATGTTGCTGGCAGCACTCCTTTTTTATATCGAGAAGGTCTGGCTGTTTCCAAAGGAGGGATTAACGGGGTAGTGATTAAAGGTGTTGATCCAGCATCTATTCAAGATGTAAATAAGATGAAAATTATTTTACCTGAGTCATTAGATTTGGACCAGGCCCTAAACCTCAAAGCAAAAATTCCAAGCGTAATTTTGGGCCGAGCCTTAGCTGAAAAATTACAATTGGCTATGGGTGATATTTTAACTTTAATGGTGCCCAGGCATGGAGAAAAACACGCTGCAATCGAGCTTAAAGTTAAGGGCTTTTTTGAATCAGGCTTGTATGATTATGATCAAACTTTTGCGCTTATGCATATTGAAGCAGCGCAAAAGGTATTTCAAACTAAAGAAGTGCAAGCTACAGGTATTGAGCTTAAACTAATTGATCCTGATCTAGCTCAAAAGATTGCTGCTATTTTAACCAAAGCCTTGCCAGCTGGATATGATATTTTAACCTGGCAAGAATTGAACCGAGATTTGTTTGAAGCCCTTTCATTAGAGAAATTGGTTTTTAGTATTATTATGGGAGCATTGGTAGTGGTGGCAGCCTTCAATATTATTGGCGTGATTGTTTTGTTAGTTTATTTTCGCACGCATGAAGTTGCAATTTTAAGAGCTTTGGGAGTAAATTGTAAAAAATTAATTAAAATTTTTATTCAGGGCGGAGTAAAAATCGGTTTGTTCGGTACAGTTTATGGAATTATTTTGGGCTTAATTGTTTCATTTTTGCTCAAAAAATTTAATCTGATTCACTTAGAACCTGAAATATATTTTTTGCAAAGGCTTCCTATTGACATTTCTTGGTTGATGTGTGCCATGATAGCCAGTTTTTGTTTAATAATTTGTTGGTTGGTTTCATGGTTGGGATCCAGGTGGATCGTGGAAATTCCAATCAGCGAAGCCCTTAAAAGCAGTCGTTAAAAAATGTTATTAACCGCTAAAAACATTGTAAAATATTATAAAGAAGGTTCAGCTTCAGTGCAGGTACTTAAGGGCGCTGATTTTCAAATGCCCGCAGGGGAGTTGGTTGGTATTTTTGGCGCTTCTGGTTCTGGAAAATCCACTCTTTTACATATATTAGGTGGTTTAGATTATGCAAATCAGGGTGAGGTTCATTTTGAGGGACAAAATTTGGAAAAAATGCCCGAACCACAATTAGCAGAGTTTAGAAATAAAAAAATTGGCTTTGTGTTTCAATTTTATTATCTATTGCCAGAATTTTCAGCATTGGAAAATGTAATGTTGCCTTGTTTGATTGCCAATCAAAATCACAAACAAGCTAGGGAAAAAGCGGCGTTGGCCTTAAAAAAAGTTGATATGGATCATCGTTTGCAAAATAGGCCAAGCGAGCTTTCTGGAGGAGAACAACAAAGGGTTGCTTTAGCCAGGGCCTTAGTGATGGATCCTAAGTTGATTTTGGCTGATGAGCCAACTGGAAATTTAGATCGCGAAACCGGACAAAAAGTTTTAGATTATTTGTTGCGTTTGAATCAAGAAAAAGGCATGTCTATGATCATTGTTTCGCACAATGCTGACCTATTAAAACAAGTGCCGCGTACTGTGTTGTTACAAGATGGGAAATTACATGATCAGTAAATTAATCTGGGGGTCTTTTCTTTCTGTTTTGTGCGTTTTGCTCCTAAACACCAATTTAGTTTTGGCTGCCCAGTCTAATCTTATCCGTAAAGTTGAATATAGTGGAAACGTGCGTGTGCCAGCCGAAACTATTTCTTCACGTATTTCTACCAAACCAGGAAGTTATCTCGATCGACACCTGATCAAACAGGATATAAAGTCATTGTACGGTATTGGTCAATTTGAAGATATTAAGGTAGGTAAGGAAAAATTCGAAGATGGTCTGAAAATAATTTTTATTTTTGTGGAAAAGCCAGTAATTGCGGAAATTGGTTTTGAGGGTAATAAAAAAATTAAAAAAGATGATTTGCAGGAAAAAATTAAAGTAAGAACATATACGCCCTTGAATGAAAAAGAGTTGGCTTCTTCCATGGAACAAATAAGAGAGGTCTATGCCAAAAAGGGTTACTATTTAGCTCAGGTTAGTTATCACACTGAGCCTTTGGGAGAAGGAGAAGCCAAACTAATTTTTGATATTAAGGAGAATCAAGGCGCCATAGTTAGACGCGTTGATTTTTTAGGTAATAAAATTTTTTCCGATGATAAGTTGCGAGGAGTGGTGCGCACCAAAAAGAAAGGAGTTTTTTCTTTTATCACCAGTTCCGGTAAATTTAACGAAGAGCAGCTGAAGCAAGATGCCATGATGCTTACTTTTCATTATCTGAATCATGGATATTTAAAAGTAAAAGTAGTGCCAGCCATAGTTTCTATCACAAAGGATAAACGCTATATTTTTATTGGTTTCCAGATTAGTGAAGGCGAGCAATACCGCATTGGCAACTTAACTATTGATGGCGATATACTCACCACCAAAGAAGAGTTGCTGGCTATGATGGAAACCAAATCAGGTGATATCTATTCGCAATTAAAACTGGAGCAAGATATTCAACGTTTATCGGACTTCTACGGTGACGAAGGTTATGCCTATGCTAACATTGTACCTATTACAGTTCCTAATGATGAAACCCTTACCGCAGATATAAATATTGCCATTGAAAAAGGAAAAAGAATAAAAATCGAGCGCATTAATATTTACGGCAACACTGTAACTAGAGATAAGGTTATTCGCCGTGAAATTATGGTTAAGGAGAATGATCGCTATAATGAACGTTTGTTGCGAGAAAGCCGGCAAAAAATTATGCAGCTCGGATTTTTTGAAGAAGTGAATTTTGCCACGCCGCGCGGTAGCCGCGATGATACTATTGTGCTTAATGTTACGGTAAAAGAACGTTCTACTGGGAGTTTTAATATTGGCGCTGGTTTTAGTTCAGTTGAGCATTTTATCTTAACCGCATCTGTGCAAAAAGATAATTTTTTTGGCTACGGTATTTCTGGTGGTGTTTCCGCAGAACTTTCCAAGAAAAGGCAGATGTTTAGTTTGTCGGTGAAAGATCCTTATTTTTTGGATACAGAATGGATTGTGGGTAGTCAGCTTTATCGCAACGCCTATCATTATACAGATTTTAGGCGTGTGGCTATGGGTGGAGATATAAGTCTTGGTCACCGTTTTTTCGATAATTGGGTTGGTGAAATAGGCTACCGTCTTGAAGATGTTAAAATATCAGATTTTTCCTATGCTGTGCCGCAAATGTTTAGGCAAAACGCTTCTGGTTTAACCTCAGCTATAACTTTAACCATGGCTTATGATAAACGAGATAATCGTATTACACCGCGCGAGGGCTATTATCTAAACTACTCTAATGAAGCATCAGGATCAAAGCTTGGTGGTGATAATGATTTTTATCGTACCAATGTAAGAGCCATTTGGTACAGGCCGTTGTATAAAAAGAAATTGGTTTTTAAACAATACGGCCGGCTTGGTTATATCAAGAGTTTGGGTGATGATTCAGTTCCCTTGTTTGAAAGATTTTTCCTGGGTGGCCCGTATTCTATGCGTGGTTTTGATCCTGCAGAAGTTGGCCCAACTATTAGAATACCTCGTTCAGCATCTGGGGCAGAAAGCGAGTTTGTCTATGGCGGTGATAAGCTTTTGCTCTTTATCAGCGAACTGGAATGCTGGTTATATGAACCTGCAGGTATTAGCGCTGTAGTCTTTTTTGATGCTGGCAATGCTTTTGCAGAACAGGAAAACTATTCTGTAACCAATTTAAGAATGGACTATGGTTTTGGTCTGCGTTGGAATTCGCCAATGGGACCCATGCGTTTTGAATGGGGTTTTCCAATTGATAGGCGTTCCAACGAAAGATCAGTGGTGTTTAACTTCGCCATTGGCAATGTATTTTAACACCGTGGTCATTCTGAGCGTATGCGAAGAATCCCAGTGAAGGAGGAAAAGTGAAAAAAATATTTTTAGCCTTGATTGCCTTTGTGTTTGTTACTTGTTCTTTAGTTCCCCAGTTGCATGCTGCCAAATGGAAGGGTGAGTGGTATTTGCGGAGCCAGAATCAGTGTGTGGAAGTTACTTTAGATAAAAATGGAAAATCGTTGTTGGCAACCAGTCCTCAGGTAATTATTGAAAAAGTGGATGGCATTACTTATCTCACGGTTTGTAGCATGTTGGAAAAGCATTCCTATAAGATGAATAAAACAGATGAGAATATTTATTTATTGGAACCAGTCTCTACTGGCCCAAATCAGAATTTAAATAAACTAAAAGACGAAGATGCCTATTTTGGTTTATATCGCAAGATTGTTGAATGTCAGCTTGGCGCTGAAGAATAGTTATAACTGAAATTGTAAAACAGAATCCCCAATTTGAAATTCATCATTATTGCTTAGTACATGTTCGTCAATCTTTTCGCCATTGACAAATGTTCCATTTGAGCTGTTCAAATCAATTAAAATATATTCTCCGCCTTTGTGCTGAATTTTAGCGTGTTGACGTGATACTTTGGCATCTTTCAGTGCCACAGTATTTGTATCAGCGCGTCCAAAAGTTATTACATCTTTAAGCGGATAAGTGGCTCCTGCATCATCGCCTTTAATGATTACAATTCGAGAATTTCCCTTGGGCGTTGGTTCATTAACTACTGTGCGGTCAAGATTATTGAAGATATCTGATTTATCACTGGGATGAGTATCATCCTTGCTGGTAAAATAATCTTCACTCTCCATTTCGGTGATAAATTCTTTTTCAGATTCAGAGAGATCTTCTTCATCAAAAGCTAGGTCTGTTTGGCTCTCTTCTCCAGGTTCATGTCCCCGCATATTTTTTTCTTCTAAAGCCAAAAGTTCCAAATCATCCTTAAAAAGATCTTCGTATCGGCTGATGTTAGTATTTACAGAAGAGAGAATAGTTTCAAATTTGCTGATCTTATCCTGCTGTTCTTTGGCGTTTTTTTGATATTCTTCTTCAGCATATTCACCCAACATATTGCGAAATTTAATTTCTTCCAAGGTATGGCGATGAGTTTCTAGTTGAGTTGCAATTTTCTTTTGAGTTTCATAAAGAGCTACCAGTTCCCGGTCGATTGTTTTCTTTTTTTCTAAAACCTTGGTAATAGTTTCAGCTAAACGTTGCTGATAGTCGGCCATGACCCGTTCATAAACTGGATCGCTAACTTTTTCTTTATGATCTTCAATTTTTTTTAATCCGTTCTTGGATAACTTTCCACTCCTCTTTAACTTGGGTGGCTTGGCTTAATAACTCTTGATTGATTGGGAATTCCGAGTTGGACACAATTTCAGTTTTTTCCATGATTTTTCTTGCCTCCAAGGCCAATTTAGGCCAAAATTTATTAATTAAAATTTAAAACACACTATAAATATAGAGATGCCAACTGGTCAATAAAAAACACCCTTTCACACTATTGCGAAAGGGCCCAAAAAAAGGGGGGGGGTAAGAAAAATTTTTTAATTCTGTGTTTCTATCTTAGTTATCGGCACTTCATATACCTGAAGTTGCTAAAAAAATGCTTTTTTGCATTTTTTTAGCAATCCTGAGCATAGCGAAGGATCCAGATTGCTCTTTGGGTGGTAACTAATTGTAATTATTCACCTTTTATTCTTATCAAGGAGGAAAGAATATGGATTTAGCTTCCTGTATTGATCATACCATATTGAAATCTCAGGCTACTTTGGAGGATATCAATAAATTATGCCAAGAAGCCAAGGAATATAGCTTTGCCGCAGTTTGTGTTAATCCTTGTTTTGTCAGAAGTGCCAAAGAAATGCTCAAAGGCACTCAAGTAAAAGTTGCCACAGTAGTTGGGTTTCCCTTGGGCGCAAATACTACTACCACCAAAGTTTATGAAACCCAAGAAGCAGCTAGCCAGGGTGCTGATGAAATAGACATGGTCATGGCTGTGGGTTGGTTTAAGAGCGGCAATTTTGAAGCTGTAATTAGAGATATTCGAGAGGTGGTTAGAGCAGCAGGGGATAAACCAGTAAAAGTAATTATTGAAACTTGCTATTTAAATCCAGAAGAAATAAAGCAAGCAGCCAGTCTTGCTGTTGAAGCAGGTGCTGCTTATGTAAAAACTTCCACAGGTTTTGGCACCAGAGGTGCTGTTGTGGAAGATATTAAATTAATCAAAGAAGCAGTTGGTGAGCGCGCTAAGATTAAAGCTAGTGGTGGAATTAAAACTAAAGAAGAAGCACTGAAAATGATTAAAGCAGGAGCAGCAAGAATTGGTACCAGCGCAGGTGTGGCGATTATAAATTCGTAATTTGGAGGTAAGATGGAATATGAAACTTTTTTTCCTAAGGTAGAAGAAATTGCCAAATATTTCCAAAAGCAAATCAAGTTGAAACCTAAGCTGCTGCTGGTTCTCACAGGCGGCGCCCATGCTTTTATAGAATCCTTAACTGAGCGCCAAGAGTTTCATTCCTCTGAAATTCCCCATTTTCCTGAAGCTAAGGCAGAAGGTCATACTGGAAAAATAATTGTAGGTAAGTTTCAAAAGATTCCTTTGATCGTAATGCAAGGTCGTTATCATTATTATGAAGGTCATTCTCCACAAGCAGTGGTGTTTCCTTATTTTGTATTTGGACGCTTGGGCATCAAAACTGTAGTGACCACCAATGCAGTTGGCGGAATCAATGCTTCCTATGAACCTGGCGACATTGTTTTAGTTAAAGATCACATCAATATGATGTTTAAAAATCCTTTAATTGGCATCGCGATTCAAAGAGAAAAAAATCAGTTTACCAGCATGGTCGATGCCTATGATGAGGATTTGCGTAAGTTAGCTTTAGAGGTTGCAAAAGAGCAGGGGCTAAATATGCCAGAAGCAGTTTATATGGGCGTAACTGGTCCTTCCTATGAAACCAAGGCGGAAATTAAGGCCTTCCGTGCATTGGGCGCAGATACCATTGGCATGTCTTCCATCTTTGAAGTTATTGCCTGCAAATATTTAAGACAGAAGTTGCTTACCATTAACTGCATTACCAACCATGCAGCAGATATTCATAGAGGGGAAATGAAACACTCAGATGTGCTCAAGGAAATTTCCAAAGCCCAAGCTAAAATCACCAAGTTGTTGGAAGCAATAATTCCCAGGCTTCAGTTAACGTAAATTTATCTTCCAGAATTAATGGTGACCACTCCTGTGCCTTCAATTTCTGCTGTGCCCAAGGGTGGATCCTTGAGCATTTGCTTGTTGATCACAAATTTCATAGTGCTGGATTCATCGCGTGCCAAGGGAACAGTTAATTGGGCAAGTGGTGGGCTGGTGTTTTGCAAAGCTTTAGCCAACCATTTTTCAGGATCACCCTTGGTGTTAAATTTTGCCTCTGGTGCGTCTTTAAAACTGCATTCAGATTCCCAGGTTTCAATAATCGGATTGGTAAATCTGAGATTTAATGTAGCTTGTTCATCTGAAGTACGGCTAAAGGTCAAACCAAAAGCAGTGTCAGGAATAGTCACGCTCAGTTTGCACTGTCCGGTTGGCCACTTGGCTAAAAAACCTTCGACTTCAGTGGAAATAGAAGCATTGCCTTTTACCACAGCTACTTTGGCGGCAGTTTTACCTTCAAAGTGAATGGCATATTTAATTACAAAACTATCTGGGGAATTATCAAACACATAGTTAAGTCTAACAATTGCATCAATCACAATATTGCGCAGCTCCTCACCTGCTCTTTCTTCATCAGTTGAGGCAGTATCAGCTGCAGTTGGCGGCGGAGGTGGAATGCGTCTTCCAGGAATAACTGGTTCAACTGGCTCTTCTTTTTCATCTACAAATTCATCTTCCAGAGGCTCTTCTTCTGGCAAGGGTTGTTCTTCATCTAGAAGTTCTTGATCATCTAAAGGTTCTTCTTCTGGTATTTCTTCTTCAGGCAGAGTCTCTTCTTCAAATTCATCTTCCACCTGGGTTTTAGCCAAAGCAATCTTGGCCAAATTTGGGCTGCTCAAGAAGATAGTAAAAAATAACAGGGCTATTATAGACAATGGTCTCATAAGGTTTTTAGATATTAGCCTATTTTTTGTTTCTTTCAAGAACAATAAATAGGTTGCATCTAAAGCCCTATTTGGCTATAGGGCTTTGGCATGATAAACCGCTATTCCAGACCAGAAATGAGGGATATTTGGGAAGACAAGGCCAAGTTTGATTTATGGCTAAAAATTGAGATTTTGGCATGCGAAGCTTGGGCCAAACAGGGAAAAATTCCCGCAAGAGCCCTAGCCACTATTAAAGAAAAAGCTGCTTTTGATCTCAAACGAATAAGTGAAATTGAAACTGAAGTTAAACACGATGTTATTGCTTTCCTCACTTCAGTGGCTGAATTTGTTGGCCCTGATTCTCGCTATATCCACCAGGGGTTAACTTCTTCAGATTTGTTAGATACCACCTTTGCCTGCCAGCTTGTTCTAGCTGGGCAAATAATCAAAAATGATTTGGAAAATATCATAGAAATTCTCAAAAAACAGGCTTATAAATATAAAGATACTTTGCAAATGGGGCGCAGCCATGGAGTTCACGCTGAACCTATTACGTTTGGGCTTAAATTAGCAATTTGGTATGAAGAGTTTAATCGCCATCAAACCAGGTTTCAAGCTGCTTTAGAAGATATAGCTGTTGGAAAAATTTCTGGGGCAGTAGGAACCTTTGCCCATCTTAATCCTGAAATTGAAACCTATGTTTGTAAAAAATTAGGGCTAAAGCCAGCTCCTGTTTCCAGCCAAATTATTCAGCGCGACAGATATGCCCACTTTTTCTCTGTGCTGGCTGGTATTGCTTCTTCCATAGAAAAAATTGCAGTGGAGATTAGACATCTGCAACGCACTGAAGTTTTTGAAGCAGCCGAGCCTTTTGGTAAGGGACAAAAAGGTTCCAGTGCCATGCCGCATAAAAGAAATCCAATTCTTTGCGAAAACTTAACTGGTCTGGCCAGAATCGTGCGCGCCAATTCATTGGTAGGTTTGGAAAATGTGGCGCTGTGGCATGAAAGAGATATTTCTCATTCCAGCGCAGAACGCATCATTGCTCCAGATAGTACCATGTTGGTTGATTTTATGTTACAGCGTTTAATGGGAGTCTTAAAGGGATTGGATGTTTTTCCGGAAAATATGCAAGCCAATATTGAATTAAGTTTAGGTTTATGCACTTCTCAAGATGTGCTTTTAAAACTAACTGAAGCAGGTATGATCAGAGAAGATGCTTATCAAGTGGTGCAAAAAGCAGCCATGAAAGCTTGGCAAGAAAAAATAAATTTCAAAGATATAATTTTAGCTGATGCCACAGTTCAAAAACATCTTCCTGCTGCAGAAATTGAGAAACTATTTGATGTAAAAAATCATTTGAAATATGTAGATGAAATTTTTAACCGAGTTTTTAAATAGGAGCTTAACTTATGTTAGCCAAAGTGTATATAACCTTGAAAAAAGGTGTGCATGATCCCCAGGGAGAAGCAGTTCATCATACTTTAGCAGCAATGGGTCACAAAAAGATTCATAATGTGCGAGTTGGTAAGTATATTGAAGTCAAATTGGATAGCGCATTAACTCCAGCTGAAGCAGAAACACAGATGAAAGAAATTTGTGAAAAACTTTTGGCAAATACTGTGATTGAAAGTTATCGGTTTGAAATTCAATAAGGAATAATTATGAAATTTGGTATTGTGGTTTTTCCAGGAAGTAATTGTGATGATGATTGTCGGTTTGTGTTAGCAGACAAGCTTGGTCACGAAGTTTTTTTCTTGTGGCATAAAACCCATGATCTAAATGGCGCAGATTGTCTGGTTTTGCCAGGCGGATTTTCTTATGGGGATTATCTGCGTTGCGGCGCCATGGCTGCCAATTCGCCAATCATGAAGCAGGTAAGTGAATTTGCTGATAATGGTGGTTTGGTTATTGGTATTTGTAACGGTTTTCAAATTTTACAAGAAGCCAGGCTTTTGCCAGGCACCTTAATGACCAACAATGCCTTAAAATTTATTTGCAAGCAGGTATATCTGCGCGTGGAAAATCAGCAAACTGCTTTTACCAATAATTGCTATGATGGGGAGATTTTAAAAATCCCCATAGCTCATATGGAAGGCAACTTCTTTGTGGACAAAAAAACCTTTGAAAAAATTGAAGACAATCAGCAGATTATTTTTAGATATTGCAGTGAGGATGGAGATGCTGACAACGCTTATAACCCTAATGGTTCCATTGGTAATGTTGCCGGAATTATTAATCAGGAGGGCAACGTTTGTGGTATGATGCCTCATCCTGAGCGCTGCTCGGAAAAGATATTGGGTAATGAACAGGGTATTAAAATCTTTAGTTCTATAATTAATCATTTTAATGCTGGTAAACCTAAACTCTAAATGACGAAGTACGATGCACGACGTACCACGTACAACGAACGGATTTTTATGAAGCAAGATACAAAGATCACCCCTCAAATCGTAGCTGAACATGGTTTAACTGAGGCAGAATATAAAAGCATCGTAGATACTTTGGGCCGTGAACCAAATATTACTGAATTAGGCATTTTTTCTGTTATGTGGTCTGAGCACTGTTCATATAAGAGTTCGCGTATTCATCTAAAACATCTACCAACAGATGGCCCGCAAGTTTTGCAGGGACCAGGTGAAAATGCTGGTATCATAGATATTGGTGATGGCATTGGAATTGCCTTTAAGATGGAATCGCACAATCATCCTTCTTTTATTGAGCCCTATCAAGGTGCGGCAACTGGTGTGGGTGGCATATTGCGCGATATTTTTACCATGGGTGCTAGGCCAATTGCTAATATGAATTCTTTGCGTTTTGGTAAGATTACTGCTCCACGAATGCCTTATTTGGTTAAGGGAGTAGTGGCAGGCATTGGTGGTTATGGCAATACTATGGGTATTCCAACTGTGGGCGGCGAAGTTTTTTTTAATTCCTGTTTTGATGACAATATCTTGGTCAATGCTTTTACCCTGGGTGTGGTTGATGCTAACAATATCTATTGTGGCAGTGCTCAGGGAGAGGATAACCCAGTTATTTATGTTGGTTCTAAAACTGGACGCGATGGTATTCATGGTGCCACTATGGCTTCAGATGAATTTGACGAAGGATCAGAGGAAAAACGTCCCACAGTTCAGGTTGGAGATCCTTTTACGGAAAAATTATTATTAGAAGCATGCTTAGAATTAATGTCCACCAATATGGTAGTAGGCATTCAAGACATGGGGGCTGCTGGTTTAACCTGCGCCACTTTTGAGATGGCCCAGCGCGGGCAAAGCGGTATGGATGTTGATTTAGAAAAAGTTCCCTTGCGTGCAGAAGAGATGACTTCTTATGAAATCATGCTTTCTGAATCTCAAGAAAGAATGCTTTTTGTAGCCCACAAGGGTTATGAAGAAGATGTAATGAAAATATTTGATAAATGGGATTTGAATTGTGCTGTGATTGGTAAAGTTACTTATGATGGTATGGTTAGAATTAAATTTAAGGGGGAAACTGTAGTTGAATTGCCTGTTTCTCCAGTTGTGCACAATGCACCAATTTATGATCGACCGACTGCCGAGCCTGCTTGGCAGAAAGAGATTCAATGCCTGGATATT
>JBDRBB010000012.1:0-27165 GCA_043823065.1 Pseudomonadota bacterium | reverse complement strand
AAACTCAAAATCTGCTCCGTCTGAACCAGTTTGAGGCTGGGGTGTTGGCCCAAAATATACCCCTCCCCTGGATGAGCTGTTAATATGGTCAACCATATACTTATATTATCGGTTGAAATTGGGCAAAAGTTGCTTTTATTACAATTATTTTCCATAACCTAACCACTTGATATCACGAGAGTATTTACTTCAGATAGTTTTTTGCTCCTTCTTACTTTTTTGTCAAATACAGTAAATTATCTCTTGTGATAATTATCTATATTTAATATAATCAAGACATGAATAACATTCGACTTCTTGAAAAAACTCAAAAAGGATGGTGGTCATTAGAGGAAATCGCCTCTCTGCTATCCCTTTCTAGAAAAGCAGCTTCAGTATTTGTATCTCGCTCTGTTGATAGGGGAGATCTCAAACGTTTAAAAAGAGGTTTATATGTTCTTCCCAGCTGGCTAGCAAAAACCTCTGAGGATCATGTTTTTAGGCTTTCCAATTTAATTCAAACCCCCTCCTATATTTCTTTGTTAACCGCGCTTTCCTTCTATGGAGTTTCCACTCAGCTTCCCCAATCCTCTTGTGAAGCTATCAGCAAAATCAGAAGTATAAAATATGAAGTTGAGGGGTTTATTTTTAGTTATAGATTATTGCCAAATAAACTTTTTACAAACTTTGAAAGACAAAATGCTTTTTTTATTGCTACCCCAGAAAAAGCCTTAGCTGACACACTATATTTAACCTCACTTGGCAGATATGCTCTAGATAAATCAGCTCTTGATTTAAGCAAAATTGACTTACAAAAACTGCGCAAAATATTAAATCAATATCCATCCAGCACTATTAAATATACAAGAAAATATATATTGGAGAATTTATGAAAGAATTAGAAAAACATGAACAATTTGAAATACAAGTCCTAGATTTGATGCGCAAAACAAAATTATTAGATCGCTTAGTTTTTGGTGGAGGAACTATGCTTAGGTTATGTCATCAACTATCAAGATTCTCTGTTGATTTAGATTTTTTTCTAAAAAACCCAGACCTTAGTTTTCATATTGATTTTGAAAAACTGGCTACTACGTGCCGAGAAAATGGCTGGCAAATTACAGATCAAGTTGAAAAACATTTTAGCTGGCTTTTGGAGATCAAAGCACAAGGTTTTCCCAGACGTTTAAAAATAGAAATCAGAAAAGATGAAAGCAGTGCCCAAGATCAAGAAATGGCAATTGCTTTTTCCAAACATGAACCAACTACGCAAATCCGCTTAACTGTTTGTACATTACAACAAATGTGGAAAAATAAAGTTGAGGCTTTACTTGATCGCAAAACTATTAGGGATGCTTATGATTTAGAATTCATGATCCGTCGGGGAATAAAAAATTTTTCTCAAATGGAGTTAAGCAAATTACATAATTTAATAAAAATTGTATCAAACTTCAATAAACAGGATTTTACTTCCACGCTAGGCAGTTTACTACCCACTGAAGAAAGAACTAGATTAGCTACCTCAGGTTTTTCCCTTTTATCCGGTTCCATCCAAGAAGAGCTTTCAAAACGATAAATTGAGAAGCTTTATAAGGCTTCAAGCATTGACATCTAGGCCCATTTTGTAGTTAGTTGGCCAACCTATGGTCAGTACAGTAAGCTATAAAGAAATTAAACCCCAAGACTGGTTACAAATACCATTTATTTATCCGGCTATGCCCCAAGAATTTTCCCGAAAAATTGTGGAAATTGGGCCTGGACGAGGTGACTTTTTATTTCATCTGGCTGAATCTAGCCCAGATGCCCAGGTAATTGGGATTGAGATTAAGCACAAAAGAGTTGATAAATTAATAGCTCGCACTGAAAAACGTGAACTAAAAAACATTATTATAATTCAAGATGATGGACGCAAAGCCTTAAAGCGTTTTATTAAAGATATGGCAGTGGAAACTATTCATATAAATTTTCCAGACCCCTGGCCTAAAAATCGACATGAAAAAAATCGGCTTATTTCCCAAGGATTTATCAGCGATTGCCACCAGGCTCTAAAATCAGACGGAGCAATTTATTTTACTACAGATTTTGAAAGATATGCTCAAGAAGTAGCTGAAGAATTTAAGGAATTTAGGGGATTTAAGTCGTTATATCTAAATCAAATAAGTCTGGAATCTGATGAGGCTTATCCGACTTTCTTTGCCCAAAAATGGATCGAGATGGGTAGAACTATTTATTATCAGAAATATGTTAAGAGTTAGTCATTCCCGCGAAGGCGGGAATCCAGAGGATACCAGTTTAGATTCCCGCTTTCGCGGGAATGACAAGCAAAAGGGATGACAAACTACGCTGACATGTCACCTAATTTAACAGAAGTAACTAAGGTAGACTCTCTCTTCTGTTCACCCTGCATCTCCAAACACAAATGATTAGCTTCTATAGTGCAACTAACGCCTTTGGGATTTATAGCTTCCAGCAAAGTTTGGGCAATTTGATTTGTTAAACGCTCTTGGAGTTGCAAGCGCCTGGCAAAAACATCAACTAGTTGGGTTATTTTTGAAATTCCCACAATTTTACCATTTGGAATATAGCTTACTTGGGCCTTGCCAAAAAATGGCAATAAATGATGTTCGCATAAACTATAAAACGGAATGTCTTTTACTGTGATAACTTGCTCTGACTTTTCTTCATAAACCGAGGTTTTGAGCAGTTCATAAGGATCAATTTTGTACCCTTGAGTTAAAAACTCAAAAGTTTTTTTGGCGCGCGCAGGTGTATTTTTTAAACCTTCACGTTCGGGATCTTCACCCAGTTCAATTAAAAATTTACGAATTAATTGTTCCATATTTCTACATTGTCATTCCCGCGAAAGCAGGAATCCAGAGGGCACACTTTAGATCCCCGCTTCCGCGAGGATGACATAATATATTCGAGGATGACGCATCATGATATCAGACAATTCTTGAGAATTTTTTTCGCATCTTCTAACCTTGAAGTGGAAATAGCAGCAATAGAATTGTCACCATCACGGGTCATAATATGATGTGCCTTGCTTTCAATATCAGCTAATTTAAGTTTTAAAGCAACTTCAGCCAAGGCACCTGGTTGGTCCTTAACTTTAATTAAAAGATTTGTACCAGCTACTGCTTTTAGCTCAGCTTGATTAAGGGCTTTTAGGGCAAGTTCATTATTATCAACCTTGAGCGTAATCACTTTAGAGGTGCCAATATCTTGGGTTTCCACAGATTCAATGTTTATTCCGTTTTTATGCATCAACTTGCTTATCTTATTTATTTCACAAACGCTATTTTCAGAAATAATAAAGATTTGCTTCATAGTTTTCCCCTTTTTATACTTACTTTTTTATCGACCCTGGCTGGAAAAGGTTGCGTACTTTTCAAAATCAACCATAAACCTATCAATCCATTTCGTATTTACATGAGGCATAATGACCAGATGCGCTATATTCTTATAGACCGCAAGCTGCCATTTTTCAACTAATTTATCAGCAGGCCGCTTAAAATACACAATATTGGAATATTCATTTTTCCAGGCTGGCCAGCCATATTTATGAAATTGATATAAGGTATAATCTGAGACGTCCAAACAGCTATTTACCATATCTTTAAACCCAGCCCTGCCTTTCTGTTGAATTGCATACCAGAGAAAAATAGGAGTAATAGCATTGCGTGAACCAGTCAAAGTTGTATCTAAACTTCCTACATATTCAATGGCTGTGGCAATTGCATCGACCAAATGTTTTTTTGCTAGAACAACTCCACAAGGAAGTGGTGAACCAATAAATTTATGGCCGCTAATGGAAATACTGTTTACACCAGCTGCAAAATCAAAAGCAGGAGCATCTTTGATAAAAGGCAGCATCATCCCATGCAAAGCAGCATCGCAGTGAATATAGTGGTCAGGCTCGCCCAGCTCCTTCAGAATTTTATTTATTTCAGATATATTATCAATAGCCCCTTTCATCGTGGTGCCAATATTGGCCATGATAATGGGCGGATGGTCTCTTTTAATCTCAATGGTCTTTTTTAAATCTGCATAATCAATCTCGCCATTAGGCAAAGATCTAATCATGATGCTGGTGACATTTAAGATGCGCAAAATCTTGGTTACACTGTAATGAGTATCTTCTGAATAATAAAAAATTCCATTTGGGTGCAACTCGCGCGCCAGATAAAGCCCGTACATATTGCCTTCTGTTCCGCCGCTGGTTACATATCCCCAATAATCTTTTCCAGCATGCAATATTTTGGCAAAAAATTTGAGAACCTCGCGTTCAACTTCATGGGTATTTACCTGATAGTTGCTGGAAATATAAGGATCACCAACATTATTGATGGGATATTTTAAAAAACGAAATAGTTCTGAATAATCAAAATCCAGGTTACAAGGATAGCCGATAAACGTGCCTGCCTTTTCTTCAACCTTGGCAAACCATTTATCTAGCTGCGCTTTAACTTTGGAGTTAAGTTTATTTTTTGTCATTTATCACCTTTGTCATCATTCCGCTAAAACAATGGTTCCTCTCCTGGAGTGTGCACTTTAGCCAGTTTACGCGGATCCCAAGGGTAAAAAGTAAAAGCAATAGCTACAACAACCGTAATAATTAACCAATCCACGCCAAATAAAATTAAAGAATCTGGATTATAATTTCCATAAACTTTTTTAAATTCATCTAAGAAAGATTGAGCAACCACTGAAATAAGAATCAAAGGAGTTATATAGCGAATGCAAACATCCCAAAACCTGTTGACCTGCAATCCGCCAGCTTGATCAATATGCTGCCTAGCAACTTTAGCTTTTAAGAGCCAGCCAACTAAAATACATTCCAAGATTCCGCCGACCAATAAACCATAGTTGGTTATAAAATGATCGACAATATCTAGAATATATAAACCAGCATTGGTGGTAAAAATTAAACTACCTAAAAAACCAATTATACATATTGAAGAAACAGCTTTTTTTCTGGAATATTTAAATTTATCAATAAGCGCACAACTAAACGCCTCTATCAAAGAAATACCAGAGGAAATGCCAGCCATGATCAACATCAAAAAGAAGGCAATACCAAAAAGGTTAGCGCCAAATGGAAGTTGTCTGATTGCTTCTGGAAAAACCACAAAAGCAAGTTGAGGACCACCTTGGATAACTGCGCCAAAAGGAACACCTTTAGAAGTTGACATAAAACCCACAATACCAAACACTGCAAAACCAGCGATAAAAGAATACAAACAGTTAATAATGCAGGTCCACAAAGCATTGCCCACAATATCGGTTTTTTCCGGAAGATAACTAGCATAAGTAATCATGATGCCAAAGCCTAAAGACAACGTAAAAAAGATCTGGCCAAAAGCAGCGATCCAGACCTTCCAAGCTGCAGGATTAGTGAAGAAATTAATTTTTTGCCAGTCTGGATTTAAATAAACATTTTTTACCGCTTCCCAAGCACCGTCTAAAGACAAGGTCCAGCCCACCAGGATTAGAGTTAGCACAAATAACAAAGGCATAAAAATAAAACAGGCTTTTTCAATACCTCGATTGATCTGACGAAAACAAATTGCCCAACAAATAAACCAGACTGCAAACGTAGCAGAGGCAATGGGAATGCGAATCCCGCCTAAAGCAAATGGTGAATCACTTAGTTGTAAAAATTTATTAAAGAAAAAACTCTGGGCGTTTGCACCCCAGGATAAATTAATGGAAAAGAACAGATAATTAATACACCAACTGATGATCACGGCATAATAAAGCATGATGCCAAACAAAGCCACCACTGGCATCCACCAGCCAACCCATTCCCAGCCTTTGGAAACACGCGTAAAGGAAAGTGGAGATGAGGCTTTTTCTTTATGACCTAAAGCATACTCCAAGATCATCAAAGGAATGCCTGCAATAATCAAGGCTACAAAATAAGGAACTAAAAAAGCTCCGCCACCATGTTCATAAGACATATAACTGAATCGCCAGATATTACCAAGACCAATGGCAGAGCCAATGGCAGCCAAGAGGAAACCAAGCTTACTTCCCCAGATAGTTCTTTTCATATTTCCCCCTATAAATATTCCCTATGTATATGTCCGCTAATTTTACGAGCTGCAGCCATGATAGTCAACATAGGGTTTACCCCCAAAGATGTGGGAAAAATAGAACCATCAGCAATAAAAACATTATCCAAACCATAAACCCTGGCCAAAGGATCAATCACAGCTTCCCTGGGGTCAGCGCCCATGCGGCAAGTTCCCAGAGGATGAAAAGCCTGCAGGTCAAGATCTTTGTTACGCAACTTCAGTTCAATAAGAGGTTTGATGCCATCAGCTCTATCAAGCTTGGGCAAAGTGTGTAATGGCAAAAAAAGTTTTTTAGCTCCTGCTTGGAAAAAAGCATCAGCCAAAAATTGAATACCTCTTCTATATTTGGGCAAATCTGCGCGATTAATATTATAAATGGGAATGGGATGTCCCTTAAACCCGCTATATACCCTGCCCTGACTAGTATCAGAAACCATCATCCCAAATAAGGCCAATTTATTATATTGCTCCATGACCTGACGATGTTCGATGCCACTTAACAAAAGTGTCGAAGCGGTAAAAGCTGGTTGAAGAAAAATTCCTTCCAAAGCAACCCGGTCTTCTTTCAGACCTTCACAATAATACCCCTGAGGAATACCCTGCCACCCTTTTACCTCATCCTCAAACAAAGCCATAACTTTTGCCGCAGGATGCAACGTCAAGTTATGCCCAATTTGCCCGCTCGGATTAGGCACTCTAGATTGTTTCAATAAAACAGGGGTATGTAATGAGCCAGCGGCACAAACAATTACTTTTGCTTTAATCTTAATTTTTCCGGTTTTTTTATAAGTAACTGGATCTTTAAACTCGCCTAACACTTCAGTGGCGTGCCTTTTGTGATAAACAATTCGATAAGCGCGACAATTAGTGTAAAGTTTTGCGCCCTGTTCTAAGGCTGCTGGCAAATAGTTTAGATTAGCAGACTCCTTGGCATTAGTGGGACAGCCAAAACAGCATACCCCGCTACCGCAACAATTTGGGGCATTTCTTTGCAAAGGTTTTAGTTCATGTCCCAATTTTTTTAGACCTTGCTCAAAAAATTTCGCCGATTTTGACTGCACCTCAGCTCTGGCAGGAGTTGCCTTAATAAATTTTTCTACAGCTTCATAATGAGCCTGCATCTCTTTAGCGGTCCAAGTGTGTAAACCAAAATTATTTACCCATTTTTCAAATACATGCTCTGGGGTTCTAAAACAGGTGCCAGAATTGATTAACGTTGTTCCCCCAACGCACTTCCCAATGGGAACAAGTATTGGCGGCCAACCAAAGGTATTGATAACGCCACCACCACGGTAAAGCTTTTTGGTCATGGTTACCACATCCTGGCCAAAATCTTGGACAGAAAAAAAACTACCTTCTTCTAAGATAATAACTTTATAACCCCGATCTGCTAATTCCTTGGCGAGAACTGCACCACCAGCTCCTGAACCAATCACGCAGACATCTGCTTCATCTGTAACTTCTTCTTGAGGTGGATGGTTGATAATATTTTTAGCAGGTAAATTTATATTTTTTACTGGCTTGGAAAATTTTGGTTCAAAACCAATCTTGACTGCAACTTCTGGCAGACCATAATAATTCATGAAAATTATAGTTTCTAGAAAGCGTTTAATCGTGCGCTTTACAGACCACCAAGTATTATGCCAGGCGTTTAAATATCTTTCCCTTAAACTTAAATCCATTTGGGTCATCAATTTAAAAGAAGCATAATAAGTAAAAGCCACCAGCTCCCAAAACCAAAGACAGGCCTTAAACAAATAAGCAGTCTCTTGCTGCATACAGCGCAAGTGATCGTCCAAGGAAGCCAAAAGCCGCGCTGTTTCTGGATTGTCCTCAGGATTTGGCAAAGGAATTAAAACTTCAGCAATGCATTGCACGATTTTTCGTTCACGTTTAGATAGATGCTTGCCCATTATTTTTTAGAACCTTGAGCGCGCTTAATTGCTTTGCGCATATTTTGTTTAAGCAAATCTGGATCAAAAGCCGCGACAGTTAGATCTTGATAAATCTTGCCTTGAGGAGAAATAAATAAAATTGTGGGCCAACCTCTTATTTTATATTTTTCCAGTATTTCTTCTACAGCAGGTGTTTCCACTGTTGCATCCACCCTCACTGGCACTAATTGGTAACTTAGTCTAAGCACCTCATCTTTACTAAAAAAGTTACGATCTAATTCCAAACAAGGCGGGCACCATCTGGCATAGAAATCTATCATCATTGGTCGGTTTGAATCTTGAGCAAACTTTTTAGCATGTTCAATATTGCTCACCCAAGCCACTTTTGATTTAGGCACAGCAATATCCAAATTAACTAAGGTCTTAAAATAAAAAAATGCGGGCAACAGCAAAATCACACCTAAGATGCCTTTAACTGGTCGCAACCAAGCACCACCTTTAATATGCGAAGCCAGAATTCCAAAACCAGAACCAATTAAAATAAACACCAAGCCCAGGCCCAGACCAAACATAAACAAGTAACCAGCTCCAATAAAATAATTTTGTTTAAGAGCCACAAAACCAAGCAAGGCGATTAAAACCGGGCTGGCGCAAGGAGCAGCAATTAAACCAGTTCCTAAACCAACCAGAAACGCACCGCGAAAACCTTTGCCACCAAGTTTGGATAACTTATTTTGCAAGGGTTTAAGCAAATGAATTTCAAATAAACCAAACATGGATAAGCTCATTAAAACAAAGAAGATCACAACCAGAGCTAAAAACAGTCTATTTTGAAATAAAAATCCCACTCCCTTGCCCAAAAATACAGCCAGCAAACCCAGACTAGTGTTGACCAAGACAATTCCCAGAACCAATGTTGCAGCTAGCAAAACATTTTTCCACCATTTACGTTGAGCCTCTACTCCAATGATTAGAAGGGTCACCGGAATTAAGGGCCAAATACAAGGCGTTAAAGAAACCAAAAAACCGGCTAAAAAGACGATAAAAATTGAGAACCAGGTTCCTTGCTCAAATATTTTACTGAAATCAGTAAGTTTTAAATATGCCCAAAATGATTTGGAACTATCTTTGGGCTCTAAAACTGGTTTTATCTCAGGCTTAGCCATAGGTAGCGCTGGCGCATGAAAAGCAAATTCAACATCATGTTTTTCTGGATAAAAACACACCTTTTCCGAGCAACCCTGAAACTTCAGCAAAACTGTTAAATCAAGATCATCTATTGGATATTTTTCCGGCAGATGGCCAATAATGCTAATAAAAACAGTTCCTTCATACACATCCAGTTTTTTCTTAAAATAGGGGTCTTCCCTCTTTGTTGGTTCAGGAAAAACAACATCATCAATGCGCAACCCTTCCAGGCTCTTGAAATCAACCTCGGTTTTATCAGCATATATATAATGACCTTCTGGAACTTCTATTACTATAGTTGCTTGGAATCTTTCATTGGGCTTAATGTCATGAATGGTTTTTTCCCAGCGCACCTTAAATGGGGAATCAAGATTAGTTTGCGCAAAAATTTTAGAGGATACCAAACAGATTAAAACCGTTAAAATACAATAGATTTTCTTCATAAAACTCAATTTACACGACAACCAAATCCACGTCAATTAAACAAGGTATAAGCAAAGAACTTTTATAAGTCGCGTAGGCGGATGTCACTTCGCTAAATCCAAAATTTCCTCATGCGCCAGAAATTTTGGAAGCGTTCTTCGCTCGCCATGTCATATAGGCTGCTGTTATGGCTCGCACGCACGGCTGCTCAGCAAAACTCGCCTACGCAACTTATAAGTTGAATTTATTACTAAAATAAGATAGTTATATTTGGCTATGTTCAAAGAAAATGTCATGTTAATCAAGACTGCGTTTAAGTTTGCCAGCAAAGTTAAGGCTAAGGCTGTAGTTATCCATGCTGATCCTTTAGATGACTTGATCTATGAGGACCGTATTCCTAAGAGCCAAAAAATTGTTTTAGTTGCCCGTTCCAAAGGTCGTAAATTTGAAACCAATGGTGAAGATCTTAAAAACCTGGCTTTTCATGCCAAATCCACCATTATTTTGCCTAAAATCCAGGTAACCCGGATTGCTTTAATTAAATTGGCCACTACTCTGGCCCTTTCACAAGATATTATTAATTCAGGTGATAAAGTTGTTTTTTGCGTGGGACCAAGCAATACTGGTGCATTGGATCTTATTCACATTGTAGATACAGGGCGCGAGTCAGATATTATCACTGGTAAAGGGCTCACTAAACTGGCCGAAGCTGTTAAACCTGAATTATTTCAAACCGTGTTAAACCTGGTGGTTGAGCTGGCAGATAAAGGAAGAGAAGGAAAACCAGTGGGCACAATCTTTGTGCTAGGTGACCATGAAAAGGTTCTGCAGCTTAGCAAACAAATGATTATGAACCCGTTTAAGGGCTATGAGGTTGATGATCGCAATATTATGAACGCTTCCCTAAAAGAAACTGTGCGTGAATTTGCCGCTATGGATGGGGCATTTATCATTGGTGATGATGGCACCATTCTTACCTCTGGTCGTTATCTTGGGGCAGCTATTGATGAATCCACCCTCCCCCGAGGCTTGGGCAGCAGACATATTGCCGCAGCCGGAATCACAGCCTTGACCAAAGCAATTGCTTTTGTTATCTCAGAGTCCTCTGGGGATGTCAGAATTTTCAAAGACGGTAAAATTCTAATGCACATTGAAAAAGGGCCTAGTAAAGCTTAAGAAAGGAACAAAATTTCATATGAACAAAGACCGCGAATTTGATCTCAGAACCCTGGAAGCATATCTGCGCAAAGGACTCATCTCAGAAAAAGATTATCACAGCTATCTTAAAAGCCTGTCTGATGAGCAGGGAAATGTTGAATTTATTGAAATTGAAGATGATGAAAAGTCAGAAGGCTCTCTAACTTTTAGTTAAAATTTCAATCCATTTAATTAACTTTTGTTTTACCTCACTTATCTTTGGTGCATTGCCCAATAGGTAATGGATGGATGTTTGCCCACGATCCTTGATTCCACACGCTATTATATGCCTGTAATGATTTAAATTGCAGGCTACATTAATGGCGAGCCCATGTTGAGTGACATTGTTATTTACGTGCAAACCAATTGCTGCAATTTTGTTTTTACCAAACCAAATACCTGGATGTTCTAGGTCGCGCTCTCCCTGAATATGATATTCAGCCAGGGTTTTTAGACAGGCTTCTTCCAACAACCAAACAAATTTTTTTACACCCCATTGGTTAATTTTAAATATAAAATAGCCAACAAGTTGTCCTGGACCATGATAAGTTATTCTACCGCCACGATTAGCCTGAATAATCTCAATGCCGTCAGCAGCAATTACTTCAGGCGTGGATATAATATCTTCTGAGCAATCTCTTTTGCCCAAAGTAAAAACCGGCGGATGTTCTAGTAATAACAGGGTGTCAGGAATTTTATTGGCTATACGATCTTGAAGCAATTCTTGCTGGAGCTGCCATGCCTTTTGATAGGAAATTAAACCTAAATCAACAACTTTCATTTTTACACCAAAACCATTTCCTCAACTTCCCGGTATTTACCCTTCCATTCTCTGAGCATACCATGGGGAGTTCCTTCTTTATCATAATTGATTTCCACAAAGGTTAGTCGCAAAAGACGACCCATTGTGCCAATATCCAAATTAATCATCTCATTCCAAATACCGATGTTAAAATATTCCCGACCATCTTGAAACAATCTAGCTGCAGGACGGTGGCCATGGCCAAAAACCACAACCTTGCACTCTGGATGTTCGTTCAACACTTTCTTGGCTGCTTTATCCATTTTGATTGGAAAGGAAAATTCCTTTACGATCTTGTAAGTTTTTTTCAGGCTAAAACGATTGTGATCGCCAATTTTAAACAACACCTTGAAAAAATAGGAAATTCCCTGAGCCGCAACACTTAAAGCAAAACGAGTGTCATGAAACAACGCCCAACGAAAATAAAGTTTAAATGGAAAAACCTTATCTGCATATGGACGAGCGCGTTTTACTTTATTTAGAAAATGAATCACAAATAAATCACCCCAGGGTAAATTAATGATTGGTTCATTATTACCTTTTAGAAAAGGATGCTCAAAATCAATCCAGTTTTCAGCGCAATGCTGATTGCCATGTTCAAAACAAACCTGGTCCACAATATAACGCGGTTCTGTATATACTTTTGTTTGTCCACCTATTCGTTCTTCAACCAAGTGCCTGACCGATGGCCAAAGCAAACCAATGTCATGATTGCCGATCAAAAAAGTGATTTTGTGATTTGGTTTGGCTGCAAAAAATTTTAAGGCTTCAAACACCTTGACATGACCATGCATAATTGCGCCAGTACGCGCCAAAGCCACTCGTTCTGTAATAATTTGGGGATTAATTTCTAAGGGATCTACTTGAAGTTGATTAAAAAAATCGCCGCAAATAACCAATTCTACATCTGCTTTTTCATATTTATCTGAGCTATAATATTCCAAAAATTCAACAAAACGTTGATCATAAAAAAAATCTTCCAGATAATTTCTATTGCCATTAGGCAAAAAAGCGCCTTTGCCTAAATGAAAATCACTAACTGCTAATTTTATCTTTGGACGACTCAAGCTTGCTACCTCTTGAATATATATCTAGACCAATTATAACATACTGAATACCACTAATCACAATTAAAATTGCAGAGATAGCTATAGCCGCCCAAAAAATATAGATCATTGATAAAGAAGCTATGGTAATGCTTGGTTGCCACCACATGAGTAAACCTGCTACAGCCACTGTGATCTGAAATAAAGTGGCAAATTTAGACGGCCAAATTGCCCGATATGGCAACTGGCAACGATGATATTCCAAATAGATAATACCACTTACGATTATTAAATCTCTAGCTAAAGCAATGAGAAAAAACCACCAGGGTAAAACACCTGCTATCAAAAGACAGATAAAGCAGGATTGGACTAAAAATTTATCTGCTAAGGGATCTAACAGTGCGCCCTGAGTTGAGGGTTGATTAAGCAAACGGGCTACAGTGCCGTCAATAAGGTCTGTAAAACCAGCTACGCTAAAAATTAAAATCGCTAAACCAGGTTCTTTTAAAATAAAAGCTACAATAAAAACTGGGGTAAGAATTAGGCGGGTGATTGTTAAAAGATTGGCTACGTTCATAACTTCATATAACTACATTATTTTTTTGCTTAAGACAAGTTAGATCGTCATCGCGGGGATTGCTTCGAAGCTCACGCTCCTCGCAATGACAACTGATATTTCCTATACTTCTGCCTATACTTATCTGGCAGCTCGCAATCCACATAAATATATTCATCCTCATGCTTGGCTTCAAACACGTGCCCTATTCTGTAGATAGTTGATAAAATATGTCCTTCTGCATAAGGCAATTTTAATTTTAAACGATGAAAACATTGTCTTAAGCTCTCATCAATTTTATCAATTAATAATTCAAGGCCCTTGGCTTTTAAAGCCGAAATAGAAATTCCTTCTTGGCTGCTCATATATTTTTCAGGCAGATCAGTTTTATTCAATACGATCAGATGGGGTTTATTATTCAAGCGCATTTCAGTTAAAACCTCATCTACAACTTGGCGCTGTTGTGGCGCGTCTGGATCTGCGCAATCAATGATTTCCACAATTAGATCAGCAAATGAAATTTCCTCAAAAGTTGCCTTAAAAGCAGCAACCAGTTGATGAGGCAGACGCCTGATAAAGCCCACTGTATCAGCCAAAAGAATTTCTCGGCCAGAAGGCAGGCGCAGTCTGCGCACGGTTGGATCTAAAGTTGCAAAGAGTTTATCTTCCACAAACAAATTGGCCTTGGTGAGTTGATTCATTAAGGTAGATTTGCCTGCATTGGTATAACCGACAATTGCCACTAAAGGTATGGGTACAGCTTGTCTCTTGGCTCGGTATATCTCCCGAGAACCCCTAACCCGCTCTATGTCTCTTTTTAAATGCGTGATGCGATCGCGAATGCGGCGACGGTCATATTCCAACTGGGTTTCACCAGGTCCGCGCGTACCAATTCCACCGGTTTGTTGAGAGAGCATCTTACCTCTTCCCACTAAGCGAGGGGCTAAATATTCCAACTGCGCTAATTCAACTTGCAATTGACCTTCACTGGTGCGCGCCCGCATGGCAAAAATATCTAAAATAACTGCGGTGCGATCCAAAACATAGACCTTAAGCTGATCTTCCAAATTTCTATTTTGAATTGGCGAGATCTCTTCATCTAAAACAACCAAATCTGCTTGAGTTTCTTGAACCAGTGCTGCGATATCCTGCACCTTGCCTTTCCCAATAAAAGTCGCTGGATCAATTCTTTTTAAATCTTGATAAGTGGAGCCCACAACTTGCCCGCCTGCAGTATGCACTAAATCAACCAACTCTTCCAAAGAAAGCATCATTTGCTGACGCGTCAATCCAGGACGGCCAATACCAACTACTAATACACGATCTGCCTTGCGCTGAATTTGAGTTCTATATTGCTTCATTTTTTAGAATATTAAACACGAGACATAAATTTGGTTATATTATGACCGAAAAGTTTTTTAACGTCAGCTACTAAATTTGTAGAAGGAGCAAGTCTAAGATTATCAGGCAAAGCCAAAATAGTTTCGCTTTTTTCTGGTTCAATAAAATGTAAATAGGCCGGACACCCACCCTTATAGCGACCTAGAACATTTTTTAATTGTGCTAGGTGATTAGAATCGATCTCAGCTTGATGCAAGAAGAAATGCACGCTTTTAGTTAACCTTTGGGCAACCTCTTCTAAAGGAAAAATCTCATTAGCAATGACCTTCGCCGTTTCACCATCAACATCTGCCTGACCAATTACAAACATTGGTTTATCACCAGCTTTAATCAAAGCGCTGCTTTCTTGATATACATCAGAAAACACCACTACTTCCACAGCGCCTTTCAGGTCTTCCAAAGTGACAAACGCCATTAAATTGCCACGCTTGGTGGTAATTTCTCTTAACTTAACACAAACTCCGCCCAAACGAACTTCTTGTTTGTCTTTAGCTTCAGAAACGGTCACGGAGTTTACTGTGGAATATTGTTCCATGAGTTGTTCATATTGCATTAAAGGATGACCCGTAATGTAAAAACCCAGGGTTTCTTTTTCACAGGACAACATTTCTCGCTCAGGCCAAGGAGGGACATCTTCTAATTTAGGCTGCTCTTGGGCTTCTCCTAATAAATCAAATAAACGAGCCTGTCCTGCCTGTTGATCTCGCTGTCTGGAATAGGCTAGCTCCATAGCCCGGTCCAAAGAAGCCATCTGCGCTGCTCTGGTGCCTTCCAAGGAATCAAAAGCGCCGCATTTAATCAAACTTTCAATGGTTCTCTTATTAACTTTTCTAGAATCAACTCTTTCACAAAAATCAAATAAAGTTTTAAATGAGCCTTGAGAGTTTCTTGCTAAAACAATATTTTCAATTGCTCCCTCTCCCACATTTTTAACAGCAGCCAAACCAAACCTGATCACGTTATTTGCAACAGAAGAAAAATCGCGTTCGCTTTCATTAACATCAGGCGGCAGGATTTGAATATTACGATTCTTGCAATCACTAACATATTGCAAAATCTTATCTGCATTATCTTTTTCACTGGTCATTAATGCAGCCATAAATTCTGTAGGATAATGAAATTTCAGATAGGCGGTTTGATAGGCCAGCAAGGCATAGGCAGCTGAATGTGATTTATTAAAACCATATTCAGCAAACTTGGCAATTAAATCAAATAACCTTTCAGCCTTGGGCTTGGAGATCTTATTTTTGGCAGCGCCAGCTAAAAAATGCTCTTGCTGCTTTTTCATTTCTTCAACTTTTTTCTTGCCCATTGCCCGCCGCAAAATATCAGCTTCGCCTAAGGAATAGCCAGCAATTGTATTAGCAATCTGCATAACTTGTTCCTGGTAAACAATTACGCCGTAAGTATCTTTTAGAATGGATTCCAGCTGGGGCAATTCATATTGAATTTTTCTCCGGCCATGCTTGCGATCAATAAAATCATCCACCATGCCGCTGCCCAGAGGACCTGGGCGGAACAAGGCTACCAAAGCTACCAAATCGGCAAACACATTGGGTTTGAGCCTAATTACCAGATCAGTCATGCCTGAACTTTCCAACTGAAAGATGCCAGCTGTATCTCCCTGGGAAAGTTGGCTATAGACCAATTCATCGTCAACTGGCAGTGCAGAAATATCGATCTTTTTGTTGTGCCGTTTTTCAACTAACTTGATAGTATCATCAATCACAGTTAAAGTTTTCAGGCCCAAAAAGTCGAATTTTACCAAGCCTATTTTTTCCACTGCTTTCATATCAAACTGAGTAACCACTTCATCATGTTGACCTAAATAAAGGGGCAAAAATTCGCTTAAAGGCTGATCTGAAATCACCACTCCTGCGGCATGAGTGGAAGCATGGCGAGGATAACCTTCAAGAGAGCGCGCAATTTCAATTAAGCGGTTTATTTGGTCATCTTTTTTCATGGCAGCCTTGATTTGGGGTTCAATTTGCAAGGCTTGCTCTAAAGTCATGTTTAAAGTTGCTGGAATTAATTTGGCAATCCGGTCAACTTCACCATAGGGAATACCCATCACCCTGCCCACATCCCGCACTGCTGCCCTGGCCTTCATTTTTCCAAAAGTAATGATTTGGGAAACATTGCCGTATTTTTGAGAAACATATTCAATTACCTTGTCTCGGCGGCGCATACAAAAGTCGATATCCATATCAGGCATGCTAATTCGTTCTGGATTTAAGAAGCGCTCAAAAAGCAGACCATGCACCAAAGGATCAATATCAGTAATTTTCAAACAATAGGCTACTAAAGATCCAGCAGCAGAACCGCGGCCTGGCCCAACTGGAACGTCATGCTCTTTGGCAAAATTGATAAAATCAGCCACAATTAAAAAATAGCTGGCAAATCCCATAGACTTGATCAAGTTAAGTTCAATATTTATCCGATCTTCATAATCTTTTTTTAATTCATCCTTGGTTTTCTTGTGAGTAGCTAAAATAACCGGCCAGCGTTCTTCCAAGCCCTGGTAGGTTAACTTTTCTAAATGCGGCACTAATTCCTGGCCTTCTGGAGGGAGAAATTTGGGAAAATGGTAGGTTTTAAAGTCAAATTCCAAATTAAGTCGTTCGGCAATGCTAATGCTATTAGAAATTGCTTCTGGACAATCGCTAAAAAGCTCGCTCATTTCTTGAGGGGATTTAAAATAAAACTGATCGCTATCAAATTTCAGGCGCTTGGTGTCATCCAAGGTTTTGCCAGTTTGAATGCATAAAAGTGCATCTTGGCACAAGGCATCTTGTTGAGCCATAAAATGAACATCATTGGTTGCTACCAAGCCAATTCCCAAATCTTTGCTTAGTTCAATTAGCCCCTTTTTTATCTTGTCCTGACCTTCTAAACCTTGATCTTGAACCTCCAAGTAAAAGCGATCATTTGGAAAAATTTGGGCAAAATATTGGGCAGTTTGTTTGGCTAAATCATAATTGTCTTGAAGTATGGCATTAGGGATTTCACCTTTAAGACAAGCTGACAAGCAAATCAGTCCTTCTGTGTGTGCTTCCAAAAGTTCTTTATCTATCCTTGGCTTATAATAAAAACCCTCTAAATAACTTGAAGAAATTAGGCGGCATAAATTCTTATAACCTTGGCGATTTTTACACAGCAAAACCAAGTGACTTAAAAAACCTTCTGATTCAGCTTTTGGCTTTTTTTCCTTTCTGGAACCCTTGGTTAGAAGATACATTTCACAGCCAATTATTGGTTTGACCCCGCAATTTTGGATTTTTTCATAAAATTCCACTGCTGCAAACAAATTGCCATGATCAGTCATGGCCACAGCTGGCATTTTATATTCTTTGGCTTTTTGGCCCAGAATATCTATGGGAATGGCACCGTCTAAAAGGCTATAATAGGTATGAAGATGTAAATGGACAAATGGGGAATGAAGCATAGAACAACTTGAGTAGCCCTATTGATTAGGGGTGTCAATGCCCTTTACAAAAAAAGCCGCTGGGTTTTCCAGTGGCTTTATATCCAATCATTCTTCTTTAATTAGCGATTGTGACCTTCTAATAAGCGCTGTAATGCTTCTTTGTCTTCAAATATTGGACCATCAACTCGAATAATTTCTGCTTCATGTTCATCATCTCTTGTAGCATCAGTTTCTTGTTCACGCATAAGTCTCTCTAGATATTGCGATAGTCTCTTATGATCAATTATAGGTATTTCTTCTCTAATAAGTACAAAACTTTTAACCATATCCATCCTCCTAATTTTCTCCCCACATATATTAATATTATCGACAAAAAAACCAAAAAGTTGCTAAGAAAATGCCGTATGTATCTACTTGATATTAAGTAAAAATTTGGGGACGTTACCCCCCTAGCTAACTTACTATAATGATTAATAAATTAGAGGCGATTTCGATTTTTTGTATTGGAGTAAGCTCAATTTTTTAAAAACGCCTTTTATTCCTCAATAATTTTAGGCACTTGTTAAGTGGGGTAACGTCCCCAAATTTTGAGTGGCTTTAGAAAGGCTTTAAGAGTATACAATTAAGAAAAAATGTGCTAAGTTATTAAAATGTCTCAACAAAAGATTTCCCATTCTTTTCAAGAAGAGTCTGTAGAGGAAAAAGCTCGTTGGTTTCAAAATAAATCTCGAAAAGAGCGGCTTTTGACTGCTTTAGAATGGATAATTTTTATCAATTCAATCACCAAAAAATCAGTAACAAAAGATGATTACAAAACATTTAAATCTGTTCAAATACTTGAACGACGCTAAAGTTGATTATCTTCTGGTTGGCGGTGTGGCAGCCATAATTTACGGAGTGCCGCGCTCTACACAAGACATTGATATTGTAATTAAACCTGAACTTGAAAATGCCAAGCGTTTACTAGAAGCTCTTAAGCAATTTGGCTTTGGCACTGCTGAACTCACAAGCCCAGATGAAATTATTGCTAATGAAATCACTATATTTAAAGATTTCTTGCGCCTTGATGTTTTGACCAAACTTAAATTATTTAGTTTCGAAGAAGTTTTCTCAAATCATGAAGTAATTGAAGCCGAACATATTTTAATTCCTCTTATTTCCAATAAAGACCTTATTGAAGAAAAGAAAGCTGCTGGTCGAAATATAGACCAAGAAGATCTCAAAGTACTTTTAAAAAGCTAACAAAAAAAACCACTGGGTTTTCCAGTGGCTTTAAGTGCTTTTTTTCCATTATTCATCTATTCATCAGTAGGTTCTGGTTTAATATTAGGTATTCTAACTTCCATTCTTTCTAAAGTAAAACCTGCGGTCAGTCCTCCACTTGGATTTTGGGTTCTTAGCTGTTCAAGCAGATTTTCTAAGTTTGCAAAAATTGGAGAATGGCAGATTCTTAAAATCGGCATATTAAGTTCTTGGTTTAGATCTACTTGTTCATCTTCTAAAACAAACCCATCTTGTAACTGACTTGGGTCAATTAAAAGCTCTCCCATAATAACGCCATCGTCAGTTTGGATAAACAATCCTCCCTCATCATCTACCACAGTACCAACTCGTTGTTCATCACATGAATTGACCATAAAGACTTCAAAATCTGCGCCATTTTGCCTTACTTCCATTACTGGATCCATTAAAACCTCCAAATTAAATATGTTTTTTCTATATAGTTATTATCGTCATTTTGGAAGCAAAAGTTGCTATTTTTTAATTTTGGCAGCTATAAATTCCTGCTCAATGGTGAAATTGGGTATCTAATAAAGTTGTAATAAAATTATTTTTTGGTTGTAATAAAGTTGTAATAAACTTATTAAATCATAAATAAATCATGTGGTTAGATCCATTGAAAGCTGACAATATTATATATTAAAGGTTGTCAATTGGTTGATAATAATATGCTCAATATTCAAGAAAAACCAGATGGAATTACTATAGAATGCTATATTTCGCCCCGGGCCAGTAAATCCAAAATAAAGGGTGAAAGAAATGGGGCTTTAGCTATTGCCTTGCGCTCAGCTCCAGTCGAGGGTAAAGCTAACCAGGAACTGATTGAGTTTCTGGCCAAACTACTGAGTGTGCCAAAATCTAAAATCAGCATCCTGCGAGGAGAAACCAGCAGGACAAAACTGGTTTTCATTCAGGGGATTAAAAAAAATATTATAACTGCAAAAATAAATTAACCGCAGAGGACACAGAGATCTCTATGTTAAGTGGCAGCAAAACATATTTTCCTACTATGTTATACAGGCCCATGGTTAATCAACCAGGATTAGAAACCAGGTCTGAGTTTGCTGATTCTTATATTCACGATCCAGCCCTAGCCAACAGCAAGCTAAACAGTTTAATTTATGGTCTTGGTGCTTCTGGCCTAGTGGCTGGCACACTCACTTTAGCTTCTTCCATTAATCCTGATATAGAACTGCAGGCCTTAAGCGAAATGAGCAGGATTGTTTCTATCCTTCGTTCCTATCCTGTTCAAAATCTGGAATTTGTTTTAGATGAAATACGCATAGTCAGCCAGGGTGAAATGGCCAATAGTCATTACTTTAGATCCTGGGCCAGAGATGTTGCTAGATATGGCAACAATGTTTCACCCACTCAAGTGGTACAAAGTGCGCAATCCATTGGTCTTGAGATACAGCGTTTTTTAGGTTTCAGTAGAGAATCTTCTAGTTTATATGCTCAAATTAGAGAGGTTTTAAATATTCTCCGCAGAAATGGTCCAGGAGCTGCAGGTTCTGGCGCTGCTGCCAGAGAAGTTGTGCGCAACCCAGTTACCAGATCGTGGATTATAAGAGCGGCAAGTGCAGCTTGGGGTGCATTTTCCAACCTGGCCTCTCGCCTTGGCTCTAGTGTTAGGTGTCCAATAATTCTTTTACCCGGCACTGGCGCGATTATTCAGCAAAGTCTTGAGGATCAAAATAATCCGAATTTAAGTACTTAAAAAAGCTAGATTCCTGCCTCCGCAGGAATGACAAGACATACAGGAATGACAAACCAGGCTATTCCCACTCAATAGTGGCAGGGGGCTTGGAGGAGATGTCATAGACTACACGATTAACACCTTTTACTTCATTTATAATCCGATTGGAAATACGAGCTAATACATCATAGGGCATTTGAAACCAATCTGCGGTCATGCCATCATGAGAAGTTACTGCGCGCACAGCAATCACGTTTTCATAAGTGCGTTCATCACCCATTACGCCCACGGTTTTAACTGGCAAGAGTACACAAAAACTTTGCCAAATTTGATGGTATAAATCTGCGCTTTTGATTTCCTGCATCATGATATCATCTGCATCGCGCAAGACACCCAAGCGCTCCTTAGTAATCTCGCCCAAGATGCGCACTGCCAAACCAGGGCCTGGAAAGGGCTGGCGGCCAACTATTTCTTCAGAAATTCCCAGTTCCCGCCCTACTTCCCTTACTTCATCTTTAAAAAGTTCCCTAAAAGGTTCCACAAGTTTTAAACCCATTTTTTCCGGCAAACCACCAACATTATGATGACTTTTAATTACAGCAGATGGACCTTTAAAAGAAACTGATTCAATTACATCTGGATAAAGCGTGCCTTGGCCTAAAAATTCTACATTAGGAATTTTTTTAGCCTCTTCTTCAAACACTCTGATAAACTCATTGCCAATAATTTTGCGCTTTTTTTCAGGTTCATCAACACCAGCTAATTTGCTTAAAAAACTTTCTGCAGCACGTACTACTTTTAAATTAATCTGAAACGAATCGCGAAATACTCTTTCCACTTTTTCAACTTCATTTTTCCTGAGCAAACCATTATCCACAAAAATACAAGTGAGCTGATCGCCAATAGCCTTGTGCATTAATACAGACGCTACTGAAGAATCTACCCCACCTGACAGGCCCATAACCACATTGGCTTTACCAACCTTTTGCTTAATCTCTTGAATGGATTGCTCAATAAAAGAAGCCATGGTCCAGGTTGGTTTTAATTTACAAATTGAAAACAGAAAATTTTGCAGCAAGGTTGTTCCTTCTGGCGTATGCGTTACTTCAGGATGAAATTGCAGACCATAAATCTTTTTAGATTCATCTTTCATAGCCGCAATTGGAGCATTATCGCTTTTAGCAATGGTTTGGAAATTTGGAGGCAATGTTTGTACATGATCGCCATGACTCATCCAAACCGACATTTTGGTTTTTGAAATTCCGGCAAATAGGTTTTCATTACCAATAACTTCTAACAAAGCATGGCCATACTCCCGACGATTGGCTTTTTCAACTTTACCACCTTTTACTTGGGCAATGGCCTGCATGCCATAACAAATACCCAACACAGGTACGCCTAAATTTAATACTTCAGGTTCCAGCTTAGGTGCATCTGCAGCAAACACGCTGGCTGGACCACCAGAAAGAATAATTCCATTTGGCGCAAATTCTTTTATTTCTTTTAAGGTTTTATTAAATGGCCAAATCTCGCAATATACCCTGGCTTCCCTAATGAGGCGGGCAATGAGCTGGGTGTATTGGGAACCAAAGTCTAAGATAAGTATTTTATTAATATTGTCCATGGGTTTATACTAATAAAATTCTAATTTCTAATATCTAAATCCTAAACAATTTCAAATTACCAAAATTCAAATGTTCAAAACAAATGGTTTTGGTCATTTGAACATTAGGATTTTGGATTTGTTTAGAATTTAGAGCTTAGATATTAGGATTTCATAGAGCTAAACATTACAAATCTAAAGTGTTTTACAAAAAAATAATTATTCCACGCGATAATTAGGCGCTTCCTTTGTGACAATTACATCATGAACATGGGATTCTCTTAAACCTGATGAAGAAATTTTTACAAATTTGGTTTTGGTTTGCAGATCAGCCAAATTGCAACAACCGCTGTAGCCCATGCCGGAGCGCAAACCACCAACTAATTGATAAAGGGAATCCCTCAGTTTGCCACGATAAGGCACCCGGCCTTCAATGCCTTCTGGCACTAGCTTGGAAAGTTGTTCTACTTGGCCTTGAAAATAACGATCTTTGCTGCCTTTTTGCATGGCTGCCAAAGAACCCATGCCGCGATAAACTTTATAGCTTCGACCCTGATAAATAATTACTTCGCCAGGCGATTCATCTGTTCCGGCAAACAAAGAACCAATCATCACTACATCTGCGCCCACTGCCAAAGCTTTAACAATATCTCCAGAATATCTAATACCACCATCAGCAATCAGGGGCACGCCTTTTTTGCGAGCCACACTGGCACAGTCAGCAATTGCTGTTATCTGTGGCACTCCACAGCCAGCAACTACGCGTGTGGTGCAAATGGAGCCAGGTCCTACTCCTACTTTTAAGGCAGCAGCTCCAGCATTAATCAAATCTTGAGCTGCTTCAGCTGTGGCAATGTTTCCAGCAATCACTGGCACATCTGGCATAAGTTTTTTCAGCTCTTTAACCATATTGATCACTCCTCTGGAATGACCATGAGCAGTATCAACCACTAAAATATCCACGCCAGCAGCTCTCAAGGCTTCTGCCCTTTCAACTTCTTTACCAGATACGCCGACAGCAGCACCAACCCTCAGGCTACCTTGCGCATCTTTGGTAGCATGCGGATATTTACGCACTTTTGATAAATCGCGAACCGTAATTAAACCTTTTAAGATTCCTTGTTCATCAACCAGAGGTAATTTTTCAATTCGATGGCGATGCAAAAGCATCTTAGCGTCTTCCAGGGATATACCAAGCTCAGCAGTTACTAACTTGTTGGCTGGCGTCATTATTTCTTTTACCTTTTTGGTAAAATCATCTTCAAACATTAAATCCCGATGAGTAATAATGCCCACCAACTTGCCAGCACTGGTAACTGGGAAACCTGATATTTGATATTGTTCACCAATTTTTAAAATTTCTTCCAAGGTTTGATCCGGCCCAACTGTAATAGGTGAATGCACTACTCCACTTTCAAATTTCTTAACCTTGGCTACTTCTTTAGCCTGAGCTTCAATAGACCAATTCTTGTGGATAATGCCAATGCCGCCGTCTTGAGCCATAACAATGGCTGCTGCAGCTTCTGTTACAGAATCCATGGCCGCGGACATTACTGGAATGGCTAAATTTATTTTTTCAGCAATTAATGTAGTGGATGTATCAACTTCGCTAGGCAGGCATTCTGAAGGCGCAGGAATTAGTAAAATATCGTCAAAAGTTAAGCCTTCTTTTATACGTTTGTCCAACATGGGCGGTTTATAGTCAAAAAAGCAAAGATGTCAAGTGCTTAGTCAGTTTTTATTTCTCCCAACGGTGATAAACATCATATTGTTCTTCTTGTACTTCAACTCCACCCTGCTCGATAGTTTGCTCATTGACTTCTTTTACACTTGTATCTACCTGGGGTGGAGCCATGCTTGATGTATCCTCAGTTGGCTTAGGCTGTTTGTTTTTATGCTTGGTCTCGCCTGGCTTTACCTTTTCAATAGGCACTGCTCCTTCAGGAACATGCACTGGTTCTTCCCAGCCCTCAGGCAAATCAGATTTATAACGAAACACTTTTTCTTCAGGTACTGCTACTGAAGGTTCTTCTGCTGCTGGTAGAGGTTCTGGCTGAGTTTCTGGCACAGTTATTGGTGCAATTGGTTCTTCAACTACTGGAACCGGCTCTGGAACTGGCACACGAGGTGGCTCAAGCGGGGGTGGTGGTGCAGAAATTGTGGTTGGACTTGGTTCTCCAGGTCGCCAGGCTGGCATATTTCTGGTATCTGTAACTCCTGATACTGCTGGTGCTGTTTCTGAAGCAGCTTCAGCAGGAATACCCGCAGGCACGGGTTTGGTTTTGCCTGGTTGAACATCTTCTAACCGCACTGCCCCTGCTGGCACTGCAGGTGGTGCTTCCCAGCCAGGAGGCAAATCTGTTTTAACCCAGCCAGCATCAGCCGGAATTGTGGGCTGCTTGCCATAGTGGCCCATTTGCTCTTCAGGCATATCCAACTGTTGCACTTGAGAACGCACATTTGGCTTTAATTCTTCTAAAGGGATTGCATTTTCAGGGGGAGTGCTTGGTTCATATAAATCATCTGGCAAATCAGTTAGTGGTTGCTCTTGGCCTGCAGCTACAGGTTCATCCTTGCTGGAAACAACTTCTTGAGCAAAAAGAGGAGTTGCTATAAAAACAATTAAAACACATGACATTAGATATTTCATCCGCGCCTCCTTATTTTACTCACTAATTGGCTTATCTTTGCTACTTTCAATTATTCCTTGGTATTCTTGCCATTTTTTCTTTTCTACATCTGTTAATTCTTTAGGTTCAGCTACAGCCGGGATTGGTTGCGCTGCTGCACTATCCATTCCTAATTCCTCATGCTGAATTGCAAAATCTTCTGAAGCTATAGTAAAAACTGCGCGCCGATTCAAGGCATAATCTGTTTCAGTTGTGCCCAAAGAAACAGGCTTTCTGGAACCATAGCCCACGGCAACTAAATCTATATTTTTCCGCAAACCATGTTGATTCATATAGTCAATAACCACCTTGGCTCGTGCCCGGGCAATGCGATCATTAGCACTTACAGTTCCTCTGGCATCTGCATGACCGCTAATTTTTATAGTTCTGATCCAAGGTGTTTCATTAATTACACCAATTACCTGATCCAAAGCTTGCTGAGCATCGTAAGGCAATTTTGTGCTATTAAAAGCAAAATAAACTGGTTTAAAAGTTTGAATTTCAGCGCCAACAATACCTACAATTCCGCCTTCTGGGCAACCATCCTGGTCAGCAAAACCATTAAAATCTTCAGCTTGATTTGGGCATAAATCCAGAAAATCATTTATGCCGTCATTATCTGAATCTTTACTGGAAAGCAGATCAATAATTTCCCACAGATCTTCTGGGTATTGTTCGCGTAAAGTATAAAATTTGGGGCAAGCTGCATCATCAATTCCTGGCTGATATTTAGCTGGATCATCTGGGCAAACCTTAGACAAAGTAGAAAGTGTTTGTAGATCGTAATATTTGGGGCAAGCGTCATCATGTAATTTAGGATTGAACTCGTCTGGAGCTGGGCAGCGAATTCCCAGCTCTGCAGCAGCCAAAGTGTAGATGGCCATAATTTGCTCTTGGGAATATTCCTCTCCTAAATTATAAATTTTTGGACAAGCATCATCATGCACCCCTTCTTTATAATCTTCTGGCCGAGAAGGACAACGCATATACAGCTCCACTATTTCACCTAATTCATAATACTTGGGACAAGCTGCATCATGAAAATGCGGATTGTAATTTTCTGGCGCCGGACAGTTTGACTTTAGATAATAAATATCCCAGGCATCTTCAATTTCTCCAAAGCGTTTTAAGCAAACTTGATCATCAAATGCATCTAGATCCTGATATTTCTTAGAATTGTAACGATAACTAACACCTAAAACTGCCCTGGCATTAGCTCCTTTAACCCCGCAAATTAAGCAATTGCCAGCAGCAGCAGCAAGTTCAACCCCGGTTTTTTTCACATCCCACTTCATGCCAACCATGCCTTCTACTGGATTAACATCTTTTTCCGTAAACGCAGTATCAACATTGGTATTGGAATTAACTTCGCCAAACACCGACATACCATTCAAAAATTTATAATGGATACCTGCTCCAGCCAGCAAACGATGCTGATAATCTACGTTTTGAATATTAACCTTGCGGCCGGTTTGAAAACCAAGGTTAAAGGTAAGTAGCAAGCGCCTTAAGATGCGGCCGTCAATAATGGCATTAAGACCACCCGTAATTCCAGGATCACCCAATAGTTTGTTATCACTGCCTGTGGGCAGGGTCATAAAAGGCGCTACAGCAATACCAATTGGAAAACGACAATCATCTATAATACGAGCCTTTAGTTCTAAACGAATGTCAGACAAGCCGCGTTCATTCCGCAGCGCCGTACCCAAAGGTGAGGCAACTGGCCGAAAACGATCCAACACAGCATAAGGCAGATCAAAACCAATTTGCATCCACTCTGTTACGCCAAAAGCACCTGTAAAATCTGAGACCACAGTATGATCAATAATGCCTCTTAGTCTTTGCCCGGTTTGGCGCATTTCCAAAGGCCGGTAACCATAGGAAAGATATTCAGCAACTTGAAACTGATATTTATGCAGGGT
>JBDRBB010000011.1:0-9381 GCA_043823065.1 Pseudomonadota bacterium | reverse complement strand
TTTCCGCCCCCAAGGCTTTCCTGAATGGCCCAGGCCAAGGTTCACTTTCACCAATAAACTGCGATACAAGCACGGAGCTATGCAAAAGCTGTGACAGCACATTTTGGTTCCTTGGGGTGCTGGCAGAGCTTTTGCGATCCGCGTAATGCAAAATTTGTGACACGCTTGCGTGGTCGCAAATTTTGCTCCCATTTCCTCTTGATAAGTGAACGATCCCTGTGCTTAGCTGAACTTTGTTTGAAAATAAGTTCGGATTTTGTCCCAAAGGGGGAGCAACAAAAATGCCCGCGTCAATGGGCATTTTTGTTGCTCTAGGCTTGATAAGAGCCATTTATCTCAAACCTTTTTGCTAAATAAAAAACATGGATTTCTTTTTTAAAATATATGGCGACCTACCAAAACAAGGGCCTGGCAGCAAAGAAAGCACGTTAAAAGCTTTAAACTCTATACCTGAGCACAGAGAAATTAAGAAAATTCTAGATGCAGGCTGTGGAACAGGAAGGCACACAATACTGCTTGCTCAAAACACTTTTGCCAAAATAACTGCTTTAGATTTTTATGATCAACAAATTAAAACACTAACCAACAACATTAAAAAAGCAGGTCTTTTAGACCGAGTGGAAATAGTTAAGGGTGACATGGCTGATCTTTCATTCTCAAATGAGAAGTTTGATCTCATCTGGTCTGAAAGTTCCATCTATAACATCGGCTTTGAAAATGGGCTTAGATATTGGAAAGATTATATACGAGATAATGGCTATTTGGTTGTATCTGAAGCAATCTGGCTAACTGATAATCCGTCAAAAGAAATCAAAAACTGGTGGAACGAGCAATATCCTGAAATTCAAACAGCACATCAGAAAATAAAAATAATTAAACAGTGTAGCTACGAACTAATCACCCACTTTGTGCAGCCCAAAAGCGATTGGTGGGAAGGGTATTATGATCTTTTGGAAAAAAGAGCTGCAGAATATGAAAAGCTAAAACTTAATCCTGAGGAACAAGAAGTGATATCTATGGCAAAAACAGAGATAGACATGTTCAAAAGATATTCAGATCAATATGGCTATGCCTTCTTTGTTATGAGAAACAATTTTTAATTATGATGAAAAAACTATTCATTCCATTAATGCTTATACTTTTATTAACATCAACAAATTGCTCGGCTTCTGAGGAGATTGCTACAGACACCAAAGCTGTTTGCGCCAGGCTCAAAAACAATACTTTAAAGATGTGGACCCAGCAGGTTTATGCTTCTAAAACCTGGATAAACCTAGCAGCAAGATTGGATAGACACGAAAAACAAGCCTACTGCGAGGCTGCAACATTATTGCGCAAACACAAGTGTAATCAAGAAGTAGTAAACAGTATAGAGTCTATGTGTAAATCTAATTAACTGCAATGACACCCGGAATTGGAATCTTCTTTTCTAAAACAAATCCAACTGGCAATAGAACCAGCTAGAACCAGCCAGATCAAACCGCTTACGGTCCAATATAGAACCACAATCTTGTTTACAGTCATAAACATATAGGTGGAAAACATTCCAGGCAACATGCCAATTAGCCAAACAAAAAAACCATAAACTGCGCCTTTGCAACATGAACACGGGCCAGGCACACAACAATAAAAACGGGAAAGAATTAAGACAAAGAAAAAGTATAAAACCAATTGTCCCAGATTAACCCAGATAAAAAAGTTCCCCTTCATAGCTTCGGAGCTCACCCACACGCAGGTTGGCTCTAGCTTATAAACCCAATTAAAAAGCCAGCCACAAGTTAGCATGGCATAAGCAGCACCTAGTATCGTTAGAATAACCGAAGCTAAAATAACCTTGGATATTTTCATATTCCCCCCTTGTTATGTTTGAGTTAATTTAATAGTAGTTTAGAGAAAAGTCTATTACTTATTATTTTATGAAAATTCTTTTAATCCAGCCGCCAATTCAGGATTTTTATCGAACCAGATTTAGGGAATATCCTTTGGGATTGTTATACCTGGCTTCTGAATTGGAAAAAAAATCACACCAAGTTTCTATTTTAGATGCTCGCAGAATTAAAAAACCTAAGAAAATAGATTTTCCTATCCAGCTTGCGTATTTAAAAAAATATTTCAATGCCAATTCCCTTTTGTTTCGCCACTACTATCATTTTGGTTTGACTTATGAGGAAATTGCCAAGATCGCGCAAGAGTATAAGCCAGATATTGTGGGTTTAACTTCCAACTTTACCCCCTATTACCTGGAAGTAATTAATACAGCGCGCGCCATTAAAAAAGCTGCTCCCTACGCCAAAATTATAGTTGGCGGTCATCATGCCACTGCCGATCCCGACTCTTTGGCTGCTGAAGAAGCAATTGACTGCGTTATTTTAGGTGAGGCTGAATTTGCTTTGCCTCAAGCAATAGAACAAACAACCCTGCCTAAAATATATGCTGGCGCTAAAGATCTAGAAGTCCATGCTTTAGATAAAATAAGCAAACCTGCGCGCCATTTGCTTAACCCAGCTCACTATCTTTATCATAAACATTTCTATTCTATGCTGCTCACTTCCCGCGGCTGTCCGCATGCCTGCAAATTCTGCTCAGCCCAAAGTTTAAGTGGGCACAAATATCGTGTGCACAGTGTTGATTATGTCCTAAACGAGGTTGAGGAATTAATCGCTAAATTCAAGATTGGAGTTATTGATATTCAAGATGACAATTTTTTATTTAACCAAGATCGCGCCAAAGAATTATTAGCCAAATTAATAGCTAAAACTCGAAAAAATAACATTGAACTACTGGCCTCTAATGGTCTGAATGTCGCGCATTTGGATAAAGAACTTTTAAACCTAATGAAACAAGTTGGATTTAAAAAAATAGACGTAGCCCTACCAACCGCTTCCGCCTCCCACCAAAGCATTCTGGGGCGGCCAGAAACACTTACCCAATATGAAAGCATGCTAGACTGCGCCAGCTCAGCAGGAATTGAAGTGAATACCAACATTATAATCGGTATTCCCTTTCAACCCTTGGCTGAAATGAAGGCAACTGTTGAATATCTACAGAGCAAACCAACTTTAATTTCGCCATCTATATTTTATAACGTGCCAGGTATGCCAATTTATGAGGAAATGAAAAAATATGAATACACCAACCATCATCTGGCCCGCAGAAGTTCTGCATTTAACAATTGGGGTCAAGATTTTGTGCGCGAAGATATCATAAAACTTTTTGCCAAAATCAGGGAAATGAATCTAAAACTAATTTGAATCCAGCTCAGCCCAGCGTTTGTAGAGTTGATCTATCTTGGCTTCAAGAGCTTCTATCTCAGGCACTATTTCAGCAAGACGAGAAGCATTGCTAATGACTTCTGGCAAAACACTTTCAGCTTGCAACTTTTTTAATTTTTCTTCAGCCTTGTGGATATTGCTTTCCATGTGATCAAATTCATATTGTTCCTTGAAACTCAATTTTCGTTTACCTGTTGTTTGTGAAACAACTTTATCTGATTTTTTGCGCAAGGCATTTTTCCTAGCGCGTTTTTCAGCCTGTTCATAATTGTAAGCTTTTTCCCATTGTTCAAGGCTGGCAAAAGACACCACCTTTCCTGCATTAGGCCCATCTGGTTCGCCAAAGGCCAAAAGCATATTAGCCACTTGATCCAAAAAATATCGGTCGTGCGTCACCAGAATCACAGCCCCAACAAATTCCAATAGACATTTCTCCAAAACCTTAAGCGTTGCCATATCCAAATCATTGGTTGGTTCATCTAGAATTAAGACATTTGCTGGCTTAAGCATCAGCTTGGCAATAAGCAGCCGGCTTTGCTCGCCGCCAGACAGGTTGCCTATTTTCATGTTCATTTGGGTAGTGGTAAAATTAAAACGATCAAGATAGCCACGCAGATGAATATAATTGTCGCGATATTTTACATGATCACCAGAAGGTGCAATGGTCTGCGCAACTGTCAGGTTCGGATTAAGCGTTTCACGATGCTGCTCAAAATAGACCACTTGAAGTTGGTCAGACCGGTTAACCAAACCAGTATCGGTTTTTTCTTGCCCGATCAAAACTTTTATAAGTGTAGTCTTGCCGCAACCGTTTGCGCCCAAAAGCCCAAGCCGCGAGCCAGGCGTTATCAGCAAATCAATATTTTCAAAAAGCTTTTGATCGCCATAAGATTTGGAAATACCTTTTGCTTCAATTAGTTTTTGGGGGTTGCGTTCTCTGGAATGGAAATCCATTTTAGCGGTCCACACAGTATTGCGATATTCCAGCTCCTCTACCTCTTGTTTTAACTTGTCAGCCTGTTTGATACGTGCATTTTGTTTGGTGCCTCTGGCCATCACTCCCTGACGCAGCCATTCAGTTTCGCGCCGCAAAGTGTTCTTCAGTGTAACCTCCCTGTTTTCTTGAGCAGCCATCAATTGTTCTTTAGTTTCCAGGTAATCAGCATAACTGCCTTTGACACTTAACAAACCACCGGGATTTCTGCGATCTAATTCCAGAATACGGTTTGAAACGCGCTGCAGAAAAAGACGATCGTGGGTAACGGTCACGAAAGCCAGAGATTCATTTGCCAAAAAAGATTCGAGCCACAAAATATTTTCAACATCCAAATGATTGGTGGGTTCATCCAACAGCAAAAGGTCATGATCTCCAACAAACAGACGCGCCAAAGCAACCCGCTTCTTCCAACCTCCTGAAAGCCTAGCCACAGGCGTATTTGCATCTAAAGACAAACGCGATATATATTCCTGCACCCGAGAGAGATGCACCCAATCATGGGCGCCTGAAATACCAGTTGTAACAGCGCTTTCCACTGTATCATTAGGCGCAAATTCAGGAATCTGCTCAAGCATGCCAACCTTTAAACCACGCTGCTGGGAGATTGTTCCTTTATCGGGCGTTTCAAGCCCGGCCATAATTCTAAGTAGCGTTGACTTGCCTGCCCCGTTTGGGCCGATCAGACCTATCCTATCGCCACTTTCAATACCAAAGCTGATATCAGCAAAAAGCTCTCTAGTGGCATAAGATTTTTTTAATTGTGTGCAGCCAAGTAAAATAGCCATAGTTTTCTTAAGTAACTTATTTATTGTTCTTTTGGCTAGCTAAAATTAGCTTTTCTAATTAAAATTGACAGCCCTCTGAAGGTTAAGGTAAACCTTGCCTCACCATGAAAAAGTTTGTTTTGATTATTTTCTTATCTTTACTAAGCACTTTTTCCTTTGCTCAAAATCAAACAGCCCTGAACTGGAATGACTGCGTCAAGGAAACTGTAAAAAACAATCCAGATTTAGCAGCTTCAAGGCAAGTGGTGCAACAATATCAGTCTCAAAAATGGATATCAGCAAGCCCCATGCTGCCGCAGATTAGTGCTGGTTCAAGCGTAAATAAAGCCTATAACTTTTCCAATAACCAAGACAGAAATAAATATGACTATTACGTGCAAGGAGAACAGCTCATATTCGATGGATTTAAGACTTATCACGATTTTAAAGCAGCCAAAGAAGATATGTCTGCCGCTCAATTCAATAGCACGCTAACCTCTGCTAATATCCGCTACAACTTGAGAAAAGCCTTTGTCGAGCTTTTGCAAGCCCAAGCAATGCTGCCTCTCACGCAAGAAATTATCCAACGAAGAAAGCAAAATTTAGATATGATTCGCTTGAGTTATAAATCCGGCAGGGAACACGAAGGATCTTTATTATTAGCTGAAGCAGACCTGAAACAGGCTGAATATGATTTACGAAAAGCAAAAAGAGATATTTCAGTTGCCCAATACGCCCTAAGCCAGGTCATGAACCAGCAGCAAAATGCTTCTCTAAAAGTTAGAGGTGAATTCACATTACAAAAGACAAGCACCTCTAACCCAGATCTCAAACTTCTTGCTGACAATCATCCTCAAATTCAAATGATCAAGGCAGAAAAAAATGCTGCCCAGCATAGCGTTAGTTCGGCCAAGGCTGAGTTTTTTCCAGAAGTCAGCCTAAATGCCAAAGCCGGCAAAGTTGGTGTTGGCATTAGTTCAGATGATGAAGGCTGGTCGGTTGGAGTTGGCGCTGCTTTACCTATATTTGAAGGAGGTAGGCGCATTGCCAACACCCAAAAAACCAGGGCCCAATTAAGGGAAGCCCAGCACAATGAAACAAGTGAATATAACAGCATCTTATCCAGCCTGGAAGATACTTGGAGAAATCTGCAAGATACTATTGAAGAAACATCTGTGCAAAAAAGTTATTTGGAGGCAGCACAAATGCGCGCTAAAATTGCCCGGGCTCAATATGCCAACGGCCTGCTAATTTTTGATAACTGGATCATTATTGAAGATAATTATATAAGTAGACAAAAAAGTTACTTAACTTCACAAGCAAATATGCTGATCGCTGAAGCCTTATGGATTAAGACCAAGGGGGAGATTTTAAATTATGAATAAGAAAATAAAATGGAGCATGAGCTTGGTCCTGGCTGCAGTAATCCTGATTTTTCTGATCTGGCATTTTGCCCAACAAAATAATTCTGAGCAAAACTTAGTGCCAGATAAACCAATACGCGGAGATATTAATCTTACTATTTCTACTGTAGGCACGGTTAAACCGCAAAACCGCCTGGAAATAAAACCTCCATTTAGCGGACGAGTTGAAGAAATTCTGGTAAAAGAAGGTCAAGAAGTTAAAGCCGGCGATATTTTGGTTTTAATGAGCTCAACTGAAAGAGCAACTCTTATGGATGCAGCCCGGCTGCAAGGCAAAGAAGAATTTGCCTATTGGCAAAGAATATATAAAGAAACTCCTCTGGTCGCACCTATAGACGGCATCGTCATTGTGCGCGACGTGGAGCCTGGCCAAACCATTACTACTAATGAAGCTATTTTAGTGCTTTCCAACCGTTTAATAGTTGAAGCAGATATGGATGAAACAGATATTGGAGAGATAAAAGAAGGGCAAAAAGCTATTATCGGACTGGACGCTTATCCTGATCTAAAAATTGACGCTGTTGTGGATCATATTTCTTATGAATCAAATGTGGTAAACAACGTAACAATTTATAAAGTTGATATTTTGCCCACAGAAGTACCTGAGGTTTTTCGCTCTGGAATGAGCGCCAGCGTGGAAGTTGTGATTAAAGAAGTGCAAGGCGCTCTGCTTATTCCCTTTGGCGCCCTGATCCGGGAAAACAACCAAGCTTTAGTTTTGGTAAAAGATTCTGCAACGCGCCAAATAAAAAAGGTTCCAGTCATTGTTGGCCTGGAAAACAATGGTTATGTGGAAATAATATCCGGCCTAGCTGAAAATAACGTTATCTTGGTTAAAAAAGATTTATATGTTGCGCCTAAAGATGACAATGGATCCACTCCTTTTTTGCCATCATTTAAAAACCGCAAGGACCAAAATCAAAAATGATAGAATTAAAAAAAATCTTTAAGGTTTATCGTAATGGCGAGTTTGAGATTAAAGCGCTTCACGATGTATCCTTGATCATCGAACAAGGGGAATTTGTGGCCATCATGGGGGCGTCTGGTTCAGGTAAATCCACGCTCTTGCACATCCTTGGTTTTCTGGATCGTCCAGACCGGGGCGATTATATTTTTTATAACAAAAACATCAACCACCTTGGCGATAATGAACTGGCCAACTTGAGAAACAGATTGGCTGGTTTTGTATTTCAGCAATTTCATCTGCTACGCAGAATGAACGCCGTGGACAATATTTTTCTTCCCTGCATTTATTATGGCGAAAAAAATCCGGAAAAGGATATTGCCCTGGAAAGGCTCACTGAAGTTGGCCTAAAAGACCGGGCATTGCACCGCCCCAATGAGCTTTCCGGCGGTCAGCAACAAAGAGTAGCCATTGCCCGCGCCTTAATCAACGATCCCATGGTTCTTTTTGCCGACGAACCAACCGGCAATTTAGATACTACCAGTGGCCGAGAAATAATGGAAATTTTGAAAAAGTTAAATGAACAAGGCAAGACCATTATCATGGTCACACATGAAGCGGAAATTGCCAAATATGCCAAACGCAAGATTGTTATGCGTGACGGAAAAATAATTTCTGATGAAAAAACAGATTCAGTCAAATCATCAGAACTTAGTTCTAAAAAAATCAAAAACATACTCACAACCAAAAGATCTTCAATTAATCGGCAAGAGTTAATTGGACACTTTAAACAAGCAATTAACACGATTATTACTAACAGAGTCCGCTCTTTTTTATCCATGCTGGGAATATTGGTGGGTGTGGCTGCGGTGATTGCCATGATGGCCCTGGGCGCTGGCGCTAAGATATCTATTGAGCAAAATCTTAAAAATCTGGGTTCCAATTTACTTTCCGTACGAGGAGGATCTGCTCATCATCGAGGCGTGGCCACTGGTGCCGGCTCTGTCACCAGATTTACTTTTAAAGATGTTGAGAATATAGCGAGTTTGGATCCTTTAATCAAAGAAGTCTCTGGCCTGGTCAATGGCACCGCCCAAATTGTTTATCAAAATAAAAACTGGAACACTTCAGTTGAAGGAGTGAGTATTGAATATGGAGAGATGCGCTCCACAATACCGGAAATAGGCAGATGGTTTACAGAAGCAGATCTAAGAACACGCGCTAAAGTAGCTGTTATTGGCACAACTCCTTTGGCCAAACTTTTTGGCAACACCAACCCCATTGGTAAAACAATCAAGATTAATCGCATCAACTTTAAGGTTATTGGCATTGCTCCGAAAAAAGGAGCCATGGGCCCGCGCGACAATGATGATATTATCTATGTCCCGTTAACCACAGCTATGTATCGTCTGTTTGGCAAAGATTATCTGGATGGGATGTATGTGGAAGTTAATCAAACCGAATCAACAGTCCTGGCCCAAAATAAAATTGAAAACATTATCAAGAAGAATCATAAATTATATCAAGATGAAGATACTTTTTACATTCGAGATATGAGCGAAATCCAAGAAATGTTGAGCAGCACCATGGAAACCATGAGTTTATTGCTAGGGGCTATTGCTGCCATCTCACTTATGGTAGGCGGCATTGGCATTATGAACATCATGCTGGTTTCGGTTACTGAACGCACCCGGGAGATTGGCCTGAGAAAAGCAATTGGCGCGCGCAGAATCGACATCATGACCCAATTTCTTATTGAATCTATTGTTATGACCTTAAGCGGCGGCATGTTTGGTATTTTTATCGGCTCAGTTGTTGCTTTTACGCTCACTTTACTTGCTGGCTGGCAAGTTAAAATAACTTTTAGCTCGGTATTTTTGGCTACTTTTTTCTCAATTCTGGTTGGACTCTTCTTTGGCCTGTGGCCTGCCAAAAGGGCTTCGCACCTGGATCCTGTGGAAGCCCTCAGATATGAGTAATTTATGAGGAACGAAAACGTCTATTGCGTGGACGAAAATGT
>JBDRBB010000010.1:0-283724 GCA_043823065.1 Pseudomonadota bacterium | reverse complement strand
ACGGCCTACAAATTTCATGCGCTCATCCATAACACTGGTCTCCTTCCATGGCATATCCCCCTCCTTTTTGGAGGAGGTTATACCAGAAAGTGTAAACCATGTGCCCGGAATAAACTGTTAAGTATGTTATCGGAACATACCTTGTTTGTGGGCCCACAGGGATTTGAACCCCGAACCAACCGGTTATGAGCCGGGAGCTCTGCCGTTGAGCTATGGGCCCGAAGCGCCTATATCAAACATAAAAATCAAGCGTTGACAAGTGTTCTTGTTTACGTTTAATAGCCTCGCATCGCCTAAAAGCCATTATGACTGATTTCCAAACTCAATTAGAAAATCTGAAACATCTGCAGGAAATTGATATCCGTTTAGATAAATTAATGCGCGAAATTGAAATTCTGCCCCAAAGAATTGCTAGCGCCAAAACCGCTTTCGAAGAAGTTAAATCAATTTTTGACAATAATTCCAATGAGTTAGCTGAGGCTGAAAAATCTAGGCGTCAAGAAGAGTTAGATCTTAAGACTTCTCAAGAAGATCTGAAACACAAAGAAGCCAAGATGTATGCCATTAAAACCAATAAAGAATACCAAGCAGTCTTAAAAGAAATTGCTGATACCAAAAAGCTAAACAAAGATCGAGAAGACAATATTTTGGCTTTTATGGAGAAAATTGAGGAATTAACTAAAAAAAATGAGCAACTTTCTCAAGAATTAGCCGATAAACAAGCAGCTTTTGAAAAAGAAAATGATTTACTCAAGGCTGATGAAGAGGAATTTAAGAAACAAATAGCAGAAAATAAAAAGACCAGGCCGGAAATTGAAGCTAAAGTTGATAAAACTGTGTTAAGAAAATATGATTTTATCCGGCAAAGATATCGCAATGCTTTGGTCTATATTAAAAACGGGGTTTGCCAAGGCTGTAGCATGAACATACCAGCCCAGCTTTTTAATGAAATGTTACGTTTCAAAGAGCTAAAAAATTGTCCCTCTTGTAATCGGCTCATATATGTGTATATTGAAGAAAAAAAAGAGGAATAATCTATGAAAATTTCAAATATGCCCAAACAATTTGCAGCAGAATTGCTGTTATTTTTGGCTGAACATGAAGAATTTGACTGTGTTGCTCAACTTGGTGATGCTGTAGAAACAGAAGAAATCCGCGCCTTGTTAAGAGAAATTTCATCCGGTCTCATGGAAGAAATTCAGCAAGAATTGAAAACAAAAAAAGTAACTGCCAAAGATCATGCCTATATCTCCAAACAGGCAAAGGCCGTTTTAGCCAATCTTTCTCCGCATGAAGAAAATTCTTTGCTGGAGATATTTGGGGTTACTGAAAAATCGTGAATAAAATCATAATATATTGTGATGGCGCAGCAAGGGGAAATCCTGGTCCAGCTGCAGCTGGTGCTATTTTGCTTGATGAAAAAAAACAAGTGGTAGCTGAAATTTCCAAATATTTGGGCGAAACCACCAACAATCAAGCTGAATATCAGGCTTTGGGTTTGGCTTTAGAAGAAGCAAAAAAGCAAAAAGCCTCAAACGTTATTATTTTTGCTGATTCAGAGTTAATGGTAAAACAAATCAAAGGTGAATATCGGGTAAAAAATCATGGTTTAAAACCTTTGTTCCAAACGTTGATTACTCAGCTAAGAAGTTTTGAATCTTTTAGTATAAATCATATTCCACGCGAAAAAAATAAACAGGCAGACGCCCTAGCTAATCGCGCTTTAGATGAACGAGTTCTTTGATAACTGCAGGTCAAATGGTCGCTGCCAAAAAGCATGTAAATTTGGGAGAGGAAAGTCCGAGCTTCATAGGACACCATGCTGGGTAACGCCCAGGCCCAGGGTTTATTTCCAGAGAAACCTGGGACGGAAAGTGCCACAGAAAGGATGTACAGGGCTATGATCCTAGATTGTCGTGATCTAGAGGAGCTGCTGTAGTGAAATCAGGAAAACCCCATGGGAAGCAAGATCAAGCAGTCTGGTTAAAAGTGGTCCGCTTTCAGACGGGTAGATCGCTTGAGGCCTTTGGCAACAAAGGTCCTAGAGAAATGACCATTCTAGACAAAACTCGGCTTATCGACCTGCATTTCTTTGTTAAAAGGGGATTCTTACTTAAAATGAATCCCCTTTTTTATTTTCCTAGCAACAAATTTTAAATTAACACGATAAATATAATCATGTCTAACTCACAAACATCCAACCAACCTGTTAAAAATTTACTTGAGCAAGATCAGACATCTGAGAAGACTTCTCAAATATATCAATTTCCAAAAACTGATTTAGCCAGCAATTCTCACCCAGACCTTGAAATTGGACTGGCCATTGTCAATCTCCGAGAAGGTGATTTTATTCAACGCGCTAATACTACGCGTCTTTTGGGCGACCTGGCTTTTCTGAAAAAAAAGAGGTTTCCTGAAGCTGTGGAAACACTCTGTTTATTACTCAAAAATGATCCAAACCAAAATGTACGTGAAGAAGTTGCTTGGGCGCTCTGGAAAATTGGAGATCTGCGCGCCAAAGATGTTTTAATTCAAGCCCTAAGAAAAGATGAGTCCACCAATGTTAAAGAAAAATCTGCGCGAGCTTTGGGCTTAATGGGTGTTAAAGAAGCTGCACCATATATGATTTCTATGCTGGGCATGGGTCGTCAGGTTCCAGCAAAACTAAGAGCTGGGCTAGCCGCTGCCTTAGGCATGCTTGAACATGAAAAAGCTTATGCTGTTTTGTTAAAAACAGCCAAAGATCCGGAGCCAATAGTTAGAGACGAAGCAGTTAAAGCCCTGGGCAAATTATTAAACGATTCATCTGCAAGAATTTCCAAACCAGCACTAAAAATAATTGCAAAATCAGTAAATCATCGCCAAGAAAAAATTCAATTGGTTAGACAATCTGCACTTAAAGCCTTGAGATTATTTCACCACCCAGCAGCCATCCAAATGATTGCGAAAGTTGCGATCAAGGATCCTGATAGCTCTACCCGTCTCATTGCCACAGAAACTTTAATGTGTTTTGAAGGACCTGAAGTTGAATCCACCCTGCTTAAAGCCCTGGAAGATTCCAACTGGGAAGTGCGCAAAACAGCTGGAAGAATTTTAGCTGAATTTGTAAAACGCTCCCAAATCCACAATATGCCCAAGGTACGAGAAGCAATCCTGCGTATGGAAAGAATGTTTGCTTCTGGTAGCCGAGAATGGCGCTTAGCTTCCCAAGCTTTTATGAATCTGTAAAAACCGTATCTAGTATTTATTGGAAATCCCGTATAAGATGTTGTATATAATTAAATATAGATTCCCGCTTTCGCGGGAATGACATTTTTAACTATGCGACATTCTCTTACAACAGGTTTCAGCTTTGGCCTAACCTCTGGCATTATTACTACTTTGGGACTATTAGTTGGATTAAGCTCTGGAACCCATTCCAAAATCGTGGTAATTGGCGGTGTTTTAACCATAGCCATTGCTGATGCATTTTCAGATGCAATTGGCATCCATGTTTCAGAAGAGTCAGAAAACAAACACACGCCCCGCGAAATCTGGGAATCTACTATATCCACTTTTATTTTTAAATTTCTCACTGCTTCCACTTTTCTTATTCCACTTCTTATATTTTGTTTATCTAATGCTGTAATCATTAGCATTATCTGGGGTCTTTCCTGCTTAAGTATTTTTAGTTTTTTAATGGCTAGAAAACAAAATGTTAATCCCTGGAAGGTTGTTTTTGAACATTTATTAATTGCCACTATTGTGGTTATTGCCACCCATCTTGTGGGCGGGTGGATTGGTTCCATTTTCTGCTAATATATTTGGAGTTTATTCATGGAAACTGCAGTAATTTTAGCTGCCCAGCGCAGCCCTCTAGGTAAAGCTAACAAAGGTGCTTTTATTCATACCCGCATTGATGATCTAGCTGCTCAAGTGGTAACAGGTTTATTAAAAAATTTTTCAGACCTGGACCTTAACTTGCTTGATGATTTTATAGTTGGTTGCGCCACTCCTGAAGGAGAACAAGGTCTGAATGTTGCCAGAAATATTGGCTTTCTGGCTAACCTGCCCCTGTCTTGCCCAGCTATGACTATCAATCGTTTATGCGCTTCTTCTTTGACAGCCATAAATTTAGCAGCGCAAGCTATCATGAGTGAAACTGGCGAGTTGTATTTGGTAGGTGGAATAGAATCCATGAGCCATGCGCCAATGGGTGGTTTTAATCCCAGTTTAAATGAAAAACTTATGCAGCCTCAGGCTCCAGATGCTTATATTAGCATGGGGTTAACAGCTGAGAACTTGGTAAAAAAATATGATATTTCTAGGGAAGATCAAGACCACTTTGCCCTGCTTTCACACCGCAAGGCTGTGGCAGCCCAGCAACAAGAAAAATTTGAGTCTGAAATAATTCCCATTGAAGCAATTAGCGTAGATCAGACCATTAAGGTGATTACTAAAGATGATGGTCCCAGAGCTGATACTACTTTAGAAGTTTTAGCCAATTTAAAACCTGCTTTTATAAAAGATGGAACAGTAACTGCTGGTAATTCCAGCCAGCTCACAGATGGCGCAGCCATGCTTTTAATTGCTTCTAAATCTTTTGCCAAAAAAATGAAGCTTAAGCCTCTGGCCAAGATCCGGGCCATGGCCATGTCTGGAAATGATCCTGCTTTTATGGGTATTGCCCCAGTAGATGCTATTCCTTTGGTCTTGAAAAAAGCCAAAATGAAATTAACTGATTTAGATTTGGTAGAGCTAAATGAAGCATTTGCTGCCCAAGCCTTAGCAGTTATTAATCAATTAAACTTAGATACCAGCAAGTTAAATATCCATGGTGGAGCCATTGCCTTGGGTCATCCTTTAGGCTGTTCAGGAGCGCGCATTATGACCACGCTGCTGCATGCTATGCTGTATAAAGAAGTGGAGACTGGCCTGGCCACTATGTGTGTTGGTGGCGGCCAAGCAGTAGCTACAATAGTTGAAAGAGTTTAAAGGAAACTTTTTCATCCCTGCTTTCGCAGGAATGACAACCAAAAAAATGACTTATCAGATCAAAAAAGTGGGAGTACTTGGCGCAGGCATAATGGGTAGCTCCATTGCTGGCTTGCTGGCTGGATGTGATTTTGAAGTTTTACTTCTAGATTGCACCAATGAATTAACCCAAGCAGCTGCGAAGCGCCTACAAACCAGCAAACCCCCTCTAATTTATTCTGCCACCGACCTTTCCAAAATTAAAGTTGGCAATTATGACCATGATATTGAAAAACTCACCCATTGCGATTGGATTATTGAAGCTGTTTTAGAAAAAGCTGATCTAAAACAGAAAATATATCAACGCATTGAACCTTACTTGCGAGCAGACACCATTGTCAGCTCCAATACATCTGGCCTGGGCTGGCATATCTTAACCAAAAATCTTTCTGATGGTTTTAAACAAAGATTTTTAATTACCCATTTTTTCAATCCCCCCCGCTATTTAAAATTAGTGGAAATTGTGGCTGGCCCGAAAACTGAAACCAAATCAATTAAAGCCATTACTGAACTTTGTGAAAACAGGTTAGGCAAAGGAGTTGTTTTAGCCAAAGACACTCCCAATTTTGTGGCCAATCGCATTGGGGTAACCCATGTCATGGATGTCATGCATCTAACCTTGGAAAATAAATGGCCAATTGAAGCAGTGGATAAGGTATTGGGCCCAGCAACTGGCAGGCCAAAAAGTGCCATCTTTCGCACCGCAGATTTGGTTGGTCTAGATACACTCACTTATGTGGCGGAAAATATTCTAAAAGGTTGTCCTGATGATGAAATGTTGAGGCGCTTAAGAATTCCCAATTATCTTTTGCAGATGATTGCCAAAAACCTGCTGGGTCAAAAAACTGGATCTGGTTTTTATAAAAAAGATCCCAAGACCAAGGAAATTTTAAGCATGGATCTGGAAACACTTACCTACCGCGCCCAAGAAAAGTTTTCTGCTCCAAGTCTGAAACAGGCCAAAGATATCCTAGATCCTCAAGAGCGCATTAAACAAGTAGTTTTAGCAGATGATGAAGCTGGGAAAATTGCCTGGACCACAATTTCCAGGATGCTCACTTATGCAGCCAACCGTTTACCAGAAATTGCTGATAATATCTATACCATTGACCGAGCCATGCGTTGGGGATTTAATTGGAGCCTAGGTCCATTTGAAACTTGGGACGCTTTAGGCGTAAAAAAAGTCTGCGCCAAACTGGAAAAACAAGGCACAGAAATACCAGAGCTTGCTCAAAAAATTTTATTGGCCAACAAAGATTCTTTTTATACTTTTCAAGCAAGCAAAAGATTATTTTTCGATCTACAAACTCAAAATTATCTTCCAGAACCAGATCAAGAAAAAATAACTATTCTAAAAAATCTTGGTTCATCAGAAAAAATTGTCGCTCAAAACAGTTCTGCTAGTTTGTATGATTTAGAAGATGGAATTTTTTGTTGCGCATTTCATGCTAAAATGAATGCTATTGATGGCGATATAATCACCATGATTAACCAGGCCCTGGATCTAACGGAAAAACAAGGTCAAGGACTTATCATTGCCAATCAAGAAGAAAATTTTTCAGTTGGCGCAAATTTGCTTTTAATCTTGATGCTGGCTGAACAAAATAACTGGGAAGAATTGGAAAAAGTGGTGCGCGGGTTTCAAGCCACTACTCAAAGAATTCGTTTTTCAGAAAAACCCGTAGTGGTAGTGCCTTTTGGTTTAACTTTAGGCGGAGGCTATGAAATTTGTGTGGCTGCGCCCAAAAGACAAGCTGCCATGGAAACCTACTTGGGCTTGGTAGAAACTGGGGCAGGGTTAATCCCAGCTGGCGGAGGTTGCAAAAATTTATTGTTACAAATGGAAAAGCTTTTAAGAGAAACTCATTTACCCAAAGATCAGCTTTGGTCCAGCCCTGTTGATGGCGGACCTTTTCCCAAAGTTTGGTTAGCGTTTGAAAAAATTGCCATGGCCAAAGTCACAAGTTCAGCCAAAGAAGCCAAACAATGGGGTATGTTAAACCAGGATGATGGCTTAAGTCTTGATCAAGATAAGCTAATCTTTCAAGCCAAACAAACTTTACTAGAACTTATTCCCAATTACCAGCCACCAAAACCCAGAGAAGATATTTGTTTGCCTGGCAAAGGCGGAAAAATGGCTTTGATAAATTTTATGCGCGATTTTAAGTCTAGAGATATGATTACAGACCATGACTTGGTGGTTGGCCGCAAACTTGCCCATATCTTAACTGGGGGCGATCAGCCCACCATGCACAAAACCACTGAAAATCATCTCTTGGATTTGGAATGTGAAGCGTTTTTAGGATTATGCGGCCTGGAAAAAACTAAAGAGCGCATGAAACATTTGCTTTTAACAGGTAAGCCTTTAAGAAATTAAACAATGAAAGGGGGATGTATGAAACAAAAAGTGTTAGTAAGTATGTTAGTAGCCTCGCTTGGTTTGTTTTCAGCCTGTGGAGGTTCTGGTAGCGGAGGAAGTAGCGGGCCCAACTTAACCGACATCAGCGCGCTTCCTAAAGCCACCAGTCCAATGGCCAGCGCTGCTGCAGCACAAGTAGTTGCCAAGCAAGAGGGCCTAACTAAAGCAGCCACTACTGGTATGGCTATTCAAACCACAGATGCCACATTTTTTCAACCACCTGAAGGAAAGAGCCGGGCTGCTTGCGAAATGTTTAATCTGGTTAAAGGCGGAGTTTCTCAAGCTGCTCAAGCAGATATGATCCTTTGTTTTATTCAGTACATGGACAGCCAAGGAGCTTTTGACAACTTGGTTAATGAACAAGGTCAGGCAGTTAATGTTTATGATGGCAATTATCATGTAGCAAACCTTGATATAACTGGTCTTAGCGCAGAAGAATCAGCACCGAGCAGAGTGAAGTTAAAAATTACCAAAAATACTGCTGGCTCGATCACTGATTTTGAAATGTTTATGTGCTGGGATAATCAAGGCACATTAGAACAAAGAGAATATACCAGACAAACTATTAGCGGCGGCACTTTTACCATGGGCGCCAAAGGTATGCATGAAGATCAATCTGGAACAGGTTGGCATCAGGTAGATGTTACTGGCACCTTAAATAGCAGCAGTGTTTTTACCAACAAAACTATAGCTATGCGAGATGTAGGCAATTGGAGTGGTAATACCAATTGGCAAGAAGGAACCTTAACTCAAACTCCAGCTAATTTTACATTTAGTGGCTATCGTTATGGCAATTGGGCAGATGCAGAAAGTGGTTATACTGGCACAAACGGCGAACAAGCTTATGGCGCTGGTGAAATGCTGGGAGACACTTCCACTAATTTAAACCAACTGGCCATGGGTGATGGAGCTGTAAACCACGCGGCAAATGGAACCTGGCAACAAGATGGCAATCAGGGCACTTGGGAAGAAGCTGAAGATGTGGCTGCTTGGCTAGGTGATACTGCTGCTCCAGTAGAACCAGCAACAGACAGTCCTTATCATGCTACAGCCCAAGCTGGAACCATGCCAGACATAGTTACCACCCAAATCAATATTGCTTTTGATGCTGATGAAACCTGGGATTGCACAGATGATGTTGGCCAAGGAATTGCCGATCTACCCCAAATGGATGGCCAAACCATGAACGCTGCCTGCTCCCAATATGTTTCTGATCATCAGTGGATAAATTGCTGGGAAATTTTTGAGCAGCCACAACAATAACAGTTTGACATCTAGTCAGATACCTATAAAAACTCCGGTTAAGAATTTAACCGGAGTTTTTTTATAAGGAGCTTATATGGAAAATATTAAAGTCCCCCACACTTTTGTGATTATCTTTTCCATCATCATTTTGGTGGCTATTGCCACCTGGTTTGTGCCAGCAGGTGAATATAACCGCGTGCAAAACGCCCAAGGCAGAACAGTGGTTGCTGCTGATTCTTTTCATGAAGTAGAGCGCAATCCGCAAGGAGTTTTTGCTGTTTTAGAAGCACCTGTTACTGGAATGGAAAAAGCAGCAGAGATTATTGCTTTCATCTTAATCATTGGTGGTGCTTTTAATATTATCTACATGACTGGAGCGATCAATGCAGCAATTTCAAAAGTTGCCAAGTTGTTGTCAGGTAAAGAAATCATTGTGATCCCAATTATCATGCTCCTCTTTTCCATGGGTGGAGCTGTGTTTGGCATGAGTGAGGAAACAATTCCTTTTGTGGCCATCTTTGTGCCTTTTGCCTTAGCCCTAGGTTATGATTCAATTGTGGGCATGGCTATGCCCTTTGTAGGAGCTGCTCTAGGATTTGCCGGAGCTATGCTCAATCCCTTTACCGTAGGCATTGCTCAAGGCATTGCCGAGCTACCTCCTTTTTCTGGGGTTGGTTATAGAACTCTGTGCTGGGCAGTGATTACTATTGTAGGTATTGCCTTTGTCATGATTTACGCCAGGGCAGTTAAGAAAAATCCAGAGCGCTCCCCTGTTTATGAGTTAGATCTTAAAACAAGAAAACATCTACCAACCAATCACTTAGAAAATGTGCATTTTAAGACTTCTGCTAAACTTGTCATTATCACTTTTGGCTTAGGCATGGTTCTTTTGGTTTTCGGGGTAATGAAGTGGGGTTGGTATATTAAAGAAATTTGCGCCTTGTTTATTGGTCTGGGAATTGTTTGCGGTATTTTAGGTAAAATTGGTCCAAACAATATTGCCAAGTTTTTCACCAAAGGTGCTGCTGATCTAGTAGGTGCAGCATTGGTGGTGGGTTTAGCCAGAGGAATTCTAGTTGTTGCTCAAAGCGGCCGCATCATTGATACTCTTTTGCACAGTCTGTCTAATTTGGTTGCTGATGTACCAACCTTTATTTCCTCCTGGATTATGTTTATGGTGGAAACTACTATTAACTTCTTTATCCCATCTGGTTCCGGGCAAGCAGCTTTGACTATTCCAATTATGGCTCCTCTTGGTGATTTAATCGGCGTAACCAGACAAGTTGTAGTCTTGGCCTATCAATTTGGCGATGGCTTTAGCAACATGATCATCCCAACTTCTGGTGTACTGCTTGGTTGCTTGTATATGGCCAAGATCCCTTGGAGTAAATGGGCCAGATGGATGCTACCTTTGCAACTAATCTTAATTGTAGTGGGTTGTGCTTTGCTAACTGTAGCAACGTTAATTGGTTTTGGCGCTTAATTAAAAAATACGCCACCTAATAAGTAGGTATCGGTTCCAGTTTCAACATTAAACTGTTCAAAGACTTGCCTGATTACAGTTTCATCACGCCTGATATCTGCAGCTAAAAGCTGCACTAAATCAACTGAAACAGCTGGACATTGATTAGCTTTGGCAAATTGAAGCAGGCTATTGGAAATACCTCTGGGCAGCACACCTGTTTCCCGACTTAGGGCTTCCAAAAAACAAACCCCAGTGGCAGCAACATTTTCAGGACCAAACTCTTCCATAGGCCCCAAGACATCAATTTCACCAAATTGGTTGCCTCTGGGAATTCGGTAATGATCCAGCCTTTGAAAACCTTCTTCAGCACAAAGTATCCCTAAATAATGATCCCCAACTGCTTGGTAGATAATAGTTTCAACACCATAGCCACTTTGCATGCCAGATGTGCTAATTATAATATCTTGAACCCTAGCTGACCAACCAATATCAATATTAATTTCACAAGTTCTGTTTCCTGCTTCATCACACGCATAAGGATAATTTTGTTCATAACCAAAAGTAGCCATTCCCAAATCTTTGTAAATCAACCACACAGTATCAACTATGCCTCTTTCTCGTTCTGGCAAATCAATAATTTCTCCTTCCCTTTCCACTATCTCCAAAATATTTGGACCATAAAGAATTTCACTGGCTTGTGGATTTAGCTCACCTTCAAATGATTCCCGTTGAGCTTGAATGCGCACATATTCAGCCAGTCCTGCGGAAATATAACGAGGTCCAGCTATTTCTGGTGATCCAACTTGATGATTTAGAGCCAAATAAATTTCTTGGGTGATATGCCAGCGTCTATCCCAAAGATCCATTTCCATCCAATCATAATCAGCTACAAATTCTTGGATATCAATTCTATCTTGAGCTGTTAAAATATGTGTGGCCAGCATAGGCTGATTTCTAAACTCAGCTAATTGTTGGATTAATACTTGAAAAGTTAAAGGATTATCAGCCGCAGGCGTCCAGGGTGAAGCATGAACCTGGTTTCTTAAGGGTTCCCTAATATCTCCAACATCTTGCCATAAAATATTGCCAATACTACTGGCTTGGTTGCGTACAACTTCCAGCAAAAATTCACCAAATGGATCTCTTAGCTGTTGTTCAATACTATTGGAAATTAAAACCCGATATCTATTGTCTGCACTTACATAGGTTGAAACAAGCTCTGTAGCTTGTGGTGACTCTAAGTCTTGAGCATTTAAACATTGCTCAGCCTCTAACCCATCATCTATCGGACGAGAAGAACTGCAGCCACTTACAACCAGGGCAACCAGATTTAAAAACATATTAGCGCGCCACATACATTAAAATCTCATTTCTCTTTTGCAAAACAGGCGGAATAAAATATTCCGCCTGTTTGAGCCAAAATTAAGCTAAGACTATCTTATACCCCAGACAAGTGCGGTAAAATCCCACATTTGTTCTGAACTATGCTGTCCAAGTATGCCTCCTGTATTTAGATGAGGAAGAAGTGCATTAGCTATATCATAGTCTCTAATTACAGTTACACGACTTATACCTCCATGAGTCATTAGTGCGCTCACTCCAGCTCCACCGCCAAATCTAGCATGCAGAAGTTGTTCCATCGACACAAACATTGAACCATCCCTAGCAACCAAACCTGTTGCTTCACTAATCATACTTGGATTATCTGGATTTAAAACAGCAATCACTCTTCCTGAACCAGGAACAATTCTGGCAGTTTGCCCTGCTGTAGCATTTACAATCAGATGATTGCCAGCATTACCAGCAAATGTAGCTTCAATCTGTTCCCCTAGAGGCCTCAATGCTCGACCATCAGTTTCAACATGTGCAATTAAATATCTGCCATTATTAAACTGATTAAAAGTCCTAAGATTTACTATTCCCCAGTGTGGACCAACATTATAAACAACCTCCCTGCCTGCGGCAGTAGCTTCCATAACTGTACGTCGCAATGCCTCGCCTGCTCCAACAGTTGTTATAGTAGCTGGACTGAGTGGTAAACCATCTCGATTTATGTAACCAGCAATTATTGCCTGGGCTTCAACATTAGCCCAAGCCCTGTTAAACCAACCAGATGTTTCATAATCGTTAATTACTCTATAATAAGCATGATAAAAATTCCATTTGCGGTGCAGGCCTGAAGGCGCACTTAACCAGCGATCTATGCCGCTTATAACACTGCCTATCTCTCTGGCCCATGATCTAAGTAAAGGATCACCATTTAACAATCTCCTGGGATCCATTGCTAAACCACCATACACACCTGGTTGGTCAGGTGTGCGCTCATAGCGAAAATTAGGTTCTGGCCAAGGTGTTTCTATAAGTGGTTTAGCATGTACTTCTGAACAATATGGGTCGCTACCGCACCCACCCACCTCATATCCGCTGGGATCGGTCAGATTTATCGGATTGTTCCAGACATAGCTATATCTGTTCAAGCTTTGGCCAAAGAAAGGTGCCTGCACAATGGGATCTGCCTGCATAAACCTGCCAATCTTTGGATCATATTCCCTTCCCTTCATATTAATAAGCTTTAGACCATATGTATCTTCATCATGCTCATGGCCGGTAAAACCATAATTAATACCATAACCATCTTCCACCACCCCATAGGCCCCACCCCAGTTATATTGGCGGGTTTCACCAAAACCGTTAAAGAACATCCTTTTGCTGACATTCTTAGATATATCTGTGATCATGTTAATAGAACCCAGATTATCTGGATGTAAATACAAGTTCTCAGTAAGAACTATGGAGCTTGGTTTCCATTTTTTAACCCTAGCCACTGGCAAACCTGCAGCAGAAACATAATATCTATATTGAACTGGATTGTTATATTTATCTCTGATTATCTCAGTACCGCCATCCACATAGATGGTTTGCACATTACTGGCATCCACCTGTCTTACCCTTTGTTTTAAGGCATTATATTCAAATGCGGTATTTTTGCCTGAAATACTAATCTCCTTGGGTTTATTAAAATAGGTATATTCTATATCTTTGGTAGGCGAACTGGTGTGATAAACATTACCCACAGCATCGTAAGATAATTCCATAGCGCCAGCTTCTATCACAGCATGTGGTTTAGCTGATGTATATTTATATGTGCCAACATTAGACTTATAGGTGATATTGCCTATTTCATCATAGGTATAGGTCTGATGATAATCAATGGGCGTAAGAGGTTTGCCTGTTTCTGGATCCAGGGTCAAACCACCACCATTCACCTCGCTTTCAACCAACCTGTTTAAATTATCATATGCCAAATCTTCGCTTACATTGCGCACATGATCATCTCTTCTGATTATATTATTATTTTGGTCATATAAAAATTCCAGCCATTGTTTTTTGGTAGTACCATCAAGTATTTTGATTTCGTGATTTCTGCCTGTGGAAGGTTCATAGGTCAAGCTGCCTGTTAAACCATTGCCCAGACTGTATTCAGCCAACTGGCCAGCCTCATTCATTTCAAGCATGGTCCAGTAAGTATATCCTGTGCTAGCATTTTTTACTGCTTCCAAATAACCTCTGGTATTATATTTATACTCCACACCAAAAGACTGGCTAAAAGCTGCTGGATAATAATACTTCCAAAGCTTGCCCGTGGTAGCGCTATATTGCCTTGTAGTGGTATAAGTTACGCCGTTTATCTTAGTATTCTTTTGTGTTAAGCGACCAAGGTTATCATAATACATGGTCTCTTCTTCACTGCCAGTGGTGGTCATCTTTACCATGGCGCCATAAAAAGTGTCATGCGCTGCGGTATCATAAATATAATCTTGACCTTCACCAGTAGCTGTATAACGTTCAGTTAAAGGCCTGCCCAGCTTATCATAGGTGGTGTCCACAATTCGACCTGCTTCATCAATTACCCGCCATAACTCGCCATAACCATTATACTGCTTAAAGGTTGTGCCAGTATCAGGATCATTGATTTGAATTGGTCGGCCATATTTATCATAGATCATCTCAGTTTGATTGCTCTTGGCATCGGTGATTTTCACGTTTGTGCCAAATGCCCCATAATCATATAATGTGGCGTTATTATATGGATCTTTCACTGTAACCACCTGGCCTAAATTATTATAGTGGTACTCAGTCTTATTACCTTTACCATCATATTTTTTAACCAATAATCCTTCATATTCGGTAATTAAAGGACCAATTCCACCAGAACTTTCTATCTGAATAATACGACCTAAGTTGTCATAAAGATGCCAGCGAAAAATTCCTGTTCCGCCGTCATACACGTGTGTGGCATACAATCTACCTAAAGGATCATAACTATAAGTAGTGGTAATCTGGCTGCCATCAAAATTTTCCTTTTCAATTTTTGTTTCTTTGCCGGTTCTTAAATACTCTGTGCTCACTTTAGGTGAATTAGTGGCTGTCATTTCCACAACTCTTCTCAAATGGCCATAAGGATCTGTGCTGGTTGTATAATTGAGAGAACTTATGGTTGAATTCGGATGCAATGTTTTCTTCATTCTGCCAAAACCGTCATAGGCATTTTGCGTTACCACCCCATTGGAATCTCTGCTTGAAGCAACCAAGCCAAATTCACGATTAAAGCTTGTTTCCAAAACATGTCCCAAAGCATTAATCTTAAATTTCGGATACAAACCATCGCTGTAATATTGAGTCACTGTATATCTGCTGTTTGCCGAACCTCCCAAATTATAGCTTCTGGTCTGAATAACATTTCCAAAATCATCATATTCAAATTCTGTGGTTAATTCCAAATTGGCATCACCTGGTTCTTTAATTACTTTATCAACCAAGAATGAACTTGGCAGATAAATAATATCAGTGTGCTGTTCTACCAAAGCAGTGGTTGGCGTATCGCTGCCAACTGTTTTATAATCAACCAAACCCAGCCGCCAATTAGTAACATCATTAATGTATTCAATTTCTACTGTTTCCATATTTCCATCTAAATGATCCACTTCAGAGTTGGTGATATTCCCGTAATTATCATAAACATTGGTGGTTGTTGACTGTGAGAGCAATACTAATCCTGTGCCAGGCACCCATTCTTTAACATAAGCATCTGATTGCCCCAAATAGGGAAACCAGGTTAAACCACTCCAAGGCGTTCTATAATCATAGCTGTTGCTGGCACAATTCATGGTTTTCCGGCCAGTGGCCAGCTCTACCAAGGTGCAACTCTGATTCACCATACCCAAATATGGATAGCGTTTTAAGAGACTATTATAAGTTATATTATCAAAAGAAGCAGAGATGGTGGTTAAGGTATCAGTTTGAGTCATTACCCTTTGGCCAAAACCAAGCCAGCCCCAGATTCTATCATATCTGGAATCATGATATTTATAGTTAGTTTTAACCGCAACAGTTGCCCCGCTTTCCTGCACCCCTGTATCAACATACAATGCCGATACTACCATCATCTGGGGATTTATATTGCAAATTTGGCTAGCCCCACAACTTGTGCGACCAGTTTCTGGAGTAAGCAAGGAACTGTCAAAATCTGGGGAATAAACTGTACTATCTGTAGTTGGTTTGTATTCAATCTTATAGGTAAAAGTGTTATCCCAATCAGCATGGCCAGGTGAAATTCCAATATTACCGTTTCTAATTATAGTTATTAAATCCAGGCTATCTGTGTAATGAGTGTGATACCAATATGTATTAAGCGTATTATCTTCATAATTAGCGGTTAATAAATCTGGGACCAAATCGCCATTTATATCCATACTAATTGGATTTTGAATAGTCCAGTCATAAGAATAAAACGGAATATCTATGTCTGCACAAGTACTAAAACCAAAGGTACTATCTCCCCAATATCCTCCGCTATATTCTCCTACATATGTGCCATTACCGCTGCAAATCTGCCACTCTCCATATTGATGGCCTCCACTTGGTGGAGAACCTTCAAACAATTTAGGAACCAATAAGTCCCAAATTCCATCGCCATCATGGTCAAAACTCTGGGCATATCTCATGGTTTGGTCATAAAACATACCCAGATCACCTTCATTTTCTATAGCATCAAATCCTTCCAAGCCTCCAATAAAACCATCAATGTCATCTCCTTTACCGGTATTTATCCACATCCGCACACAATTTCTTGCTTCTGGACAAGAACCTGCTTCATCTTCCACATATAAAATATCCTCCAGACCATCGCCATTAACATCTAACACTCTGCGAGAAGTAGCTGGGCCAAAATCAGGCAAATTTCTTAAATTGGTGGAAGCTATAAAATGATAGGGAGTGCTTGGGTTAATAAAGTGAACCACATAATAATTATTAGGACAAGGAAATGTCGAACAAGAATCACCAACCAAAAGATCTACTGCTCCATCAGCATTGTAATCCAACAATAAAGCATTGTCTGGATTGGCGCTATAGGATGGAGGTGTGCCGGTTAATTGAGTGATGATCTGTTTGGTACCAAAACCCGTGCCATTATGCAGCCGATAATGCCATTCTTGGTAACTGCCATCTTCAAAATAGAAAAGAAAATCTTTGCGACCATCTCCATTTAAATCAACAACATGCGTGTTATTCACAATGTCACGGTAATCGCTGGGCAAGGGATGTCCTTCAATTATCGGGATAGAAGTGCTCTGAAGAGTAAAGCCAGTTCCTGTAGAAATCAGGAATTCCAAATAATTACTGCCATAATGAAATAGCAATATATCCAGCAAACCATCCTGGTTATAGTCCAGGGGCAAACCAAACGGTATAGAAACTTGGGTTGTATCTCCCCATTCCACAAAAGGAATGCCTGTATTTTGCACGGCATCAAAACCAGCGCCATTGCCAAAAGCCAGATGAATCCTGCTCGGGCTTCCTAGAGGATAAACAATATCAGGAAAACCATCTCCGTTAATATCTCCTGTTATTGGCAAGTGCGGAGTATCCCAGGGATCTATATGAGCAGCTACCATATCTGATACAGTCATTCCAGTATCAACAGCTGATTCAAATCCATCATCATCATTTTGCCAATCAAAATAGGTCGGCGGTTTGGCTGCTGCGCCGTATGTATCGTGTTCAAGCTCGGTTATCCTGTCTAATCTAGGACGGTGATAATTAGAAATAATATAATCCAGATCATAATGTTTAACCACATTGCCATCTATACCTGTGGTAATACCAGTAAGCAGCTTAAACATACCTGTCCTAATACCAGCATAAAATCCATGCCGATCTTTGGTCCTAGCATCGCCTATATCGTAGCTAAATTCCACATATGCCGCAGGATCTGTGGCTGCAGTAGAATTACCGGTATAATCTATTCTTACGGGAACTATTTCTACGGTTTCCTTGTCAGCTTCCGCTGGAATTTCTGAGCTCTGATTTAAGGTTTGAGCATATTCATAAAGCATATAGTTGTTCTGACGATCTCTAACTTCGCGCAAAGCCCAAGACCTTCTTACCCCATCTCTAGCTTTGACTAGGGCTGACTTACAAGCATCATCACCCATATCATTACAACCATAAATCATCTTTTGGCCATCTTTGGTCCACACTTCAAAATACTCAGCGCCATTGGTAGTATCTCCACCTACCTGTACCACTTTTACAAAAGAATCTTGGTCAGTACGATATATTGCTCCTGGATAACCATAAGTTCCGCTATACAAAACCAGCCTTTGTCCATCCAAACAAAGCTTGTCATTTACATCATTCTTCACTGGCCGCAATACCTCATCCATCCCATAGTTGCTGCCGCAGCGGCTGATAAATGATGTGGCTCCGCTTAAGGCCCAACGAATACCTACCAAACCATCTCCAGCCCGACTATTATACTGCAGGGCTAAATTTGGCTGAATACCTTGCCTTCCTGGCGGCACATCTATCGGCATGGTGTAAACTGCTGCGCCGTCTTTGGTTACTTCCATTGTATCAGGAATTGTGCCTAATTCTGCTGTGGTTTCTTCTGGTAAATCAGGGGGTAAATCTCCAGGAGGGTAAATCGGGGTGGGCGGTTCATCTGCTAAAACGGTTATGGAAAAACTTAGCAGGGTAAATAAAATTACAAATACAGCTACACACTTGGCATACACACTTGTTTTAAGAAACATGTGTTCCCCCTTTGGTTGAGTAAATGTAGGTTATTTAAATATAGATATGACATATTTACTATTTTTTGGCATACAGAAGCGAACTTCCAAGCACAAGGAAAATAACAGAAAAAAAATTATATCAGAAATATATGTTATTTTACAATATATTATAGCTAGGCAGGTATGGGCAAATTTACTTTCCAATTTAAAAAATCAATTTTTAGATTGTAAAAATAAAATTTAGTATGCTATCAGCATACACTATGAAGCTAACCAAACCGCATATTTTTGAATTTGATGATTATCGTAAATATTTAAAAACTTGGTATGAGTGGAAAAAACAGGATGATCCAAAATTTTCTCACCGCGTATTTTGCGCACAAGCTGAATTTAAATCACCCAATCATCTTTTACTTTTAATTCAAGGCAAAAGAAATATATCTCTTAAAACCATTATAAAGTACATATCCGCGCTCCAACTCAAAGACTCTGAAGCACAGTGCTTGGAAACATTGATTAAGTTTAATCATGCAACCGATATGCCCACCAAAGCACGTCACCTCAAAGAGCTCTCCGCTTATTGGGGGAAAAAAGGAACTTTTTTAAGCAAGGAACAATATCGGTGCTTGGCAAACTGGTACTATACTGCCATTTTAGAACTGGTAAACTTGGAGGATTTTAGGGAAAATGAAACTTGGATCGTTAGAAAATTAAAAAATTTAATCACACCTGTTCAAGCCAGAAAAGCAATTAACACGCTACTTGCCTTGCAACTCCTTAAGCGTAACATAAAAGGCAAATTAATCCGCACTCAAAGCTATCTAACCACTGGTTCTGAAACCAACTCGGTGATGGCTTTTTTATTTCACGAACAAATGATTAAGCTCGGCCTAGAAGCGCTAAAAGAAACCTCGTCAGCATATCGCAACATATCTTCCCTAACTTTTACAGTGCGAAAAGAAGACTACGATCTTGTTGTAAATGAAATAAACGATTTTCGCTACAAACTTTGTTCTTTGCTGGAAAATAGAAAGATAAAAAACCAGGACAAATATCTTTATCAATTCAACTTGCACCTATTTCCAATAGGAGAATTATGATTAAAAAAATTATCACTTTGATTGCTGTTATATTTATGGCAAGTTGCGGAGCTTCAAAATCAATATCTAATTCAGCAACAAATGATTCTAGCAATGAACCAGATCCAACTAATTCTCAGCAAAGCATTGTAGAAGTTGGCAACCCCACTTCAACTATTTCTGGTACTGTAACCAAAGGAAGGCTAATTAATGCTGAAGTGGTTATTCATCTATTAAATAATGATGCAACGTTGGGCGATATCCAAGCCATAACAAAGACTGATGTTAACGGTGAATTTAAAATAACCGGGAATTTTCTCACGCCTTTGGCCATTGCGGTAACAGGGGGTACTTATACAGATGAGGCCACCGGGATCTTGGTGGTAAATAATTTTTCTGACCCACTTTTGGTTTATGTTCCGCAAAATGGTTCAATAACTGGCTTAAGCATAACTCCTTTGACCACAATTGCCGCCTTAAGAACCAGGTTTTTAGCTCAAAGTCTTCAAACATCAGATTTGGCAACAAATATAAATCAAGCCAAGATTGAGACCGCCAATTTATTTAATTTGCAGGGCATAGATATTACTTATTCCTATGTTACAGATTTGTTGAAAGCTAAACAAATAGACATTGATAAAGATCAAGACAGATATGCCTTAACCATTGCTGCTCTTAGCCAGATATTGGCAGATAACGGTCTGCCAGCAGAAACACTCATGTCTTTAATTTTTGATTTTGGCCATGATTTCGCGGATGGAGAAATTTCTGACAGTTTTTTCTTAGATAATTTTGATCAGAGCTTAGAAAATTTTTTAAACAGTTCCGCTTTAGCAAATTGGCATACTCAAATATTATTACCAACTCAACGCATTATTGGCGATGGTTTTGGCAAATCAGTAGCTATTAGCCAAAATACAATGGTGATTGGCGCTCCTCATGATAACACTTTAGGCATCAATGCAGGAGCGGTTTACATTATTACTTGTGAAATATTATCTGGTCTTTGTCCAACCAGCGCTATGCAAAAAATATTTGCTAGCAATACTACGGCTGGCGATAGATTTGGCGCTGCTGTTGCCATTGAAGATGAGACCATAATTATTGGCGCTCCAAGCAAGGATGGAGCTTCAGTTGATTCTGGTGCGGTGTATATTTTTGAAAAAAATGCCGATGGATCCTGGTCAGATCATGAAAGCGCTGAGCTTATCTCATCAGATTCAGAACCTGGGCAATCTTTTGGTTATGCACTTGCTCTAAAAAACGGTATCGCCTTGATTGGAGCTCCCCACTTTTATGATGGAGAGAATGCCCCTGGCCAAGCTTATCTTTTTGTGAAAAATGAAGCTGGTGAATGGCCAGCCACAGAAGATCTAACTTTTGAAATCCCTGAAGAAACAAATAAAAATTTATTTGGTGCTGCCGTTACATTAAGCAATAACTTAGCAGTTATTGGTGCTCCTCTTGCTGGCAACATAGCCAACCGATGTGGCTATGCCTATATCTTTACTAGAGATGGCTTCAACAGATGGTTATCAGAGGCAAGTTATAAACTGGAAGCCACTGATAGTAACCATGGAGACTATTTTGGTCAGGCCCTTGCTTTACATAATGATACGATCATAGTTGGCGCCCCTCAAGATGATGAAATAGCTTCTAATGCTGGAGCAGCCTATATTTATAAAATGAATCCTGATGAAACCTGGCCTGCATTTGAAAATAACAAACTAATATTTATCGACAGTGAAGAAAATGATCATTTCGGTTACGCGGTTTCTTTATCTGCACAAACAGGTTTTATTACTGCCCCAAATCATCAATCCGATACCATGAGCTCTGGAATTGTTCATACTATAACCAAATCTCCAGCTGAAAATTGGACTATTACAGATGCCAATTTTAGCCCCTTGGACAATATATGGGGACTTAAATTTGGTATAGCCATTGCTTCAAACGAAGAGATATTGCTAGTTGGCGCCCCTATCTATGAAGCATCAGATTTTTTAAGTTTAGGATATTTATTTAATCTCCCCTAAACTATTCTTTCAAAGTATGGCTCTTTTTTCTGGCAACCTTGAATATAAAGTAACCCAGGAAACCAAACGCGACCAAAGAAACCAGATCTGCAGCCAATGGCGGCAGACCAAGATCAATGCCTGCTGGTTTGCTCTTGGTATAGAAAGCATAAACTGCCAAAACAATTCCCATTAATCCTTCGCCAGCAATTAAACCTGAACCTAAGAGTACGCCTCTTTCCTCAGCTTGCTCCACAATATCACCTGTTTTTTCTTGTTCTTTCTGACGTCTATATTCCACATATCTTCTAATACAACCTCCCACAAAAACCGGAGTCATGGTAGAAAGCGGCAGATAAATACCCACTGCAAAAGGCAGTGGTGGAATACCAAGTAAAGTTGCTACTGCTGCTAGAGCTGCACCAACCAGCACCAAGCCCCAAGGAAGATTGGCTTGCAGTACACCTTCCACCACGGTTTTCATTAAAGTTGCTTGTGGAGCTGGCAGTTCTTGCGAACCAAAACCAAAAGACTCACCTAAAAGCCAAACTGCGCCAGCAATAAAAAACGCACAAGCAATCACGCCAATCATTTCACCAACCTGTTGTTTCATAGGAGTGGCGCCCAATAAATAACCTGCTTTTAAGTCTTGAGAAACATCTCCAGAAATTGAAGCAGCAATACCCACCACTGTACCGATCACCAAGGCTGTGGCCATGCCACTTAGATCAGTCCATCCTGCCAGATGGAAAAATAAACTTGTGCCAAGCAAGGTAACAATAATCATACCTGAGGTTGGATTAGAGGTTACTCCAACCATACCAACAATACGCGCAGCAACTGTAACAAACACAAAGGCGAAAAAAGCTATAGCCACAGCTGAGATGACACGCATATAAAAAGAATCCATGGTTCCCACAATGTGCGGAACCAAGGCAATAACTACGACAATGGCAATCACTCCTAACAATACCAGATAAATTGGCAAATCATAATCAGTGCGAATTGGCTTGGGCCTGCCAGCAGCATGGGCTTTAAGTTCCTGCAGTCCAGCTTTTAGAGAATTATACATAATAGGCAAAGATTTTATAACCGTGACAATACCAGCAAAAGCCACAGCTCCAGCACCAATATGCCTGATGTAGCGCGACCAAATTTCATCTGCTGACATTTGGACAATGGTCTTGATGGTTTCTGGAAACAGTGGGGTAGTTAAATTTTCGCCAAACAAGGAGATCAAAGGAATAATCACAACCCAAGAAAGCAAACCACCAGCCACCATAATTGAAGCAATTCTAAAACCCAAAATATAACCAACCCCGATCAAGGCTGGCGTGGTTGTCAAACCAATAAGCGCGTTTTTCAAACCAGGAATCTTTACTGAAATATAACCTGGCCAAAGCTTAAACACATCTAATACTGCTTTATAAAGAAAACCAATAGCTAAACCCTGAAAAACTGGTTTGGCGCGCGCGCCACCTTTGTCTGCTGCTTTAATAACTTCTGCCGCTGCTATACCTTCTGGATAAGGCAAGGTGCCGTGTTCTTTAACAATCAAAAAACGACGCAAGGGAATCATGAATAATACACCCAAAAGTCCGCCCAACATAGCCACCACTCCAATCTTGGCAATAGAAGGAGAAAGACCCCATAAGAACAAGGCTGGAATGGTAAAGATGATTCCCGAAGCCAAAGAAGAACTAGCTGAACCAATGGTTTGGGTGTTTATATATTGCAAAACTGTGGATTTACCCATGACCGGCTTTAAAAGACGAAAGACCGCCACAGTTAAAACAGCAATGGGAATGGAGGTGGCAATGGTTAAGCCTACCCGCAAACCAAGATAGGCATTAGCAGAGCCAAAAATAATGCCAAAAATGGCTCCAAAAATAATTACCCGCAAGCCATATTCTTTTACGTTATCTTCTGCTGGGATATAAGGTTTGAATTGTGTCATTGGTCCCCCTTTTAGATTGTCATCCCCACGAAAGTGGGGATCCAACATGTTATAACAGGCTAGATTCCCGCTTCCGCGGGAATGACAAGCCTGTTTTGCATACCAATCCGGTTCGAAAACCTGCCCTACGTTGCTAGAACCTTATGGTCTGAAAAATGATTTTGCAAGTCTGTTTTGGGTTTTGATCATTTGAATTTAGATATTGTTTAGAATTTAGAAATTAGATATTAGAAATTTAATATGTTAATCAATATTCTTATTTTATTTGGCATCACTCTAATTCCTGCTTTTGAGTTACGCGCTTCGATTCCTTATGGAATTTTAGGTGGCTCACTTGAACTACCTTTTGGAATTGTAGTGCAAGGCCTGGGCGAACCTTGGCTTTGGGTTTTTTTGGTGTGTGTAATCTCCAATATGATTTTAGGCACAATACTTTATCCTTTGATCAACCATATCATGCTACTTTTAGAGCGCATTCCTTTCATTAATAAATTATGGAACAAGTTTGTAGTGCGCGCCCAGAAAAAAATTCATCCTTATGTGGAAAAATGGGGAATAATTGGTGTGGCCCTTTTTATTGCTGTACCTCTGCCAGGAAGTGGCAGCTACACTGGCGTTCTGGGCGCTTATCTTTTGGGAATCAGCTACAAACGCGTAATCTTGGCCAATGCTATTGGGGTAACTCTAGCTGGCATTGCGGTCACAATCCTCACCCTCTTTGGTATAAGCTTTTTTCAGTTATGAACCATAATATTATGAGTTCTTCTAAAATAAAATTTTTCCTAACCATTATTATTATCTGGATATTAATTTTATTTTTTAAAATATTTCATCGAGCTTGCTTCCCTTGGGATTTGTTGATGTGGTCAGAGAGCACGTTCATGAATAATTTGTTAAAATTTTACAATGGGTTGCCAATTTTTACTTCGCCTTGGCAAGCTAATTCATATTTCTATTCTCCAGGTTTGGAATATTTAACCTATCCTTTAATTAAAACATTTGGGGTTGTTTTGGATATCAGGTATTTCCGTTTAATAGTAATCATAATCGGCTTTATCACAGCTATTTTCACCACCATGACCATGAATATTTTAGTCAGCAAAATTGAAAATAATGCGCAAAGTATCTGGCTAACATTTATTATATTTGGTTTGGCTTTGTTGTCCATATTTCAAAATTTTACTGCAGATGTTGTTCACCCTGATTGTTTACACATATTACATGCTGTAATTGTTCTTTATTTATGTTGCAAAGCGGTTTTTAGGAAAAGCTTTAAGCTCGCCCTAATATCAGTAATAGTAGCTGGAATTGGTGTATTTACTAAACAAACAGAAGTGTTGGCAGTTGTTGGGCCTCTTCTTATTTATACCTTAATGAACATATGGGGATGGAAAAGGTTATTGCTCTTGATAGTTGTGGGTTCGTGTATCACAATAATAAGCATATTCCTTTTATGGTTACCTGAATATGCATATTTTTATACTTATGAAATTCCCGCTAACAATGCCCTAATGTTGAAAAATCTTCTGTTTTTGGCTAATTTAAAATTCTGGGGAGTTTTACCTGTATTTGTATTGGCCGCTTGCATCTATCTGTGGTTTTCAAAAGGCGAGAAAAGAAGCTTTTTTATTTGCTGGCTTTTGGTAGGTTTATTTGCAGCAGTGCCAAATATTTTAGCATATATAAAGTATTTAGGAAATTGGAATAATTTAGGCATCATTAAGTTGTGGCTTTTAATAATATGCTGGCCATGTCTATTATTTTTTCCAAGAATCTTTCTTCAATTTTTTTGGCTTAATAAAGATATTGATGCTAAAAAAATTTTTCTAGTTAATTCTGTAACAATTATTCTTTTTTTAGGTTTGCTAATACAAATATATCCTAAGAAGGTTATCCCAACAAATTTACATTATAAATATTGTCAAGCGATCGAAGATTTAGTGAAACATGATGTTCAAAATAAAAGAAGTGTTATGATTTCGCAAGGAACCATGTATTACATTAGTGCTGGTTTTAATGGTGTTCCACTAGATAGAGGTAATTCAGTGCTGGAACTCAAGAATGCAAACAAATTGTCATTAGCAGGCACCAAAGAAAGAATAGCCACCAAATCTTATGATCGCATCTATTTAAATACGAACCTAGATCGCTATGGTAAAGAAATATTGGAAACAATAGATAAGAATTATATCTTAATTGAATCGATTGCACCCCCTCCAGAAAGTCACGATTTTTTTTCCGGACTACATCCAGGATTATTAGGTCTGGGACGAGTATTTGCTCCCAGTTTATGATCATACCTCTAGTAATGCAGCTAACTAATGACAACTGAAATAAGCCAGTGTATTATATGCACTTATGTTAGATTGGCTTTATCAATTATTCTCTATTCAGGGTTTAAGTTGGATGATTGTGGCCCTACCTTTTATTGGTGCTGGCCTTAATGGTTTCATTGCCCTAGCCACGAACAAAAGAGAAATTGGTGCTTATCGTCCTTTAGTATCTTTTATAGGCGTAATTCTGCCAACCCTATCTTTTGTCGCCACTATCATTATATTTATCACCATGCTTGGCTTTCAAGAAGGAGACCCCTCTTATATTACTGGTCCCTTGTTTCAATGGGCAGCAACTCCTAGCCTAGTTATAGATGTTGGCCTAAAAATTGACCAACTCTCTATTCTTATGGCTTTAATGGTAAGCGGCGTGGGTTCGCTCATTCATATTTATTCCATTGGCTACATGCAACATGATGAAGGTTATGCCCGTTATTTTGCGGAGTTAAATCTGTTTCTCTTCTTTATGTTAATTTTGGTTCTGGCTGATAATTTAGTGCTCATGTTCATTGGCTGGGAAGGTGTTGGTCTTTGTTCCTATCTATTAATAGGCTATTGGTTTACAGATGATGCCAAGGCCTATGCTGCCACAAAAGCTTTTATCATTAACCGCATTGGCGATGTTTTTTTCTTGGCTGGCCTATTTCTTATTTATTTAGTGATGAAATCTGCTGGCGCGCCTATTGAGGCGGGCTTATTTAATTTTGCAGTAATGAACGACTATCAGGCCTATTTTCTACCTTTGGCCACTGCCATTTCCCTGCTTTTATTTGGCGGAGCTATTGCCAAGTCAGCCCAAATTCCTTTGTATGTTTGGCTACCAGATGCCATGGTTGGCCCAACTCCGGTTTCTGCCTTAATCCATGCAGCAACCATGGTGACTGCTGGCGTTTATTTAGTAGTGCGCTTAAATTTTATTTTTACCCTTTCTCCTTATGCCTTGCATATTGTAGCCATCATCGGTGCAGTTACAGCGATTTTTGCAGCAACCATGGCTTTAACTGAAACTGATCTAAAAAAGATTTTAGCTTATTCTACAATTTCCCAACTTGGTTACATGTTTTTAGCAGCAGGCCTGGCTGCCTTTAGTGCAGCTATGTTTCATTTGCTTATGCATTCATTTTTCAAGGCCTTGCTCTTTTTAGGCGCTGGAAGTGTGTTAAAAGCTGCTGGCACTTCTGATATTCGCAAACTTGGTGGCCTGCGCTATCGCATGCCTCTAACCTGCTGGACCTTTGTAATTGCTGCTGCAGCCATGTCTGGTCTGGCACCTTTTGCTGGTTTTTTTAGCAAAGATGCTATTGCCTGGCAGGTATATGAAAAAGGTGAATATCTGCTGTGGACGCTTAGTTTTCTAACTGCAGGCCTAACTGCTTTTTATATTTTTCGGGCAGTTGGTTTAGTTTTCTTTGGCGATACTAATTTACCAATGGAAAGGTTCAAAAAAGTTCATGAATCATCTACCTCCATGATCATGCCGCTTACTATCTTGGCTTTGCTAACAACTTTTGGCGGATTTATCGGTGTACCTGAAACATTGGGTGGCTCAAATTTAATCTGGCAATGGCTCTCTGGCATTATGGCTTACGGTGTCACGCCAACTATAAGCGAACCAACTTTAGCTACAGAAACCATCTTAATGGTAATTACGCTTTTATGGTCTATTCATTTTTCGGTTTTGGGCTGGGTGATTTACTCGCAAAAACGCGATTGGCCGCAAACCATGATCAGACGCCTGAGTTTAGCGCATCGCTTAATTGCCAACAAATATTATATTGATGAACTTTATAGTTCGCTATTTACTAAACCTTTAGTTTGGATTTCCAAAAATATCCTTTGGAAAGGTGTGGATGATATTTATATTGACGGCCTGGCAATTCATGGCACAGCTCGCAGCTTTGGTTTTATGTCAGCTGTGTTGGGTTTTGTGCAAAATGGAAAAGTGCAGCAATATTTGTTGTATTTTTTAATTGGGGCAGTGGTGGTGGTGGGATATCTTGCACTGTAAATAAAAGGAGAAAAAAATCCTAAATCCTAATATCTAAATCCGAAACAATATCTAAATTCAAATGACCAAAATTCAAAACAGAGTGTTTTGAGCATTTGAAATTTGATAATTTGAATTTGTTTAGAAATTAGATATTAGAATTTAGATATTAAACCATGCATTATTTTGGAACACACATACTAACCATAACTATATTTCTTCCCCTATTAGGGATTATTCTACTAGCGTTTATTCCTTCGTGCCTAAAAGAGGTAATCCGCATTATTGCCTTAACCACTAGCTTGGTGGTGGCAATGTTGGCAGCCAAACTCTGGTTTGATTTTGCCAATACTGGTGAATTTGAATTTGCGGAAATTATCAAATGGATTCCTAGTTTAAATATCTACTATCGAATAGGCTTGGACGGCGTGTCTTTGCTAATGGTTTTGCTCACCGCCCTGTTAGTGCCAATTGCTATCTTGAGCTCGTGGAATGAAATTCAAAAACAGGTTAAAGCATTTTATATTTTAATTCTAGCCCTGGAATGTGGTTTGTTAGGCGTTTTTTCCGCGCTTGATTTATTCTTATTCTATATCTTTTGGGAAGTGGTTCTAATCCCCATGTATTTTTTGATTGGCATTTGGGGAAATGGAAAACCAGTGCGTTCTGCTCTGAAATTTTTTATTTACACCATGCTCGGCAGTGTAATTATGCTGGCTGCTATTCTTTATGGCGCAAGTTTAACTGGCGGCTCTTTTGATATCATTAGTTGGTATGCACACCCCTTCCCAGCCAGTCAGCAACTTCTGCTATTTATTGGTTTTGGCTTAGCTTTTGGCATTAAGATTCCAATCTTTCCCTTGCACACCTGGCTGCCAGATGCGCACACCGATGCCCCAACAGCAGGTAGCGTAATTTTGGCTGGCATACTTTTGAAAATGGGTGTTTATGGTTTCTACCGTCTGGGAATTCCTATTTTTCCTTTGGCCACTGCCACCTTTGCACCTTTAATGTTAACCTTGGCTGTGATTAGCATTATCTATGGCGCCTTAGTAGCTATGGTACAACCAGATCTGAAACGCTTGATTGCCTATTCTTCAGTTTCACATTTGGGCTTTGTAGTTTTAGGTTTATTTGCCCTTGAGCCAGAAGCAGTGAAAGGCGCTATCTTGCAAATGTTTAATCATGGCCTTTCCACTGGAGCATTGTTCTTGCTGGTGGGCATGCTTTATGAAAGGCGCGGCTCTAGATTAATTGCTGATTTTGGCGGAATTGCCCGCGCCTTGCCAATGCTTAGCGTGTTTTTTATTGTTGTTTCCTTATCCTCGCTAGGACTGCCTGGGCTTAACAATTTTGTAGGAGAATTTTTGATTTTGCTCGGCAGTTTTCAAACCCAACCAGTTTTTGCCTTAACTGCGCTGGCAGGTGTGGTGCTGGTAGCAATCTATATGTTATGGTTGGTGCAAAGAGTATTTTTAGGAAAACTCAAAGATGAAAATTTCTTTAAGTTGCCAGATTTAACTATGCGGGAATATTGGGTGCTAGTGCCAATCATCATCTTGATTATTGGCATTGGCGTATGGCCCAAACCTTGGTTGATGAAGATTGAAAAGTCGACCAATAACTTTATTAGCTTTGCCACCAGAGCAACAAGTGGCAATGAGAACACAGCAAAATAATCTTCGAGCGCAGTCGAGAAGTGAACTCAATTGGTTCTCGACTATACTCGAACAATAAAAATAATTATATGTCATCTTCTTTTCAACAATCAGATCTTTTTGGGCTAGTTCAATTTGGTTTACCATTGTTGGTCATTTTTGGGGCAGCTATTTTAATTATCTTGCTGGCTGCTTTTTATAAAAACCAAAATCCAATTCTTTGCCCAGCTATTTCCATAACAGCTTTGATGCTAGCGTTTTTCTTAAGTTGGCAAAATTGGCTCTTAAATTTTAATACGGATATTACTTTTTTTATTTTCGATCGTTATACTTTTCTAGTTTGGTTAGTCATAATTTTTGCCAGCGTTATTTCTGTTCTACTCTCAATTTCATATTTAAAAGCCAAAAAATATTTCAAGCCAGAATATTATGCACTTCTCCTCTTTGCTGTATTTGGCATGGGTTGTTTAATTGCCGGCAATGATTTGTTAATGTTTTTTTTGGGGTTGGAGGTCATGGCCATTTCTTTATATGCACTTATTGGCTTCTTGCGTCACCAAGCTCTGACTGCAGAAGCAACTCTCAAATATTTCCTCATGGGTATTTTTGCTTCTGCTTTTTTGTTAATGGGCATTGCTTTCTTGTTTGGCAGTGGTGGCAGCACTAATCTGCAACTACTTTCAGAGCGCTTGCCGGCAATCATCAATAGTCCGGATCAATATTTTTGTTTGTTTGGCATGGCTTTGCTGTTAATTGGTTTTGGCTTTAAGCTGGCTAGCGTGCCTTTTCATTTTTGGGCGCCAGATGTTTATGAAGGAGCGCCAACACCAATCACCACGTTGCTGGCCACAGCTGTAAAAATTGCCTCTTTTGCCGCATTCTTGAAAATTTCTATATTTATTTTTCAAGCTGCAGGAGTAATCTGGCTACAAGTCATTTCAGTTTTAAGTGTAGTCACTATGCTGATTGGCAATATTGCTGCTATTTCTCAAAATAATTTGAAACGCATGCTGGCTTATTCTTCAATAGCACATGCTGGTTATTTATTGGTTGGTTTTTCTACCCTAGCCCGAAATCCTGGCGAAGCAGCTCAGGCTATAACATTTTATTTTATCGCCTATGTTCTAATGACTGCTGGGGCTTTTACCATAATTACTTTAATGGACTTGGGTGAAAAAGATCAGTTAGACATAAAATATCTAGCAGGTTTGGGTAAGAAACGACCAATCTTGGCCCTTAGTTTTTCTTTATTTTTGCTTTCCTTGCTAGGAGTTCCGCCCACAATCGGCTTTTTTGGTAAATATTATTTATTTTTAACAGCCATGAAATCTGGATTAGTCTGGTTAGTGGTGGCAGCCTTAATCAATACTGCTATTTCAGCTTATTATTATTTGCGGCCAATTGTGGTCATGTATTTTATTTCTGAAAAAGAAACCCAAGATTTGGCTCCTTTGCCTATGACAATGCTAATAATCTTAACTCTGGTAGGTTTGGGTGTAATCTATTTTGGCATTTTCCCTACAGATCTTTTAGCGATGATTGCTAATTCTTTTTAATTTGCCACCAATTGGCCAAGGAATTTTCAATTACTGGGGCGTAAATATAATAGTAGCCAAGTTCACTTAAAAGCAGTAAAAACAAAATTGTAATTGGTAAGAGCCTAGAAATTGCATAAATAATTCCAGAGCTAATTACCAAAAAAATCTCTATAAAAAAGGCTAAATTATGAAACCTGGTAGCTCCTTTTTGGTGCAAACCCACTCCTGGCATTTGGCCACCCCAAGGAGTTAACTTCATCTGGGAGCGATTTACCAGATCAAATAAAAAATGGGAGATAACGCAAAAACCATAGATACAACTATTAGTAAAATTTGCGTGAAAGAAAATAGAGCCAAGAAATGTGACAACAGCCAACCCAAACACTAATATCAAGGTATGCGAAAAGCGGCTATCATGGTGTAATTTTTCGATTTTTAGCAAGATGAGCAAAGAGTGAACAATATCTGGCAATAAACATAAAACCATGGCCAACGGCAAATTAAGACTGGGGCGTAAAGATTTGGCAACCAAGGCTGGGGCTAGATGAGCTGCAAGCATGAAAAAACAATGCCGAATCTAAAAAAAATACGCAACTTTTTTAAGTAAATAGCGATAAATTTTATAAGTAATAACAAAAAACAAGGGGGAAAAATATGAAAAATAGATTTTTTTCAATTATACTAGTATTATTTCTAGCTTTAACTCTCTCTTGTAGTTTTTTTTATGGTTGCGGCAGCGGCAGCCAAACCACAGATGATGGCACAGGTAGTGTTACTGGCGGGGGTGATGCTGGTGGCGGTGATGCTGGCGAGGGTGATGCTGGCGGGGGGAGCGGAGACACCATTGCACCAACTGTAACCGCTACAAATCCGGTTAATGACGCAACTGATATTTCCAATGATCAAGCTGTAACCAATCTAACCATAACTTTTAGTGAAAATGTAAATGGCATCAACGCCACAACATTTACGGTTGCTGATCGTAACGGAACCTTACTAGCTGGAACAGTTACCTATGCTGCTAATACCGCAAATTTTGCCCCAACTTCTAGACTGGCCTTAAATAGACAATATACAGCAAGAGTTTCCAGCGCAATCACCGATGATGCAGGCAATGCCTTAGGTGCAGATTATACTTGGAGCTTTACTACTAGAACAGGTTCTTGGGTAGGTTCAGCTGAAAGAGATCATGATTCTGGTAATGCCCAAAGTCCGCAAGTAGCTATTGATAATAGTGCAAATGCCAGTTTAATTTGGACTGAAAACACTCTTGGCAACGATCACGTCTTTGCCAGCCAATTTAATGTAGTAGATGATTCTGTAAACCATGCTGCTGATTGGTTGGATTTTTTTGCTGCTAACCACACAGTTCCTCAAATAGTAGCAAGCAACACAGGTAATGTTTTAGCTGTTTGGCGACGCGGTTTGGACAATATTTTTGCTGAAGTTTTAGAAGGAGTCTGGGAAGGAAATCCAGCAACCAATATTGAAGCTACTGCTGGTAACACAACTACACCTCAAATTGCTAGCTCTGGCAATGATGGCATTGGAGTTTGGGTACGAGGTGGACGTATTTGGGCTAATTTTTATGATGCTAGTGGTTCTGGCTGGACTGCAGGAAATGCGACAGCAATAGATGTTGGCGTGGTTTTAGATTCTAGCAGTCCGCAAGTGGGTATGGATTCTGCTGGAAATTCAATTGTAGTTTGGGTGGAAGATGGACATGTTTATCAAAACATCCTTTCCAATAATATCGGAACTTGGACAACAGCCCACGCACTAAACAATATCATTAGCAATCCAGCTTTACTCGCTGCTGCTAGCTCCCCTCAAATTGCGGTTAATGATGATGGCTATGCTTTTGTGGTTTGGGTCCAAGACGGCGATCTCTACTATAATTCATATATTAATGGCGTCTGGACTGGTTTTACTCAAATTAGCGACTCTGGCACCAATGATCTGCCTCAAGTTGCAATGAACAATAATGGCCAAGCAATTGTAGTTTTTGAACAAGGCTTAAGAGTACGAGCTCAAGTTTTCAATCCTGCTGTAGCTGCCACCAATATTGATGATGGTTCTGTTCCTCCTGCCCAAAACCCTCAAATAGCCATTGATGCTGCTGGCAATGCCATTGCAGTTTGGGTTATGGATTCCCGTATTTGGCAGGGAAGATTTAATGTTAATAATAATTCTTGGAGTGCAGCAAGTACCATTGATAATGCAGGGGATGGTCTTTCAGCTTCACCTCAAGTAGCCATGGATACTAATGGCAATGCCATTGTTGTTTGGATTCAAAACAACAATGTTTATAGCAATATTTTAAGATAGTTTTTTAGTATTATTTAGACAATTATTTTAATTAAGGTCTGGGGGGCTTTAAGCTCCCCCTTTTTGTTTTTGGAGGAAATAAAATTATGATAAGCAGTGGTGAAATTAGAATTCCAAGCAGTGCGGAAAGAAGCACCCAAGTTTGCCAAAACATCACACCTCAACTTGTAACTTTAGTAAGAGCCGAGAATTTTGATGGCCTGCTTTTATTACTTCAGGAAAGCTGTGCTACTGATCAAGAAATTGTTTTAAGGCTTGGCCAGATAGGAAGAAGCTTATTTGAAGAAAGAAATTATACATTAACTATTAGATTACTTGAATTTGCCAATGAACATTATCCAACACCGATCTATTTTCAATATCTGGCTCGCTCTTATCAAGAGCTGGGAAATGCTTGTGAGGCAGACAGAAATTACGCATTTTTTCTAGAAGCACAGTGCAGGGGTAATCTCACCTTAGCCAATCAAGAAGATTTTGACACTAGAACTATTGCACCTAATTTTGCTCAATGTAGTGATAGTTATATCCCTGAAGCGTTAAGAGCAGGAATAATTAGAATTAGCCAGATTTGCGCTAATTCTGAAGAAGCTACTTTGCCAGAAATGAATTGGCCAGACCAACCTGCTGAAGCTAATGAAACTCCTACCACAACCCCAGAGCAGGCACCTGCTAATTACCCCTATGGAATACAGGCCACATTTACAGGACTTGGGGGCTACAATCTGGGCTCACTTTGGGGCCCAAGTCTAGTAACCTGGCATACTGGAGGTGAATTTGCAGTGCGTTTTTACCTTGATAATGAGCCCACTACTTTAAGAAGTGGACGGCTGTGGCACCCAGTTTATTTTGCCGCAGGCATGTCGGCAAATTATCTTGGTCTTGATGATGGCCGTTCTTTTATCAGGTACGAAGGCTTAATCCGTTCTGGACTAATGTTACCAATCTATCAAGATGACCTTTATTTACTTTTTGAAACAGGTGGTGCTCTTGGTGTTCAGGAACCTGTAAATGAGATTGACGAAAGCAGTCCAACACCTAGTAGATTGGTTGGTTCATTCATGGCTCAATTAGGACTAGGTTGGCTGCTTCAAATTAGTTCAAGATTTAGCCTTAACTTGGAACTTTCTGCTCGCTATACCAGAATGCAAGCTATTAATAACAGTGTAGGGGGCGGAGCAATACATATGTTAACTGGTGGTTTGGGGCTAAGCCTTGTCTGGTCTGAAGCCTATCAACGTGAAAGGGGAGACCAATAATGAATTCTAATTTAAACATAATAGCTACAATTGTTTCCCTATTAGCTTCTGCTGCTGGTTGCGATTTTGTGGCAACTGGACTTGGCCAATCAAACTCTGACGCTGATCAGGTTACAGATGCAGATGATGCTGGTCCTGGTGATGCCGATCAACCTTCTGATGCTGATGATGTTGGGCCAATTGATGGTGGTGATGGTGGTGATGCTGATGTAGATGATGTAGATGCAGATATGGATGGTGATGCCGATAGTGATAGAGACAGTGATGCTGATGTGGATGAAGTTGAACGTTTTTTAGCTGATTTAAGACACCCAACTGATAGTGCTGACCATTCTATTTCCAGGCTATTTGTAGTTGCTGATAATTTAAGGGTTCCTGCAGAAGCAGCCGGTGCAAACTACACGATTTTTTATTCAACCCAAGCAAATACAGAAATTCCGGAACTAAGACATGAACTGCCAGCTTTTCAATGTCAAGATTCTACAAGAATAGCCAGATTATGTGCAGTACTAGACAGCTCGCAATATGAAGCAGAAAGGCTTGTTGGTGACCCAGGCTGGAACGGTGCTTCCTTTGATTTTAATATCAGGGCTTGCTTAGGTGATGATTGTACAATACACACTGATACTTGGTTGGTTAATACTCATGCTTTAGCAATTTATAATTTCAATGGAAATACGAATGATTCAAGCGGAAATGGATATCATGGATCTATTGACTCACTACCTTCTTTTGTAACATCTGGCGCAGATTGCAATGGAGTAATTATGACAAATCTTTTAAATCAAGCAGCTTGCTTTGCAGGAGGCAGCCGCATTGTGGTGGAAGATGCCAGCAGATTTAATCCTACTGTGAATACTTTAAGTTTTGAGTTAGGTTTTATGCCTTTTGTGGCAAGTTCAGGAGGCGGAGTCTTTGATACCATGAATGATAGCCTAGGATTTTATTTAACTATCAATCGCTTGGGCACAGAACTAGGCTGGATTAATAATGGCCTCCCTGGAAGAACTTTTCCAACAATTGTTGAAAATTTCTCTCATGTACAGTTTTCAGAATCTGGTATTTCAGCCAATGAATCAACTAATGAATTAGTAATCGGAGCAAACCGAGAAAGCGCTATATATAATGGGCATATCTCAGGACTAATTGATTTTTTTTCTATCTATGATGAGGCTCTCACCCATGAAGATGAACTTCAAAACAGATGCGGTCGCTTGCTAGCAATAGCTATAGCTAATTCAATACCTGAACCAATCACATTAGATGATAGCTGTTTTTAAAAATAAAAAGGGCCGGAAAAACCGGCCCTTTAATTTTACAATCGGGATTGCTTCGGCTACGCCTCGCAATGACATTACTTAAACTCAACTTCAATTCTTCTGTTTTCAGCGCGGCCAGTTGCAGTAGTATTACTGGCAATAGGATCGGCTTCGCCTTTGCCCACGGCGCTGATACGTGAAGCATCAACACCTTTAGAAATAAAATAGTTTTTCACACTTTCAGCTCTTTTTTCTGAAAGTTTTTGGTTAGAAGCTGGATTTCCCACATTATCAGTATAACCAACCACCAAAATACCTTTTCCAGAATGTTTCTTTAGCATATCAACATTACTATCCAAGATTGGATAGGAATCTTTCTTAATGGTGGCACTACCTGTGTCAAAATTGATACCTGCCAAAACCAATTTCTGAGGTTTTTCTTTACAACGTTTTAGAGGTGGCCATTGATGGTAATCACACACTCCTGCCTGAACACTGGAAGCCACGAGCACGAAAATAAAACTAGCCAAAACCAACAAAATTCTACTTTTCATTTTTTCCCCCTTTTTTAGGTTACTAATATTGGTGCTATTTAATCGATTTTAATAAAAATGCCAACATTTTAATTAACCACACTAAATTTGACATCAATAGTCAGTGGTGTTAGAAAATGCGTCACTTTATGCAATTAACACATTATATATCACCCAAAGACATAATCATCCCGCTAAAGGGAGATACCAAAGAAAAAATATATAAAGAACTGGTTGAGCAACTTGCCAATAGCAATGGTCTGTCAGATAAATCAAAACTTTTCCAATCTATCATGGAACGTGAGTCTTCAAGCACCACTTTTTTACCCATGGGCGTAGCTATACCTCATGCTCGCATTCCTCAAATTAAAGATATTAAGCTGATTATTGGTATTGCCAACAAACCTGTTCGCGATGAAGGACCTGCAGCTCTACCTTTAACTGCCAGTGTTTTTTGTTTATTTTTTTCGCCCACTGAGGAGCAATCTTTTGGCAAACACCTCAAGCTTTTATCCAGAATTTCCGCCATCTTTAGTGATACCGAGGTGGTAACTGCTCTTAGCAAGCTAACATCTGCTGATCTGGCATTTGAGGTTATTCAGCATCGGGAAAGAGAAATGTCTGAGGCCTAATCTCCTATGAAAGATCAAATGGCGCCCTATCGGGCACGCACAACTGCTGTTGTGATTACCACTGCGATGTTATCCTTTATTTCTTTCTGGCGTGCTGGAGCCATTGTCCTTTGTGATTTAGCTTCCACTGCCTATTATGTCGGCGGTATTGCTGAACAGGCTTTTGGCAAAGCAGCGCCTTGGTATATTGCCATGGTCATGATCTTTGCCAACGGCGTGCGCGCCACCTATATTGAATCCTGCGGCATGTTTGTACGAGCTGGAGTTTACCGCGTAGTTAAAGAAGCTATGGGTGGCACTTTAGCCAAACTTTCAGTTTCAGCTTTGATTTTTGATTTTGCCTTAACTGGCCCTATCAGCTCAGTCAGCGCTGGCAGCTACCTAATGGGCTTTCTCAATGATATATTTCCCTTACTTGGCCTTAATTTAACAATTCCAACTGCACCAGGGGCTGTTGTTTTTGCCATAGCTATAATTTTATATTTTTGGCACAAAAATGTAATTGGTATCAAAGAATCAAGTGACAAGGCCCTGAAAATTATGAAACTGACGGCCAGCATGGTTGTGGTATTACTAGGCTGGTCAATTATTAGTTTAATTTTGGATCCCAAACCCTTACCACCATTTACCCCCCAAATTACGCCTGAAGCCTGGGGTTTGTTAAATAATGTATCCTGGCTTAAGCAAATCGGCGCTATTGGGGTAATGGTAGCTATTGGCCATTCTGTGCTAGCCATGAGTGGTGAAGAAACTTTGTCGCAGGTTTACCGAGAAATCGCCAAGCCCAAGCTTAAAAACATGAAGCGCGCAGCCATAATCATCTTTACTTTTAGCTTTATGTTTACTGCGGTAACTACTTTTTTTGCGATCATGATCATCCCAGATGATGTTCGTCTACAATTTCAAGACAATTTGATTGCTGGTTTGGTCATGTATCTGAAAGGCCCCTATACTTTGAGACTGATTTTTCAAGGCGTAGTGGTAATTGTGGGCACCACAATTCTAGCTGGCGCTGTCAACACTGCCATGATTGGCGCTAATGGAGATTTATGCCGGGTCGCAGAAGATGGAGTATTAGCCAGCTGGTTCCGCACACCACATAAAAAATACGGTACAACCCATCGCCTGATTACCTCCATTGCTGTTGTTCAAGTGATTATTGTATTGCTCTGCCGCGGCGACATATTTTTACTGGGTGAAGCGTATGCTTTTGGCGTGATGTGGAGCTTTACCACTCAAACAGCTGCGGTATTGATTTTGCGTTTTAAAAACAAAGCTCCTCGCGAATGGAAAGTGCCAGTTAATCTCACTGTGTTTGGCATGGAAGTGCCAATTGGCTTGGCTCTAATCTTTGTTGGTTTATTGCTGATTTCCATCTTAAATATCTTTACCAAAACCATAGCCACTAAATGGGGAATGATTTTTACTATTTCTTTTTTTATGATTCTGGTTCTTTCAGAATATCATAATAAAAAATTGCGAAAAATGGCTGAAGATAAACATGAAAAAGTAAATTTGCGCTATGAAGATGAAATTACACCTGAACATCTGGGTTGCAAAAATGAGCATCGCATTGTTGTAGCTGCTCGTGACCCCATGAGCTTATTTCACCTTAAGGTTGCCTTAAATCAAGTAGATCACCACACCACAGATGTAATTGTTTTAACCGTTGATCGTTATCCACATCAACCCAAGGGCGATCTGCATACCTTACCTGAAGATGAACAACACTTAATTACCAATGTGGTAGCTTTGGCCGAACGCCATGGCACCACTGTTATTCCTTTAGTGGTCCCAGCCAAAGATCCGGCCTTTGCCACAGCCAAAGTTGCTTTTGACTTAAATGCAGATGAAATTATCATTGGCAAGTCAGAACAGGTAACCCCAGAAGTACAAATCGAATGGTATGCCATGGCTTGGGGTTTTGTGGCAGCTAAATCCGGCCGCAAAATCAATATCAGAGTAATCTGGCCCCAACATGAACTCAAATACGAATTAGCCTAAAAACAAATCCGAAATCCTAATTTCTAATTCCTAAACAAATTCAAAATTTTAATGTCCAAATGCTCAAAAATTCATGTTTAGAAATTTGAATTTTGGTAATTTGAAATTGTTTAGGATTTAGTGCTTAGGATTTAGATATTAGTATTTGATAGAAATATTTCCTTTATTCTCCACCTATTTTGCGTTAAATTAGGGGCTATGGCTACAAAAACTATGCCTCAATATGACATTCCAACTGGTCTGGATGATTTTCTACATGAACATTCACGCAAGAATTTTGTACTTGGATCTTGGGGATTTAATGCCAAACTGGATTTCACCAAAATGAATGCTGAAGAAACCAATGTGTGGTTCTTTGAACAGGTTTTTAATTTTTTGCGCTCGTTTTTCGGTTTACTCCTGCCAGATTCTATTGAAGTTACTACTTACAATTCCAAAAAACAAATTATTAAAAATAACTTAAAACAAATGACTTTTTTAGATGAGCTGATGCTCATCATGAAAAGTCTTACTGATCCAATTTGGGTCTTAAAACTAAATCTAAATATTGTGGGATTTTTACGCACTGAATGGCAACCAGAACAAAGTGTACGTATTCAAATTCAAGAGCCAGCTTCATTTGTAATTTGGGGAGGCCCTGATGAAACAGGTTCAGAGGCTTTCTCCATTAGCTACCGTTTATTTTCTGAACAAAAATTAGAAGGTGAAAATACCTTGCTGTGGTCAATGAATCAGCCTCTTTTGGAAAAAGCCTTAAAAAAATGGGAAAAACAATCCAGACATCGCATTGACATTGTGCGCTCAAATAGCGATGATCTCTCATTATATCGCCACGGCTTTTCCAAACCAGCGCCTGCTAAGGCTAAACCTAAACCTCCTCCTAAAGAAGAGCCTCCTCCAAAAGAAGATTTAATACCTGATTTGGATGATTTGTTACTTTAATTATAAAAAGGTGATTTATGGAACTCATGGAACTTATCAAAACCCGTCGTTCCATCAGGAAATTTAATCCTGATATTGCTGTAGATGAAGCTACTGTTAATAAAATTTTAGAGGCAGGTATTTGGGCTCCCTCTGCTGGCAACACCCAGTGTTGGAGATTTCTGGTAGTCAGAGATAAGCAAATCAAAAAACGCCTGGCAAGTGAAGCTGGGCATCAACCATTTATAGCTTCTGCTCCTGTAGTGATTGTAGTCTGCGCTGATTTAGGACACATGCAACGCTCCTATGGCGAACGTGGACTATCAACTTACTCCTTGCAAGACACTGCTGCTGCTATTGAAAACATGCTCTTAACAATTACTGAACTTAAATTAGGTTGCTGTTGGATTGGCGCTTTTAAAGAAGAAGAGGCAACTAAAATCTTAAATCTACCTGCTGCCTTCAGACCTATAGCCATATTACCTATTGGCATGCCAGCAGAAACACCAGCCCCTACCCCGAGAAGAAAAATTGAAGAAGTAACAACCTATTTGTAAGGAGGATTAATGGTGGGCTCTAAGGTTTTAGCCATTCAGTTTTTAGGCAGAGAAAATATCAAGAAAGCAATTAGCAAGACTCTTTTGCGCGCTTATCCAAACTTGCAAATCAACTTGCTGAAAAATGAAGCTGACATCAACAAAGATGTTGATGTTGTAATTATTGACACTTGCTCTATTCCAGAAAAACAAATACGCAAGCTAATTGTAACTTTAACAGATACACCTGTGTTATTGGTGGTTGCAGACATTAATCAAGTTAAAAATTTTCAAGGCCTTATTTCAGGACGTCGGGATATTATCACTGAAGAAGAACTTAATAGCACAGCTATTATTCGTAGCGTTGGCCACTTAAAAGAACGCCAGCAACTTCATCAACAAATCACAAAAACAGCCTATCGTTTAAAAGAAGCTTCAACTCGCGATGAACTGACCCATCTATATAATTTTCACTATTTTAATGAAATTATTTTACAGGAAGTAAAAAAAGCCAATCGTTATAAAAGATCGTTGGGCCTGATTATTATGGATTTTAATAATTTTTCTGCTCTCAATAACAAACTCGGCCCGCATGAAGCAGACCGTATCTTAGCCAATACCTCGAGTAGTATCTGCTCCACTATCAGGGAAGTTGATATTGCGGCCAGGTTTGGCGACAATTCATTTGCTATATTGTTACCTGAAACAACTTTGCGTTCTTCAATAAAAGCTGCAGAAAGAATTTTCAAGGCAATCTGCAAAAATTCGCAAATATCTTTAGGCTTGGGAGTTTCTGCCTTGGGAAAAAACATTAAAACCTGTGATGATTTAATTCGCACTGCTTTAGCTGCCCTTACCCTTTCCAAGAAAAAAAATGAAATCTGCACTAATTTGGATTTAGAGGAAAATCATCAACCACTTAGAGAAGATAGACAATTAATTGAAGAATTAAACCGAGAAATAATGGGCATTGGCCTAGAAGCAGAACGAAATGCTTTTCAAGCCACCCTAAAAGTAATTAACAACATTCCCCAACATAAAAAATATCTGGTTAGGCATGCCGAAAGAGTGGCTTTTTATGCTGAACAATTGGCCAAAAAAATTGATGCTGACAATGGCCTTTCCAAGGTGGCTTATCGAGGAGGCCTTTTGCACGATATTGGTTTACTTGCTATTGAAAATAGAATCCTTATTAAAAGCGACAAGCTATCCATTGCTGAAAGAGAACTATTGCAAAAACACACATTCTTAGGCACACAAATTATTAAAGGCTCGCCATTCTTGAGCCAAGAGCTAGAATTAATTGCTTGTCATCATGAAAGATATGATGGCAATGGTTATCCAGCTGGCCTAAAAGGAGAAGAAATTCCACTTGGGGCCCGAATTATCGGGTTAACTGAAGCCTGGGATGCTATGATAAATGAACAACCTTATCGCCCAAGGCCGTTATCACCAGACCAGGCTTTAATTGAACTTAATAAAGAATCTGGCAGACAGTTTGATCCAAATATTGTTGATTTATTTACCTCACTTATTAAAGATTAATAAGCTATGAAAAAACAAACACAGACACATAATTATCGCCGGGAAGCCCTGGCGATTTTATTGGTAATCTTTTCCATTTTTTTAACTTTATGCCTGGTTTCCTATCACCCCGCAGATCCTGCTTTTAATTCAGTTTCCAATCTCAGCAAAATTCAAAACCTGGGCGGAGTTGTTGGCGCTTATATCGCAGATTTTCTTTTTGTTATCTTTGGTATCAGTGCCTATGTAGTAGTTAGTTTGCTATTTTTGGTGGGCCTCTCCCAATTGGTTGGTCGAAAAATTAAACCTAGGCTGGGTGAAGCAATTGCCTATAGTTTTTTACTTATTTTTATTTCAGCTTTAATTCATATCTTTTTTGAAACCATTAGTCTTCACGGTCATCTTATTGCCGGAGGTGGCATTGTTGGTGGTTTGCTAGGTGAAATCTTTGTCCATTATTTAAATAAAGCTGGAGCGGTTCTGGTTTTGCTAGCTGGCTGCTTAGTAACCTTTATGTTGGCCACCCATATTACGCCCATCATGCTTATACAGGGGATTTACGCTGTACTGAGAAAAATTGGTTTGGGGCTAGCAGCAATTACCATTAATTTTGGAGATAGCTTGGCTGTAATTGGCAGAAAAATTCCTTTGGTCTTAAAAAAGATTATTGAAGTTATCAAACGCTTACTCACTAGAAACGAACCTTTGGAATCAGTTGCGCCAGTTAAGCGCATGGTCAATGTTGCCTCGACCCATAACGTAAATGTTGAAAAACCAGCTTCAGTAAAAACTCCTATTTTTATCAAACCAGCTTCCGAAAAAGCAGCTGGTCCTAAAATATTGGATCGTGCAGACTTAAAAGCCAAAAAATCAACAGCTAACCAGCTCAAATTTAACCAGATGGATGGTTACAATCCCCCACCTATTTCTCTACTGGATACAATTGATAAACCTAAAATGGAAGTTGATGAAGAAGCCTTAAAAAAACAATCACTATATTTGGAACAAAAGCTTTCTGATTTTAATGTTAAAGGAAATGTTGTTGCCATCCATCCTGGTCCGGTCATTACCATGTATGAATTTGAACCAGCGATAGGCACTAAAATCAACCAAATCACTAATCTGGAAGATGACCTGGCCCTGGCTTTAGGCGGTAGGAGCGTGCGCGTTTTACCGCATCTTCCTGGCAAAGCAGCGGTTGGAGTTGAGGTTCCAAATAATGATCGGGAAATCGTTTCTTTGCGCGAAATAATTTCTGCTCCTCCATTTGAAAAAAGTCACTCTAAGTTATCTATTGCCTTAGGTGCTATGACTGACGGCAGGCCTCTGGTTACAGATTTAACCAAGATGCCGCATTTGCTGGTGGCTGGCGCCACAGGATCTGGTAAAAGCGTGTGTATTCATTCCATGATTGCCAGCCTACTTTTTAAATGCTCGCCTGAGGATCTGCGTTTAATCCTAATTGATCCTAAGATGCTGGAGCTTTCAACATACAACGGAATTCCGCACTTGTTGTTGCCAGTTGTCACTAAGCCAAAACAAAGTATTTTAGCTATGCGCTGGGCTGTAAAAGAAATGGAACGTCGTTATCGTTTACTATCAAATGCCGGCGCCAGGAATATTCTTGGTTATAATGAAAAGGTGCGTTCTGGAGAACTGGAATTAGTCACTGAAGAATTGGCCGGGCAAATTTTGGAACAAGATAAAGAAGCAACTCCCCATACTGGCACTTTGCCCTACATTGTCATCATTATAGATGAGCTGGCTGATTTAATGATGACTGTTTCCAGTGAAATGGAAGAGACCATTACCAGACTAGCTCAAATGGCCAGAGCTGCTGGCATACATTTAATTTTAGCTACCCAACGGCCTTCAGTAGATGTAATTACCGGCTTGATCAAAGCAAATTTTCCAGCGCGCATTGCCTTTCGCACCAGCGCCCGCCATGATTCACGCACCATCTTAGATGCTATTGGCGCGGAAACTTTGCTGGGTTATGGAGATATGTTGTTTATGACGCCCAGCAGCGGCAGGATGATCCGCGTCCACGGCTCTTTTCTTTCAGAAAAAGAAGTGAACCGCATTGTGGAACACTTAAAGAAACAAGGTAGCCCAGTTTATAACGAAGCAATTTTAACTGCGCCCAAGGAAACAGCTAATGGTTTTGGAGAAATAGACGAAGATGATCATGAGATTTACGATCAAGCTGTGGCTTTAATTGCTGAAACCAAGCAAGCCTCAATCTCCATGCTTCAGCGCCGTATGCGCATTGGTTATAACCGGGCAGCCAGGTTAATTGAGAAGATGGAAGCAGAAGGCGTGGTAGGGCCTGCTGATGGTAGTAAGCCCAGAGAAGTTCTGATTACTAGTGTTGCAAAATAAATTTTATCAACTTAAAGCTACTGATAGGTACGTCGCTTCGCTAAATCCAAAATTTCTTCATGCGCCAGAAATTTTGGAAGCGTTCTTCGCTCGCCATGTTATACAGGCTGCCGTGATGGCTCGCTCGCACGCCGCTCAGCAACATACCTATCAGTAGCTTATAACACCAAATATGAAATTTATACCTGTCACTATATTAATTCTTTTATTTGCATCAATTGCTTATGCTGGTTCTTTGAATGAGCAAATTGAGGCAATTCAGAAGACCTATCAAGACATTGAAACCATAAGTGCGGATTTTACGCAGACTACTTATGTTAAGCTGATTGATAAGACAGTGACCAAGCAGGGAAAATTTTATTTTAAAAAAGGTGGTAAGTTAAGAATTGAATATAAGGGAGATCCGGAAAAACATTATGTTTCTGATGGAACAAAACTTTGGATCTATAATGTTGGGGACAAGGCCAGTCAGCAAGAATATGAATTAAATGATGAAACCATACCCAAAGAAGCCCTATCTTTTTTAGCTGGCTTTGGCAAATTAAACGAAGAATTCAAGATCAAGAAATCTCAGGCATTTGAAAATGTAGAGCAAAACTTTAGCGCTCTTGAACTGATCCCTAAGAATAAAAGTGCCCAATATAAAACTTTGGACACCTTGTTCAACCAAGATAATTATTTAGTTAAACTGCGCGTAAGAAACCCTTCGGGCAATATCACCAACTACACGTTCACCAACATTCAGATCAACCAAAATCTTGAAGACGGTTTTTTCCAGGTTAATAAAAAAATATCAAACCAAAAATAGATTACCAAATACCCAGGGGGAAAATTATGGATTCAAAAATAATTTCAACAGAACTTCGCTATGAGGCTGGAAAAACCACCTCTCTGTTTGAAAATCGTCCGCCAGTGGATTTGGTTGGATTGAAAAATTTTGAAGATCATCCTCAGGAATGGACCCCTCCTCACTTATTTTTGGCTTCTATAGAAAGCTGTTTTTTACTTACACTTTTGTCTATTGCCGAAAAGATGCGCATTAAGATCAAAAGTTTTTCTTCCACAATTGAAGGCAAGGTTTCTTCAGCAGATGGCAAACATCAGCAAGTAACTGAGATTGTGATTCGGCCTTCAGTTAAAACTGAATCTGAAACTGATCATGTTAAGATAAAGATGCTCTGCGAAAAAGCTGAGGAATACTGCCTAGTTGCTCGCACCTTAAACACCAAGGTAAAAATAGAAATTTAACCTAATATTGTAATTGCTTGAACATTTTTTCTTTTTCATATAGGAATACCGCTGCCTTAAGACGTACGAAAGACGATATACAGCTTTTAAGGGCGCGTAACTCAGCGGGAGAGTGCTACCTTCACACGGTAGAAGCCACAGGTTCAATCCCTGTCGCGCCCACAAAAACCTTACCCCCGTAGCTCAGTGGATAGAGCACCTGCCTCCGGAGCAGGAAGCGTGGGTTCGATTCCCGCCGGGGGTGCATTTTTTTCGGGGCAGTAGCTCAGTTGGGAGAGCATCACGTTCGCAACGTGGGGGTCGGGAGTTCGAATCTCCTCTGCTCCACAAAAAAATGACCACCAAAAAGTGGTCATTCTTTTAAAACAAACTTCTTAATCTATGCAAGATTGCCTGAAAATCATTTCCAAAGATAAGATTAAATAAATTAAATTGATGATTTCGAGAATTACTTATCGTAGCACAACTCCAGTAGGTTTGGCCGGCATCATCAGCAACGGCAAAATAATCACAACCTTGGCTTGTTCCCATCTGATTGGTGCAACCTAAAAGTACATCATTTTCAACCAAACAATTACAACCAAGCGACATACCCCTAACATTAGACATGATTATATTTATCCTATTGTCTTCACCTGCAGCAAACATAGAGCCTCCCTGAAAATGCGCACCTATAGTACATTGGACCAAATTGTCAATGTGTTATAACATACGCGTTCAGCCAGGCATATAATATTATTTTGTCATTCCCGCATATCAATGACCTTCTCGCCAGCAGCTATGGCATGTAGCGTAGAATAGAGATAAGCCTTAAAGTGCAACATTTTGCCATCATAGGTTAGCTGATAAAAAGCAACTCCGCCTTGATACTCATGCCCCACTTTCAAAGCCTTGTTTAAGGCACTATTGGCAATGGCAAGCCAATGATATTTTGATTTAGCGTCATTTTTCTTATAAACTCGGCACCAAAGATAGGCGTAATTGCCATCAACAATATATTTTCCGCCTTCAGGAACCCAGTAAGCTAGTTCATCTGTTTTAAGCTGATATAATTTAATTGAATGTTGATACGGACCAACTATTTCCACATCAGCTGGTTTGGTGCTCAGAATAATCTGATGCATACTGGCATCTTTGCCTTTTAATTTTGTTTTTTCAGCCATTGCTGCCTGAGAAAAGCTCAGGCCAATCGCTAATGCCAACCCAACACCGATTACTTTTTTCATACTTCCCCCTTTTGTTTTTTTTGATTTATACAATATTTATCATCCAAGCACAACCTTCAGTTAGCATTGACGAATTTGCGATTTCAAGGCATGTAAAGACGCATTATGAAAAAAAAACAAATTATCATAGCTGGTCTTATTACTGCCGTAGTTTTCTATGCTAGTTCTTTTCTTAAAGGAAACACCTCTTACCTTCAAGAGCTTACCTCTATCACTATGATTCGGGGTTTAAGTGATGATTTAAGCAGTAAACTTGCAGAACTTGGCAACCCAAATGTTGAATTTAACTATCAAGGAAAGGAAGAGCTTAAAACTATAATACAAAAAGAACTGCAAAAACAAACTAATCTCAGCTTTAAACCTGGAGCAGAACATAATTTATCAGTCCAGGTTTTGGAAGATCAAGGCAATCTTTCTGTTTCATTAGAATTAAACAAAGAAAAAGCCAGCTTATTTAGCGCATCGCGCACCCTGGCTTTAGGCACCTGGACCTCACTTTTACCTCCGCTTTTAGCCATTATTTTAGCTATTAGTTTAAGAAGAGTTATTTTATCCATTTCTTTGGCCATACTTTTAGGATCATTTATCCACTATGACTTTAACATTCCCAAAGCAACCTGGCACGCTGCCACTGGCTATTTTTTAGGTAATTTTCTTGGTGACTTTAGCCTGATGATTCTGGGATTTGTTTTTGTATTGGTAGGCATGGTTAATATTATCAACCGCGGTGGGGGCATGGCTGGCGTAATCAATCAAATTACCAAGATTGCCCGCTGCGCTAGAACTGCCTGCGTTTCAGCAGCTACCATGGGTTTATTAATCTTTTTTGATGACTATACCAATTGCATCGTAGTGGGCACGACCATGCGCAGCTTTACTGATAAAATGAAAGTTAGCCGCGAAAAGCTAGCTTATATTGTAGATTCCACCACTGCCCCTTTGGCAGGTCTGGCTATTATTTCCACCTGGATTGGTTTTGAAGTATTACAGCTGCACAAGATGTCTGAATTTATGGGTATTGGTTTGAGCGGCTATACCCTTTTTCTCAAAGCTTTGCCTTTTAGATTCTATTGTATCTTCACCATCTTGTTTGTGTTTATGGTGGCTTTTTTAAGACGAGATTTTGGTCCAATGCTACATGCTGAAAGAAGGGCCTTTCTTAAAGGTGAAGTGGAAAACCCTGATTCTGATCATGTCATAGATCCTATGATTGAAGCTGCTAACCCCAAAGCAGGGGTTCCAGCCCGCTGGTTCAATGCTGTAATGCCTGTGCTCAGTGTAGTGGTTTTCTTGTTTGTGGGAATTTTTTGGCGGGGCTCACAGCTTATTCAGGAAGCTGGTCTATCTGTTTCAATCTGGAGCACCAAAGGTCTTTTAGAATGCTTTTTAAGAATCGGCGGAGATGGCAACACACTTTTTGAGTTAATGTTATTTGGAGCGATATTTGGCACAATAGTTACAATTATCCTTTTGTTAAGCCAAAAAATCTTGGGGTTTACAGAAATTATCAAATCATTTTTCAGCGCTTGGCGTATTCTGCCAGCGGCAATCATTTTGGTTTTGGCCTGGGCCATTCGCAATGTCTGTGATGATTTAGGCACAGCTTTTTTTATCGCTTCTTTGGTCAAGGATATTTTATCGCCTTTACTATTACCCTTGGTTATCTTTTTGGTTGCTTCTGCTGTATCCTTTGCTACTGGCACATCCTTTGGCACTATGGGTCTTTTAATTCCCACAGTTGCACCTCTAGCCTTTATCCAAGGAGATCCAACGCTACTGGTTATGACCTTGGGCGCGGTTTTAGATGGTGCAATCTTTGGCGATCATTGTTCACCAATTTCTGATACCACTGTGCTCTCCTCTCTTTCCTCTGCTTGTGATTTAACTGACCATGTACGCACTCAAATGCCTTATGCTATTTTGTGTATGATTGTAGCTGCGGCCTGCGGCTATATTCCTGCAGCCTACGGCATTGCCACACCTTATTTATATGGATTAGGACTACTTGTCTTATTTGCAATCTTATGGTTAATTGGCAGAAATCCTGAACAAATTAAGGAGGAATTTCATGTTAGGAAAAATCAAACAGATCAAGAAACTCAGAAAAATCCAAAAGGAATTAAAGCGGGAAAAAATGGAAGTGGAGAAAAATGGAGTAACTGTAATTATCAACGGCAATATTCAAATTGAAGATATCACCCTTAATCCAGAACTAGATCATGGCCAGCAAGCCAAGACGGTTAAAGATTGCATTAATGATGCTGTAAAAAAGATGCAATATGCCACAGCAGAAAAAATGCAACAGCTTGGTGATTTTGGTGATCTGGGTTTTTAAGAATCAACCTTTGAGCAATCTAAATTCATCTACATAAAGAGTTTGGCGTTGTCGAAAAATAAGCATGACAATAGCCAGGCCAATTGCTGCTTCAGCAGCAGCCACGCCCAGGACAAATAATACTATTATTTTACCGGAAATTAACAAATTCCAACGGGCAAAAGCCAAAAATACAATATTCGCTGCATTGAGCATCAATTCTACAGACATAAAAATAATTAAAACATTGCGCCTTGCTACCACGCCAATGACACCAATGGTGAATAAAACAATTGCTAAGATTAAGTAGTGGTGAAGTGTTATTTCCATGGTCAAATTTATATTTTTTTCTTTGCTAACACTATAACACCTATCATTGCTATTAAAAGCAATACGGAAATAATCTCAAAAGGTATAATATATTTAGTAATTAATTCCCGACCCAAACTAGCAGGAGAGCTAAAAGCTGCGCCTACTTGTGGGGCTTGAATAAATGGCGGCACCCAAACTGAAATAATAAAAACCAAGAGTAGATAAAGAGCAGCGCTTGCCCCAATTATCTTACTAAAAGTTATAATACGAGGCTTGAGACTTTTTTGATCCAAATGCACCAACATAATCACAAAAATAAAAAGCACCATAATTGCACCTGCATAAATCAAAACCTGGAGAACTGCGATAAAGGGCGCAGATAAAGTGGCAAAAATCAGGGCAGTAAACAAAAAACACGCCACCAACATCAAAGCGCTCATTAAAGGATTAACTCTGGTGATTACTAAGAGAGCTGATATTATTGTTGCTGCTGCTAATGTATAAAAGATGATTACTTCCATATATTACCCAAACACTATAACTGCGCTAGTTACTAAAGTATTTACAATACCCAAAGGTATCATCATTTTCCAACCTAAACGCATTAACTGGTCATATCTAAAACGGGGCAAGGTCCAGCGCACCCAAATAAAAAACAGACAGAATATAAAGGCTTTGAATAGCATTACCCCAAGTTGAATTAAAGAGATGCTAACTGCTCCTGCCCAAGCTGGCAAGTTCTGCCAAAAACCCATGTTTTGCAAAATAATCCAACCAGCCAGCAGCGCTAAACCTATTAAAACAAAAAATCCACCAATAATAACTGGCTCATAATCGCGCAAGTCTTGATATATTTTCTGAAACCTGCTCATAAGCAAGCTGCCTATAATTACCAATAAAATTGCTACTAAAAAAGAACCCCTGAACAAAATTTGATCTGCATGCTTAAATAAAAAATCAGAGCTGATAAAAGGAATTTGCCAACCACCTAAAAACAAGGTGGCAATAATCAAAGAACCAATAATCATATGAGCATATTCAGACATAAAGAAAAGCGCGAATTTCATGCTGGAATATTCAGTATGATAACCAGCTACCAATTCTGATTCAGCTTCAGCTAAATCAAAAGGCAAACGGTTGGTCTCGGCAAAAAGAGCAACCAGAAAGATAATAAAAGCCAAGGGTTGACGCACAATATTCCAGCGCCAAACTTGAGGGCCTTGATCTGAAATAATATCTTGCAAGTTTAAAGAACCTGCTAATAAAAAAATGGAAAGCACAGCTAACCCCATGGCTAATTCATAACTAATCATTTGTGAACTAGCCCTTAAAGCGCCTAGTACAGAATATTTTCCACAAGCAGCCCAGCCAGCCATTAATGTGGCAAACACCCCTAAGGCAGAAAGGGCAAATACGTAAATTAATCCTACTTCTAGGTTTGCAATCTGCAGACAAAAATTCTGGCCATTAATTAAGATGTTTTCGGTAAAAGGAATGATGGCCATGGTTGCAGTAGCCACAAAAAAGGCAACTATAGGCGCTAAATAAAAAAGCGGCTTAAAGCTTGGGCCAGCAATTAATTCTTCTTTGAAAAAAAGCTTTAAAGCATCAGCCAGGGAATGGATTACCCCGCCCAATCTAATGCCCAAGATAGAAGCCCGGTTTGGTCCGCGTCGATCTTGAATATAGGCTGCTCCTTTGCGCTCCAGCCAGATCAAAATTGGCACAAAAGAAAGCACCAGGGTAAAAATGAACACAATCTTTGCAGCAGCAATTAAGATTAATATATTATTCATAATAACTTCTGTCATAAAACTCACTCTACCCCGCGCTGTCATCGCGAGGAGGCCGCAAGGGCGACGTAGCGATCCAGGCCTCTTGACTGGATTGCTTCGTCACGGAGCCTGCCCTGAGCGAGCCGTTCATTCTTCGACAAGCTCAGAACGAACGGTTACGAGCCGAAGGGTTCCTTGCAATGACTACCTATGAGCCTCGCTATTTCAACTCCAGAAAGCGCTTCATCTTTAGGCTCTAGCACTTTCTCAAATCTCTGTTCAATTCCGGAAAAATTAATAAAACTACCTGCTTGCTCCAAATGTGTAGCTTTAGGTAAAACGATATTAGGAAAACTAATATCTAAATTATGCTGTGTGGTAACCAAGACCATCCATTTTGGTTTAGCGTGGGCAATTCTAGCTAATTCGTTTGGACTAATTCCATCTAAAATAATATATCCATAATGGCCTGGTTTTTCTAAACGTTGTTTGGTGATTTGCCAAACACCTTTTTGGTTAGGATTACGATCTGCTTTTCTCAAAAAATTATCTCCAAAACTATAATCTTCATCTAAACCACTGTAACAAATTTGAGAAACCTTTAGCTCATCCTTATATAATTCAAAAAATGCCTGATTTTCTTCGTTTGTTGCTGTTGCTGAAAGCACACCAACCATATCTTGGGAATCTGTCTCTACAATTAATTTAATCACTTCTGAAATCGCTTTTGGCCAAGAAACATAAATTGGTTTATGGTCAATATAGATAAAGGGCCTAGTTATTCTATCCTGAGCATTATTTTTTTTATAAGAAAGGCGTCCCTGATCACAAAGCCAATACTTGTTGATATCTTGATTCTCCCTGGCACGAAACCTGAACACTTTCCCATCAGCATGATCCACATATATGTTGCAACCATTAGCACATGCAGCGCAAATACTGGGCCTGGTTTCTAAAAACCAAACTCTTTTTAGAAAACGAAAATCCCGGCTGGTTAAAGCGCCCACTGGACACAAATCAACAGTACAAAGCGAATAGGGGTTATCAAGCTGCTGATCTGGAAAAACAGCTATTTCCGATTGATCACTTCTTTTAGTGATAACCAGTTCCTTGGTCTTGGTAATTTCTTCGCAAAACCTGATGCAGCGCGTACACTCCACGCAGCGCTCGGCATCTAAGATCACCTGTTTCCCAATTGGCCTGGCTTTGGTTTTAGCTACTTTTTTTTCTGCAAAGCGCGAAGGCTGCAAGGAATAAGCTTGATAATAATCTTGTAGCTTACACTCTCCTGATTGATCACACACAGGGCAATCCACAGGATGATTAATTAAAATAAATTCCAAAACTTGCCGCCTGGTATCAAGCGCCAAACTGGAATTGGTAAGCACTTCCATGCCTGGTGCAACTTCTTGTTGGCAAGACATAACAGGTTGGTCATGCCCTTTTACTTCCACAGCACACAATCGGCAATTAGCAGGCTTAGACAAGCTGGGATGATAGCAAAAATGCGGAATCTCAATACCCACCTGTTTGGCTGCCTCTAATATTGTGGTTCCCTCATTTGTTTCAACGACAATATTGTCTATAACAAGTTTAATCATGGAGAAATCCTAAATTCTAATATCTAAATTCTAAACAAATTCAAAATCCTCATTTTCAAATGACCAAAACTATTTGTTTTGAACATTTGAATTTTGGTAATTAGAAATTGTTTAGTATTTAGGTCATTAGAATTTGGATATTTATAATATTATTATTTAATATGTATCTTAAGCTCATCCCTAAACTTTGTAACCAACGAACGCAGGGGCATAGCCAGGGCATCAGCAAACACGCAGATTGTTTTACCCTGCATATTATCAGCCAGCTCTAGTAATAAATCCAAATCTTTATTCGAAGCATAACCCTGTCTAATTTTTTGGGCAATTTTATAAACCCAACCAGTACCTTCCCGACAAGGCGTACACTGTCCACAAGATTCGTGTTGAAAAAATTTAGCTACATCATGCAATATTTCAGACATTAAATAGCTTTCATCTATAACAATCATCCCACCTGAACCTAACATGCTGCCTGCAGCTCTCAAAGATTCATAGGAAATGTTGGTTCTTAAAGTTTCTTGGGCAGTCAAGATTGGCGAAGAAATTCCCCCTGGGAAAACAGCTTTAATTGGCCTTTCCTCTATTGTTCCCCCAGCATATTCTGCCAAAAAAGTTGCTAGGGGCAAGCCCATTTCTATTTCATAAACTCCAGGACAATTAATATGGCCACACACACTAATTAGCTTGGTTCCCTTGCTTTCTTTAGTGCCAATTTTGGTAAAAGCCTTTGCCCCCTGGTTGATAATAAAGGGCAAGTTGGCCAAGGTTTCCACATTATTCACAACTGTGGGAGCATTAAACAAACCCTGGCTAGCTGGATAGGGTGGTTTACTGCGCGGCAATCCTCTTTTGCCTTCCAAAGAATTAAGAAGTGCTGTTTCTTCGCCACAAATATAAGCACCAGCTCCACGATGAGTAATTATTATTAAATCCAATAAAAGTCCATCTTGTCTGGCTTCTTCCAAAGCTGTTAAAAAAATTTGCCATTGCTGATAATATTCGCCTCGAAAATATACATACACAGTCTTGGCCTGAATTGCATGCGCTGCAATAATAATACCTTCAATTAAAAGATGAGGATCTTTCTCCAAAATGGCCCGGTCCTTAAAAGTTCCTGGCTCACCTTCATCTGCATTAACTATTAAATAGGTGGGTAGGCCAGAATTTTGAGGAACAAATGACCATTTTTGACCAGTTAAAAAACCAGCTCCACCCCTACCACGCAGCTCAGAAGCGATTATTTCTTCAATAACTTGAGCAGGGCTAAGCTTTTTTAATTTTTCTAAACTTGAATATGCACCATTAGCTTTAGCAGTTTCTAGTTTATGCGAATCTGGATTAGAAAAGTTTTTGGTAAGTATTTTTTGCATTTATAACCCTATTGTCATTGCGAGCGTGAGCTGCGCAATCCAGTTTATATCCGGGATTGCTTCGTCGCTTTGCTCCTCGCAATGACACTCTGGTTTATCCTAGTTTCAGCAATATCTCATCCACCTTTTTTTCATCTAGATCTTCATAATAATCATTATTGATCATCATCATGGGCGCTGTGCCGCACGAACCCAAACATTCCACAGTTGATAAATGAAATAAACCATCACCGCTGGTCTGCCCAACTTCCACACCTAGTTTTTGTTTTAAATATTTGAGCAGCCAATCTGCTCCTTTTAAGCGGCAGCAAAGATTGGTGCACACTTGCACATGATATCTGCCAATTGGTCTTCTTTGGAACATGGTGTAAAAACTAACCACGCCTAAAACTTCAGCAGCAGACATCTCCAACAACTCTGCTATTTCTGAAATTTTTTGAGCAGAGATAAATCCTTCCTGTTCCTGCACCTGCCATATCACTGGCAGCAAAGCTGCCTGTTTATACGGGTAATTTTTAACTAACTCTTTTAACTTTTTCATAAAATACACCATATTGAGAGAGTCGTGTACGTAAGCATTGTTGAGCGGCGTCCGAGCGAGCCATCACAGCAGGCTAGATGCCATGGCGAGCGAAGGTCGCTCCCAAAATTTCTGGCGCATGAAGAAATTTTGGGTTTAGCGAAACAATGCTTACGTACACAACTCGATCATCTATCCAATTCTCCGGCAATAATATTTAAACTGCCAATTGTAGCTACTGCATCAGCAATCATTTGGCCCTTAATCATTTCTGGATAGGCCTGATAAATTGCAAAACAAGGCGGCCTAATCTTTAGGCGATACGGATTGACTGAACCATCGCTCACTAAATAAAAACCCAATTCACCATTTGCAGCTTCGGTGTAGGCATATACTTCACCAACAGGCGGCTTAATTCCTTCCATAATTAATTTAAAATGGGCCATCATGCCTTCAATGCTGCCATAAACCTGGGCTTTGTCAGGCAAACTAATCTGCCAATCATCTAAAATAATTGGGCCAGGTTTAATTTTTTGCAAAATTTGTTCTACTAGATAGCTAGATTGTTTTATTTCTTCCAGGCGCACAAAAATACGATCATAAGTATCGCCCTGATGCCCGACTGGAATATCCCAATTTAGCTCATCGTAAAAATAATAAGGATGAGCCAGGCGCACATCATAGGCCACGCCTGCAGCACGCAAACATGGACCCGTAAAACCATAACTTATGGCATCTTCAGCAGAGATGCTGCCCACACCTTGCGTTCTATCAATTAAGATCCTGTTTTTCTTGGTTAGTCCTTCTACATCTTTAACTGCCTGCCTAACCAGCTTGATGCACTCAGTTAATTTAGCTGATGTGTTAATTGGCAAATCGCGCATTACCCCTCCAATGCGCGTATAGCTGGTGGTGAGCCTAGCTCCACATAATGCCTCCACCCAATCAATAAGCATTTCCCTGGCGTTAAACAAATACCAATAATTAGTTAGGGCGCCCACGTCCACTAAATTTGGCCCCACACTAACTAGGTGATCAATGATACGCGAGACCTCGCAAATTAGCATGCGAATCCATTTGGCACGCTCTGGAATATCTAGATCAAACAACTTTTCCACACTCAGACAATAACCAACATTATTCATTAATGGCGAAACATAATTAAGCCGATCAGTATAGGGAATAACTTGGGTGTAAGTATGAGCTTCCGCCTCTTTTTCAAAACAACGGTGTAAATAACCAATTTCTTGAACAGCATTAACAATTTTTTCTCCGTCTAATTCCAATAAAACCCTGAAACAGCCATGCATGGCTGGATGAGATGGTCCTAAGTTTAAATACATATATCTTTTGTCATTCCCGTTCATGTTGTCATTCCCGCGCAGGCGGGAATCCAAAAGATCATCTGGCACAGGAATTTCTTGGCGCATCTCTTTTTTATAGCTCTTAAGCAAGGCATGTCCCTGAAATCCTTCAAAAGTTAATATTCTTTTTAAATTGGGATGGTCTGCAAATTTAATTCCAAATAGATCATAGGCCTCTCGCTCAAACCAATTGGCAGCCTTCCAAATGTTGCAAACACTTGGTATAGTTTCATTTGCTTTAAGTTGCACTTTTAAGCGCAACCGTTTTTTAAATTTTAAGGAATATAAATGATAAACAACTTCTAAAAACCCAAACCGCTCCAAATAATCTGCACCTGCCACATCTAACAACATCTCAAATTTGAGCAGATCTTCATTGCGTAAAAAGAAACAGATATCCAGCAAGCTTTCTTTAATAACTATAACATAGTCATCTCCACGAAAACTACCTGTTTCCTGAATTGAGCCAGAAAACTGTTCTGCTAAAAGCTTTAAAATCATTAACGATTTCCTTTGGGCTTGGCCTTGAGTTTGGGCGCTGGAATAGGTGTGCCCCATTTTTCCGGAGCGCCACCAACTGAATCAGATAAAATACTATAAGTCTCTGAATCGTATTTTTGGTTTTGAACCAAGGCTAATTCTTGCTTAGCCATCTTACCTTCAAAGGTTTTAGGATATTTACTAACCAAGGTTTGATAAACCCTAATTGCTTCTTGGCGATAGGGCTCTGCCCTAATAATTAACTCTTCTGTGGCAACTACGTCATTATATAGCACCCAGCTCCAATCCCGATGAATGTACCAAATATCTTCGTTAACTCTGGCCAACAAGAGCAGGCCTTTGCGATGAGCCTCTCCTGAGGGGTGTTTAGTTAGAAATTTTTTAATCTTGGGCAAAACTTGATCTGGATGACCAACCAAATCTTTCAAAAGCAATTGAAATTCCGCCAAAGGCGCTTCATCAGATTTGGCAAATTTTTTTAAGATAAGTTGATAATGAATCCCGGTATAAGGAATATAAGCAATGTCAGTTATTGCCTTAAAAGCACCTTTGCCAAAGACTTTATTGGCCTGTTCTGCTTGTTGCTGCATGCAGGCAAAACCACCTGTTTTATTTTGCCAATAACATTGCATTTCAGCCTGCTCACTTAGCAGATCTGCAAAGCGATCTAAGGTTTGGCCTAGAAGTAAAAGCGCAGCAGGAGTTTTGTTTTTATCGCGAGAATTCTTTGTAACATAATTTTCCAGCAGTTCTGCGCCTTGTTCCAGCTGACCTTCAAAAATTAGTTTTTTGCCTTCCTCAAAATCATCTGTCTTGGCCATTGCTGTTGTTGAGAAACCCAGCAAAATGGCAACAATGCTGCATATTATTTTTTTCATAATAACTCCTTTTGAATCTTTAAAATTGCCTCAAACAATTGTTCTGGCCTGGGCGGACAGCCTGGAACATATACATCAACTGGAATAATTTTATCTATGCCCTGAATAGTATGATAGTTATTATAAAAACCACCTGAAGAGGCGCAAGCGCCATAAGCTACCACCCATTTTGGTTCACCCATTTGCTCATAAATTCGTTTGAGAATAGGCGCTTGCTTATAACTTATGGTGCCCATCACCAGCAGCAAATCAGACTGGCGCGGAGAAAATCTAACTAGTTCAGCTCCAAAACGCGAGATATCAAAACGCGCGGAAACTGCTGACATAAACTCCAAGGCACAACAGGCCGTGCCAAAAGGCATGGGCCAAAGACTGTATTTGCGGCCCCAGTTCACAAATTCGTTAATCTTGGTTGTGAAAAAGTTGTCCATCATTCTTCCCACTCCAACGCCCCCTTACCCCAAACATAGATTAGACCCACAATTAAGAGACTTAAGAATATTGCACCTGCACTAAAAGCAAGCACACCTTCTCCGGCATCAGAAAACTCACGAAAAATCATGGCCCAGGGATATAAAAAAGCCACTTCCACCTCAAAAATTACAAATAGAATTGCCACTAAAAAATATCTAATGGAAATACGCATTCTTGGGCTTTCCAGAGGATCTAGACCGCATTCATAGGGAATAAGTTTTTCTGGACTTTTCACACTTCTCCCCAGCCAGGCAGAGATTAGAACAATACCGCCTCCCACCAGAATAGAAAGGACAAATAAAATAATAAGAGAAATCCCCGAGATATTCATGAATTTGCAGATTTTACCAAGCATTAGGTTGTTTTACAATCCGAAATTGCTCCACCAAGCGCAAATCTACCGAAGTATCGCATTAATTTTTGGCAACATGTTTGGCAGGTCTTAAGGTGAATTATAGTCCTCAAGCCCAGACAGCTGATGCTCAAATTTGCCGAGATTTCGTCCAGCATTTGTGTGCCCATCCGTAAGGTGGCCTTATCTCCGTATCCAATTCCCTACCGAGGATAAGTGCGCAAATATGGCACTCAGCTGTCTGTTTTTCGGACAAATCACCTTAAGACCTGCCAAACATGTTCACAACGCTACCTGCAATTATTCAGAAAAAAGTTTCACCTAGATTCCGCATTGGGTTTTGCACCGGTGCGAAATCCTGCTTTCAGATAGCGCAGAGACCAGTAGGTTTTGGGGCATCTCGCTGGCGAGCGTATCTATGCTTATGATGCCACGCTCGCCAAGAGACAGAGACAAGTTTTTGGGCGTAACCAAAAACGAAGGCGTACCCAAAACCTACTGGTCTCTGCGCTAGCTGAAAGCAGGTGAAGCAGGGCTTGATTTAGGACTCATTTATGATAGGTTGCTGGCATGTCTAAAAATATCATTGTCTTTGACATTGAAACTCAAAACGCCTTTTCAGATGTAGGTGGCCGGCAAAACCTGACAGACTTAAAAATTAGCGTGCTGGGAGCCTATTTTTATAAAACTAATGAATATCAAATTTTCGAGGAAAAAGATCTTAAGGAATTTGAAAAAACTCTTCAAGATAGGCCTCTTTTGGTTGGTTTTAACTCACGCAAGTTTGATTGCCCAATTTTGCAGCAATATTTGACTATTAATCTTAAAAATATGCCTCAATTTGATATCCTGGAGGAATTAACCAAGATATTAGGGCATCGCGTGAGTTTAGATAGCGTAGCCCAAGCAACTTTGAACAAACAAAAAATTGGTTCAGGACTAGATGCCATCCGTTATTGGAACAATGGTGAAATTGATAAACTAAAAAAATACTGTCTGGAAGATGTGCGCATTACCAAGGAAGTTTTTGAATATGGCGCTAACAAGAGCGAAGTTTTTTTCATTTCCAAATTCGGCAATGCTAAAAAACAAGTTGCTGTGAATTGGAAAATTGAACATCCAGAGGAAAATGAGGAATCAAGTAAGCAACAGAGTTTTAGCTTTTGATAATTTGTCATTCCCGCGAAAGCGGGAATCCACTTATAGATCCCTGCCTACGCGGGGATGACAAAGTGTTTGGACAAATGACAATAGGAGGACACTTGAAACAATCATATGACGTACTTATAATTGGTGGTGGCCCAGCAGGTTGTATGGCAGCAATGCATTTAGCTGCAAGACACTGGACTACTCTGCTGGTTGATAAAGAAACAGAACAGGGTTATTTAGCCAGCCTAAAAATGCTTGGCAATTTTCCGGGCTTTCCTGATGAAATAAATGGCGCGGAAATTATTGATAGACTGCGCAAACAAGCCCAAAAAGCCGGCGCTTTTATCAAACATTTGGAAATCAATAAAATAAATTTTGAAGAAGAAAAAAAGATTGCCGAAGGCGGAGAGCAGCAATTTGAAGTAAAAAGCGTAATTTTAGCTACTGGCGCAGCTGGTCGCACTGGCCATTTGCCAGGCGGTCGGGAATTTTTTGGCCAAGGAGTTTCTCACGATGTGCAAACCGATGTTTCTCTAACCCAAGATAAAGAAGTTGCCATTGTTGGCAAAAATAAAACTGCAGCAGAAGCAGCAATTTTACTTAGCAAATATGCGCGCCAGGTACACTTTATTATTCCATCCAATAAACTAGATATTGAAAATCGCCTGGTAAATGATTTGCAAAACAATAAAAAGGTTCATCTTTTATTTAGCGCCAGCCTAAAATCCATTACCGGCAATAAGCATGTGGAAAATGTCACCTTATTTGTGGCTGGCCAGGAAAAATCTTTGCCAGTTAATTATATTTTTAATTATCAACACGAATATCAAGTTAGTAATCAGTTCCTCAAACAAGCACTTAAACTAGAAGAAAAAGATAATATTCCTATAGATGAAAAGTTCCAAACCCCAGTTCCTGGCGTATTTGCTTGTGGCGATGTAATTTGTGGCAGGCCCCAACAACCATTAGTATCCACAACCCAAGGGTTGCTCGCTGCCATGAATGTTGATGATTATTTAAGAACGCTTAGCAAATCTGCTACTAATTGATAATTCCCAAGTGGCGGGAAAATATAAGCGCCGCTAACTTGCGACAATTCTTTGGCTGCCAACAAAGCTTCCTTAGCCGCTCTTAGCCCCACTTCTTTTTGGGCTTCTTTGGTTTTAGCTGCTGCCATTTTTTGCATAATCTCCTCTGGAACTTGCATACCTGGAACTTCATTATGTAAAAATTCAGCATTGCGCAAAGAAACCAAAGGCATGATTCCAGCAAAAAATGGAATTTGCGGCACATCTTTAATCCGCTCAAAAAAGCTGAGCAAAAGTTTGTTATCAAAAACAGGTTGGCAAAAAACAAATTCCGCGCCTGCGGCAACTTTTTGTTTGTAGCGCTCAACTTCCAAATCTAAATCTACTGCACCTGGGTTTACTCCACAGCCGATCAGCAAGTTGGTGGCCTCTTTTAGGGGCCGATCTGAAAAATCCAAACCTTGATTTAGATTAGCCACAAAACCAATCAGGCCAATGGAATCAATATCAAACACTGCTGTGGCATCTGGATAATTACCCATTTTAGGTGGATCACCTGTGATTAACAAAACATTGTTTAAACCAAGAGCTGCAGCGCCAATTAAATCCATTTGCATACCCAAGAGATTGCGATCGCGGCAGCAATAATGAACAATAGGCTCAATGCCAACCTGCTCCTTGATGAGCACGCCTAAAGCCATGGGGCTCATGCGGGCCATAGCACGCGGACCATCAGCAATATTTACGGCATCTACTCCCAGATCCTTAAGCAGTCTTGCTCCTTCTAATGCTTTTTTGGGATTAATACCCAACGGCGGATCTACTTCCACGCTAATAGAAAATTTCTGCAAAAACGTTGCGCCAAATTTAGATTTTTCCGCAGCAGGAACTTGGCGCACCAGCCTGGGTTTTTTTACTTCAATCTTTTCTGTTTTTTCTCTACTGCCTGGAGTTATGGCTTTCAGATATTTTTTCATCTCCTTGATATGAGCTGGAGTTGTTCCGCAACAGCCACCAATTAAACTCACACCCAGCTGAGCATAGCGCCTGGCATATTCGGCAAAATATTCTGGAGAAGCCAAATACATGAGCCGGCCTTGCATCATTCTAGGCAGTCCAGCATTAGGCATGGCTGACAAGGGTTTAGAGGTAGCTTTAATCATCAGTTTTACTGCTTCGAAAACTCCTTGCGGCCCATCTGAACAATTAACGCCAATAACATCTGCGCCCCAAGATTCCATAGTGCGCGCTGCATCTGCTGGATCTAAACCAGCAAAACCTTCTTCTTCGCTTACGTATTTTAAGGAAACCTGGGTAATTAAAGGAAGCTGGCAAGCTTGGCGACCAGCATCATAGGCGAGTTTTAATTCTTCTAAATTAAGAAAGGTCTCAAAGATAATTGCATCCACTCCTTCTTCTGCTAAAGCCTGAATTTGTTCTCTAAAAACCTCTTTGATTTTTTCATCGCTTAAAGGAGTTTTGGCTGCCCACTTTACTGGTCCCACTGAACCGCCAACATAGGCGCCATCGCCAGCAGCGCTTTTGGCCAGCTGGGCGCCTTTTTTGTTAATCTCAATTACTTTATCTTCTAAACCAAAACTGGCCAGAGCCAAACGATTGGCTGTAAAAGTATTAGTGGTTAAAAAACCAGCACCAGCTTTTAAATAATCCAGGTGAATTTCTTTGATGAGCTCTGGATTGGTTAAATTCAGTTCATCATAAGAACGGTGAATAAACACGCCACGGTTATATATTTCCGTGCCAATGGCACCATCAGCAAGGATGCCGTTTTCAATCAATTCCTTTAAAAAATCTTTTTTCATGAAAACCTTTTTGTCATTGCGGGCCCTTGACTAATTGTCCGTTCGCCATGAGCTTGTCGAAGGGGCCGTCAAACTCCATGCTTCATATAATAGTTGCTTCTCTTCTCTTCACCAATCGTCGAAGTCCTGCTATCTCCATAATCATGGCCTGGATAAACCACAACCGTTTCTGGCAACTTGGAAAGTCTGAGTAACGAATTTTCCATATCTTTAGGACTGCTTCCTGGCAGATCAACCCGGCCGCAATTACCTACAAATAAAGTATCGCCAGTAAATAAAGCATCATCAATTAAAAAACATTGCGAACCTGGAGTATGGCCTGGGCTATGCAAGCACTCAATTTGCAAACCAGCAATCTCTAGTTTTAGGCCCTCTTGAGTTGGTTTAAGCTTCAAGTTTTGACTTAAACCACTGGTTTCGCTTTTATGCACGTAAATTGGCACCTGCTGCTGGCGAGTAAAATCATCCACAGCGTTGCAGTGATCATAATGAGTATGGGTGAGCAAAATTGCTGCAATTTGGCGCCCAGCCTTTTTAGCTTCATCTATAATTTTTTGAGCATCCCAGGCCACATCAATGGCAATTGCCTCTTGGCTTTGATTTGCCCCCACCAGATAAGCAAAGTTCATCATCGGCCCAATAGCAATCTGTTTCACAAATAAATTTGACATTGGGGACGTTTCCCCCCTCGCTAACTCTTTAATATCATTAGTTTATATAAGGCAACTTGAAATTTTGAAATATCTATATCTACAATGAATTAAATTTGCCTTTCTCAAATCTCTTTTTCTGTATCTGATATTCTAAATTAATTCCTGCGTAAACAAAATCTTGATATCTTTCATTCACATCTTGATTATTTTTCTGACCATTTTGACCGGTTGCATTTGTATTCAATCCACTGATCTTCATAATCGGCCTTAGTAAAATATTTTCTTTACCATAAGCATAATAATGATAACTAGTCCAATTATACTCCTCAGGTTTTTTGCATATTCCCGCATAAACAGGATTTAACTCAATATATCGTCCGCATTGCAACCAATGTTCCTCGCTTTCAATATGTATGCTTCTAAATCTACCGCGCCAGAGATGTCCGCAATAAGCATAACGTTTACGAAAATAATGATAATAAGATAACAACATTGACTTCATAATTTTAGCCATTTTTTGTGTGTCTTCAACCCAAGCTAGTAAATGAAAATGAGTATGCATAAGCACATAGTTATGGATAAATAGTGGTGACTTACCAGTAAAACGCTGTAATGTTCCTAAAAAATGGGTAAAATCTTGTCGATTATGAAATACTCTCATTCCATTATTTCCTCTACATATTATATGTAGCATAGCTGAAGTTGGTAAAATTCTTGCTGCTCTAACCATGATTTTTTACATTGCAAGTATAATGCCAAAATAAAGTTGTTAGATTTTGCCTGGTTAGAATTTGGAAATTTCTTTAACTGTAGCAATTTTGAACATGGCTGACGAAATTCAAGCAACTTTTTCAAGTCGGCTATTATTTAATTCTGATTTCAAGGAGTTAGCTAGGGGGGAAACGTCCCCAAAAGAATTTTTTTAGCAACTTTCTGCTTAACATAACCGATAATATGTATGTACCAAGATAAATTTGAATATATTCAACCATGTCAAACGAAATTCTTCAAAGGTTTTCAATCCCAGACCATTATTTTTGGGATGAATGGACGCAGGATTTAGAATCCCAGCTAGAAACTGGTGTTGCGCCTGATTTCAGCGAAAACCCTTTTATCTCCCCTTTATCCGCCCCCTTATCTCCTTCCCCAACCAATATGGCCTTATTAGCCAGCCCAGAAGGCACTTATGATCTTTCCCGATTATTGGGAGATCCTGAAGAATTGGATTTTAACGAATTTAGCAGACATCTGGAGCAACGAACTACTGAGATAGACCATATAATTGAGTTGGTGGATAATGCAGATTTTCTGTCTGAAACCTCACTAAATTATTTCAGTGAAAGGCTAACAAATCTGGAAGATAGCTGGCGCAACTTAAGCGAACAAGCTCTTGATCCTCAACTAGAACCCCAAAGAAGAGTAGAGGTTCTAAACCAAATAGATCAAATCAACAATGAGATAGATATTATTGCTGGTTTTTATATTCAGGCAAATAGAGTAAACGAAGCAGTTGCTAGCGAAAACTTTACTGATGCCCAGCGAACCGTAGTTACTCAGGAATTAGAATTTGCCGCTTCCCAATTAAGACGTTCTTTAGAAACAGAGAATGCCGATCAAGCCAGACATTTTCAAGATACTGCAGAAAGAGTAGTTGCCGGTATTCAACAATACACGTTAATCGCCAGCCAACTGGATAACTACATTGGTGTAACTGTTGCAGATCGCAATTCTTTATGGAGATCCTACCAAAACCAAAGATCAGCAATCAGAACACATCCCAGCTTAGATAATCTACAAGCATCTTTATCCCAAAACTTAGAAACCATTACCAGCAGATGTGTCAACCGCCAGATTGCTCAAAATGCCGACGAGCTGCTAAGCAACCCGCGCACGGTTTTAAGGTTAATGGATTTTAATATTCAAAGAAGTACCTGGCAAAATTCTTTTGATAATTTACACAGAATATTAAATCAGGAAGGCGAAATCAGTTCAGCTGATGTAGCAACTTTAAGAGAGTCTTTAGCTGATCTAAGAGATGAGCTTGTTATCTTAAGGGCAGATAATTTATTAGAACAATATGAATTAGCTCCCCAAAACAGCAACAACAATGCAATCATAGAAAACATTGCCAGAATTTTTGCTGACTTAAATTTTGCGCGTTCTGAAGTAGCTCATGGCCGCAGGCTTGGCAATAGTGAATTAGATAGATTAGAACAAGCAACCTTGCCCTTAGCAGGTGCAGCCTTGCAATTAATCCGATTCAATAATGAAGAATTTTTAAGTGAGGCCCAAGGCCAAGAAAGAGCAAGCTTGGAACAGAGCTTTGCAGTCTTAGCTAGCGCAATTGAAAGCCAAGAGATTGATATAAATACTTTAATGGCCCTAAACTATGCTAATGAAACAATCCAAAGAATTGGCTCTCGTTTAGAAGCACCTAGCTTTCGATCAGTTTTAAGTTCAATTGAAGGAGATTTACAATCATTTGACAGTTTATCACGCACCTTTGATGCCAGGCTTGGTGAAGCCCTGACCAACCTTGACTCTGGCCTACCTATGACTTTTGGCCGGGCCCGCATGTTTGCTGGTATGAATGGCCCCAGAGGTGGAGAAGGCTTTCGTACAATTTTAAATCATCAAGGCGACACCACATTATTAACTCTTATAAACAATCCAGAAACTTTAGTTGGATTAAGAGAAACTAATCCTCAGGCCTATGCTCGTTATACTGAAGCTTTGCAGCGTATGGGCGCCAGGATGGTTAACTTAGAAGGCTGTGAAACACCTGCTGATATTAGAAGATGTGTACAGGTTATAAGTTTATTAGAACGTATTGATGAACTACCAGAAAGTTTAAGAAGAGTAGAAGATCGGCAGGCTTTTTTAACTAGAATTCAAAATCATCACAGTTTAAGTGAAATTCAATTAAATACCCAAGTTGGTTATTATACCAGAATAGCTGCTATGACTGTGGCCATAACAGTGGCTTCTGGAGCCATAGCTCACATTGCCTCAGCAGCAGTATTATCTTTGGTAGGCAGTGCTTTTGCTAGCACAGCCACAGGAACTGCTGTTGGTTTAGGTGGCCGGGCAGCTTTAGGTAGTTTTACAAGATTTATTATTGGCAATGCTATTATGGCGCCAACATTTGTGGCTTCTCATCGCGGCTTAAGCATGGCTACTGACATGCCTGGCGCAGACCGGTTTTATACCTGGGATGAGTTTGTAGTGCACAGTGTCTATGCTTTTGGCATGTTTGGTGTGCTGCGTGGTGCAATGCTGGGTTTTGGCCAGGTGGCAAGAATGGCTATGGGCACAGCAGCTACAACCACCAGATTTGGCGCAGCTGCTTTGTGGACCGGCGCCTTTGCCACAGAAACAGTAGCCTTAACTGGCTATGGTCTAGCTGAACAATCATTTGAAAATTATATCCATGACCGCCCTGTTAGCGGTGTCTGGACAGGCAGAAACATTGCCGGGCAGTTGGGACACAATGCCTTGTTCTTAGTGGGCTTAAGGGGCGGCAATATGTTGGCCCGCCCAATCATCAGCGCTTCTACCAGCGCTATGATGCCCAGAAGCATCAGAACTCTTAGAGCTAATAATTCGCTTAGATTAGAAGAAATTGGCATAGAGTTAAGAACCTTAAGAGGAGAGACAAGAAGCCGCAGCTTAAGTGAAGTAGAGGCTGCGAGATTTAATGAATTAAATGTTGAAAGAGTAAGATTAGAAGGCGAACTCCTAGAAGCAGACAGGCGCTTAGTTTCCATGGGTTTAGTTAGCGATGCCCAATATAATCTCTCTCGGTTAAGATACAGTCAGCTCAGAGATTACAATATTGCTAACCGCTTGGCACATTTAGATGGTATCCGCCAATCCAGACAATTAAATGTAGATGAATATTTAGAATTTACGCAATTATGCCGCGAGCAGGTTGTCTTGGCCAGAGAACATGTAGGACTACTAAGAGATGCTGGAGCTTCGCGCGCTGCTATCAGAGAAGCCCAAGCTGTTGAACAAGAAATTTTTGAAAATCGCTATACGCCAACTATAGAGGGTTTACGTTTATCAATAATGCGTAGAGTAAGTAGAATTGTAGAAATTGAAGAAACTGATGTATTAACTATAAACGAACAAGGGGAAGCAGTCCCTACCAGAAGAGCGCAGCAAGAAGCAGAACTAGAAGGCTTAAGAAGAGAAGTAAGTGAATTAAGACGTGTATTTGATGAAGCTCTTGAACGTGAACATATAAGCCAGGAAACATATGAAGCAGGTGTAGGCAGATTAGAAACTATAACTACTAGAATGGCTGCTTTATTAAGAGGGGAATTAACAGTTGAAGGCTTGAGAAGAGCAAGCGAAGCAAGACCTGAAGAACCAGATATGCTACTTTCAGGCGCCCAATCCCCAAGTCTTTGGACTCGCTTAACTACAGGTGCTTCTGAGTTTTTTGGCAATATCACAAGCCCTCAAACTACGTTTGGAAGACTTATTCGAGCTCCACTCTTCTTGATGATGGGATCTATGGGTGACCCAGGAGGAAGTGGTCGTTCAGGAAATACTGAATCACCACAACTAGCTGAACTCCGTGCTGTAGTAGCAGGCCAAAGAACTCCTGTAGAAGATGCAAGCAGCCCAGTTAGAAGACCTGCTATTTCTGCAGAAGTTGCAAATCAAATTGGAAATCATCATGCTGCTGGCCAGCCAAGTGCAATTGCCCAGCTTCATTTGAGACCAGGTGAACGAGTAGTGCTTATCGGTGATATCCATGGTAATCACCCAAACTTTCGCTCTATCTTGCGACGTTATCAAGACCAAGCTGGCGTTAGATTAGTTTCCCTAGGTGATGTTCCTCATCCAGCCTGGGGCAATCTTTCTGAAGTAGATCCATCTGTTGATGCTATGGATCTGATAATACAAGCCAGAGCAGAAGATCCAAACCGTCTTATTTTTTTACAAGGCAATCATGATGAAGTTTCTGGTGGTGCAGAAGAAACATTTATAAAAGATGGTGTTAGACAAGGAGTAGTATTCAGGGATGCTTTAATAGCACAACGTGGAGAAGCTTATGTCAGAGCTTTGCAAGAACTTTATGAAACTTCTCCCTTACTCCTAACTGTTCACAATGCTAGAGGTGAAGGAATTGCCTGGGCTGGGCATTCACCAGTAGTTCCTGGTGGAGCACCTCAGGCTCACTTAACTGGAGCTAGATATACAGCAGGTGACCCTAGATATTTATTCAACATGAATTTGGGTGGTGTTTTGCGCTGGGCCTCTCCCAGAGGATATGAAAGACAGGAAGGCTTACCAGTTTACGAAGAAACAGATCTAGGATTAATGAGACAGGCCTTGGGCTTGAGAAATGATGCTCTAGGTGTTGGTGGCCACACACCTGGTAGAGGAGAAACATCTGTTTATGCTCCATTTGGACCAGATGCTAATCACTTCAACTGTATGGGTTGTCTTCCAGACCAATTACAAGTGGTTGAGGTATATGAAGACGGACATTATGTAATAGTTGATATTCCAATTTTGGCTTTTGCTCAGCAGACTGTTCAACCTCCAGCTACGCCTCCTGCACCGCCACCGCCCCCAGCTCTGCAACCTGCAGCGCCAGATTTTGATCCTTTTCTACAACCTTATTGGATGCAACCTTTACAACCTACTCCTGCTCCAACTATTGGTGACAGAATAACAGCAGGAGCTAGACGAGTTTTAGGATGGTTTGGATTTAGAGAAGCAGAACCAAGAACTGTTGCAGAAATTGAAGCAGAACTAGCAAGTGCCCAAAGAGAACTTGATGGAGCAAGAGAAGCTTTTGATGAAAATAGAGAGGACAGAGATCGCCAAGGAGAACTTACAAGATGTACTACTAGAGTTATCGATTTAAATAATGAACTAGCTCGAGCCCAGGCACGCCAAGCAGCAAGCCTAGCACCTGCTCCAGAACCTGCACCTGCTGCTCCTGTGCAACCAGTAGCGCCTCGATTGGAAATTCCACCTGGTATTGAAGCAAGCCTGCCTGCAATTCATCTAAGTTTAAAAAGAGCATTACAGCGCAATGCAGCTCAATTTGTCCATCAAGATTTGCGCACTGAAATAGAAGCGCTGGCACCTAATGCTGAAACAACCGTAAGTTTGCAAACTTTTATCAGCCCTGCTTCATTTAGTTTATATCCTGCGCTGCAGCCGCGAGTAAGAGGAGACATTCCAGTTAGTCTAGAAATGCAATTGGTAAGAGATCCACAAGATAGCTCTATTCTTGGCATATTAATTACTGGCATCAGAATTTCTTATCCAGCCAACACTCCTTTAGATGCCAGAATTTCCACTATGCTTGGGCGTACTGCTGGGCAGCATAATATTGCTGAGGCCAGAAGATTAAGGGCTTTAGAAGAATATGAAGGCAGACAAGGCAGACATATTATCGGCTCGCAACTTGCCCATGCCTTAAATAATACTATCGCACGCGGTCCAGGATTGCGGGTTATACCCACACCAGTCAGGCCAACTCCAGTGCCAATACAACCGCCTGCTCCACCACCTTCTCCACCTGCAGCCAGCCCAGAACCAGAAATTCCAATAGCTATACAACCAGTAGCTGAACCTTTTATCCAAATTCCAGAGCAACCAGGAAGAGGATGTCCTGGACCTGTTAGTACTCCAGATAGTTCTGATAGAGGTTTAGATGTTTCTTTAGAATTTGCTCACCATCGTATTCTAACGATTCTACAACAGGCTAGAACCCCTACAACAATAATAAGAATAGTTTTGGATAGAGAAGACTATCGCGTATCTAGAGTTGTTGAAGGTAATGGTGAACTTCCAATACCACCAGATTCAATTTTAGTTACAGCAACCATGGATCGTCATTATTTCATTCATGCAGCTCAAATTGAAGCTCCTAATAGATCTGAAAATATCTTGAGACGCGCCATTCATTTACACAACAGAGCTGTTGCTGAAGCAGTAAGAGAAAGGGAAAACAGAGCAATTGAGAGGGGAACTGACCGACCTATTGATGAGGATCACGCTCGAGAATTAAACCAACTCTTAGTAAATGGACCTGAAATAGATATCACCTGGAGAGAAGTTCCAGCTGTTGAAGAAGCACCTGAACCAACTGTTGTGGTTGAACCTCCTGCTCCTTTTATCCAAATTCCTCTTAATCCAGAGGCAGTGTTACCTGAGGCGGTTCTTCATGCAAATGGTTTTGATAGGGCTGAGCAAATACTTTTTGTACCAAGATCAGATAGAGTAACTGATCCAAGCCTTGTCGAGTCTAAAACAGTAGTTGCCCCTGAACCAGAACAACCTAGGGATAGCGCTGTAGAATTAGACCTTGATGATCCTAACGTTGAAATCATAGCAGATGATGCAGCTGATCCTTTTGGCGGTACTGTTTCTCAGGAGCCACCAGAGTCATCTAGGGATAGCACTATACCACTTCGTGACAGCGATCTAGAGCTTGTTGAAGATCCAACAGTTCCAGCCAGACCAAATCCTTTAGCAACTCCGCCACTTCCCCCAACAACACCGCCACTGTCTGGACCATCGCCTGTGGTAAGCCCTCAACTAGCACCTTTGGTCCCACCTGCGCCAGCTTCAACAGGAATTGGCACATTTATTAGAGGTCTCTTGCGCTACCTAAACCAGCCTAATGGACCTACTTGGACCTCTCCTTACAGACCTTTAGGAGACTTTTTAGCTGATGAACAACCGCCAACACCACCTGCGCCTCCATCAACACCTACGCATACAGAAGAAGGTTTTTTCCAGGGACTTTGGAATTATTTAAATCAACCGGACGTACCTTACAGACCGTTGCGTGACTTCTTGAGACCTGAAGGTGCAGCTTCTTCAGATTCTAATCCAGGTTTAGTAGTGATGCCTAATCCCCAAGCTTCACCTAGAAGATCGCCACTTCAACCAGCTATCGATGCTGGTAACATAGAAAACATGATTGCAGAATTTAGCGCTAGAACTCACCCTGATCCAGGCGGCGGTATAAGAACCTTTACAAGACCTCTTGTTACCTCTGAAGTAGCTGAAGCTATTGCACAACCAGGCTTGGAGATTAGAATCAACGAAGTTGGAGCTTTATTGGAGCTAGATATCTCAGATGGTGAACAAGTAGCCTTTATTTCAGGAGGATTAACAAATGAAGCAAGCTTTCGCGCTGTAATGGAATACTATGGAGATCATCTAAGAGAAGGTAATGTTAGGTTAGTTTTTATGTGTGATGAAGTAAATGAAGCTGCAACAACAGAGATGCTGCAGGAAACCATGAGACGCATTATGGAGTTAAGAGGTGAATATTCACGATCTGCAGAACTTGCTTTCTTTTTACAACCTAACCGACCTTCCAGAGAGTTTAACAATCCTTATGCCAATGCCTTGGAAGCGTTTTCTCAAAATTCACCTGTTTATGCAATGGTAAGAAAATCAGAAACTAGAGAAAGAATTGCCATGGCAGCTGGCAGCCCTCTTACCCCAGGTGGAGCAAGTGAGGCTGAATTAATCGCTGCTAGACGAGTGTCTCTTGAGTCATCTCCAAGACCTAGTGTAAGCGATGTTCACATGATGAGAAATAGGTTGGGTTTACCTGCAGACGCTCCAGTAATAGGTATGAATGGTGAAACCAGCCAACCTTTTGGACAAAATGAGCCTTATTTTAGCTTACCTGCTAGGCCTCCTGAAGGAGCAGTGGCCATAGTTGAAGTAAATGCTGATGGTTCACATGAAGCTTTTTCGCTAACATCAGTAGAATAGCAATTAAAAACCCTTAAAAGGGGTTGATAAAACTAAAAAAACACGCAACTTTTTGCAAAATGTGACGAAAATAATAATGTAATTAAAGGAGAAAAAAATGTTAGCAATTTTAGCAACCCCTTTGCATATGCTTTTAATCGGCCTTGCTGTTGGTGCTGTTGGTGCAGTTGTTGTTGGTGGAGCCGCCACTGCAATAACTTATTATCTGGCAGACGACAGCGATGAAGTTGATGAGCTTGAAAGACAAAACACAGAAGCTAGGGCAGCTCATCAGCAATTACAAACCGTGATTAACGGTGCTCGTACTGCAATCGAAGCATGTGAAGCGAACCAAAACCCTGTGGTATCAATTTCAGATGATTTAGCTAGCATCAACATAACTTGTGAAGAACAACACACCACCCCAGAACTCACTCCAGCCCCAAATAATCTTTCTTCCTATACTTTGGTGTCTGGTGAATGTAGGCCGCAAGATACTATACTACATGGTTTAGACAGTGCTGCTTTTCAAGCCTATGCTTATGCTTGGTATAATGCTGATGTCTTTCCTGCTATAAGAAACATCAATATTGCTTATGACTCTGAATTTGAATTTTGTCAGGGAGCTGATAATAATGTTATGCGCTATGATATGGTTGAGCAAAGTTTTCTGAACGCTATTCCTGATAATCAACAAACAGAAATTGCTGAACTTATTGATCAGATCAATGGTGATAGTTCAACTCATGGACCAGCTGAATTTTATGCAATTAATAGAACCATGTCCTTTTTAAGAAACTATATTAACAATGAAGTCACTCAAACGAGATTTCAAGCTGAAGCATTTAGAAATGCTATTCAACCTGCAACTATTTTAACTACACCAATAAGAGAAGAGTTTGGATTATCAGAAGATTATGCGTTAGATCCTGATGCTTGGGATGTTCCCAATACTGCCTTGGCTGTAGGGGTGTTTGATGCACTTTATGGACAGAGTGAAACGAATTCTGCTGATTTAAATTCGTTGTTACAAACCATAGCCCCAGCCAATAACATTCCAAACAACATTCCCGAACGTTTACTAACTGCTTATGACCTAGTGCGGCGTTTAACTTACCAACCTGGTGACGGAAGAGAGATTCCTGCAGAACGTAGACAAGAAGTGATAGATGCAATTCGGCAAGGCATTCTTTATGCTCTGGGCAACTATAATTCACAAACAAGCGCCTGGGCACCTCTTAGCTTGCCAGAAGATTTTCCTGAGATTGTTCGCAACCAAACGCGCAGACAAGAATATTTAAGAGATATCAGCTGGGGTGGACGTGATGGTGGACCGCGCATGCCAATTGGTTATGCCTTGCTAGTACGTTACGAACGTGCCCGTGCTGCCTTGCCGCCTCCCAGGGAAGAAGCTCCTCCACCGCCTCCAAGGCAAGATAGACCTCCAAGACCACAACCACGGCCAATCAGTGTAGGCAACATTGTGACAGATCCACAGAATTCTACGTGGTAAGTAGAAAAGCAAGGGGACGTCCCCGTTCTTTACAGATCGACAAGAAAATCTTGAAAATTTTCCTTGTTGAAAAGCAAGGGGACGTTTCCCCCTGTGCCAACTAGTTAAATTTATTAGCAAAAAAAGGGCGAGTTTCAGTTTTTTGAATAGTGTGGTTTTAATTTTTTCAACTTGCCTTTTATTTACTAATGATTCTAGGGAGTTAGAATATGGGGAAACGTCCCCGTTCTTTCTTCAAAACATGTCTTAAAACCGTTCACCGTTCCCGTTTTTTTCTTTTCAAAACTAATATTAAAAAGGTTCATAAATGTGTTGAAATTAATATTAATTATGGCATTATAAGGTTGTTATGTGGATTGAACGGCCTGAAAAAAAGAGAAAATTCATTCAAGACTTATTAAACTTGGATAAACAGGTTTTAATTTTACGCGGTGCTAGACAAGTTGGTAAAACCTCATTTATCTTAAATGTCTTAAATGATCTAAAAGAATATCCGCAACTAAAGTTAAACCTATTGTATCCTACCTCCTTTTCCCATAGCAGCCAAAACTATTTAGGTCGCGATTTTTTTGGAAGTAAACCCAATGGAGAAGAGTTTTTAAAAAATATATCAATTGAACTTGGTAATATTAATAATTTATCAAAACCAGCTATAATCTTTCTTGATGAAGTAGATCGTCATCCTTTGGTTTTGGAGGCAGTGCAATCTTTAGCTGAGTTTTCTGCAAATTTGAAATTTATTTTTACTGGATCAAATCTGGAAAATATCCTGGTAGAAAATGCTGCTACTGGCCGAAAAAAATATTTTGATTTATATCCTATTACCTATCAGGAATTTCTGCTTGCCTCTGGACAAACCAAACTAATTAATGAATTAAACTCGTTTTCTCTAACCAATTCTGCTTTTTCAGATTATCTTCATGACCAATTATTAAAAAATGTTGAAATATATGTGCGTATTGGTGGGATGCCTAGAGTTATTTCAACCTATCTGGATTCTTCAGCCCAAGCTATTCCTGAAATAATTAAAGATTTGGTAATTTCCATTGAGGAAAATGTTAAAATAGTCTTGGGCGATAAAAGTAAATTATATGAATATGAAGATATTTTGCGTAAAATAGCTTGGCTTTCCTTAAACACCTTGAAATATACCAACTTACAAGTTCAACATGCTGGCCGCAAAGAAGCAAAAAAACTTGTTTTTAAGACAGTGGGGGCCAGAGTAGCTCATAAAATAAGATTATTAAACACAGATAGCGACCTTTCAAAATACATTCTATTTGACTGTGGAATAACAAATTACCTTTTATCTGGAGCTGATCTACTGAGAAGTGTAATTAACGAGAGAGCTTGGGCCGTTTTATGGGAAACTTTTGTTGGCATAGAATTAGTGTCAACCTTGTTTGACAGGGCTGATCTTTTCTATTGGAAATCTGGCAACAAAGCAGAATTAGAATATTTACTACGTTCCCCAAAATTGGCAGGCATAGATGTTAAAACTAGTAAAGGTGATAATAAATCACTTGCCAGTTTTGCTGTGTTTGAACCCCAAGCTAACTGTTTGGTTAAAATTTGTCAGGATAAACCAAATCTTAATTATAATTACCAGGCAAAACTACCTACGCTTGATAAACAACGAAATATACCATTGTTAACTCTACCCCATTATCTAACCTCGCGTTTGCCAGAATTGTTGGATGAGATTTAATGGGAGCATTGTCAGCTACTATAATAACGTAAAACCATTATATACTCTAGTAAAGCAAGGGGACGTTTCCCCCTGTGCCAACTAGTTAAATTTATTAGCAAAAAAAGGGCGAGTTTCAGTTTTTTGAATAGTGTGATTTTAATTTTTCCAACTTGCCTTTTATTTACTAATAATTCTAATAAGTTAGGCTATAGGGAAACGTCCCCATTCATTACCTTTATTTTGTCATTCCCGCGAAAGCGGGAATCTAGCCTGTTATAATGGACTGGATCCCCACTTTTGTGGGCATAATAAGCCTTGTTAGGATCCTTCTCCGCCATAGGCGGATCAGGATTGCTAAAAAAATCAATTTTGTCGCTTTTTTTAGCAACTTTTCTTGTGATCTGACGAAAATATATATGGAGGGATAAATGTATATCATTGTGAACCCCTCTTGTCATTGCGAGGAGTGAAACGACGAAGCAATCCAGGTGCTTGGATTGCTAAAAAAATTAATAAGATTAATTTTCTTAGCAACTTTTTTATAATACGTACGATAACTGTTTAGAAAAATAGATGTCAAATTTTAGGAGAAGATTTTATGCCAGTTATATTAGGAGTTTTAGCAGTTGGCGCTCTTGTTTTAGGTGGTTGTGCTTGGCGAAGCGAACGTGATGAAGCAAGAACAGAACGTGATACTGCAAGAGGAGATCTAGCTACTAGAACAAGAGAACGTGATCAAGCAGTAGCAAGGGATGAAGCTGCAGCAAATGCAGCTGAACTTTGCAGAATTGCTAATGGCGGAAGAATAGATGGTGAAAGAGCAGCTATGTCAGTTAATGAGGCCCGCACTGCTCTGCAAGCAATTGTAAATGATTCAGGAGCTGCTGTTACCGCACGAACTTTTGCTCATGATTGTCATGCTTTAACTGCACCACCAACTTCACCTCGTACCGCAGCAAATAATTTAAGTAGTTACACTTTGAGTATTGGCGAGTGCGCTCCTGGAACAACTATTTTACCTGAATTTTCCACTGCTGCTTTTCAAGCTTATGCTAGAGTCTGGCGAAATACTCCTGTCTCAACTGCTGACGCCACAAACACTGTTGTAAGATCTTTTCCTGGTATAACAAATATCCATATAACCTTTGATCACTCAAACTCTGATTCAGGATTTTGTCCTGATCGCATGAGCCTTGCTATGCCTGGTGTTCAATCTGAGATTCCAGATCCACTTGAACTTGCTATCCTCGCAGTTATTAATGCTGTGGATGGTGAAGAACCAGAAACTTCAGAAAATAATATGACATTTGGAACATTAGGACCTATCCTGTTTGGATCAATTAATCAAACCATGGGTTTGTTTAATAATGCCATGGGCAGAAGCGGTGAAAACTATGCTACAGCTGATTTTCAAAGCGCTCTTAATAATCCTGCAGCATTTCTTAACAACGCTGATATCCAAAGAGAATTTGGCCTAAGAGGAACTATTACCTTAAGCCTTACCGATGCTAGAACTTATGATGTAGCTTTAGCAGTTCGCACAATGGATATTATCACTGAAACAAGTGTTATCTCTAATCCAACAACTACCAATTTAGAAGGTTTAAGAAGAGTACTTACTGATGAAACAGATGTAGGAAGAATTTTTATAGCAGCTAATGAAGCAATTCGCAGACTTAACATTAGAGGCACTGAAGATGGTGATATTCCACAAGATCAAAGAGAAGCTGTAAAAACTGAGGTGCGCAATGCCATATTGTGGGCCATGGGTAACACTGCAACAGCTGGCACAGCAGGCGTGGTATCAAGAGGTTCCGGTCCTAGTGCAGTAACTAGAATGCCTCATACAGCTCCAGAAAGCCAAGACAGAAGAACTCCAGATATTGACTGGCGCTCAAGCGCACCAAGAATTTCTTTAGGATATGTGCTACTTAACCGCTTAGATGGTGTAAGAGGTTTAAGAGGTGGTGGAACAGTTAGACCACCCAGACCACAAACTGGCAGTGGTGGTACTAATATAGTAACTGATCCGCAAAGTTCTAGTTGGTAAAATATAATTTGATATACACGGGGGATTTAAAGGAGGAAATATGTTTGGTGGCAGTGAAATGCGATGCAATTTGCAAAACTCTTTAACTTTTGCACAACTCCTAAATTTTCAAGAGCATCCTGAAAACTATATAGAAGGAAACACCGCGAGTAATCCAGTAGCTGTGGCCCAGCGTCCACGAGATAGAGATCATAGTTCTATTTATTATCAGCTGGCTGATTCTCAGAGAGAGCCACTTGAAAATTCACCTGTGGTCTCTACTATCTTGCGTTATCAAGAAACCATGGCATCTGGAGGTAGAGCTGTTGACAGCCAGATATCTACTTTTGATTATCGTTTCCCAGCCACTGCCAATTTAATTCGCAATTCAATTGCCCAGCATTATGCAGACGAATCTGCTCCTAATTGCGAAACCCTGACTTTACGCGCAGCCTGGTTAGAAAACGTATTTCAAGCCCTGCATGGTTCAGCCATAACTCATGCCACTAATACAGCTGGTCAACGCCGAGGCAATACCAGCACCATTAATGATCCTAGATTTCTTGAAGCTTATAATGAATTTATTACTGGAGCATTTTTTGATCTCAGTGTAACCAGATTTAGAGTTGAAGGTGAAATGTTAAACCTGCCTAATATGCTGGCAGCTATTGACAGGTTAGTTACCCAAGGAAGATCTCCAGCTGATGCTGAAGTTGAGCGCATAATTGCCGACGCTACAACATTATTAGATAATTCTGGCGTTCCAAATGCATCAGCCGAAGCTACCAGAATAATCACCAGCGCAATTGAGGAAGCTGAACTTAACGATCCTAATGCTGACCCAATAGCTGTAGCCCGTTCTGCTTTGCAGAGATTGCGTGATTTAATTGACACAGATGGGTTTGATCCAACAACTGGTTTGGTTACCCGGTATGTAGATACAGCAGTAGCTAACCCTGCTCAAGTGGATCACAATCCTAATGACGACTATTTAGTTTTTATCAGACAAATTCCAGAAAGTATGATTACCAGCGTGCAAGGTAATGGTGCAGATTTGGTGCGCAGCCTAGAACTTTTGCGCGGTTTATTTTTAGAAGTAAGAAATAGGGAAATTTTTGCTGATGAACATGTAACTAACTTTTTAGCAGGTGTCACCAGCTTAGATAATTTAGAAAATGGTCAACTAGCTGAACGCAATACTTTCTTGGCGGCGCTTGATCCGCAAATTGCTGACAAACTAATGGCAGCTGTACGCGAACGCTTAGGAATTCGTGAAAGCAGCGCTGCAGGTAGTGGACAAACACGTGGTGCACCAGCAAACCCAACAGCTGAAGAACTTATTGCAGCTTTAAGAAGTTCGGGCTTAAATGATTTAGCTGATAGCATGGACATTATACCTACTTTAGCTAGACCAGGTATAATTGCTACTTTTGCCCCACTTTTAAGAGGAAGAACAGCAGCCACTTTACCAACTAGAGATCAAATAAACACAGCGGTTTTAGCTCAAGATAATCAAATTCCTGAACTAGTGAGAATTCCTTTGTCTAACAATCTTGCAGAGGAAGAGTTAAATGATACTCAGCTAAACACCATGCTCACAGCTTGGTTACCTCTATTTAATGGAGCGGCTCCTGCTGCACCTGCCCCTACAGCTTCTGGCGCTAGAATCCCAGCAGCTAGTATTTTGGATCAAGAAGAAGGCTTACTTAATGTGCATGTAGCTGACCTGCTAGAAGATGAAGACGGCACCCAACGTGATTACAATGCCCCTGCGGGTGTTCCACCTGAAGTAGTATTGCACAGGGTGAGGTTTGAAGGTGCTGTAACTGAACCAGGCGCACCTGATCATGTTGCTGGAACAGTAACCAGAAACGGAGTTACTTATTTTATAGGTGGCCTTAGTGGCACAGTTTCTGTTGGTCTAACATCAAGACAGCTTCCTGGAGAAGAAGAGCCATCACATCCGCTAGGTTATGAATTACTTGGTAACGCAGGCATTGCCTATAGACATAGAACCGGTCTAGAGTTGGCTGCTTCTGTTACTTGGTTATCTTATGCTTCCCGTTATATCCTGCGTTCTGCAGGTGATGATGCTTTTGGATTGTTTGGTAGTGATGATGACGGACACATGTTATATAGAATTCAAGGCTCAATTGGTGGTACAATAAGACATTTTGAACTCAGTGGAGGTGGTGGTGTCATTGGTCAACGCTTTGGACTTGATAATCCATTATTTGATAACCTTTACAATCCATTATCTGCATATGCTAATTTAGTTGCTGGTAGTACCATTGCTGGTGCAAATATCTCTGTAACCACACCAAGATGGAGCGGTTTTCAGTTGGGGTTAAGTGGTGCTGTTGGTCAAACAGGTGGAATTAACTTTGCTGCCGATGATGCTGATTACTCAAGTTTTGACAATGAAGATGATACAGTCACCCCTGGCAATGAAGAAGCTAGAATTGCTGGTGGTGGTGAACTTGAAGCAACCTATGAAGGCGGTGATGAAAATGCTACATCAGGAGGTGTACAAGTTTCAATTAGCGCACATGCAGCAGAAAGAAGTGCCTATGATGTAACTCTTGAACTTGGAGCAAACTTACTGACAGCAGCCTTTGGTTCTGAAGATCGCGCCAGATTTTCCCTGAATGGAGTTTTCCGTTACAATCACACTAGTGGTCATGATGGCCAATCATATGATCGCACCATGATGGTTGCAGGCGTCGCCCTAGGTTTCCCAATTAGACTAACTGCTAGTGGCATTAGACACATTATTACGCCTTTTGCTTCAGTTGTTTGGTCTCGAACACAAGGTGATATAAACATACCAAGCAGTTCCATATCTCCATCTGGAGGAACGATTGATCCATATGGAATGGGAAGTCTTTTATTAATCAACCCTGGTCTGGAATATGCATATCAAAGACCGCGCACTGCTCGTGAAGGACGTGATACCCGATTTACCGCTGGCGTAGGTATGCCACTAGAATTCAATTTGGATACTGATGTGTTTGCCGCTGGTCTAAATATTACATTAGGACTTAATTTCAGATAATACGGAGATCATATAAGAAAGGGGTTTAGGATTATGAAAAACATGAAAACATTCTGGCGCGTAATTGCTGTGGTAGCTATTACAATTTTAGCCAGCGCTTGTTCTGATGGCGAGCTAAAATTTGGCAGCCAACTTGATATCGTGCCTCCAGAAATCTTGATTGATTTTACGGCTGATCCAGCCGAGATCAATGAAGGCGGATCCACTACTTTAAAGTGGGATGTGAAAAACGCTACTCATATTCAAATTAGTGGCAAGGCTATTACTGAAGAAGCTGCTGCCTTTGCTTATAATTTTGAAACTGAAGAGATGACTGGCGAAGTTGTGGTAGATGGCATTCCAGCCACCATTGATTTTACTATGACTGCCACTACAACTATTGATCTTCCTGCCCCAACTGAAGAGGAACAACCTGAAGGCAACGTTTCTGAAGAAGAAGGAGATAAGGAAGAAGTAGCTGAAGAAGATGCCAAAGAAGAAGAAACTGGCGAAGAAGAAACAGAAGAAGCGCCAGTTGCTTATACTTTTAAGAAAATGGGCCAAATCCCAGTTGGCATTACCCCTGAAGTTCAACCTAATTTAGTGCCAACTACTATCAGTGGAACTAAAACTGTGCGGGTTACTGTAACCCCTGCTTCTGATATTGTGGCAACTATTGCTGCTGATCAGGAAAATATTTCTGCAGGCCAAAGCACAGTTATTCGTTGGAACTATTCTCAAGATTTAACTGCAACTGTTACTTCTAGCACTAATCAAATAATTGAAGCCCAAGCAGATTGTGCTAATCTGGTAGGCATCGAAGGTGTTATTAGCGAATGCGCCACTGTTTCTCCAAATAGCACAACTACCTATGCCTTAAATGCAGTTGATGCTAGTGGTAAAGAATATACTGCTGCGGTAACTGTTAATGTAGAAGAAGTAGATCTACAAGCAGAAATTAGAGTAAATGGCTCTGATGGATTTTACACAGTTTCCAGCTACATGGAATCTTTCCAAGTCACTTGGAACGTAACTCCTGAAAATGCCTTGGTAACAATTACTGCTGAACCAGAAGCTCAATGTGATAATGCATTTCCAGTAGAAGTTGAATCTGCCAGCGGTTCTGCCACTTGTACAGTTTCTCCTAACGCTATTGAAACCAATTTCACTATTGTAGCTACTTTAGGTGATAGCCAAGATACTTCAAACGTAATTGTAAAAGTTGTAGGTGGCAGTGGTGGAGCTCCACTTGATATTAATGCCAAGCCTTGGGCTGTGGAGTCTGAAGAAATTGAAGTTGAAATAGGAGCTACTAATGCTGCTCAAGTGGCCACTATTGAATCAGTTAAAGTATGCGGTCAAACAATTGATAAAGAAAAATTAGCTGAGGGAACTAAAGCACCTTGCCGGGTTACTAACAAAGGCGCACCAGTGGAAGTAAAATACGCTGGCGTGGAAGAACCCAAAAGCCAGCAAGCTGTAGAAAGCTTTATGCAATTAACTAAGAATCCGTTCTTTCACAATGTTGGCAATGGGCAAGCGTTGCCTGTAACCAAAGTGGTAATTGATCAAGACAATATCGATATTGCTTACTATGGCGTGCAACGCCCTGAATTTGGCGAAATTTCAGTGTACAAAGTAACTGACTTTGTAGGCAGCATGGAATATGCTATTAATATTGAAGATGCTATTAAACAAGCATTTGATTTACAAGATCTATGGCAACATAATGGTTTTTTTGATGAAAGAGCATATCCGGTAGGCGCAATTGCTTTTAGACAAGGCAATGAATCCCAGATGTTTGCCGCTAGTACTGGTATTATGATGTATTCCAATGACGCAGGTACAACCTGGAATCGTTTAGATGCCATCTTCTATCTGAGAAAAGATAATTATGATGGTAAAACTTGTGCTGGAAAATCGCAAGCTGATCTTGGTGCAGCAATGAATACTGGTAATCAAAACGACATTGTAGCCTTGGGACAAGTTTGTGATATGATTGTTAAGCCTGATGGCCGCATGATTGTAGCTTTTGATTACGGACTCGCAATCAATAACAACATTGATGCCTTTATTGCAAAACCAGGCGACTCGCCCTGGCAATCAGGTGCGGAATCTGATGTTTCAGCTACTGTAGCTCATGATCTGGAAGAAGTTGGTAATAAAATTTATGCAGCTACCAACAAGGGTGTTTATGTTAATGATGGTAGCAGCAATTCTTGGCAGCCATTTATTGGAGGTGAGGTTAACGAGAGCACTCCTGTTTATAGTTTAGCTTATAATGAAAGATCTAACCAAATTTATGCTGGTGGTGCTAATGCAGTTTATGTAACTGCTGCTGATTCGGCCAACTGGACCAAAACCCAGGATAATTTAGGCGGTTTGGTGCTTTCCTTGGCAGTTGATCCATATGCCCCAGCTGAAAAACCTGTGGTTGTTGCTGGCACATCTTCTGGCTTGGCTATAACCAGAAATGGTGGAAATTCTTGGTCAAAACTAACTTCTCCAGCAGCTACTGATTTAGCTGAAGTAAGAAGTGTGGCCTTGGCAGCCAAAGAAGAAAACGGCAATATTTCCTACAAACTTTCTGCAACTGGTAGCGGTTATGTAACTGGCAGCGCAACTGTTGGCAGCGTTCCTGTGCTTCCAGCAAATGATGCTGAAGATAACACTCCTGCTAATGACAATGAAGACGTAGAAGCTGGTGATGAAACAGAAGATGAACAACCTCTTCCAGAAGATACTGATGAACAACCTGTGCCAGAAGATACAGAAGACACGGGAGACGAAGGCGAAGAAGGAGATCCGCTGGAAGCATAATTAGTAATTTAACTTAACTTAAAAAGCCGCTTGAGTATAACTTGAGCGGCTTTTTTTATTTGACAATGGATCACCCTTCCCCTAACCCCTTCCCATCAAGGGAAGGGGAATTGTGAATATAGAGGTATTCATCCTCCCTCCCCCTTGATGGGGGAGGGTTAGGGTGGGGGTGACCTATGAAACCTTTAACAAAATTTGCCAAACAACTCCGCAAAGATTCTACTGATACTGAAAGATTTCTTTGGAGAAAGCTTCGTTCAAAAAACTTGCAAGGTTTTAAATTTCGCAGACAAGAACCAATTGGAAATTACATTGTTGATTTTGTTTGTTATGAAACAAAGGTAATCATAGAATGTGATGGTGGCCAACATACATTGCAAAAGCCCACAGATAATGTTAGAGATGAATGGTTAAAAAAAGAAGGTTATAATGTCTTGAGATTTTGGAATAATGAAGTACTCCAAAATATTGAGGGTGTGTTGGAGGTAATTCTAAAAGCTTGTAAGGATCACCCTTCCCCTAACCCCTTCCCATCAAGGGAAGGGGAATTGTGAATATAGAGGTATTCATCCTCCCTCCCCCTTGATGGGGGAGGGTTAGGGTGGGGGTGATAATTGGCCACCCCTCCCCTCAAGGGAGGGGAAAAAAAAGAATAAATATTATTATGAAAACCAAAATTAAATTCTGGGGAGTGCGGGGTTCGCTGGCTTCTGCTGGGCCGCAAACAGCCAAATATGGCGGAAATACGCCGTGTTTGGAAATCAAATATGATAAAACCGTTATTATTTGTGATGCTGGTACTGGAATTCGGGCACTGGGTGAACATTATCACCCCCTCCCTGGCCCTCCCCCCTCAAGGGGGAGGGAAAAAGGAAACAGTTCCCCCTCTTCCTCGAGGGGAGAGGGTTGGGGTGAGGGTAACCTGAAAGCAACTATCCTTTTATCCCACATCCATTTTGATCATGTAATTGGCTTACCTTTTTTTGAACCGCTTTATAACAAACATAATTCCTTTACCATAATCAGCCCGGAATTTTCTGGTTCTGATCTACATTACTATTTAGGCAATTTGATAAGTCCGCCTTATTTTCCAATTAGCATCCTTTCTGTGCCAGCAAGCTTAAACTTCAAATCCATGCCAGCGCGCGGTTTACATATCGATAAGATAAAAGTGCAGACCTTTAGATGCAATCACCCAGACGGCTCTTATGCCTTTAAATTTCATCTACCCAGCGGCAAAACCTTGGTGCATATCAGCGACAACGAACCAATTCCCCAACTGGAAAAATCACTTACTCCCTGGTTGCAAGACACAGATGTTTTGATCCATGATGCCCAGTACACGCCAGAACAATATAAAACCAAAATCGGCTGGGGACATAGTCCTTTTACTTATCCTATTAGGTTAGCTAGCCAAGCTGGTATTAAAAAACTGATCATGTTTCATTATGATCCAGGCGCCACAGATAAAGACTTGGATAAGCTCAAAACAGAAGCGCGAAAATTTATTAGGAAAGAAAAACTAAAATTAGAAGTGGAATTGGCAAGAGAAGGAATGAGTTTAACTCTATAAACCCTAATATCGAAACCCTAATTTCTAAACAATATCTAATGTCAAATGTTCAAATGACCAAAACATTGTATATTAACTATTTTGAAAATTTGAATTTTGGTAATTTGAAATTGTTTAGAATTTAGGTCATTAGGATTTAGAAATTTAATAAAATAATGTGGGCCCAAATTCTCAAACATAAAAAAATCCTGGAACAGGAGCAAGGCTACATAAAAAAAGACTGGGGCGGAAAAATCTCTGTGGCCCTGGTTTTTCCCAACACCTATCAAGTGGGCATGGGTAATTTAGCTGTTCATACTATCTACAAAATACTAAATGAAGATCCTCAAATTGTTTGTGAGCGCGCATTTTTGCCAGAAAAAAATGAAAAAGCTTTGCTGACCCTGGAATCGCAAAGACCGCTTTCTGATTTTGATATTGTGGCTTTTTCCATTTCTTTTCAAAATGATTTTTTAAACATTTTACCAATTCTAGATTTAGCAAAAATTGAGCATAGGCACAGCAAAAGAGGTGCTGATCAGCCCTGGCTTTTGGCTGGCGGGGCTGCGGTCACCATGAACCCCAAGCCTTTGGCTGAGATATTTGATGCCTTTGTGCTAGGAGAGGCTGAAGAGGTTTTGGTAGATGTAATCACTACTTGTCATTCCCGCGCAAGCGGGAATCCAGTCAGAAATAAAATGCTAGATCCCCGCCTTCGCGGGGATGACAAACAAACACGCGGGGATGACTGCCTGATATACCATAAACACTTCGTAAAAGACCTAAACAAATACCCTACCCAAACTGTGATCTACAGCCAACAAGCTGAATTTGGGGATATGCACTTAATGGAACTGAGCCGCGGCTGTCCTAGAAAATGTAAATATTGCGCCACACCTAACTTGTATGCACCATTTAGAATGCGCAATCTTAAATGTATCTCGCAAATGATTGAGCAAGGATTAAAATTCCGCAAAAAATTTGGTTTAATTAGTGGTGATCTTATTGCTCATCGAGATTTTTTTGCCATAGCCCAATTAATTCTGAAAAAAGGCGGCGCCTTCTCACCTTCCTCTTTAAGAGTGGAAGCTATTGAGGAAAATGTCGTCAAGCTCTTGGCTGAAACAGGTCAAAAATCAATTAGCTTAGGTGTAGAAGCAGCCAGTGAAGAATTGCGGGCCAGTTTAGGAAAAAGGTTTTCCAACCAAAAATTATTGGAAACAGTTAATCTCTTAAACAAAGTTGGACTCAAAAATTTGCGTCTTTATTTTATGATTGGCTTGCCTAATGAAACCCCTGCTGATATTGAAGCCATTGCTACACTTGGCAAACAAATTAAGAAAATTGCCAAAGGCTCCTCGCTAACCCTGACCATTGCTCATTTTGTGCCCAAACCAGGAACTCCCTTTGCTCAAGAAAAATTTGCGGGTGAAAAATACCTAAAAGCTACGGACAAGTCCTTAAAAAGACTTTTGGGTAATATCAAGGGAATCAATCTTCACTTTGATTCTGTGCTATCTTCCACTTGCGATTATATTTTGTCGAATGGAGATGAGAGTTTGCTTAAGTTTTTGGAAAATAGCTTTAAGCTGGGCACAAGAAAAGCTATAAATCAAATTTTTGGGCGTAAACCGGAATAGTGACCTTCCACTTTAATTCATTTTCAATCTTGGCTTTTAAATTCTCTAAAGATTCTTTTTCTCCGTGCACCAAAAAAGTCATCTTAGGCGGAGTTTCAAACCCCTTTAGCCAGCGCAAAATATCTTTCCAATCACCATGCGCTGACAAGGATTCCACAAATTCAATTTCCGCATTAACTGGAACTGCCTCGCCGTGAATTTTTACTGATTTGGCTCCGTCCAAAATTGCCCGGCCACGTGTGCCTTCAGCCTGAAAACCTGTGATAACTAAAGTTGTTCTGGGGTCTGGCAAATATGCTTTAAGATGATGTAAAATTCTGCCGCCAGTCATCATGCCTGAAGAAGAAACAATAATTGCCGGCTCTTTTAGATTATTTAGCTGTTTGGAATCTTGAGAATCATGCACCATTTGTAGTCTGCTTGGTCGAAACACTTCCTCAGATGTGCTATCACCATTAAAAAAATTATGCTCTTCCATAAAACTGGTGTAAACGCCAGTGGCATCAATGGCTAGAGGGCTATTAAGATAAATTGGCACGTCCAGCAGTCGTTTTTGTTTTTCCAGTTTGCGTAAAATATATAAGACTTCTTGGGTGCGACCAACCGCAAAAGCTGGAATTACAACCTTTCCTCCCCTGTTTATAGTTTTGTTAATAATTTTTTCAAAGCGGGTGTATACATCTTCTTCTTCATGCAAACGATCACCATAAGTTGCTTCCATAACCAAATAGGTCACTGATTTCACTTGCCCAGGATCAACCGCAATTAAGGCATCATAGCCGCCAATATCTCCAGCAAAAAGAATATTAAAATGTCGTTTGTCTTCATCAACTGAAATATTGATAAAACGCGAACCTAAAATATGCCCAGCTGGCCTGAGCATCAACCTCATATTTTCTGCTAGTTGATACCACTGCCGATCTGGAATGGGCTTAAGATATTTTAAGGATTCAATGGCATCTGCATAAGTATATAAAGGTAGTGGTGGGCTATGTTTAGAAAAACCCTTTTTAGCAGCAAACCGCGTATCTTCCTCTTGCAGATAGCCAGCATCTGGCAGAAGCACCTTGCATAGCTCTACTGTGGATCTGGAGGCTAAAACATTGCCTCTAAAACCTCTTTTGGTTAATACTGGCAAGAAGCCAGAATGATCAATATGGGCATGGGTTAAGATAACAGCTTCCAGGGTTTTTTCATCAAAAGGCAGCTCGCGCCAGTTTCTTTGGCGCAATTCTTTTAAACCCTGAAAAAGGCCGCATTCAATTAACCAAGAACGATTATTTGTGGCCAAAAGAAACTTTGAACCTGTTACTGTTCCTGTGGCTCCTAAGAATTGCAGTTTCACCTAGACATTGTAACGCGATATTTAGCGGTTGGCAATTGTTTATGCATGAGGTAAGAGGTTTTCCTTATGTTAAAATTCTTTTTTTCCCGCAATTGCTTTATGGTCCGTCTGATGGAGGGTTTGGGAGTAGCAGGCCTTGGCGTCATTATTTGGCAATACTTTGCAGGCAAGCTTTCCCTGGCTAGTTCTATACTCTGCTTAATTATTTGCGTTATTTATTTATTTACCCGTTTTTGCGCAATTTGGTCTTGGTATCCCAACCAGGCCCGCAATTTTGGTATTGGTCTGCAATTTCAAAAAGCCATGATCTCCACATCTTATACCCTGGCTATTATGACCTGGTTATTTATTTTTTTCACCAACATCATCTGGCTATTTATCGCGATGTTTTTTCTAGCGCTTACGGTGCATGTCAACATTATCTTGCTTTATTTGCACTTCAAAGACCAAGATAAAACAGTGCCCAATGCATATAGCCTAAAGAGTAGCTCTGGACATTAATCTTTTAATTGGCTAGCATACATTTATGCCAACTTTTTCAGAATTTTTTACTAATTTTGGATTAGCCGAAATTATTTTAACTGTCTTAACCTTTGCCGTTATAGTGGGAGTTCGTGAAGCTTCTCCACTTGGCATTTTTCGGAGGAAAAAGAAAAAATGAGAAAACAGCAACCACCTGATCTGACTGAAACCAAGGCCCATATTTTTATTGCTGGTCATGAACTGCTTAAAGCAGCTGAAGGCATGTTAAAATTTTGCAAAAGCTATGTAGAAGCTACCAGTGAATGTCATAAACATCCTTACATGGTTAATTTACTCAACAAAGGAATCTGCATAGCTAAGGATTTGGGCACCAGCATGAGCAAAGAATCCTTTGTCAGAGAAACCACTACCAAAATTATCAAAGGTTTTTGCGACACACTGGAAGATGAAATGCGCCAGGAAAGCGCTAAGCGTCCAAAACCAAAACAAACAAAAACTGTACGGAATAAAAAAAGAGTTACTAAAAAGATCAAAAGGGAAAAAGCATGACCAATAAAAAATCTCGTATAATAAAACGCTATCAAAATCGTAAATTATATGATACTCAAGATTCCTGTTATGTAACATTAGAAGATATCAGCGATATGATTAAGATGGGGGATGATGTTGAAGTGATTGATAATCACACCCAAGAAGATCTAACTGCTGTCACCTTAGCCCAAATCATTTTAGAAGAACAAAAAAAGAAAACAAACGCTTTACCCATCAACACTTTTAAGCAGCTTATTCAAAGTGGTGGAGAGGCTATAAAAGATATTATGCAAAAAACTTTTGTCTCTGGAGCGAGAGAACTGGAAAGTGTGAGAAATTTTGTGGATGGCAAAGTCAAACCTGCTGTAGAAAGTATTCAGCAGATTTCCCATGTCCAGACTGAATTAAAATCTCTGCATTCTAAGCTAAATTCTTTAGAACAAAAATTGCGCGAACATGATCAGGTTATTAAAAACCTTTCAGCCAAGAAAACTAAGAAAAAGTAACAATATCGTCAGCTTTCTATATATTTTTCTAAAAGTAGGCTTTCTTTGTTTGGTAAATCTATAAAACGAATGCCCATGCCTGGTTCTGGATAGGAAACACGAATAGCTTCACCTGTAACCCGTATAGGTTCTGAAATTTCCGGCAAATTAAAAGATAATAAAAGCAAGGTCCCCAAACGCAAAGGTATGGCAGATTCCAAAAAAAGCCCACCTAAGCTTATATCCCTAGAATAAACATAAAACAAGCCTTGGCCAAATTCATCTTCAAAAATCACCTGGGTATGCATGGCTTTTCGCGGATATAATCTTTTTTCCTGTCCAGTTTTGTTATTCATAGTTTTTCTGCTTCTCGACTTCGCTCGATGCATATTATATTTGCTCAAAGTATATTATTGTTCGAGCTTGTCGAGAACAACTATTTCTTCTTTGCCTTCAATATATTCAAGCTAATTTTCAAAAATTCATCTGGATGAAAAGGCCGTTTGAGGAACCATGCTTTAGACACCATCTGCAGTTTTTTTTGTCTCTCATTTTCCTGCTCTTGATAAATAAAAAGCTTGGGTAACTTATCTAAAGGTTCGTCTGCTAAAAGCTGTTCATAAATTATATCAAACTTTGAGCCAAAGATGTTTGAATTAATTATAACTAAATCAATCTTACCTGGATTAAAAAACCAGGGTCTGGCATCTTGATAGCTGCTGGCCACTAAAAAATTGGCTTTTTCCTCTTTAAGCAAAAGCCTATACATATTAAGGGCTAAACGTGACTGGTCTATAACAACAATTTTGTGATACATGAGGATAGCTCTAACTTAAAAAGGTTAAACTGACAAGTACTGCTTGACATTTTATCAACCTTACCATAATTTTCAAAAAAAAATATCCTGATAAAACCAATTTTTTTACATAGGGGGCAATATGAGAAAAGTAGTATTTTTAGTTTTAGTGGCAGCAATAGCCGCAAATTTCGGTTTTGGTTGCGCCAGGAAGAAGTCAGAAACAGCTTCAAAAGAAAGTGGCCTGCAAAGAATCCATTTTGACTTTGATAAGTCAAATATTAAACCAGAATGGGAACCTACCATGAAATCTAATACTCAATGGATGATGGATCGTTCCAAAGCTTCTTTGACCGTTGAAGGACATTGCGATGAACGCGGTTCAATTGAATATAATATCGCTTTGGGTGAACGCCGAGCCAATTCAGCTAAAAGATATATGACTAATATGGGTGTAGATAGCGGCAGAATCAGCACTATTAGCTATGGTGAAGAAAGACCTCTTTGTACAGAAAGCAATGAAAGTTGCTGGTGGAAAAATCGTCGGGATGAGTTTGTTGGCAAACAATAAGCTCTAATTTTTAAATCCAGAAAAGACCACAAGTTCTAATGAGCTTTGTGGTCTTTTTTATACGAGGCGCTTATGAAAAAACAGATTTTTTTCCTATCGTTAATGCTAACTTTTAGTCTTATAGGCCCGCGTCTTTGGGCTGAATCAGCTGATACTAGAATCACTGATTTAGAAAAACGTCTGGAATCAATTCAGCGCACTTATTTTAAAAATAATGCTGAGGTGGCCAGCGCCATTGCCAATTCCCATACGGTACAAGAGGAATTTAAAGCCCTTAAAGGAGCTGTAGATGCCAATCGACACATGGTCTCTGTGCAGCGCCAGGATTTGGAACGCATGATTTCAGATTTAGAACACCGGTTAACATCTATTGAAGATCGTTTAGAAATTTTTTCCACCCAAATAACAGCTGCTTTGAAAAAAGTGGCTCCTGATATTGCCAATGAAGGTGAACTTTATCAAAAAGGTTTGGATAAATTTAATGCTGGCGAATATTTAGGTGCGGCAGCAACTTTTCAAAGTTTTATTAAAAAATTTCCCAAAAGTTCTTTGATGATTAACGCTCAATTTTGGATTGGCGAATGCTTTTATGCAGTAAAAGATTTTAAAAGAGCAATTAAGGAATTCCAAAATGTAATAAATAAATCTGAGCAACATGAAAAAGGCATTACTGCGCTGAAAAAACAGGGCGACTGTTTTTACGAAATGGGCCTGTTTGAAGAGTCCAAAGTCTTTTATGAAAAAGTGGAAAAAGAATTTCCTGCTTCAGCCGAAGCCTTACAAGCCAAAAATAAGATTGGGTTGATCAATCAAAAGCAAAAAGAAAAACAGGAAATAAAAACTCCTGAAGAACCAGAGCCAACTTCTTACCCTACAGAAACTATTCAACAACAACAGGAAAAATTTAAGGCAACTGAACCAGAGCCAGTTTTATCTGATTTACCAGAAGAAGAAACTGAAGATAAGACAGATATTCCAGAAGAAGAAACAGAAAAACAGTTTGAGGAGTTTTAGTAAGCTATAGATGACAATCATTTAAACATTTTGGCCAAAATATTGCCTGCTCTAACCCAAGCTAGAATAGCCTGTCCTTGGCTGTTCATGGCAATTGTGGGTAAACTGGCTACAGCATCATGATCATCAATATTTTGTTCTGTATGCCAAGAACCATCCCGAACACTATAGCGATTAATCCAAATATCATCGTCTTGAACCCAAGTGGCAATAATATTTCCCTCATCATCAAGCGCCACTTTTGGATCTTTGGCTGGTTGTGAGCCCTGATCTATTTTTAGCGCTGCTGCTTCCCAGCCCGTGTCAGCAATATATCTTCTGGCCCAAATCCGGTCATCCTGAGCCCACAACGCTACCGCATCCCCAATATTATTCATGGCAATTTGAATTGACTTGGCATGACTTGAACCATTATCCAGTGATTTAGCAGAAGACTCCCACGCATTAGTTTCTGACTTAAAATATCTGGCATAAGCTCTATCACGAGTTCCATCTGATTGTATCCAAACTGTTAAATAATTACCTTTACCATCACCAGCTACTTGTGGATGCAAAGCACCTAGCTCGGTATCAGTAAGTTCCTGCTCCGTGCTGGAATCCCAGCTAGATAATTCTCCTTGCAAATGATTGGCCTCTATATTGTCCATGAATTCAATCATGTCTCCATCAATTTTAATTCTTCTTTGCTCCCATACCGCCATGGCAGAATCACTTTTCCCTATGCCTATTGTTGGAGAAAATGAAGAATTAGAAGCAGAGGAAATTTTTTTAGGTTCTACATTCCAACCTTGTTCTGGCAAATACTGATTAATAAATATAAACCAACGATGGGCTGCTTCCTGTTGAGTCCAAACTGCCAAAGCACGTCCTGTTTTACTCATGGCCAGCTGAGGGCTACCAGTTCTGCCTTCTAAGTTATCTAAGGGCTTGGCTGTTGCTGGATTCCAGATGCCATTAGCGCCTGGCGTATTTGCATAAACATCTCTGTTGGCAATTTCTCCTTGCGCCCAAACCACCACCATTCGACCCTGTTCATCAATACCCACTTGTGGATTAATACAATTAGGACCAGCATTGGCCACTGGGTGCGCCAAAGATTCCCAGCCATTTTGCAAAGTATAGCGACGAGCTACAATTGTATAAGGAGGGGTAGTTCCAACATTTATTTGTTGCCACACCACAACCGCATCTCCATTGTCTGATATCGCTGCTTGAGGATTGGTGGCTGCTGTGTTTGACCATTTTAACTCTTTGGCTTGCGTTTCCCAAACGCCATCACGCGTGGAAAAATTCCAAGAGTAATCTGCAGCTAAAGCTTCTTCTTTTGAAGTTTTGATACCTGTGGTTAGAAGCACCTTATAATTGGCAAGTAATCCTAAACTGTGCTCGGGTTTGAATATCGCAGTTCTAGTAGCTTCCTCGTACGTTATTTCCCCTGGAACAGGGTTTGATAAGCTTTGCACAATAAAAGTTTCTGGAGTTAAGGTGTTCTTGTCTATTCTTTGGCTAAAAATTACCTTAATGACAGTGGCCAAATCTACATCTGTACTGCCAGCAGTTGGAAGAGTTGATTCAATTAGAGTTTCAGCGCTTAGTCCTTCTTCTAATGGAGTTTCAATCTCCAATTTGCCAAATTGATAGCTATCTTCGCTCACACAACTTAAGAGACCTCCAAGCAAGCCTAAACCAAGATAACTTGCTGAAATAATTAAAATTAATATTTTACGCATATGCTCGCTCCTGCCTATTTACTATTTTTATAACACAATTCAGCCCTGGTTTACCAACCTTAAAAATAAGCAATATCTAAGCCAAATAATGCAACAATACTAGCTTTCGGCCGACTTTTCTCACCTCCTTCACGCTATTACGAAACTATTAGCAACTTGAGTAATGGCAGTCCGGTTCGAAAAGCCGCCCTACGCCAGTATTGTTGGAATCTTAGACCATTAACTCTCAGGGTTTACAGGATGATTTAGATAAGGTAATTTGCGAGCTAATAAGGGGGTAATTATGTTATTTAAAAAACTTATAACTTTCAGTGTAATCGTTGTTTTTAGCGCTTCTTGTTTTTATCTAGGCTGCGCCAAAGAAGATCATTGGGGCCAAGAGTTGCGCCTAGATAAAAAATGGTGGAAAAAAGAAGGTCATTCTTGGGATCGTAAAGAAAAAATCTTTATGGCTATTGGCTACTCTAATCCAGATTGGACTGATAAATTTGATTTACGCAAAAGCGCTGATCTTAATGCCAGAGCTGAAGTAGCCAGTTTCATGCAATCTTTAACTACAAACTATATTCAAGAAATTCGAAATAGCAATTATGCTATTTCTGAAAGCATTGTAGAATCGTCTGCTGATGAAACGCTTTTGGGTGCAGCAATTGTAGCCAGACATTATGATAAAAAGAAAAAACAATTTCAGGCGCTGATTAAAATCGATCTTAATTATTTCTTCTCTCAAGTTTACGATCAATTTAAACGCACCAATGCTGCCAAGATTAAAAGCAAAAATCGTGGGTTGAGTGGCGAGGAACTAGACCTTAAAATTGAGGAAAATACCCAAGCTGCTTTGCAGGAGCTTAAAAAAATGGAAGAGCCGGTAATTGAAAAGTCTATGCAAGAGGAGAATTAATCATGGGAAATATTAAATTTTTTCTAGTAACTATAATGTCATGCACACTTATTTTTGCTTGCGCAACTTCCAGCAATAAAGCACCCAACTGGTTAAGCGGTGCTTCCGAAACATATCCTGAACCTCGTTATTTTATTGGCATTGGCAGCGCACCTCTGGATAAAGGCGCCCAGGGCCAACAAATTAATTGGGCTGGCAATCAAGCCAGGGCTGAAATCGCCAAAATCTTACGCGCTCAGGTTAAATCCACAACTACGGCCCAACGGGAAGTTATGTCTGGTTCCGAAAAACCTGAAAGTTCTTCTACCCAAACTGATATTGTAACTGTTACCACTGATGAAGTTTTGCAAGGCGTTCAAATTAAAAGTTATTATAAAGATAAAAAAGACGGCTTAGTATATGCCCTGGCTGTACTTGACCGCCCCAAATCCGCCAAACAACTTGAAAGTAAAATTAATAATTTAAAACAAGAAATACTTGTTGAGCTTGAAGCAGCTCAAGGGTTTCAGCAAGAAGAAGAGCCATTACTGGCAATCAAACATTTTAGGCGCGCTCTTAATTTAGCCCACAATATTAATGCGCAAAGCGAAATTTATGCTGTGCTAAGCCCGATGGCTATTTCACAACTGGATAAAGGCACACAGAGCGCAGCTGATATTCAAAAAATTCTGTACGGTTTGGGCAAGCAAGTTAAATTTCAAATCCAAATTCAGGGTCCAGCAGATGGAGTTAAACCTTATATTATTAAAGGATTGGCCCAAGCTGGCTTTATCACCAAAGGTTCTGAGGCAACTAGCAAATATATTTTATCTGGAAAAACTGATCTTAATTATAAAGGTAATATGAAAATGGGTGATTTTTTTGTGCAAATTTATCAAGCTGATCTTGATTTAGAAGTGATCAATGCTGAAACTGAAGAAATAATTGGTGCCCTAACCTGGTCTGCCAGCGGAAATGAAAAAACAGCCAGCATGGCTTCTAAATCTGCTGTTAGGGCCCTGGGGCGACTTGTGGAAGGCAATATAGCCGAGAAAATATTAGATATATTTTAGAAATCCTAATTTCTAATAACTAAATTCTAAACAATATCTAATATTCAAAATTCAAATATTCAAAACAGTTGTTTTGAGTTTTGGTGATTTGAATTTGTTTAGAGTTTAGAAATTAGTGCTTAGAATTTCAAAAGGGGGAACAATGAGAACAAAAATTTTAGTTCTATTATTAGCATGTACACTGGCTTATCCGCTAATGTCTTGTGGCACCAAGAAAGTTTATACTAAGGGGAAATATATTGAACCAGAAGAAGTGCATCTTTTGAGTGACAAATTTGTAGAAGCTGATCTGCAAACTATAGCTGATCAACTCAGCGCTTCCTTGTTAAATAGCGAACTAATGGCGACAAAAAACAATAAACCAGCCATTATTATCAGCTTGTTTACCAATGCCACAGATGAACACATTGATATTCTTTCCTTAACCAACATGATTCGTACCAAGCTACTTAAGACCAATCGTTTTGTCTTTCTAAACGAACGCTTGCGCAACGCTCTAGCCAAAGAATATGAATATCAAGCCTCTGGTTATGTTAACCCAGAAACAGCCAAGCTTAAGGGCAATCAAATTGGTGCGGACTGGTTAATTTCCGGACACATATCTTCCATTAGGCAGCCTGTAGGCAAGCAGGAAATTGTCTATTACAAGACAACCTTGGAAGTTACTGATCTTAGCACTTCAGCAATACTTTGGGCTGATGAAGTTGAGTTGAAAAAGAAGTTTAAGAGAAAACAAGTAAGACCATAAGGAAATAACCAAGATACAAGAAACAATGACCAAACAATAACCAATTTTCCAAGATACCATGATCAAACAAATTATATTGGTTATTGTAATTTGTTTGTATCTTGTTTCTTGGTCATTGGTTATTTAGCTATGTCCCTATTTCGTCTATTTAGTACGGCTATAATTATAGTTACTCTATGCGGATGCGTTTCTTCCTATAATAAGAAGGCTGCTTCTGCTCACAATGCCTATCATCAGGGTGATTATCAAAAAGCCTTAGAACTAATTGAAAAAATGAAGCCTCGTAGTCGAGATGAGCTGCTTTATTTGCTGGATAAGGGCATTATCCTGCATGCTGCTGAAGAATATCAACAAAGCAATCAAGTGCTGCAAAAAGCTGAGGAGCTAAGTGATATTTTCACAATAAAAAGTTTATCGCGCGAAACTTCTGCCACCTTGTGGAGCGAGGAAGCAGTTGAATATGCTGGCGACAAGCACGAGCGCTTAATGATACCGGTCATTTGCATGTTAAATTATATTATGCTGGATGACTGGGATGGAGCATTAGTTGAAGTTAGAAAGTTACAAACTTTGGCAGAAAAAATATATGGCGATCCACGCGATTTAAAAAATGGTTTTTCTTTATATTTGTCTGCCATTGTCTGGGAAACTATGGGTAAAATTAATGACGCGCAAATTACCTATAGCAGGATAAATAAACATAATTTAAGCGTTCCTTATTATGGTGAAGATTTAAAAAAAATTCGGGCCAAGCTTAATTTACAAACTCAGTTACCTGATCAAAAAAGTTTGGCCTGGCAGGTCAGCCCTAATTATCGCCAATATCCTGGGCAATTAATCGTGCTGACTAAAGCTGGTCAAAGCCCAATTTATGTCAGTGAAACTGTCTCTACCGGGCTTTATACTTTAGCTATGCCTGTTGCTAAAGGTTTTCCCCAAAATTTTAATTCAGCTAAGGTAATAATAGACGGTAAAGAAATGGGGCAAACCTATCCTTTTTATAATATTGTCCAAGATATTTTATTGGCCCAACAGGAACGGCAAAAAAGAAGCTTGGTCCGCAAAATGGTCAAGGTTCCAGTGCAAACTGGTCTTTATGTTGCTTCAGCAGAACTAATGGAAGAAGAAACTGAAAAACAACTAGCTGGCCTGGGCCTAGGTCTTTTGGGCTTAACTATGTCTGCTGCAGAACAAGCAGATGAAAGAAGCTGGCGCACCTTGCCAGCGCAATTTGGTATAGGCCGATTTTATTTAAAACCTGGTGAGCATGAAATTGAGATAATTCCTCAAGGACTGGGTAAACCGCTAAAACAAACCGTCAATATTGAACCAGGAAAACCGCAGGTAATATTGCTAAATGTTGCTCAGGCAAGTACTTCCTATCCCCAACCTTTAACAACTAAAACTGAAAATCCAGACCTGAGTAATCTTCAAGAAGAAACAGCTATAAATTCCAACCAAGGAGAATTAAAATTAGATTCAGCCCTGACCAAAATTAAACAAGGCGATTATCATGTACAAGATTTGGTGTTGGCCGGCATAAATCAGGGCGGTTCAACCACTAAAGCAGCTATGATTACGGTTATTTCTGAAATGGTAAGGGGAAACTATCAGCAAGCTTTACCGTGGATCGAAAAATCTGATTTGGTTTATCGTGATTATTACGCAAATGTTTGTAAATATTTATTGCGCAAAATAGTGCCTTGGCCAAGGCCTAATCAGATAAAAACCACAGATGAGCGCGATCTAATCAATGCTTTTAATTATTTTACCTTTGGCTTGCTAGATGAATCTCATGAACGTTTTCAAGCAGCAACGCTTAACTATTTTAATGCTTATCGGTTTGGTTTAATTGGCAAGCCTGTTTCAGACAAATTAGCTACTGCTTATATAAAATCCCCGCCTGAATTTAAACAGTCCAAACAAGGTGAAGATATAGCTAGTCAATTTGCAGAAATATATGTGACAAGCCACTAGTTATTTCTTTTTAAAATAATAAATAACTATGGCCAGCAAAATCAAGCTGGCTATAGCAATGGTCACTATTGCTGGGGTCAAAATTTTTGAATCCCAGGCTTGAATAATTGATAGAATAAGCCCCACAACTGTGCCAGCAATAAAACCATTAATAACTCCAATGCCCAAAGAGCTGCCAATATTTAGCACCAAATCTTCTTTGGCAAAAACACCGCTAATTAGGCTACCAAGCAGACCACCCATGATTCCACCAACCATGCCTAAAGCTGTGGTAGTCATAAACCCTTGCGGCATATCCATTATCAGAGCACTTTGCATAGGCAGTAAAGAATTCAAAAAAACCAAAAGCGCGCCTATTGCTCCGCCAAAACCAGAACCATAGATCAACCACGATTTGCCTTTCATAAAATCATTTATATGGGTCATAAAAACTCCTTAGTCTCCAGCAACAAAGTTAAGAGATTGATTCATACCTGCTTTAGCTGATTTTTTCATAATTATGCCTTCATGATCCAGTACTTTATACATCCAGACTTTTAAAGCATCAGTGACAATTAATTCTGCCAGGGCATAACCCCAGACAAACAAGGCCAATTTCCAGCCAATAGGTGTAATGTAAAATCCATATACAGCCACCAAAGTGGCTAAAAGTTTAGTAATCACGGCACTCCAAAAAAGGGCAGCTCCTGGCTTAATGCTCCAAAACGGCCCTCTGGTGCGCGTCATAAAAATCGTTAGATGACCTGCTACAGCTAGTTTTAGAAAAATAAAAGTTTGCAATACTGGCTTACTTAAATGCAAAACTTGATCGCCAATGTAGAATAAAGAAAAAGTTACAGCCACACCCAGCACTCCTAAAAATGTGCCAATTCCCAGCACAATCCGCATATTCCACTTTTCTGGGTCTGCAGAATAATGAACCCGGTCATAAGCAATAGACATAATTGGCGCATCATTAAACAAGGCTAAAAGCACAATCATGATAGCGGTTACTGGATAGAAATTAAAAACCAAGATTGATAGCGTGATAAAAAGCAGGACGCGCAAAGTTTCGGCAATACGATAAATTGCGTAACTATTCATGCGTTGGAAAATTTTGCGGCTCTCCTTGATAGCGTCAATAATTACTGATAAACCAAAACGCGTTAACACTATATCTGCTGCTGATTTGGCAGCATCTGTAGCTCCAGCAACAGCTATGCCAGCATCTGCTTTTTTAAGAGCTGGCGCATCATTAACTCCATCGCCAGTCATGCCTACAAAATGACCTGCCCTTTGTAAGAGCTCGACAATTTTATATTTATGTTCGGGAAAAACCTGGGCAAAGCCATCTGCTTGTTCAATGACATGAATTGCATCTGTATCAGATTTATTAACTATCTCTGAAGCTTCTAATATATTGGTTTTAAGATTTACTTGGGCTGCAATCTCTTTGGCAATAGCCACATGATCGCCTGTAACCATTTTTACTTCAACTCCCATCTGATTAGCAAAGACAATGGTCTGGGCAGAATCTTCGCGCGGCGGATCATATAAAGGAATAAGTCCAACCCATTGCCAATTTCCATCTACCTGAGTTTTAGCCACACCAATTGAGCGATAGCCTTTATGAGCAAAATTATTTACTTGTTGATTTATTTTTTCTGCTAATTCTTCATTATTAGCAATTAAAGACAAAACCATTTGTGGCGCGCCTTTGGTAACTTTGATCTTTTCTCCTTCTGCTGTTTGCACCTCAGCTTCACTGCGTTTAGAAACTGGATCAAAAGGATGAAATGCTAGGCTCTGATATTTTTCCAAATCACTCTGGTTAGTTATTTTTTCTAATATAGCATTATCAATTGGATCTTTATCTTCTGGCCTGCTGGCTAATGCTGCAAATATAAGCACTTCAGCAGCTTGAAAATTTGCATCAGGAACCACTTCAGCCAGGGTTAGTTCATTTTTAGTTATCGTACCTGTTTTATCTGAACACAAAATATCAACTCCAGCCATTTCTTCTATAGCCAGCAACTTACTGACAATTGCTTCTTTTTTGGAAAGGGCAATTGCGCCAACTGCCATGGTAACTGAAAGCACTGCTGGTAGGGCCACGGGTATGGCAGCTACAGTTAAAACCAGCGCAAATTGCAGGGTCACAATCAGACTTTCATGTCGGAACAAAGCTACCAAAAAAATTAAAGTGACCAAAGCAATTGCTAAGACAATTAAATAATCGCCAATCTTAATTACTGCTTTTTGAAAATGGCTAACATTTTTGGCTTCGCTAACTAGCTTGGCAGTTTTGCCAAAAAAGGTGTTCATGCCAGTTGCAGTTACTTCAGCAGTCATTTCCCCTTTTTTAATTATTGAACCAGAATAGGCAGTATCAGAAATCTTTTTTTCCACAGGCAGAGATTCTCCGGTTAGCGCAGATTCATCTACTTCTAAATAATCTCCTTCTAAAAGTTTAATATCTGCTGGAATGATATCACCTAAACGCACCCGCACTACATCACCAGGCACTAATTCACGAGCTGCAACCTCTAACCATTTTCCATCGCGCAGCACTTTGGCTTTTAGGGCTAGCTTTTGCTTTAATAATTCAATGGCATTATCTGCTTTATACTCCTGCCAAAAACCAACCACAGCATTAAGTAACAGTAAAACTGCAATAATAAAAAAGTCTTCCCAGTGATGAATAATAGCTGATAATATAGCTGCAGCCTCGATCATCCAAGGAATGGGTCCCCAAAAAAATCCCAGGAACTTGAAGATAGGATTTACCTTTTTTTCTTTAATTTCATTGTAACCGTGTTGATTGATAAGAGTTTGGGCTTGGCTATAAGATAACCCTTTGGCATTATTCATGATTCCTCCTTGATAAGTAGATTTTTCTTTTTACTTCTTTTTGAGCTGGTCTGCAATGAGCTTGTCTTATGGTGACTGAATGCCTCATAAATACTTAATTTGCCCCTATTTTTTACCATTTTGCATGTCCTAGATGCAGATAACATCTTGATATCATTTACTATTTAAATTGCGCATTTGGTATAATTCTTGCTTATATTATATGTGGAGGTTCTATGAAGTTTAAAATTACTTTAAGTTTATTAATCATCAGTTTTTTCTTAGCTATTATTGCAGCGCCTGCTGCAGCTATTTTAGGCGATCCCAGGCCATGTGAAGGAGATTGTTCAGTTGTGGAAGACGAAACACCTGACCTGGAAACAGCAATCGAGGAAGAAGTTGAACCTGTTACCTCAGATCCAAATGACCTAGATGGTGATGGCATTAGTAATGATCTTGATAACTGCCCAACTATAGCCAACGAAGACCAGTTTGATACAGATGAAGATGGTAGCGGTGATGCCTGTGATGGCGATGATGATGGCGATCTAATAATAGATCGTTTGGACATCTGTCCTTATGAATATGCTCCTGATACAGATGATGGCTGTCCTATTAATTCTGTAATTGCAGATGAACCTGAACTGGTTTTGGAAGACAATCTCATTCAATCAAATCAAACTGGCCCAAATCTGGGCGAAGCTTTAGATAATGGCGCTTGCAGCTTTTTAGGAAACTCTAAAGGGTCAAATGTTTTTGTTTTAGTGCTCTTTGGTTTAATCTTGCTTCCCTTGGTTATCCGCCGCAAGATTTAATGCACTGTTGGCAGCTCAAAGGTAACGCTGGTTCCCAAGCCTGGTTCGCTATCAAACCAAATATGTCCACCTAACTGTTTAACAGCATACTGACAAAAAGTTAGGCCTATACCACTACCCACAATCATACCTTGTTTTTTGGCTTCAATTTGGAAATATTTATCAAATGGTCTGTTTTTCCATTTTTTGGCTAGTCCCGGCCCTTGATCAGATACACAGAAAATAAGTTTGTTAATACCATCTTCTACGCGAACACTAATAGTGGAATTTGAGGGACTAACTTTCAAGGCATTGCTTAAAAGATTCATTAGGGTTCGTTCTACCAAACTTGGATCTGTATAAAAAATATTGCCTTTAGTTTCGATGTCTTTTTCTATTTTGATAGAGGCTTTTTCAGCCCAAAGATTTACAGATTCAACAGCACCTTCCACCAATGCCCTTAAATCTGTTTGTTGTAACTTATTAGTATAACTTTCATCCTCAATCTTTGATAAGTCTATTAAGGAGTTGATAAAAGTTACCATTCTGGCGCTGGATACCAAGGCCACTTTGGCTAATTGATTGAGTTTGTTTGGCGTATCTCCCACTTTTTCTATAATGCTGTTCAAAGCTATATTAATATTGGTTAAGGGTGTTTTAAGATCATGGACCACAAACTCTACTATCTCTTTTTGTCTTTCTCTTAAACGAACTAAATAAAAAATTCCCTGGGTCACAAAGAAAAAGAAGCCTATTCTAATCAATGTATTTGAAAGGTGAATTGTTGGTGAAACTTCAATGCTGGCCCTAATATCTACGACCAACCAAATTACTGCGCTTAACAAGGCAATATAAACAGCTGCCCAACGTCCAACAAAAAAAGAAATTACCACTATTGGAGCAACATAAAATAGAGAAAGATTATAACCACTATGAACCAAGTCATCTATGACCGCCAAAATGATCACAAAGATTATACCTATAATAATAATAACAAACTTGCCTAATTTAGTATGATGCCAACCCATTTATTTTCTCCTTAAATTAAGCCTTTATACCTTATTTTCTTTTATACGTAAATATTCGTCTTAATTGACAAGAATAGCATATCCTGACTAAGCTTTGCTCCTATGAAAGATAATAACTATCAAGGCTATCGCCATAAATGCTTAGCAGTTCTCAAGCAAAACCAAGTTAAGGTCTGGAGCGAAGTTATCATTGAAACCAAAAAGGGTCAATTTGAAGGTTTAATTTTACCTCGCTCTGAAACCGAAGATGCCAAGCACATAGTTATTAAAATGAACAATGGTTATAATACTGGCATTCATGTGGATAATATTGTTAGCATGAAACAAGTTGGTTATCGGCAAGCTGCCTATAAGATTCCGGAAAAGGAATTTCCAGTAAATAAAAATAAACCAAATATTGTACTCTTAGGTACTGGCGGAACCATTGCTTCCAGACTGGATTATACTACGGGCGCTGTTATTCCTGCTTTTTCTCCTGGCGAGCTATATGGCGCAGTTCCTGAACTGGCTGATATCTGTAATCTTAAAACTCGCAAACTGTTTGGTGTGTTTTCAGAAAACATGGGAGCCAGCCAATATAAAACTTTGGCCCAAGAAATTGAAAGAGAAATCGCCAATGGTGCTGATGGCATAGTCATTGGCCATGGCACTGATACCATGCACCACACTTCAGCTATTATTTCTTTTATGGTTCAAGATACGCCTGTACCGATTATTCTGGTTGGTTCTCAACGTTCTAGTGACAGGCCAAGTTCAGATGCAGCACGCAATTTGATTAATGCCACCTATGCAGCAGCCAGATCTGATATTGCGGAAGTTATGGTTTGCATGTTTGGCCCTACTTCTGATGACTATGGTTTACTGCATTCTGGCTTGCGGGTGCGTAAGATGCATTCCAGTTACAGATCCACTTTTAGAACAATTGGAAATATCCCAATTGCCATGGTTTGGGCAAATAAAGTAACACCGCTTCGCCCCTACAAAAAAAGAAGAAAAGATTGCCAGGTTAAATTAAACGCGGTTTATGAGGAAAAAGTTAGTTTGCTTTATTACTATCCCAATATGCTGCCAGATACAGTGGATTCTTTGGTAGATAATGGTTATAAGGGCATTGTGATTGCTGGCACTGGTCTGGGTCATGTTAATGCAACGCTTAATACTGCACTTAAGCGCGCCATCAAAAAAGGGGTGATCGTGGTTATGACTGTACAAACCCTGTGGGGTTATGTGCATATGAACGTCTATGATACTGGTAGATATTTATTAGAATTGGGGATTATTCCTTGCGAAAACATGTTGCCTGAAACTGCCTATATGAAATTATGTTGGACTTTGGGCCAAACTACAGATTTAGAAAAAGTGCGTCAAATCATGCTAACACCAATTGGGGATGAAATTACTGAGCGCGAACCACATAATGGATATTTGGTGTATCAAGGCGGGATACCAGAAGTTGAAAAATTTTTGGCCAGCTATAAAAAGTAAATTTCTAAGTCCTAATATCTAAATCCTAAACAAATTGTTTTGAACATTTGATATTTGATAATTTGAATTTGTTTAGAATTTAGTGTTTTGAATTTAGGATTTGCTCTTAATTATCTATGGCAAAATAGACCATGGCTGCAGCACTAGCGCCTTTATACCAATTTCCGCTGGTATTTTCATAACCAACTTTTAAGGTGAGTTCGTCATCTTCCTTAAATTCTACGCCAGCAGGATCTTCAAATGGATTGCCGATCAATTCTTCAATATAGTGATTTTCATCTAGATAAGCTTCGGCCCGCCAAAAAGAAGTTGGGTCTGAATTTTTAAATAATTCAATAAAAGAAGCAAATCGTTGCATAATGCCTTGGCCAATTAGCAAATTTCCTGGAGCAGGCACAGGAAAACTAATTTGTCTTTCAGTAAATTCTTCTGGTTGAATTTGAAGAGGCTGATGAGTACAGGGATCAACATCTAGCAAAAGCGGTTTTACATCCTTTAATCCAGCATACTCATTCATTTCTTTGGCCACTACATCTAATTCAAAAGAAACATCAATATAACTAATATTGCTAGTGTTATATAAAACAACTTCAGCGATTAATGAATCAGTAGATAAAACTGCATAGCCATATCCTTTAGGAAAGGCTATTTCAGTTAACGTGGAATTGGCCACAACAAAAGGATTAGCTACAGCATCAGTTTCACAAAGAGGATTTTCTTCATGTTCATTAGAAACTATGGCGTGAAATAACAAATCTGAAGGAAGTTCCTCACCAGAGGCATCAATAACTTTAGGTTTAAAACCAATGATCCACAAAGGCTGATCTACGTGAAAGCTCATGACCAAAGGGTTTTCTAGGGCATCTGTTAAATTAGTATGCGCAGGTAGATCAACTGGGCCTACATGATAAATAAAATGTTTAAGTCCGGTTTGTTCAGCTAAACGCTCGTTAATAGCGCTGGTTGGCGTATCGGTCGTTTCAGTCACAAATTCAGGATTAGCACTATTTTTGCTACAAGCAGCAAAAATGAGCAAAAGCATAATCCAAGTTATATTTTTAATTTTCATAAGAATAAAACTTATCAACATTGATGTGAAATCCAATATGCAGTGCGACAATGTATTATGCTGCAAGGCGTCTAAAGGAAAGATTATAATTTGTGGGAACGACGGGCTTCTTCTAGCTCTACTACTAGGCAAACAAATTCATTCATCGGCAAATCTTCACAGGTTTCATCGCTATTGTAGAGAGCAATAGCGCCAGCCAATGGTTGCAAATCTTCGTCTATTTCACGTTCTTCTTTGGAAGTTAAATGAGCAAAACGTCTGGTATTTGATTGCCTAAAAATGTTGGGTAAGCTGTTACCATCAACATAGCTAGATTCATCTGCTTCAGAACTGCTGTCTGATTCACCTTTTTTTATCTCAGCCACATCTTGGGCAGTGATATTATCGTCTCTTATGCGCCGAATCTTATCAACCATAATTACCTCAAATTGACTGGGCCATTTCATTCATTGACCTGTTTCTGGCAAACAAGACATTCATTACTTGTTCATCCTGTGCTGAAAGATCAAAACCAGCGGGCCTAACTTGAGAGTCTCCAATTTCTAAACCAGGAAAAGAAACATTGGTGTGTTGTTGTTTTTGCATTTGCTCCATCTGTTTTTGAGCTGCTTTGGTTTGCATCATGTCGCCAATTTGTCCAATTCCGTACATACCTGCGGCACCAATAGCTGCAGGCGGAAAAATAAAAGACAAGGGCATGGCAGCTGCACCTAAAACCTTGCCTACACCTGAGAGCAATCTACCAAAAAATCCTGGCTTTTTTTGCTCTTTGACATGAGGATCAACCCCTTGCACCATCCTCATTTCATATTTGATTAATTCTGGTTGTACTGTTTGGAAATGCACTTTTACCTCTTTTTAAAGCTATTATTCCTCTATTAGTATTATCGGTTTGTTAGAAGGCTAAAGTTGCTTAAAAAATGCAATTTATTGCATTTTTCAAGCAATCCTGATTCTGCCAAAAACACCTCTACAGCTCATTTTGCTGATCTGTACCCTCTAAACGAGGAGGCCCTTCATGCATTACCTGGCCTTCAATAGCAGGATATGTCCCTCCATGTTGTTTAATTTCTGCTAGTTTGCGCCTTGTCCTACTGGCTTGAACAATAGTGACGATAAGCCCTGTTGATAACAAGATTAGCAAAAGAAAAAATATCAAAAGATAAATCTTTAACCTCTTTTTTGAAGCTTCATCTAATTTCAACCCAACTAATTCATCTTCAAAAATAAGAGGCGCCTGAACCCCAGATGGAGAACCAGTAATACTGGCAACTTCCCCTGGTCTAATTTGCTGACGCTTATCAGTTGTAAGATAACTCATGATCACTGTAACGTCCCTGGCATTCATATTTTCTACAGCATTTGCTACAAAGCGCTGAATTTTAGCTTCTGTTAAAGGTTCTTGACCAGCAGCTGGCGGGATTAATTTCACAATAACCGAAGCGGTTGGCCTTTTGGTCATTTTTTCTTCTTCAGTGGCAAACTCGTCTTTGGTGGGCACATTTAAGACTACATCTGCATCTACTACACTACCTAATCTTTCTAAAGAATTAATAATTTCCCCTTTTAAGGCCAAAATATAGCGGGCTTTTTGTTCATCTGGGGTGGGAATTAAAGCTTTTTCCTTGTAAATGCCGGTTAAACCTAGCTCTCGTTTACGCGGCAAATTGTGTTGCATAAGCAAAGAACGAGCTTTGTTCATTTCAGCTTCACTAACTGCTATGCTCCAAAAGACATCGTTTTGGCGCACCTCTTTTTGCTTTTTAGCATCAATGCCATTTTCACTTAAGAGTACCAACATCTCATTTACATCTTCTTCAGACAGGTCTGAGTATAGAGCGACTTTTTGGCAACCTGTAGTAACAAACAAACAGGTTATAATAATTAAGCTTAATAAAAAGGTGGCTAATTTCATACTTTCCTCTTTTTGGCGTTACGCATGTCTTTGATCATTTCAGGGGTAAAGCCTTGATTGATGGCATCTAAAAAGGAACGGGCAAATTCACCAGCTCCACCTTTAGCGTCTTTTTTGCTCACTTCTTCTAAGAGTTTAATTGCCTCTTTTTTCTTACCTATAAAAAACAGGGTTTCACCCAAATAAACCTTGGCAAAGACACTTTCGGGATCAAGCTTTAAGGCTTGTTTATACCATTTTAAGGCATTTTGAAACTTGCCTAAACAAAAATCTATTCCTCCTAAAGCAACAATAGGTATTTCACTATCTGGGGCCAGCACAGCAACTCCTTTAAATATATTATAGGCTTCTTTAAAACGCTGCATACCCATATAAATGTAGCCCGCCTCCATCATAATTACTAAGTTTTTGCGGTCTATGTTGATCATGTTCCCCCCTAAAAACAGTCAAAAGCACTAAATTTCAAATTAAATATTTTTGTATTATACGCGATCAGGGGTAGGGAGGCAAGAATATTGACAATTAGGGGCAAGATGTGCAATCAAAGGGCAAACAAGCCGGGGTGGCGGAATGGCAGACGCAGCAGACTCAAAATCTGCCGAGTCTTACGGCTCGTGAGGGTTCAACTCCCTCTCCCGGCACAAAATTGTAGGGCTGCCCCTTAGGCGGATTTGCCGCCCTAGCTCAGTTGGCAGAGCGAGTGATTCGTAATCACTAGGTCAACGGTTCGACTCCGTTGGGCGGCTCAACTTCATTTTTTTAATTGTAAGCCTAACTCCTCAAGCTGAATTGTTGCTACTTCTGAAGGCGAACCACTCATTAAGCAAGCTGCTGACGCTGTTTTGGGAAAAGCAATTACATCTCGTATAGACTCTGTTCCAGCCAAGAGCATAACCAATCTATCAAAACCCAAAGCAATACCACCATGAGGTGGAGCACCGTATTGCAAGGCATCTAAAAGAAAACCAAATTTAACTTTTGCGTCTTTTTCAGAAATGCCCAGAACCTTAAATACTTTTGATTGTAAATCACTATTGTGAATTCTAATCGAGCCACCACCAATCTCACTGCCATTTAGGACTACATCATAAGCCAAGGCACGCACTTGTTCTGGGTGACTGTCTAGCAAATGAAGATCATCAGGATGGGGTGAAGTAAATGGATGATGACAAGCAACATAGCGTTTCTCTTCTGGGCTCCAAGCCAGCAGCGGAAAATCCGTGACCCACAAAAGATCTAAGCGTTTTTCATCAACCAAACCTAATTGTTTACCTAAATGCACGCGCAGATTTCCCAAAGCATCATCTACAATCTTGGGTTCATCTGCTACAATAAAAACTGTATCGCCGTTTTTAAGTTCCATGGCTTTGGTTAAAGCTTGTTTTTCTGCTTCACTTAAAAACTTGGCAATTGGAGATTGCCACTTATCTGGACCTACTTTTATCCAAGCCAAGCCTTTGGCTCCATATTTTTTGACAAACTCGGAAAGCTCGTCAATTTGCTTGCGAGATAACTCTTGATCGCTCACAGCAAAACCCTTGATGCGCTTGCCTGAAACAGCAGCATCAGCAAAGACCTTGAATTCCGATTTTTGAAAAAGGTCAGTTACTGTTGAGAGCTTCCAAGGAATGCGTCGATCAGGTCGATCAGTTCCGTAATGAGCCATGGCCTCTGCATAAGATATGCGATCAAAAGAAGTTTTGATATTTACACCTAAAACCTTTTGAAACACTTGAGCTAAAAGACCTTCAATTAAATTGTAAATAAATTTGCGATCTATAAATGAAGCTTCAATATCTATTTGGGTAAATTCTGGCTGGCGATCTGCCCGCAAATCCTCATCCCTAAAGCATTTTACAATTTGATAGTAACGATCAAAACCAGAGATCATCAGCAGCTGCTTAAAAATCTGGGGCGACTGAGGCAGGGCATAAAAATTGCCTTTCTGAATTCTGGAAGGAACCAGATAATCGCGCGCTCCTTCTGGAGTGCTCTTATTAAGCAGGGGTGTTTCAATTTCTAAAAAGTTTTGCTGATTTAAATATTCCCGAGCAACCTGGGCCGCTTGGTGCCTAATTTTTAATATTTTTTGCAATGTTGGCCGACGCAAATCCAGATAGCGATATTTTAGGCGTATATCTTCTGAAGCAGCTGATTCATCTTCAACCAAAAATGGCGGCGTTTTAGATTTATTGAGAATTTCCAACTCATCTATATCGACCTCGATTTCACCTGTAGGCATGGTCTTGTTTTCTTGGCCAGCAGGTCGCTTAGCAACTTGGCCTTTAATCCTTAGCACATATTCAAACCGAAGCTCGCCAGCTAATTTACAGACTTCTTTTGAGGCTTTTTCAGGGTTAATCACTACTTGAGTGATACCATAACGGTCGCGCAGACCAATAAAGGTAAGCCCTCCCAGGTCGCGCCTGGAATGCACCCAGCCAGTTAAAACAACCTGGGATCCTTCTTGATTTGCGGTTAATTCACCGCAGGTGTGTGTTCGCTGCATATTTACCTCAAATCCTAAGCACTAATATCTAATTTCTAAACAATTTCAAATGTTCAAGACGCGTGTTTTGGGCATCCTTGTAAAAAATATTTTGTTAAATCCTCAAGCATGACTTCCTGTTGCTCCTTGGTATTCATATCTCTCACCACAACTTGCCCCTTAGCCAACTCATCCTCTCCCACAATAACCACAGAACTTGCCCCTAATCTATCTGCCCGCCGCATTTGGGCCTTTAAGGATTTGGCGCCAAAATCCCATTCCACGCGCACTCCAGCTTTGCGCAAAAGTTGAATGGTTTTTAAAATTTCCTGAGCTGGTTTTTGGCCCAACACGGCAAAATAAATCACAGCTTTGCTAGCTGCCTCTTTTTGGGCGTTATCTCCCAATAATAATAGTAAACGCTCCAGGCCAATGGCATAGCCCACACCTGGCACATCTTGGCCGCCCAATTCTTTTACTAAACCATCATAACGTCCGCCTGCGGCAATTGCGCTTTGGGCGCCCAACTTATCTGTGGTAAATTCAAAGGCCGTGCGAATGTAGTAATCTAGGCCACGCACAATTTTTTCATTAAGCTCAAAAGAAATTTTTAATTGTTTCAAACCTTGCTGCACACCTGCAAAATGCGTGCTGCACGGTTCACACCAATATCTACTGATTTTAGGGGCGTTATTTAATTTTTCTCCACAATGCTGATTTTTACAATCAAAGGCTCGCATGGGGTTGCGTTCAATACGGCGATTACAATCTTCACACAAAGCATCTTTATGCTTATGCAAATAATCTATTAAATCTTGGTTATACTTTGGCCGGCACTGGTTACAACCAATGGAGTTAAGTTCTAACTTCACATCTTCCAATTTTAATTCTTGAAGCAAATTGGTAAAAGTTGAAATTACTTCTACATCAGCCAGGGGATCTTCCACACCAAATAATTCAACACCAATTTGATAAAACTGGCGTTGGCGGCCTTTTTGCGGGCGTTCGCGCCGAAACATGGGTCCTTTGTAATAATACCTGGCCACAGGATCAAAGCTAGCCTGGCCAGATTGAATATAAGCGCGCACAACTGAAGCTGTTGCTTCAGGACGTAAAGACAGATGATCACCACCCTTGTCTTCAAAACTATACATCTCTTTTTCCACAATTGCTGTGGATTCACCTACGGTGCGCACAAAAAGATCTGTAGGTTCTAAAATAGGGGTGCGTATCTCATCATAACCATAGCAGCCAAAGATCTGGTGCGCAGCTTCTTCAACCTTATGCCACAAAGCACTTGCTGGTGGTAAAATATCGGACATGCCGCGGATTGCCTGAAATTTCTTAGGGTTAGCCATAGCAAAAATATATACCTTTTGAGTAACACTATTGTCAATGCGTACCAACGAAGCAGAAGTTTGTTTAAAATTCCCTCTCGGAGACAAGGTCTTCAAAGCTGGCGCACTCAACCGGGCTATTCATCGTTAAAATAGCGCTGTTTTTAAATACGCGAGTTAAATGTCTTGCCGCTGTCAGCCTTTAACTCGCAAAAACAGTCGCTATTTTAACTCTTCATACGCCCTTATTTCGTAAGCGCGCGCCTAAAATAGCTTTGAAAACCTTGTCTCCTGCGGGAATTTTAACATACATAACACTTATCATAACATGATGCGAGACCCATGTGGCAATTGGCTCAGGCGGAATGTGGTGGATATATTGTAATGTAGCAGTGGCGTAGAGCAGGTCTTCGAATCCGGACCGTCAACTCCCAAGCTACTAATAGTCTCGTGTTAGCTTGAGGGAGGTGAGAAGACCTGGTCGAGAGCTACTGCTACATTACTCCTTGTTATCCATTTCGCCGAGAGCCAATTGATGCATGGTCGAACAAAATTCGCTGTAAGCAGCTGGAATGTTCATCTTGCTAAATTAGGTAAATGCTGTTATTTGTTAGCGATATGCGCCTGAAAAAGTCTTATTTACTAGTTTTGCTGGTTCTGCCTTTAATTTTTACTTCGTGTTTTTCGCCTTTATCTTTTTTTGGCATTGGTGGTGGTGGAGGAGATGATGATGAAGCTGCAGAAAATAGGGCTATTGAGCCAACTGCTCTTTTTTCTCTGGCCTTAGGTGGAGTTGCTCCAGGCCGAGATGAATTAGTGTTATATGATGATAATGGTGAACTTTTAGATACATCTGAGCGAGATCTAAATTGCGTGGCCAGTGAAGATATTGTGGGCTTTGAACCCCGCCCAGGCTTTGATAGTTTTAGCCAAGGTGCGGGCGTGCGAATTATCCCATTGGAAGAAGGCATAACCACTATTACCTGCTTATTAGATGGCGTGGCTCTAAGTAAAACTTATGAAGTTATCATTCCGCCCCAAAATCTTATCCAAATTTTATTAGCAGAAGCACAAACCCAGATAAATGATGAAGCAACTTTAGATGCTGAAGTTAACACTGTAACCTTAAATAGCACCAGCCCGACTGCAGATGCCTTAGGCTCGGTCATTAACAACCGCATTGCCATGATTGAAGATGCTGACAACCCAGCTCTTTTTAACGCTGATGCTGCAACTTATGATTTGGATCCAATACCTTCTCATTATAATGCGGTTATTTTAGCTCCCAATCAATTCTCACCCACAAATACTTATGATCCAAATTATGAACTTTTTTCCAATGCCCAAGATCGCAATTTTTTAACCCAAGATTTATTAATTGCTTATGATCAGGCTGTACTAACTGCAGCAGATATTTATGCCAATGATGTAAATGATCCAACTCAAGGTGCTTTTGGTTTTCGCTCTCCAACTGAAGAACAATGGACAATTATTGCCGGGGCCCTGGCCAGCGCTACTACTGAAATGCCTTTGGCCACAGGCGTAGCTGATATTGATTTTCCAGCTTTTGCACCTGTACAAATTGTAATTGTGGATGATGTCTGGACCTATGAAGATGGCCACCCCTCTTTTATTTTCATCCGTCCCCGGTTTGATTATGAACCTGCAGTAATTAGCTTACCCTAATAAACTAAAACCCCTTCGCTAAATCTACAACTGCCACTAAAATGTTTGGTAGTTCTGAGGTGATTAATAGTCCTCAAGCCCAGACATCTGATGCTCAAATTTGCCGAGATTTCGTCCAGCTTTTGTGTGCCCATCCATAAGGTAGCCTTATCTCCGTATCCAATACTCTACCGGGGATGAATGCGCAAATATGGCACTCAGCTGTCTGTTTTTCGGACAAACACCTCAGAACCACCAAACATTTGAGGCAATATTAATATACTGATTGCGCAGAGGTTAGTAGGTTTTGGGGCATCTCGCTGGCGAGCGTATCTATGCTTATGATACCACGCTCGCCAAGAGACAGAGGCAAGTTTTTGGGCGTAACCAAAAACGCAGCCGTACCCAAAACCTACTAACCTCGAGAGCAATCAGAAATAATTGAGTGAGATAATCTGGCACCCTTTTTGCTCTAATACATAGTGGTAGATTTTAGGCAGGGGGGTACATGCGCTGGAAAGTAGTTTTTTTTAGCATAACTATCGGAATTTGCTTAATAATTCCATTTTCTAGCCTTGCTTATAACCTAAAACAACTTGCCGATATATCCGATGCAACTGTCAAAAATACTGAGACCTGTTTTCAAACTGATGAAGACTTTGACGGGGATTGCATGCTTAACATCTATGACCGATGTCCCAAAATCATCGGTGATATCAAGAATGTAGGCTGCCCTTGCCTGCCTGAACCAGGACTAGATTATGATGGCGATTGTCTGTCTGATCAGGAAGATAAATATCCTAAAGAACCTGGCTTAAAGGAAAACAAGGGTCTGCCCTGTGCCAGCAAACCAGATGATCAGGACGGAGATTGCGCGCCAGATTATATTGATCATTGTTTAGATAAGCCTGGCCCTATTGAACACATGGGTTGTCCTCAATATACTAATGATAAAAATATTAAATCATGTGAAGTAACCTTGGGCGATGTCGATGGAGACTGTATTGCCGACTATATTGATAATTGCCTCACTCAGGCAGGACCTGAAGAAAACCTGGGATGTCCTATCATTGACAATGATCAAGATGGCATAAGAGATGAATATGATCGGTGTCCTTATGTTGCTGGCTTGGGTCTTGATCAATCAGTAAGTTCTGAAATTGACAATGGCTGCCCTGATGATGATTGCAATGGCCTTAAAAATTCAGCAATAAATTATTATGATGGTTGGGAAGAAAAAATTTCCTGGACTGCTTCTGCCTGCCCCAAACTAGATACTGTGTCTATTTGCTGGTGGTCACCTCAATACATTGTAGATACTGACTGTGACTTGGTTCCAGATGAGCAAGACCGCTGTCCAAATGATTCAGCAGATCATTGCCTGGTGGTTAAACAAAAACTGGCGCCAACCTTGCCAGCTGCGCTAGATCTAGAAAAAAAAGAGGGTGTGCCTGAAAAACACACCCCCAGATTGATTATGCCTTGGAAGAAGTAGTCTTTTTACGGCGCATTGGACGGAGCAAGACTAGTCCATTTTGTTGAATTTCCCCAACTGATTTCATGGTCTTTAAAACCTATGAATGCTGTCTTTTCTGTTTGATAACCTATATTATTCCATTCAAAACCTTCTTTAGCAGAAGCCCACACACAACCATCATCTTCATTGTTTCCGTTTTCTAATTTATCAGGATCTGGACACCATTTGGCAATAAAACCACCTATATCAATCCCAATAGATGGATCATGAGAACAAGAAGCAGAATCAAACCAAAATGCATAACCAGTAATATCTTCTACACATAGGTTATTTACATATTCTTGATCTGCTTCTGAACAACCAAATGCATCACAATCCTGCTTATTAGCCCAGGGACTAAAATCATTTTCATCTAAGATCTCTAATCTAGGATAATCTGTGATACTATCTTTATTATCATTAGTACTAGAATTACCATCTCTGGTTAGATTAAATTCACCATTACTCATCAAATAGTTTTTTAGGTGATGATCATAACCATCATCTCGTGATCCAGGAAAAGCTTCAGAGGTTAGAGCAAACCAGGCATCAGTTCCAGCGCAATAGCCAGAATTTTCTCTAGGTGTTGAATAGCTAGCCTTAAAAAGTATTTTACCCTGACCGTTTTCATCCAAAAACTTTCCAATCTGACAACCAATATCAAAATTAATTTTGCGCACAAAAATATTTTCTGTACTTTCACAACCTAAATCTTTAACTGTTATTTCAACTTCTACCGGACCTGTGAATGCCTTACCAGTATCGATCTTCCAAATAAAATCTCTATCTCCTTCTGCTAGGATAATATAAGGTATATGTCTTCCATGACTGTCTCTTCTACTTGCTAACGAAAAGTAATCATTATCTCTTTCTTCAACATAAGAAGTAGAAGATCCCTTTGTTATTTCAACCTTAAAAGGACCCACCCCACCAGCTATTTCCAGTTCTGTGCGTAGCAAGGAAAACTGGCCTAGTTTTAAATTAATCTCTTCCTCATCATTTGTATAAAATTCATCCTCAATCCTTGGAAATTGCTTATAACCTTCTTCATTTTTAACAATTTTTGCTGCATGGGCATTGGTGCTCTTAACAATTAACTTAATATTGTTATTAGCGCAGGTATTAAAATCGGCAGTTTCTATTAAAGTTCCAAACACAACCATATAGTTAATCTTTAGGCTCGCTGTTTTTTCTGCTTGCTCAAAATTAGCATTAACATCTTTTACAGTTACTGTAATCTCATGATCACCAGGATTATTTGGAATTAACGTAAGAAAATATTTTTCCCCATCTTTTTCTACATTAACCTCCAAACCTTCTGAATCAGCACTTGCGCTCACAGATTCATATTCGTCTGAACCACCTTTTATTTTAATTTCAGCTCTAATCGCTTCATCAGCGCTATAATCGACTGCATTTGGCAGCTCAATGCTGGTGATCTTTAATTCATTCCTATTTACTTTAATCTGAATATTTTTACGGACAAGTTCAGATCCTGCACCATCAAAAGCTATGAGCCTGGCGTCATGGGTTCCTGGATGATTACTTAATAAGGTTATTTCATCGCCACTTCTGGTAACTTCTACTTTATCTTGATCTGCTTCTTGCATGGCAAATTCTAAACTAAAACTACCTTCATAATTTCTAAGGGTTGCATCTAATTCAATTGTTTTGGCTAGTCCTTGTTTAATAGTGATAATTGAATCAAAACGAATGGAAATAGTTTCATCTGCAGAAGAACCAGGACCAGAATCATATTCTCCTAAAACATTATCATCGTCATCATCATTTCCATATCCATAACGAGGATCATCTGTTGTACCTGATGTTAGATCTAAATCACCACCTTGATTAGGCAGTTGAGATGCATTATCAATATTTTGGTTTGAATCATCATTGGCCAGTTTATCGCCAATACAACCAACTGTTCCAACTAAGCTTAAGGTTAAAATAACGAGAAAAAACTTTTTAAACATAAATTGCTCCTATAATTATGGATTCCTGCCTAGGCAGGAATGACAACAAATATAGAAGCAAGATATGTGCCAGGTCCTAATCAGAATAAACCATTGATATTATTAGCATTATTTGCTGGTTGTTGCAAAAATATGGGATAAAAGACTAAGATTGGAGACTAAAGTCATCAGTATTAAATTTCTAAACTCTAATATCTAAATTCTAAACAAATTCAAATTACCAAATTTCAAATGTTCAAAACACTTTGTTTTGGATTTTGGTAATTAGAATTTTGATATTGTTTAGGATTTAGAAATTAGGATTTAGGATTTCACTTTAAGTCTGGGGAATGACGGGCTTCTCAGCTGCTGCACTTAATCCCAAATCTGCCGCAACATCTTCAATAACTGAACTGGGGATGGGAATTTCTGCCTTACGAATAAAACCTTCAAACAGGGCATTATCACAAACTACATTTATTACTCTGGGATTGCCTTTGGTATAGGCATGAATTTTTTGCAAGGCTTCTGGAGAGAAAACCTGATTATCGCAACCAGCATGAAACAAACGAAAACGAATATAATCACTCACCACTTCTGGAGAAAAGTTTTTTAACTGACAACGCACTGCCAAGCGATGTTGCAAGGCTTGCTCTAGCTTTAAAGTTTCATCTAACTCCAACATGCCAAACAAAACAAAAGACAAAAGTTTTTGATTGGGTAATTCTAAGTTAAGCAGTCCTCTAATTTCTTCTAAAAGTTCTTGTTTTCTTAACATCTGGGCTTCATCAATTAAAATTACCGCCCGCTTACCTTGTTCAGAAATTTGGACTAAACGATCAAATAGTCTTTGCAGCACTTCAACTTTAGTTCCTGCAAGATTTTCCACTCCAAATTGACGAGCTATGCGCTTGATTAACCAGTCGCTATCAACATCTGAGTGTAAAATAACCAACAAAGATACCTCATACTCTTCTTCCGGCAATTCTTCCAATAATCTTCTGGCTAGAAGTGTTTTACCAGTGCCAACATCGCCAACCAACACTGCCAAACCTTTCATATTTTCCACAGCTCTGGACAGGCGTAAAAAGGCCTGATCGTGCTGATCATTATGGTAATAAAAATTTGTTAAAGGCATGACTGTAAAAGGTTCTTCTTTAAGACTATAATAATTCAGATGATCCATTTTGCTCCCCTACACAAACGATATCTTTTTTTTCTTTATATCTGAAGTTGTCTTTGTTTCAGATGGTTGCTTCTGCTTTTTTTCTGGAATTGGTTTTACTTGTAATTTTTCTGTTGAAACAGGTGCTTTTTCTACATTTTTTTTAGGTGAAAGCAAGTTATTTAAATTATTTAGTTCGTTCTGGGCCTTTGCCTTATAAACACCTTCGCTTTTGATTAACTGAAAAAATATTTCTCTGGCTTTAATTAATTCTGCCTTAGCTTCTTCTCTTAAACCGGTGCGCCAATAAGCAACCCCTAAATTCAAGGACGACTGAGCTGTCTGAAACATTCTTGTTTCTTCTGTCCTTGTATCAACAGCAAACTTAGGCTGTGGCTGGGGTTTTGGTTGCTGTTTAGGTTGAGATTTGGGTTTCTCAGTCTCTTCTTTGGTAATTTGCTCTGTTTCCTCTAATACATCCTGTTCTTTTTGTTCTTTGCGCCGTTGTTCCCATATTCTTTTTAGCTCAGCTACTGCTTCTTCACCTGAATCAGCCACTCTCTTAAATATTTTTTCCTCCTCATGTGGCATTAATATCAAAATTTCAGCATAGGTTTTAAGTGCCTCGTGTTTTTTTCCTTCATCCAAAAAAATATCAGCCAAGTGCAAATATTTGCTTTTTGCTGTTTCCATCTGATTTAAGGAAGCAAACACCCTTGCTTGCATCTCTAATAGTTCTGGATCAACACTGGCTACATTTTTAGCCTGATCCATACATCTTAATAATTTCTTCTTTTCACCAACCTTGTCGTAAATGCGACAAAGAGATTTTAACATCTCTATATTATCGCGATGAGCTAAAATTTTTTCATATATATCAGCTAATTTTAAGTCTTTGCGCTTTTGCTTTTCATACATTCTGGCAACAGCTTCATATTGATCTAGAGCCTCATCAATCATCCCTTCACGCTGTAAAATTTCGGCTAATTTAATTCTAGGGGCTTCCGCGTCTGGTACTAAATCTACCACTTTTTTACAAACCTCCAAAGCTTTGGCAGCATCTCCTTTTTGATCCAGGGTAGATGATAATATATCATATTGCCTGATAGCATCTTGTACCAAACCCATTCGTTCATAAAGCTCAGCTAACATTAAATTGACATCCACCAAACTGGGATTAAGCCGTAAAATATTTTTTAAAACTGTAACTGCTTTAAGATAGAATTCTTCAGCAGCATAGCTTTCTGCTACTTCACGATAAATCTTAATGGCTTCATTAATTTGTTTGCGCTTGGTATATAGCTCGGCTACGCGCAATTTGACCCTAAGATCAGAGGGGTCAGCAGCCAAAATTTTATTATATTCGGTTATGGCTTTGTCTAACTTACCCTCTTCCACAAAAAGACGAGCTTGTTCTAAAATACTCTCTTTGTTTAGAATGCTGGTCATGAAGTAATTGCTGCTAATCCTTTTTTAGCTTCTTGGTTATCAGGCTCTCTTTCCAAGATAGACTCAAATATATTTTTGGCTCTTTCTACATGCCCTTGCTGAGCATAAATATTAGCCATAGTTACTGTATGCCATTTTTTGGGGGATTTAGCTTTTTTCACAAGGTCTTGAAGAGGAATTCTTTCTATATTACTGTGCTCGCCTAGTTTGAAAGCATTAACTTCCTCTAACAAACGCAGGGCATGTTTATTGGAAGGCATTATTTGCAAAACTTTAGCAACAGCATCTTCAGCTTCTTCCACATTACCTCTACTAAGCTGAATCTTAGCCATGACAATATGTCCAGTAGTTAAATTTTCATGGCGGCTCAAACCTTGCAGACAAATTTTAAATGCTTCATCAACCATGCCATAACGCAAAAAGAAATCAGCAATTGGGGCAAACACAATTGACTCTGGATCCTTTTGCCATTGTTCATAGTAACGAAGAAAAAGGGAGTTGTTTAAAAGGTCAGGGTGCATGATCTATGAATTACACTATAGATCAAAGGGACGCAAGTATAGAAAGTTCTTAAATATGTTCTGGAAAAATTTGGTCTTTAGCAGCAAGTTCTAAATTTAGAGCTAAAAGAATTTTTCTTTTGGTATCCATGCGACATTTCATTCCGCGTTCAATGCGATCAATAGTCAATGCTGACAAACCAGCTTTTCTGGCCAGCTCTGCTTTGCTCATTAAAAGTTTTTCACGAAATTGACGAACATTGTTTTTAATAGTTTCTTTTATATGATGGGTGGTCATTGTTAATCTCCAGATTGAATAAATACTTTGTTGTTGAATGTGCCCCAAATAGAACAGAACCTTTAAAAATAGTCAAGTGTTCTATATATATAATGGAATAAAGCCAAATTATATATTAATTTTATTAAATTGTAGCCTATTTTATACTAAAAAAGACCTAAATACCAACCAATAATTTGCTTACCAAAAAAGAAGTAAATGAGCCCTGCTAAGGCCAAAAAGGGGCCAAAAGGGAAGGCAAACTTGGCATCTTTCTTTTTAATAATCAATAGAAGCAAACCAACTAAAGAACCAAGCACTGAACTGGCAAATAAAATAAAAATTGCTGCTCGCCAACCAAAAAAAGCACCTAACATTGCTGCTAATTTTACATCACCTCCACCCATTCCTTCAGCTTTTTTTAGTTTTTCATAAATAAAAGCCACTAAATATAAAAAACCTCCGCCTACTAAAATTCCCAACATACTATTAAGAGCAGCTTCATAATAAGTATACTTACCTGCAAAAAAGATACTGACTAAAAAACCAGCAGCAATACCTGGTAAGGTAATTTGATTAGGAATAATACGAAATTCTAAATCTATAAAAGTAACCACAATTAAAGGACAAACTAAGAGTAAAAAATATGCTGTATATAGGTTAAATTGGCCTAAAAATTTCCAACAAGTTAAAGATAACATTATAGTAATTAATTCCACTGCTGGATAACGAACTGGAATCTGTTCTTGGCAATGGCGACACTTGCCCTTTAAGATCAAATAACTAAATATGGGAATATTTTCCCACCACGAGAGTTGATGTTCGCATGAACGGCAATGAGATCGTGGCAGTATAATTGATTCTTCCCTAGGAAGACGCACAATACACACATTCAAAAAACTGCCCACTAAGGCTCCAAACATCCCGGCAAACAAAAAATTTATCCAATTAGGAATTTGCTCCATAAAATCTTTTATAACATATCGATAAAGTACAGGCTATAAGTAAATGTTGCCTAGTGTTAAGAGGAACACTTGACATGGCTTTTACTTACGAGTTACGAGATAAGCTCCTTAAATAAGGAGGTGTTATGCCTAAACGACCTCAACCAGAAAAAGAATATTTTGGTAAAAAAGATGTAGTGCAAATGAAAAAATTAGCTCAAGAAAAAAGACAAGCTTTGGCTAAAGAAGAATTAAGTAAATTAAAACAAGAACATTGGCATCATTGTCCAGCTTGTGGCCTGGAATTAGAAGAAATAACCTATAAAGGTATTCATATCGATAAATGTTTTAATTGTGGCGGTGTTTTTTTGGAAGAACAAGTCTTGGAAAATCTTTGCGGCAAGGAAAATAAGATTTTAGAAAGTTTACTTAGCTTATTTAATTTTGATAAAGAAACTTATGAAGAATAAGGCAAAAGAAACTGCATAATATTTGAGGAACAACCAATGTTTTTGATTAAAACAATTGAATGGAAAAACGATAAAGTAGTGATGTTAGATCAACGGCTTCTTCCTACCAAAGAAGTTTACATTACTTGTGAAGATTATGTCCAGGTTGCTCAAGCCATAAAAAATATGGCCATTCGAGGTGCACCAGCAATAGGTGTCGCGGCAGCCATGGGCCTGGCTTTGGCTGCCCAAGGATTTGGGGTAAATAATTTTGATACTTTTTATGAAAAAGTTTTAACTGCAGCTAATCGTCTGGCTAATGCCCGGCCAACTGCGGTTAACCCTTTTTGGGCCCTGGAAAGAATGAAGGCTAAAATTTTGTCAAACAAAGAAAAGCCAGTGCCTGAATTGATTGAAATACTAAAAGTTGAAGCCTTAAAAATTTATCACGAAGATATTGAATCTAACCGCGCCATCGGCAGACTTGGCCAAGAACTACTCAAAGATGGAGATACAGTTTTAACCCATTGCAACGCTGGTGCGCTGGCTACTGCTGGTTATGGCACAGCCTTGGGTATAATTTATAGCGCTCATGATGCAGGTAAACAAATTAGCGTGATTGCTGATGAAACCAGACCTCTTTTGCAAGGCGCCAGACTAACTGCTTGGGAAATGCAAAAGCATGGAATCAAAACTACAGTAATTACAGATAACATGGCTGGTCTAGTTATGCGCCAAGGTCTAGTTAATGCTATAATCGTGGGTGCTGACCGCATTGCAGCCAATGGTGATGTGGCTAATAAAATTGGCACCTATACTGTGGCTGTGCTGGCTCAAAAACATGCTATCCCTTTTTATGTCGCTGCCCCTTTATCTACCATTGATCGCACGATTACCGATGGAACTCTTATCCCAATTGAAGAAAGAGATCATAACGAGATACGAAAAATCGGCACTACCCAAATTACACCTGATTTAATAGAAATAATTAATCCTGCCTTTGATGTTACGCCTGCAGAACTAATCACAGCCATTATTACTGAAAAGGGTATTGCCAAAGCCCCATATTCAGAATCAATTGCTAATTTTTTTAAGCTATAAAAAAGGCTGTTTTACCGCGCAAAGTAAAACAGCCCTTCTGTGAAGAGGAACTATATTTTTAATTCATTGCTTCTTTTTGCATTAATAAATGTAAAATATTCTTGGGCCTGACTCCAGTAACCACTTTTACCGGCATTTCCTGGTTAGAAGTGATAATAATCCGATAAATTACTCTTTGAGTTTCATTTTGATGGGGCACATAAATTCCACCGCAGGAAAGAATAGCTGGATCAACTGAGGAGAGTCCCCCAAAACTCCCCTGCAAAACTTTTTCTAATACTTGCTGATCTGCTTTAGTAAATTCACTCTTCATGATCTTTCAAGCCTCCGCCTTATTAAACTAGCAAGGCATGTGCCAAAGCCTGAAAGAAAACATTTGTTTCTAACTAGATGATATTATTATTATTTATTAAAATTTAGATTATAAGACGTTTATCAGGTTGGTAAATTAGAACCCCAAGCGTCAATCATTCGACGCCTGATTTATAGTATCTTTAATTCTTTTTTTTCTATGGGCTGTTATTCCAAAACGGTGAGCTTCATCTCTAATCTTTTTTAGTAAAAGCAGGGCTGGCGAATTCTTGGTAAACTTAACTGGATTTTTGCGACCAGGCAAAAAAATCTTATCTTCTTCACCTTGTTTTCCCTTGGCAATTGCAGCTACTGACAAATCTTTTAAACCTAACTCATCTAAAACAGCTTTAGCCACACCAAGCTGCCCCTTACCACCATCAATTAATAATAAATCTGGCAGAGGCAAAGTTGTTTGTTTAAATTTTGAATAGCGCCGCCACAAAACTTCATGCATCATTTGATAATCATCTGGTGTTTTTAAGGTTTGAATGCTGTACAAGCGATAATTATTCTTGTCTGGCGCTCCTCTATGAAAACTAACTAAAGATCCATAAGCTTGTTTACCTTGCAGGTTAGTAATATCAAGACACTCAATGCGTCCTGGTTCTGTTTTTAATTTTAATTTTTTTTGAAGCATATTTAAAACATGCTCTATGCTCTTGGATTCTTGAAGCCTAAGTTTAAGGGTCTCCCCAGCATTTTTACAAGCCAGATCTACTAATTGTTTTGAGGGGCCTCGCTGCGGAACCTTTATGCTAACGTTATGCCCGCTTTTATCAAACAAGATTGCTTCATGTTCATTTTTGTTTTCTACTTTATGCGAAAGATAAATACATTTAGGAATGTCAGCTGCTGATTCATAATTGGTTAACAAAAAAGAGGTTATAATTTTTTCTGGATCCTCTCCAATTTCATTAATCACATTTGAGCGTCGATCTAAAAGAACACCACCTCGCATCATTAATAAACAAATTGCAGCTTTGTTTTCTACAAAAGCAAGCCCTAGGTAATCTTGATCTCCTCCTTCGTGTTTTACTACATTTTGTTTAGCTAAAGTTTCTTTGATCTGAAAAAATACATTTCTAAGCTGAGCTGCCTCTTCGTATTTCATATCAGCTGAAGCTTGTTGCATGCGTTTTTTTAATCTTTGCAGTAATTCTTGGTTAGCGCCTTTTAAAAATAGCAAACACTCTTCCACACATTCCAAATAATTTTTTTGCGTTATTTTTTGAACACAGGGCGCGCTGCAACGACCTAAATCAAATTCCAAACAGTGGCGTACTCGATTTGCAAATTCGTGATCACAACAAGAACGAATCTTAAAAGTTTTAATAACCTGATCTACAGTGGCCCTAGCTCCAGTTGAAGAAGAATAGGGGCCAAAATATTTAGCGCCATCTTTTGGCGTTCTTCTAGTAATGTTAATGCCTGGAAACCGATGATCTAAACCAACCCTGATGCTCACATAGGTTTTATCGTCTTTGAGTTGAATATTGTAACAGGGCCTGTGTTTTTTAATAAGCGTGTTTTCTAAAAGCAGAGCTTCTTTTTCTGTATCAGTGACAATAAAATCAATTTCTTTGGCCTTCTTAACTAAGAATTTAACTTTGCTAGTTTGTTCTTTTTTATTCTTAAAATAACTACTAACTCTAGTGCGTAATGATTTGGCCTTACCCACATACAAAACCTTACCTGCACCATCTTTAAAAAGATAAATTCCTGGTCTGGTAGGAAATTGTTTTATTTTTGATAGAAGATTCATTTTGTCCTTGAACTAGCTTACCATAAACATATTGCAAAAAAAAGACCATGGTCAAAAACCATGGCCTCTTGTTAACATGCTTCATTACTGCTTAAAAAGCAGCACTGGTCATTAACATAATATTATGAATGTGGTTGCTATTCGCAGCTCCCCAAATATCATCATAATCTTCAGTCCAAATATAAGAAAGTTGCATCTTTAGGTTATTATCAAAGATATACCAGTTCAAACCACCACCAAAAGAATGAGAGTTGTTATCTGGGCCTTCACGAATAATTTGCCCGGCCTGCAGGGCCACTTCAAAAGTCTTGGGTACAATATAGTAACCAACTGCAGCATAATAACCAATATCATCAAGTTTTGGTCTCCACCAAACAGCAGCTCCTTGGGCATTAATTTTGGTGCGACGCCAGTAACCTTCAGTAGTAAGCGAAAAACCTCCCCAACGCAACGCAATACCTGCGCTAGAGGTCCATAAATATCCAATTTGAGTTGGGTTAGTAGTGTTATTAGCGCCAACAAAATAATTACGTTTAGCTTGATACATACTGCCAAGGCTAACTGCCAAATTGGGAGCATCTGAACAGGCAAAGTCAGTCATTGAACCACCAACTGAACCTAAGATATTAAAACCAACCCTGGCACCAAAAGAAAATCTATTATTAGTATTCCAGGTATAATTAGATTCAGCGCCATTGACTACACTAAGCGAATAATAAAATTTCCACCTGCTACCGGAAAAATTTAGGCCTAAACCATCTGGAACACTAAAGCTTAATCTGGGAATTGTAAAATCTTCAACACCATCGTCTTGAACATCAGTAATAGGAGATCTGGTTAAAAGAAACCATTTAGAACTCATGTCAGCCATCATGCTTAAAGGAAGTCCAACCATACCAGCGGTGATAGTAAACTCTGGCACAAATTCATAAGACATTGTGCCCCCAGTAATATTTACACCGGAAAAATCTTGAGAGTTAGTGGCATGTTTAAAACCAACTCCAAAGCTAAGTTTTTCTCTAATCGTGGCAGTAAAGGAAGTTTCAGCCCTTCTTAAACCAAAGCTAGCTTGCTTAGTCGGAGCAATGGTTTGTTTGGTAAAGAAAAATTCTGGTTGAATGCGACCATTAATTTTAAGTTTAAATGTATCTTCAGAATTTTTAATATAAAAACCACCATCATAACCAGCATCTGCAAAACTAAAACTTGGGAGAGCAACTGCAAAAACAACTACCAAAACAACTAAAAACTTCCTCATAAATACTCCTTTCGATTACACATACAAGTTCCGCTATTTTATATTTTATAAATATTATCGACTAATCTAACCAAAAAGTTGCTTAGAAAATGCAAATTTTTGTATTTTCTAAGCAATCCTGATCCTGAGCTTGTCGAAGGAGAAGAATCCCCAAGCTTTTTGAGATTCTTCGCCCTATTTTGTAGGTATCAGAATGACACCAACTAAGGATAAAATCAATTCTTTTCAGTAAGTTATACGATAAGAGCCTTGGTTTCCAAATATTTAATTTTATCCCTAATCTGGGCTGCTGTTTCAAAATCCAATCTTTTAGCTGCTTTTAGCATCTGCCGTCTTAAACTTTCAATATGTTTGGGTAGCTCTTCAACTGAAAATTCTATCTCTTCTTCAATATCCGGGACCTTGGCATAATCTGCTTCATAAATAGAATGCAAAACATCGCTTATCTTCTTTTTTATGCTTTCTGGAGTAATACCATGTTTAATATTATATTCTCCTTGAATTTGGCGACGCCGGCTGGTTTCTGCCATGGCTTTTTTCATAGATTTGGTTTGGCTGTCAGCATATAAAATTACTCGGCCATTTACATTGCGGGCAGTCCTGCCAAAAGTTTGAATTAAAGATCTTTCTGATCTTAAAAAACCTTCTTTATCTGCATCTAAGATGGCTACTAAAGAAACTTCTGGTAGATCAAGCCCCTCTCTTAATAAATTTATACCAACCAGCACATCAAATTCACCTTTGCGCAAAGCGCGAATAATTTCCACGCGCTCCAAAGATTCAACATCTGAATGTAGATAACGTACTTTTTGTCCTTTGTTTTTTAAATATTCAGTTAACTCCTCGGCCATGCGTTTAGTTAAGGTGGTCACTAAAACTCTTTCGTGTTTTTGCACCCTGAGTTTAATTTCTGACAACAAGTCATCTAGTTGATTCCCGGTTTTGCGCACTTCAACTTCTGGATCCATTAGACCTGTTGGCCTAATTACTTGTTCTACAACTTGGCCATTAACTTTTTGCATTTCATAATCACTAGGTGTTGCTGAAACAAAAATTGCTTGATTAATGTTTTGTTCAAATTCCTCAAATTTGAGTGGACGATTATCCAAAGCTGAAGGCAGTCTAAATCCATGTTCTACCAAAGTTTGTTTGCGCGAGCGATCCCCATGATACATACCATTAACTTGAGGCACGGAAATATGGCTTTCATCCATGAATAACAAAAAGTCGCGCGGAAAATATTCAATTAAAGTCGGTGGAGGCTGGCCAGCTTCCCGACCGGTTAAATATCGAGAATAGTTTTCAATGCCTTTACAAAAACCAATTTCTTCAATCATTTCCAAATCAAATCTGGTGCGCTGTTCAATACGCGCTTTTTCTAATACTTTATTATGCTTATGAAAAAACTCTATTTGACTTGCCAGCTCTTGCTTAATTCCTTGAATAGCCTGTTTTAGGCGCTCTTGCTCAGTAACATAATGACTGGCTGGATAAATCGCTGCTTCTTTTAACTCACCTAATTGTTTGGCAGTTAAAGAATCTATTTCTATAATTTTTTCCAGTTCATCTCCAAAAAACTCAAAGCGAACTGCCTTGGCATCTTCATAGGTCGGAAACACTTCTACAACATCCCCGCGCACCCGAAAAGTTCCGCGGTGAAAATCATAATCATTGCGTTCATATTGGATCTCAATGAGTTTGGATAATAATTCCTGGCGATCCAGATTTTTTCCAGCTTTTAAACGCACCAGCATTCCTTGGTAGGCTTCTGGCGAACCCAAACCATAGATGCAAGAAACTGAGGCAACAATAATCACATCTCTTCTGGTTAATAGGCTGTGGGTTGCTGAATGGCGCAGCTTATCGATTTGCTCATTAATTGCTGAATCTTTTTCTATATATAAATCTTGGGCAGGAAGATAAGCTTCAGGCTGGTAATAATCATAATAACTAATAAAATATTCAACTGCATTTTCAGGAAATAAGTCTTTGAATTCAGCGTAAAGCTGGGCGGCCAAGGTTTTATTGGGCGCCATGATCAAGGTTGGTTTACTAACATTGGCAATGACGTGCGCCATGGAAAAAGTTTTGCCGCTACCTGTTACTCCCATCAAAACTTGATATTTCTGGCCTTTAAGAATTCCCTGGGTAAGTTTTTCGATTGCTTGGGGCTGGTCACCTGCTGGCGAAAATTCTGTGTGAAGCTTAAACATTAAATCCTTACCATCCAATCAGTGGCACCATCTGGACGATCTTTAACTTCAATATGCATGTCTTGTAACTGGGCGCGAATTTCATCTGCTTTGCCAAAATTTTTATCTTTTCTGGCTTGGCTACGCTGGGCAATTAAATCTTCCACTTGGTCTTGCTCTAAATTGAATCTTTTTAAGCCAAGTTTATTTTGTCGATTCACAAACTCTTGATACTCTGAACCAAAAAAACCTAAAACCTGGCTGACTTCTTTGATTGATTCCAAATATGCTTTTGCCAGCTTGGCCTTAGCATCTTTTGCAGATTGCTTTTGTTTATTAATTACATAACCATTTACTTCGCGAATTAAATCAAAAATGCGGGCAATGGCTGAAGCGGTGTTAAAATCATCATCCATGGCTTTTTGAAATTCAGTTCTAAATCCTTTAATGGCTTGCAGTAAATCTTGTTCATAATCATTTAGTTTTAGATTCACGTTTGCATTATAATTTTTGGCAGCTTCCATAATATGCTCTAAAGAAGCATAATAACTAACCACTGCCCGCTCAGCATTGGTTACATTATCCTCGGTATAATCAATGGGAGAGCGGTAATGATTGGCCAAAAGAAAATAGCGAATAACTTCATAATCAAAAATTGATCTAATATCTTTAATTGTTTTTATATTACCCAAAGATTTGCTCATTTTTTCCGCATTAATATTAATAAAACCATTGTGCAGCCAATAACGCGCAAACTCACATCCGCAAGCCCCTTCGGCTTGAGCGATTTCATTTTCATGATGAGGAAATACTAAATCGCGACCGCCGCCATGAATATCAAAAGGCTGACCCAAATATTTGGAGCTCATGACTGAACATTCAATATGCCACCCAGGCCGACCTTCTCCCCAAGGAGAGGACCACTTAGGCTCACCTGGTTTGGAAGCTTTCCATAATGCAAAATCCAGGGGATCTTGTTTTGTTTCATCCACATCTATTCTTGCTCCTGATTCTAGCTCTTCAATATTTTTTCCAGATAATTTTCCATAACCAGCAAATTTTCTAACACTAAAATAGATGCTGCCATTTACTTCATAGGCTAAATCTTTTTGAATTAATTTTTCTATAGCAGCAATCATCTCTGGAATATGCTCAGTGGCCTTTGGCGTTTGATCTGGGTTTTGCACACCTAGCGCTGCCATATCTTCTTCATATTCTTGGATATAACGCGTAGCAATTTCCTGACAAGACAAGTTTTCTTGATTAGCCCGTTTAATAATTTTATCGTCTATATCTGTATAGTTTCTGATATAAGTAACATCATAACCACTAAATCTTAAATAACGAACAATAACATCAAAAACAATAGCAGCCCGGGCATGGCCCAAATGACAAGAATCATAGGCTGTGATCCCGCAAACATACATGCCAATTTTACCTGACTTAAGCGGCTCAAATTCTTCCTTCTGGTTGTGCAAAGTATTATAAAGATTAAGTGTCATAAATTAGCCCCTGGAGATGATCACTACTGCTTGAGTTGCTGCTGCTAGACCTTGGCCTATATCTCCCAAACCCTCATTAGATCTAGCTTTTACATTTACTTGATCTTGCTCTATATTCAAAATTTCGGCAATAGTTTGAGACATTTTGTCTAAGTAGGGCGCTAGTTTTGGTTTTTGGATAATGATATTCGAATCAATATTTACTACTTGATAACCATTTTCTGAAATCAACTTAGCCACTGTTTTTAAGAGTTCTTTGCTATCAGCATTTTTATAAGCAGGGTCATTGTCTGGAAAATGCTGACCAATATCACCTAAGCTAGCTGCTCCTAACAAGGCATCTGCAATAGCATGCAACAAGGCATCGCCGTCTGAGTGACCTAGCAAACCTTTTTCAAAAGGAATCTCTACACCGCCCAAAATTAATTTTCGACCCTCTACCAACTTATGAATGTCGTATCCAATACCTATTCTATTCATTTTTCTTTCCAACCTTTAGCAATTGCTTCGGCAATCACCAAATCCTCAGGAGTGGTAATCTTAATATTTCTGGAATCACCTTCAACTAGGTGGACCTTATTCCCAAGTCTCTCCACCAAACTGGCGTCATCGGTTCCCACATATCCAGCTTCATTTGCCGCCTGCATAGCTTTTCTAAAAAGTTTAAGTTCAAAACCTTGCGGAGTTTGCGCTGCCCAAAGTTTGCTGCGATCTATGGTTTCTATTATAGTATTTTGCGAATTTACCATTTTTATAGTTTCTTTTATAGGGCAAGCTAAAATAGCTGCCCCATGATTTAGGGCCTGCTTAGCTACTTGTTTAATTAAATCTTGGCTAATAAAAGGACGGGCTGCATCATGAATTAACACAACTTCACAATTATCTGAAATTACCTTTAGACCATTACTAACTGAATCTTGTCTCTGTTTACCACCTGGGATTACTTGCCAATGTTTTGGACCTTGATATTGAAATGATTCTACATAATCCTTGGCCAAAACTATTACAACTTCCTTAACCTCTTCCATATTTTGAAAAACTTGCAGGGTGTGATGGATAATAGGCTGGCCGGCAATTTCTAAAAACTGCTTGGGCCTATTTCCACCCATTCTCTGACCTATGCCGCCTGCGGCGATGATTACACCTATATTCATAGAGGGTGATTGCTAGCAGCTTATGTCTTATATCTCAATAAAAAAGGTGCCAAATCTTGCTTGGCACCTTATTTTCTTACCCTTTTTTGGACCCTTTATTCTTTAATTAGTGAAAATATCATCAATTTGCTCAGCTATTTCTTCTTCTTCTGTTTCTTCAGCAATTGCTAGTTCTTTAACTAACAATCCGCGAGCTGTATCTAGCATTTTGCGTTCACCAAAAGACAGCTCTTTTTCATAGCGCAAAAGCATTAAATCTCTTAAAACTTCGGCTACTTCATAAACAGAGCCGGTTTTAATTTTATCCATATATTCGCGATAGCGACGATTCCAGGTCTGTTCATTAATAGAAATATCGCGCTCGCGCAAAATATCATAAACCACCTCTACTTCACTTTGGCTAACTACTTCTCTTAGCCCCACATTTCTAACATTGCCTGTGGGAACCATAATGGTCATGCCGCTATCTAAAATTTTAAGGATATAAAATTTATGCTTATTACCGGCAATTTCTCTTTCTTCTATAGAATGGACTTTACCCACTCCATGGGCTGGATAAACTGCGACATCTCCCACCTTGAATTCTGGATTTAGAACTGACCGCTTCTCTGACATTTAATCCTCCCTTTTTTATTTACAAGCTCAAATTTGTTCAGTAATATTAACAAGTTATATCATTTTAGCTTTACTGAACCAGATGCTTATATACCATACCTTAGAAACACCGTCAACTTGCAACACCGCGTTTTTTAAAAAGAATTTAAAACTTTATTTTTCAAACAGCAATAAGGCCACCTCTAATTTGCCACTTCCATTAATCATTTTTTTTGCTTAATTTCTAAGCCAAATTTTTATTTCAAGTAGTCAAAAGCAACAATACTTGACACCTATCTGGTGATAATCTATGTTGCCAGACGTTTTTTAAGGGCAGGTAGCTCAGTCGGTAGAGCAGTAGACTGAAAATCTACGTGTCGGGGGTTCAATTCCCTCCCTGCCCACAATATTTCAAAGAACAAAAATAGGGATTTGAGTGTATTATACTCCAATCCCTATTTGCTATTTATAACTAAATGATTTTATTATATTTTTTGACATCAGCTGTGGCCCTTTTCATTATAAAGGCTCCCCCACAGTTGATGATGGCGATCTTTCCTAAACCTAATTTTCACCATCCACTATTATTATCGGCGATTTTTGGAATTTGTTGCGCGGTTTTTTTAAATTATTAGCTGTTCAGCTCTAATTTTTCCGCCATCTTTAGAATAGCCACAGCAGCATTTTCTTCAATCATGTCTGAATATTGGGTATTATCAATATATTCCCAAAATTCTTCATCACTTAAATTGAGAGGATCACAATCAACAGACCGGTAAGCTATGTTACCATTGGCTTGGCGGATGATTTGATTGGCAAGTAAATTTCGATCACGATCAAGACGTTTTCTAAATTCTTTATGGCTAACAATTGGATGATCGCTTTCAATTAGCAGTTCAAAAACTTTAAGTAATTTTTCTTTGGTCCATTTTTTATTTTTTGCCATAGGAGCCCCCTTATAAATCTATGCTATTAATGCCTTCTGCCAAAACTTGACCAGCTATATCAGCTGGCAATTCAGCAATAACCCTGGCTGCAACTGCAGGATCAACGTTTGCTAAAGTAGCGCTAAGTCTAGTCACATCTATTTCACTGCGACCCCTAAATTGCGGTCTACCAAACAGCCCAGCCCGTATCTGGCCATTGGATTCGGTTATTCTGCGGTATTGAGCTGAATCAAAACTTGTTTGTTCAGGTTCTGGGCTAACTGGCGCTGGTCTATCTAATAAGCCAAAATCAGCTAAGATCTGGTTAGCTTCATTAATAATACCAGCTTGATTTAGTTGATTTACAGACATCCTTCCTCCTTTTTATTCACTATAATACTATGCAATCTCTTTGCCACTCTTAACAAATATTAACTAATTGATTTTACAAAACTTTTTACTTTAGATTTTAGACTTTCAACTGTTTTTCGAGGTGTAAATACCCCACCTTTCAGCTAAAAACCCCAATAATTTCATCGTAAAATTAGATATGAGCTGATGACGTAGGGCGGCTTTGCGAACCGGACCAACAACCCCTAAGCTGCTAATAGTTTCGTAAGAGTCTGAGGGAGGTGAGAAAAGTCGGCCGAAAGGCATCAGTTCATAATCAATACCTGATCAAATTAATTGCATTTTTTTCAGCAAAAACATAAACGTATAAAGCTATGGCCTATCAACGAAAAGACCATTTTTACAAAAAAGCCAAAAAAGAAGGAAAAGTCTGCAGAGCAGCCTATAAAGTTACTGAACTCCAAAAACGCTTTAAGCTGATGAAAAAAGGGGATGTGGTTATTGATATTGGTTGTGCCCCTGGTGGCTGGCTTAAAGAAATATCCAAAATTGTGGGTCCTAAAGGCAATGTAATTGGTGTTGATACAGAGGCTTTAAGTATTCAAATCCCCCAAAATACAGCATTTATCTTAGGAAATGTCATGTCTCCTGATGCCATTAATCAGATTTGCTTAAGACTACTTCGTGATGCTGATGTAGTGGTTTCTGATCTATCTCCAAAACTATCTGGGATTTCTTTTCGAGATGCCTATAATTCTTATGAGCTAGCTATGCGGGCCTTAGAAATTTGTCATGGCTTGCTCGTAGAAGATGGTAATTTTTTGGTTAAAATATTTCCAGGCAAGGAATTAACAGAATATAAAAAACTGCTCAAAAAAGCCTTTAAAAAAGTTGAAGAAGTCCGGCCTAAAGCCACCAGAAAGACCTCTTCTGAGATATATTTAGTGGGTTTGGGCCATAAAAAAATGTAAATAAAAAGCCCCTACTTAAAAAGCAGGGGCTAGTATTTAGGAAAGGAGATGGGGGATTAAAGACGGCGAAGATTCTCCTTCCCTATTTCCTTCGCCGAGGTTTGGACTCAAATTTGACCCTATTATCGAAACTTCAGCAAAAAAGTTGCTTAATAAATGAAAAAAATCATCCACTATGCTAAAAAAATATTGCCTTGGGTTTTTGCCCTGATAATTTTTATCTATCTTTTTCATCTCTATCCCTTGCCCAAGGTCTTAAAAGCTATAAGTTATGTGAACTTGTGGTCTTTTGGCGCTTTTGTCTTAGGTTATTTTTTATTTATTTATGTAATCGACTCTTTGGTTTTTACCTATGCTTTTCGCAAATACGGCTATACTGTACACCTAAAAGATATTTTTCTGGCCCGGGCTGTTACCTATTTAATCATGATTATTAACTATCCAGCCAGCCAAGTGGCTTTTGCCTATTATTTAAACCGTCGCTATCAAATCCCGGTCTTTCAAGCCATGGGCGTGTTTCTTTTGATTATCTTTATTGATCTATTGTGGATTATTAATTTGGCTTTAGTAGGTTCTTTTTTTCAACAACAACTGGTTATGGGACTAGATATTGGCCATACTGTTAGAAGCTTTGCTTTGGCTGCTTATATCTTCACTTTCATCTGGCTGGCCTTTTGGCGACGCTGGCCGCAAAAAATTTTAGGCAGACCTCTTTTTAGGTGGCGGTTTTTAGAAAAACAAATGGGGCGCCAATCTTTTCGGGTTTTTCAAGAAACTAAAGTTAAAGACATGCTAATTTTAGCTGTCATGCGTATTCCAATTCATTTCACCATTATTATTTCCATGTATGTTATTTTATTAACATTTGGTGTACACATTCCTTTTACCAAGGTTCTAGGTAATGTACCCATTGTATTTTTTATCGGCACTTTGCCAATTACACCAGGTGGCTTGGGCACTACCAATGCCGCTATGGTTGAGCTTTTATATCCTTATGTAACTGGTTCTATTTTTTCAACCGGCCAAATAACACCACAAGAGCTGATCTTTGCCGCCACCCTGCTCTGGATGTTTGCCAATTATATCCTTAAAACAGTTTTTGGCACATTCACCTTACGAAAAGTTTCCAAACATTTATTTGAACTTCCTCCGGAAAAGGTTGAAGAAAAGATGGAAAAACAAGCAGCGCATTTGGGCGGAAATATTTAATAGCGAAAAGCACTGCCGCCAATAAATTCTCTTAAAATAGAAATCGGCGGCAACTCACGGGGCAAAACAGGAACCAGATAGGAGTAAAAGCGAAATAACCTGGCTGCTTCCATAAAAGAAGGATGATTTCTATCTACTTCCATTAAAAACCGATCAGCAAAGGTTTTCATCAATGCTGGTTCATAGGTTAGTGCTGAATTAAAAATAACATCTGCATCTTCTTGAAAGGGAAAAATATATTTATATTCTCCAGCGCGCACGCTCGGCCAAATGGAAATTGTTTCTGTAGCATCTGTTCCTCTAAACAATCTGTCCCGGATAATTCTGCGCATCAGGCGGGTGTCTGTGGTAAAGATACGATTATGATTATCAATAGATAATTGAGTTAAAGCTGAAACATAAATTTTATATTTGTTCTTGCGCGGCACTGCAGCAGATAGTTTTTCATTTAAGCCATGAATTCCTTCCATGATAATTACTTGATCTTTTTCCAACTGAACTTCGGTAGTTTGAGTTGCGCGTTTGCCAATTGAAAAATTGAATTTGGGAAGACCAACGACTTTACCTTGTAAAATAGACTTGAGCTGACAATTTAACAGGGGTAAATCTAAGGCTTGCAAACATTCATAATCATAAGTGCCGTCAGGATGTTTGGGAGTTTTGCTACGGCTTAAATAATAATTATCAATGGATAAAGATAAAGGATTGATACCATGCAGTTTAAGCTGAATGGCTAGGCGCTTGGAAAAGGTTGTCTTGCCAGAACCTGAGGGGCCAGCAATTAAAATTAATTGTATATTTTTGCGCTTGGCAATTTCATCAGCAATGGCTGAAATCTTTTTTTCATGCAGGGCTTCGGAGATTTTAATCAACTCTGAAATTGAGCCTTTAATACAATGTTCATTTAGATCAGTAATGGTAGTTGCTCCGCTTAATTTGTTCCATTTTTTAGTTTCTTTATAAGTATTGAAGAGTTTAGGTTGGGCAGGAATTTTGCGTTCTAGCTGGCCGGCATCATTTGGAAAACCAAGGATCAATCCATGTTCATAGGGATGAATTTTAAAAAGATTCATAACCTTGGTGGTATAGGCAACTGGTCCATATGCTATGGCATGGAAGTTGTTAATCTTAACCAACGGCGCTTCTGAACGCCTGCTTTGTTTAAGCAAAGCGATTTTGTCTTGTTGCGATTCTTGTTTAAAAATAGCCATAGCCTCTTCAATCATAATCCACTCGCGCATAAGAGAAATGTCTGCCTGAACAAAACTTTGCATCTTGGCTTCTAATTTATTAAGCAAGGTTTGGCTTAAACGATGATTGTGGATTTCAAAAAAGTAATTATCAGATAAGGATTGCCCCACCATAACCACGGCCTTGGAATCTAGTTCATACATGGCCGCGCAAAGCATTAAAGAAAGAGTGCGGCGATAAATATCCATGCCTTCCCGCTGGGTAAGATCAATGGTTTCAATTTCAGCCTCAGACTGAATCTGGTAATAAAGACCGTCAATGCGCTTATTGATTATAATACCAATAGCTGGAAATTTGCCTTTATGCGGACTTAAAGGCAAAATATCAGCAACCCGCACGCCTTGCTGGGTGTGAATTCTTTTGCCGTTTAATTTGATAATAAGTTTTTGGGGCATATGGCTTATCAAGTTATAACAAATTGATTTTTAGAAAACAACAGCGCGTTTCCCTATTGACGAAATAGGTTTTACGATATACGTAAAACGGGCTTTTTTACATACTCCGAAGTAGCTCAGCTGGTCAGAGCAAGTGACTGTTAATCACTGGGTCGCCGGTTCGAATCCGGCCTTCGGAGCAGAAAATAAAAAAAGAGGCTTTCTGCCTCTTTTTTTATTTTCTTGTTTGTAAGTTGTGATGAGAACCGCCGCCATTAGGCGGCTGGTTTGACGACGAACTGCAATTCTAGCCGTTAGGCGAATTGCAGAATAGAAAATGGGGTGCGAAGCACAAATCATATGGAGCACCACACGAAGTGTGGTAATCCGGCCTTCGGAGCAATTCAGTACAAGAAGCCATTTTCCGAAACTCGGAGAATGGCTTTCTTGTTTGATATTCAAGAGTTCGGCCTTTGAGCTGCAAGTTCGATAGTGTCAAGTTGATGAGTTCGCGTTTTTGCTCTGGTCTCGAACTCTCGAAAAGCTCGTATGCCCGCGAAGCGAGGTCTAACAAGGTAGAGACGGTGGTGTTGAAGCTTTCATCGGCTTGCGTGTGTTGCTCCAATAAGACCGTTTCCTTGAGCCTTGCAATCTGTGCATCGATGGAGTGGCCTTCCTCCTGTTCCCTCGTTGAAACTCTGGCAAGAATGATTGAATTCATAAAACCGCCTTTTGAGCAACATGTTGCCATACTAACCGCCCTGACTGAAGGCCCTTATTATGCCGATAGTTCAAATGGTTAGGGCCCCCATCAATTGGGCAACCGCCCGTTGCCCTTTTTGAGATTCACTAATTGGCCAACCAGCCGTTGGCCTTTTGTATTCCAAAGGTGAAACGGGCCGTTTCACAATTTCACCAATTCGCCTTTCAGAAAATACGTCGCCCGGCAATCGTCTTCATTGTAACGTAGAATTTTATCTTTTATAGCCTTGTTGCCAGCCAAATAGTCATTCATCCAGACAATGGAAGCTGCACCACCTGCGTCTGCTGCAGCCCATTTAAAGCCAAGAAACTTGCAGACTGCCTTTATCCCATAACTGGTCAAAGGCCAGTCGGTATTGTTTGTGATGACTTTGTATAAATCAAAGGCCGTGCCGTTCTCTCCAAAGAGTCGCTCAAAGATATCGGTTTCAATCTTATGTTTATTGATCAATCGCTTAATAGTCGTCTTTTCGTAGTCGCTGTAGTGGTAGATGGTAGCATTTGGGTATTGGTTCAAAAAACCGATAAGTTGTTCAGTGATTAATTTTTCATCCTCATATTTCTCTGCAAAAAAAGCATGATATTCAGGTTCCTTTCCTTTTTCTGCAAACAGAAGCCCATGTAGGTAGACAAAGTCTTGAGTTGGATCATCTTCAATATCAAAATGAATTTCTACATCGGTTTCCGGGAAAATGATTGGTTCGTGAATGACAGGTTTGCCAGCGATGTAGATACGAGCACGTTTTACAACCTTTCCTGGAAGATTGGCAGGTATGCTTTTCCAAAAAAAGCCTTCTTCTTTCAGTTTCCGAACTTTTTCAGTTAACTCCTTCGGATCTTGTTTTGCTAAGTCCTCGATGGTAGAAATATCGAGCTTCTTCAGTCCGGTTTTCATCGCCTGGCCAACATAGTGGACAAGCGAGATATCCCGATTCTCTTCAGCCCAATCAATACATGTTTTCTTCCACTCACACATGGCACAGTTGCTATTGATTATAGGTTCTGCACCGAATGCATGGCCGTCTAAATAATTCTCCAACTGGTTAAGTGCCCATTCATAGTTTGCCGGGGGTTTGTAAAGGGGAACTGACAAGATGCGGGATTTAGTTTTATAAATGTAACCCTTTTCTGGTCGCTTATTTTGTACCGATTCCAAGAGATCTCCATAAAAATAGACCTGCCAAAACTGCTCAATCGTTGTTTTTTCATTGCCATCGTCCCATGTCGCATCAACACGTGTTAATTTGATATCCATAGGATAATAGTGATGTGATCCAAAAGATGAATCACCGCTTGTTTTCAGCAGGAGATCCGGCCGCCCAAGTTTATTGCCTGACATCAAAACGCCTTGATAGATTATATCAATCCCTTCTTGCATTGCCTTGATTGTCTCTTGGGCCAATTCTTCAGTGGCGGGAGACTCTGGACTGATTGCTTGAAATGATTGATCTGGATGATCCTGCTTAAAAGATTCAATGACTTTGGCCTCGTACTGCACACCGGATTCCCAGAGGAGTTTTACGAGAGGATGTATCTCAACCTTCAAAGATGGATCACCATTATAATCCATATACGGCCGATAGGGACATTTTTTGAAGTTGTAGAGATCGGTGGCTGTTATGTGGTTTTTCACTTTTTTATCTTTCCTTTATTCCAGGAACTACAGCGATTCAGGTATTTTTTAAACCCCTCTATACAGCTCAGGTAAGTTCTAACTTGGCCCGTTTTTTTATAGCTGTAGCAGGCTATAAATTCATCAGATAATTGTTCAAGGTAGTGGTGAGCTCCTTTGGCTCCACCGGATTTTAATGCTGTGAGTAGATGTAAGCTTTTTCTTGCCCGAGTCATTGCAACGTAAAAAGCATTTTTTGTTACATACTTCATATTTACATCATCAAAACCTATTATAATCACATGATCTGAAGAAAGGCCTTTTGAGCCTACAATAGTCATAAATTCTACTGCACCCATTCGCTTAACTTCAATCTCTTCCAACTCGGCCTCTTCATCTTCTTTATGTTCTAAACAAGCTATTTCATTCTGATTAATTGTTTTCCTCTCCAAATCACTCTGAAGATTGGTTTTTTCGGCAAGGGAGATGATTTCGGATAATTGGTCCAGCTTCTCTGAGACAGATTTTTCGCTATCCAGTATGGTCATTATGTTTCTGCATTTTCTTACCACGTCCTTTATTTCTTGTTCATTCAAATCGCATAAGTTTTTCTTATTCTGCATTGCTGCGACAATCAGTTCGTGTACTCTTTCTACGGCTACACCTTCGTGGTGGAGTACTTTGCGAAAAGTAAAGTTATTACGTGGAGATTTTGAAACAGAATAATAGTTTAGCAACCGATAGTAATCCTCCGAAAACGACCGTACCTCTGTTTGATAATTAGCCACAATATTTTCTATCCTCTTTTTTGCATCCCCATAGAACTTCACTTCTCTCGCTGGCGTTAAAATCAACAAGAAAGCATCCTTTTTCTTGCCAGCCTCCAACTGCATCTTTCTCTCATCAATTTCAGTTTTGTGGTCTTTCACGAATTTTTCAATGTAATCAACAGCTGTTTTCGCGGTGGCACACGCGACAACTTGCACCTTTTGCTCGTCGCCATTACTTTTCAATGGCAAGTAAATTTTATCAATGCAGTCAGTATCCCTATTATGCCGAATAAAATGATCCGCGTTTTTTGTGATGTGATAGCTACTTCTGCTACAATACGGTAGCATTCCGTTGGCATAATCTGTGTTTCTATACAGATTCCTAATTAGAGTGGATTTACCTGACTTTAGTTTTTCATACAACACTTGTTCATCGTCTCCGACTACAAGTAGGCCTTTCGGATTATCCACCAGCCGATTGATAAGAGCTTCCTCAGCAAGGTTAAAGTCTTGGTACTCATCGATGATGAAGTGATCATTTTCATTCAAACTAGAGTTCTCTTCTAATGCCTTTGTGGCATGTAAAATCAAATCGGCAAAACCTGCCGCATTGTAAAACTGACAAAGCTTAAAATACTTTTTCTTGAGACCATTCAACTCTTCCGATTCATCAATATTGTTGTCGTGTAATTGTTTCTCAAATATTTTCCATGTATAGGAACCGTGGCTTATCTTCGAAAAAAAGGCGAGCACGTCACTCCAAACTATTTCTTTCCAGGATTGTCCGATCATTCGGAAATGTGGTTTAAATGGCCATTCTTTTGTTCCTCTATTCTTTTCAACGAGACTGCGGGCATATTTATGAAGCGTTGACGCGGTAATATTACCTTTTTGTTTATCAGTGAGTTTGCCGTCACTTTCAATATCGCTTTGTAAATCAGCTACTAATTTCCGAACAAAACTCGTCACAGCGACTTTTGCATTTTGATTGTTTTGATACCAATAATTTATCTTCTCAAGAAATAGGTAGCTTTTACCTGTGCCAGGCCCGGAAACGATTAAAAATTTAGCGGTATCGCGCCTCGCGATAGCTGAGGCGTTTTGATTGCGATACTCTGTTCGCCCCGCGTCATCTAGGGCATCAAGAGTGTCGCGCAATGTATTGAGTTCGGAAGCTTCAAATGGCGAGCCATCATCATTGATAAGATGTTTTGGCAACTCTTTCATAATAATTATATTATCTTCACAACTCCCTCAGAAAGGCGCGTTGAGTGGTTATTTGGTCGGGAATGTTGCTTTTCATACTTAGTTACGTACCTCGTTTTTTGATTAATGCGGTAATGTCTATATAGTTGTAATTATTAACATTAATTCCATTTACAACCATTAGTAATGGTATATTATACTCTTTATTACACCTATTCAAGTGTATTACCCTTTCTGTCTCCAGGTGGCTCCTGGGCCTCGTCCAAGGCATTCGACTTTTTTCGTCTTCTTTAAATCATGCAGTACACGGCGGATCATATCACGACTTACAGTGGGACAGGCTTTTTCTAGATCAGAAACAGTAAAGCCGCTCTTTAGTGAACGAATCGCCGCTTCTATCAATTCGGTTTTTGCCCCCTTTGGTTCTTTTATCTGTCCTGCGCGTTCTTCAAATTCCTTGTAGGCCTCTTTAATAATGAATAACACGTAATTAATATAATGCCATGAATCATGCTTTCCCTCATGCCACTCCTGGGAACTGAGCTTTAGTGTTTCATAGTAACGTTCTTTATTTTCTTCGATAAGGCGTTCCAAGCTAATGTATCGACCGACCTCATATCCTAAATGATATAGTTGGAGCAAAAGGAGCAAGCGTGACACGCGACCATTGCCATCACGAAAAGGATGGATGCAGAGAAAATCTAGATTAAAACCCGCTAATACAACTAATGGATGAATCTCTTTTGTCTTGAGATGATATTGCCACAATGAAACGAGCTCTTTCATGTACTGCGGAGTTTCTTTTGTTGAAACTGTTTTGAATCGAATGCTGGATGTACCATCAGCATAACGTTCTATTACATTACTGTCTTTTGCTTTATATTGGCCTGCATCACCAATTTTACCTCTCGCCAAATTGTGGAGTTCTTTTATTGTCTTTTCAGTGATTGCAGGCTTCTTTTCATGAATCCATTTTAAGGCATTGCGATATCCTCGCACTTCTTCTTCATCGCGATCGTGCAAGGCAGACCTTCCAAGGATCACGGCTTTTACGCGATCCTGGTCAACAGTGACCCCTTCAATTCTGTTTGAAGAAACGGCACTCTCAATAAGCGCATGCTGTCTCAAAACCTTAAGCTTCTGTGGAGATTGCTTTGTATATAGCTCTTGCTTACCTCTTGCTTCACCTAGATCGCCAATATACCAACCTGTGGAAGCAGGTATTTCTTTGAGTTCATTTTCGAATTGTTGCAATGTTTTCATATTCTCTCAATCCGTATATTTATTGCTACGTCCAATATTACATTGTTCACAAAGCGTTCTTAGATTATTTATTTCTGTTTTCCCATTTTTAGACCAGGGAATAATATGATCAATATGTAAAATACATCCTGGATTCTGAGGAGGATTGCGACCACAGGCAACACACATAAATCGATCACGTCTCAAGACTTGAAATCTAAGTCCTAGTGGAATGGTTCGTACAGATCGTCTTGATTTTTTCCACTTACCATCCTGCAAGGCGGGTGAAGAACTAACCTCGGTAACGGAGTTGCTTGCCTCGTTATCAGAATTGACACGCTCTACAAATGCTTCTAAAGCGTGCATCCACGTCTTAAATCGCAAAATATATGCTTGGCCGCCAACTGCCGAAGGTGGGCGGTTAATTTCAGAGAAGCTTGGCTGGCGGCCATAATGTTTCCAGACTTGGAAAAGATTCTCAAAACATTCTTCATCAGTATAGCGTTTACTTTGCGGGCGTACAGTTAAGCCTGCTTTCTCTAGTGCTCTCTTCCATGTTCCAAAGCGGGTTTTAAAGATGTTTTTTCCAACAACGCTGTATTTATTTATATCGGCAACAACTAGGTCTTTACGTCCTAATTGCTTAGAAATACGGCGAAGCTCGTTTAACAATTCTTCATCAGTCAAAGAGCGCCCTTTTTGTTGACGCATTTTTTGAGTAATCGAGCGCCCCTCATAGAGATGCACTAGCCCAGCACGATTCAGACCCTCCTTCCAGCCACCAAATCGGCGGATAATTGTTGATGCATGTATCCTTGATTCTTGATTGAAAAATTTTTTTGTTAAGCTCTCATTGTTTGCTAGTTGTGCGACTCTTTTTAACTCATTGAGGAGTGCTTCATCAGAATAGTTTGTTAACCGTTTCAGCTTAAATTTACTTTTTCTTGTTTCAGCCATAATCGTTATGAATATTTATTTCATCATGACATGCTTTGCTATATTTTATATAGAACTATTGCATATTACACTTATTATTACCACCTCTATTTTTTATATTTATAGGCAATCTAAGAGGCTTAAAATCTATCAATTGTTCGTAGATACCAGTGAAATAGAGTGATTTGGGGCAAGACATCCCAACCTTTATTGCTTTGAACTTCAGCCTGTCCAGTGTACGTGAAGTCTTATCACCAAGGATCGCCTTCAAGCCTCTTGTCCCAACAGAACTTGCCACGCTGATTGCGCCGAGAATTTGTAGTGCCTTTGAGGGGCGGATGTCGGGGTTTGCCTTCAGAATAGCTTGCAAGAGATCTTCCGGTCTCTGTTTCTCGAATTGTAGCCATTTGGCCTCGGACATGATCTGGTTCCAAAAATGAAGAAGAATGGTCTGCGATGTTTTCCGGTTGAGAGCTTCCTCGAAGGTCAGAGGTGGCTTGATTCCAAGTTTATGGCAGAGCCTTTTGATCTTGGCGCGGCTGTTCAACCGGACTTCCATGCGGAGGACTTCAAAGGGTTTCGGCAAATTGCTCAGCAAATCGGCTTGAATGAGATTGTCCGATTCTATTGCACGCCGCTCGCTGATTCTGGATTGTTTAAGGTCTTTGACTTTATCGTAGAATACGATTTCATAGCTGTTTGCATGATACCGGAGGGCATGGCCGCCGTTTCGATAATCGGTCTTGTTGAGATCGAGTCTGCTATTCAGATTGAGCCTTGAGAGCTGGCGCAGAATCATCGAGCTCGTTGTGAAATCTGTAAAGATAAAGTTCTTTGAATAGTGGATGGCGGAGAGTTTCGCACTGGTTACTTGAAATGGCAGGATTTTAATACCTGTTGCTAATGCCTCATTAGCAAAAAACGCGTTATGACCTGTCGTGTTTTTTAGGCCGTCTTCCTCAAAATTGTTGCCAAAAAAAAGCTTCGGTAGTGAAAATTCGGCACGAAGATTTTGCGTGTAGCCGCCTCTTGTGAGTCGTTTTGTCAGTGTAAAACGGGGTCTATAAATGCCGCGTGCGAGGTCTTCTTTAGAGGGATTCTGAAAACACCTGATGCATCCATTACGCCCGATTCGATTGGGAGAGACTTCCATCATCCGCGCAGATGGGCTGAAGATATCGGGTTCAAGAATCTCAAACTGATCCTTATCAAATGTGATCACTACCGTATCGATCATTGTGTTTCCTCATCACGTCTTCAAGTTTTCTGACAACAGCCTCTTCAATAATCCTGCCGCACTCGCGCGTGATCGGATGAACGACCGGGCGATTAATAATGTCCGATTTTCCGTTTGGATAGGTCAGGCGGTAACCGTCACCACCCAAGCGCTTATGGATGGCTATGGAGCCGACGTATATCTGGCCGTCGATTACAAGGTTTGCAAAGCCGACAAGACCGCCACAGGGCTTCACAAAGCTGATGTTCACTTCGGATATCCTCATCACATTTTCCCTCTTTGTCTGTATTGGTTCCGGTAGAGGAGGACTGCTCTTGATCGATCTGCATGAGGAGCTCGAAAAAGCTCACAAGATTCATAGCACTCTGGCTGAGTTCCGACTCGGAATCGTGGGGAGAGTATTTACCGATCGTCGCCTTAATCTCTAAAAACGTGTCCTCCATACACAGTAATATGCTTTGAGTGAAAACTCCGTGGCCTTTTTCATATTTGAAAAGAGCTGTGAGCTTTGAAATCTGCGGCTTAAACGGCGTCTGTTGGGGTTGGGGGGTGATTTGAGGGATGACGCGCCTCCAGCCCTAAATTAAGCCGCCTGCTGCCCCAATAGTTCGCGTATGGCGGGCACAAGGGGCTCAAAGGCCATGATCTCTTTAAAATACTTGGTTCGGAATGTGTCCACCAAGGGGAGCAAGAAAAGGCTGCATCTTTAGGTGTCAGCCTTTTCTTTATACCCCAAAAACCCTAGCACACAATCCAGCCACTCATCTGCCACTTCAATGGGCAAGCTGTGTCCGCCCTGGATTTGTTTATGAGTTGCATTTGGAATTCCAGCTATGAGTTTTTTTGTTTCTTCTAAAGTGGCAATAATGTCTTGGAAAGCTGAAATAATAAGGGTGGGTGTTTTGATTTTTCTAAGCAATTTAGTTGATTCAAAATTCTTTAGCACTTCAAATTGTCTTTGAATATTATCAATAGAAGCAGGATAAGGATTTTCCAAAACTTGTTTTTTACGTTTTTCCATTCTGACTGAATCAGCCATAAAATCAGCGCCATAGCACCAGGGCGCCATGAGATCAAAAACCAGCTCAACTGGAGTTCCAGCTTTCAAAATCCTTAAAATAGATTCAAACTCTTTTAACACCACGCCATTCCAGGCAGGAGAAGAACAAGATATGACCAGTTTATTAACCACGTCTGGATGACGCAAGGCAATCATCTGGGCAATGTTTCCGCCCATTGAATGGCCTAGAACATGAAACTTAGAAAAACCTAATGTCTTAGCCAAGGCAACTGTATTATCAGCCATGATGTCAGCTGTTAGCGGCTTGCCTTGATCTTGAGTTTGGCCAACTCCTTGATTATCAAAGATCAGCACCTGGAATTTTTTGCCAAGCCTAGCTAAAAACGATCTCCACACCGCACAGTCTTCAGCATATCCAGAAATGAGAATTAAAGGTTCTCCTTGCCCATGAAGTTCATAATAAAATTCAACATCATTAACCTTAATCTTGGCCATAGAGTTACTGCCTCCCAGCTGACTCAATAATCCAGCTAGGCACATTGCTGCTGCTGGTTATTTTTGTATTATCAATAAAGCTCATATTGTAAGGAGCTGTAGGGAAATTGTTGTTCTCGCAAATATCGTAGAAACTTAAATTATCGCGAAGATAATTATTCTCAAAAATAAGATCGCCATAAGGAACACATCCGCCCAGGTCTTCTCCATAAGCAACTAGGCCTGTGGTAAGGCAAAGATCTTCAAAAGAGGAAGCCTTTAAACAAGGTCCAAAATCCACTGTGCCTTGCGGATTATTAAGAGATACGTTCTCCTTAAGCGTGATATAACGACTACCACCATCTGTATAAAAAGTGTTGCCGCCTGCTGCAACGCGTTTATTTTCCGCAACATTCCAAGCAATTAACTGGCCTGTTTCCGCTGATGTTCCTTGAAAACCAGTAGAATAAATCGCGCCGCCGTCCCACAACTTTTCCAAAAAATACTGAATATGATTATGCAAAATCTGGTTGCCCACAGCTGCAGAAGGGCTAGTTATATCGCCCCAAGCATGGGGCTGAGCATTGGGTAAGCCAGCAAAACCGCCTGGATCCAGCAAACCCCAACCCCAACCAATGGCAATGCCAGACCAAGAGCTATGATTAATGTCATTGTGTTCGACAAAGCTGTTGGTAGTAAACCCTATGTAAATTCCTGGCGCATCATAATATTCCTGGCCAGTATATTCTATCAGATTGTTGGAAATTAGATTGTTTTGAGTTAATTGTGCCACAGTAGTTGGATGACTATCTGCTGTGGAAATACCTCCTAACTGAATACCAGCTGCTGAAATATCATTAAAAGTGTTGTTGCTGATTTGGTTGTTTTGACTACCTGTATTAAAATCCAGTCCCACCGCGCCCATATGTTCCACGGTATTATTTTCAAAAATTATATTTTGCGCGTAAAGAAAACTTAAATTTCCTGGCGTGCGCACCGCGTTTGGATCGTGACCAATAACATTGGCCTCATGGCCTGAGCCAATCAAATGAAAACCGCTTTGATCAAGGGCATAACCATCTGAGCTGTTTGGACCAAGCCAGGTGGCATACCTAAAGGTTAATCCAGAAAAGGTAATATAACTAATTGGGGATGTGGCGCTACCGCTAGCCTCTATTAAAGTTTCCAATATTGGTAATTCCACATCTGCTGTAGCCAGGTCTTCTCCTTCACGTGGTATATAATAAAGAATCTTGCTGAAGGCATCAAGATACCATTCCCCTGGTTCATCCAAAAATTCATAGGCGTTTTCCCACCAGCTTAAGAGTTGAAAGTTCCAAGGATAGGGGAATACGTTGGCATTTTGCCAGCAGGGGTTTTGCATGACAACAGCAGCATCATCAATAATTTCAGCAATTGGACAACGCATCATTTTCCATTGAGTAACTGTAACAGCTTCCACAGCAGTTGGATTATTCCAGGTAGGAGGAATTTGTGGATCAGTTCCTAATAAATAAAGATACAGATAGCCTGTGTCAGTTGGGTAATAATAGTTGGGATAATCTACTGTACGGGCACGAGTAGCGCGAACTCCGTTTACGTAAAGCTGCCTAGGCATGGTTGCAGTGCTCACATTGGTCTGCGCCTGCCAGATGTTTAGATCTGCATCATGCAAAGTCCAGCCAGTTACTTGCTCTGCGCCTGAAATAACAGGTTCTTCTCCGGATACAGCTTGATAAACTACTGGGGCGCATGGCGCGCCTGAATCTTGAGCAGTTAGCATTAGCGGGCTAGTTAACCGATAGGTGCCACCCTTGATATTTACGTTGATTGTGCACTGTCCACGAGTTGGATCAGAACGAACCACATCGCGGGCATGTTCAATGGTGAGAAAGGGGTTGTTAATATCGCCACTTGCTGCATCGCTACCAGTTGTGGCTACCCAGTAATTTGTAAGGCAGCTGCCAGCACCAGAAGAACAAGCAGAAATAAAATATAAAAACAAAACTACAGCTACGGTTTTATATAGATTACAAAATATATAATATTTTTTCTGGTTCATTATTACCTTACACCGATTTTTGTCATAATATCTCCATTAATCCAAGCTTCAATACTTGTGAAGTTAATTTAATCATAGTAGTTTACTATTTTGGAGGAAATATGTCGAATGTAGCTAACAATATTACAGAATTAATTGGCAACACTCCTTTACTAAAATTAAATAAAATAACCAAAGATTGTCAGGCAATTGTTTTAGCCAAACTTGAATCTTTTAATCCTTTAAGCTCGGTCAAAGATCGCATTGGTTTTAGCATGATAGATGCTGCAGAGAAAAACTCTTTAATTAAGAAAGATAGCGTGATTATTGAGCCAACCAGCGGCAATACTGGTATTGCCCTAGCGTTTGTCTGTGCAGCTAAAGGTTATCGTTTAATTTTAACCATGCCAGATACTATGAGCATAGAGCGGCGCAAATTGCTGGCTGCTTTTGGAGCAAAGCTAGTTTTAACTCCTGGCGCCAAAGGCATGAAAGGTGCAATTGAAAAAGCTGAAGAACTGGCTAAACAAACCAAGAATTCTTTTATGCCCCAACAGTTTAAAAATCCTGCTAATCCGGAAATTCATCGTAAGACTACAGCTCAAGAAATTTGGAACAACACAGATGGCAAAATAGATATTTTTGTGGCTGGCGTTGGTACTGGCGGCACTATCACAGGCGTAAGTGAAGTGATTAAACAAAAAAAGCCCACTTTCAAGGCTATTGCAGTTGAACCAGAAGATTCACCAGTGCTTTCAGGTGGCAATCCTGGCCCGCATAAAATTCAAGGAATTGGTGCTGGTTTTGTGCCAGACGTGTTAAACACAGATATTATAGATGAAATAATCAAAGTTAAAAACGAGCAGGCTTTTGATATGGGTCGGCGCTTGGCCAAAGAAGAAGGAATTCTGGCTGGCATCTCATCTGGAGCCAATGTTTATGCAGCAATCCAAGTTGCCAAAAGGAAAGAAAATGCTGGCAAATTAATTGTAACCATTATCTGCGACACTGGTGAACGTTATTTAAGCACTGAACTTTTTCCCTATTTTGAATAAGCCTAGGTACGCAGTGCCTTTTCCGCAAGGTCTGCTGCCCTTTTTCCAGAAAACAACATGCCACCAAAAGTTGGACCCATGCGGGGCACACCGTAAACTGTGGATACGGCCATACCGGCAATAATTAAGCCTGGATGAACAAAACCAGTTTTCTCAACTACCAGTTGTTCTGAAGTGTTGGCATCCATTGGCCCGCAATCAGCCATTTCAATTAATTTTCTTTTTTCTAGGCTGCGACAAACATGGGCGTCGTGGCCTGTAGCATCAATGACAATTTTAGATTCCAAAGAAATCGGGTCCACACAAGTGATGGCCCGTGGCAAACTGCGCACTGCAGTCCAGTTAATCACCACTCCTGCTACTTTATTATCGCGATAAACAATATCATCAAAACTGGTCATATTTAAAATTTTGACGCCAGCATCACAGGCTGCGGAAATGAGTTTAGAAGCCGCACTTGGCCCGTCAGCAATAAACAACCCTTTTTCTGCTTCGCGATAAGGAATTTTCAGATCAGCTAAAATTTCTTGGGAGGGAGCGCGAAATGTTAAAGTATTCATAAAATAACCACCAACCCAAAAACCACCGCCTAAATAGTTGTTACCTTCAACAATTAAAACCTTACGACCATTTTTAGCTAAATCTGCTGCTGCCATTAAACCACTTGGTCCACCACCTACCACAATTACATCTGAACAGATGTAATCTTCAAACCACTTGCTAAAATCTTTGATAATTGCCCTGCTAATTGCCCCTTCCGAGGTTGGGTGAAACATATTAAGCTCCTTTCCTTATTAATTATGCCGCTTTTAGCGGCCACCTGCTCACCTCTCCCTTGATGGGAGAGGCTGGGTGAGGGTGACATATTAACAAAAAAGCCATCCCGCAGGATGGCTTTAAACTTCAAACTAGCTATTGCTGCTTCCCTGCGCCGGCATTATCCGGTTCAAGTTCCAAGGGTATAATCTCAGCCTCCGCCTTAGGCGGAAGCACCCCTAGCAAGTATTTAATTTTAATTTTTCATTAATATCTTTCTCAAATAGAAATCAAGCAAATAGCAAACAATTAAATTCTTTCTTTATCTTAAGTTTGTTTTAGCTTAAAATTCGCCTACTAAAAATTAGGGGGCTTTTATGTCAGGTAAGTTTGCTTCTTATTCACCAATTGATGGCAAAAAAATTGGTTCTGTCCAAACTGCCTCGGAAAAAGATTATGAAAATATTCTTAAGAAGGCCCAAAAAGCTTTTGCGGCTTGGCGATTAGTTCCTGCCCCTAAACGTGGAGAGATTATTCGCGAAATTGGCAATGAGTTGCGCCAGCAAAAAAAATCTTTAGGACGGCTGGTTACTTTAGAAACTGGTAAAATTTTAGCAGAAGGCGACGGTGAAGTTCAGGAAATGATTGATATGGCTGATTTCGCCGTTGGCCTCTCCCGTCAACTTTATGGAAAAATTATCGCCTCTGAAAGGCCAAATCATCGCATGTTGGAGCAATGGCATCCTTTAGGAGTGGTGGGTATAATTTCTGCTTTTAATTTTCCCGTAGCTGTCTGGTCTTGGAATGCTTTTCTTGCTGCTGTTTGTGGCAACACTGTAATTTGGAAACCTTCATCAAAAGCACCTCTTTGTGCAAACGCAGTTCAAAATATTGTTAACAAGATCATGAAAGCACACAAGTTAGAAGGTGTTTTTAATTTACTTATTGGTTCTTCAAAAACAATTGGCGAAAAATTCATTAATGATCCAAGAATTCCTTTAATTTCAGCCACTGGTTCTTGCCGTATGGGTTATCATGTTGGTGAAGCTGTGGCTAAGCGCCTGGGTAAAAGCATTTTAGAACTGGGCGGAAACAATGCTATTATTGTCATGGATGATGCTAATCAAGATTTAGCAGTGCGCGCTATTTTGTTTGGCGCGGTTGGCACTGCTGGCCAACGTTGTACCACCACCAGAAGGCTAATCATTCAAAGCGGCGTTTATGAACAACTGATTAAGAAATTGATTAAAGCTTATGCTCAAATAAAAATCGGCAATCCTTTAAAACCCGGTATTTTGATGGGTCCGCTAATTGACGCTAATGCTGCTTTGGCCATGGAACAAGCCATTAAAATAATCAAAGAGCAAGAAGGAACAATTATTTTTGGCGGCAAATTACTTAAAGGGCCTAAATATCCTGGTGGCGGATATGTTGAACCAACCTTAGTTGCTGCGCATCCTAAAATGAAAATTGTTAGGCAAGAAACCTTTGCCCCAATTTTATATTGCTTTTCTGTCAAAAATCTTGAAGAAGCAATAGCTCTTCATAATGAAGTGCCACAAGGTCTTTCTTCAGCAATTTTTACCAACAGCATTCTTCATCAGGAAACTTTTTTAAGTGCAGTTGGTAGTGATTGTGGTATTGCTAATGTAAATATTGGCACCAGTGGCGCAGAAATTGGCGGAGCCTTTGGCGGTGAAAAAGCAACTGGTGGCGGCCGCGAAGCTGGTTCTGATGCCTGGAAGGGTTATATGCGCCGGCAAACTGTTACCATAAATTGGGGAAATGAACTTCCATTAGCTCAAGGAATTAAGTTTTATTAGTCAATTAGATTCCCGCTTTCGCGGGAATGACAACTGTTATTATGAGTTATCGCAAAACAAACATAGATTACGATAAAATAAATCAATGCCGTGCACTGGCTTCCAGAATCATTAAGCCTATACATAAATATATAGAAAGACATTCGACGCTTTCTATTGAAAGTGCCACTCTTTCTATTCTGGGTTTTCCATCAGCTGATTTAATCATAACTAGGCTCGGCAAAGACCTTTTACGCCAAGGTGTTTGCACTTGGATCGGCAAAGCCTTGGTGCATACCAACCTAACCCCTAAAGAACTTGGGCTTAAATTGGCCCATGGCCAAATCTCGGCCAAAGATATTCCTGATTTACCAATTGAGCAGGCCAAAAACGCAGTAATGAATTTGGCCTCAAAAATTACGTTGCCAACTATCGCCACTGAAAATTTTAAAAGATCTGATGCTTTGTTGATGATACCAAGCGATCAAGATGATAAGAGCAATGCCTTGGCTGATCTTATTCAAGTAAAAAGCACTAAACATTTAAAACAATCTATCGCTAAAATAAATAAAACTCCTGAAAACTCCAAAAGATTTCTCCATAAAATATCGGGATTGGGAGTGCCGCAAAAAGCCCTACAAACCTTAGACGCAGGAGTACATATCGTTGCTCATGATTTTTTTGAAGAGATTTTTAGTCATAACTTAAATGTCAAAAGATCACTTATTGATAGCTTTTGGTTATATCAATTCTGTACTTGTACTAAAAGTGTTCTTTATAATGAAGGGTCTTCGGTACGCAATCTGGATACGTATCGCGAAGCTCATCAAGTTTTAGTTAATCATTTTCTGGTTGAAGAGCTGGCAAAAATCGCTGGCATTGTTCCGGAGCAATTCAGCATCGGCCATGGTTTTGATCTGCCCTTGGATCTTGAAAATGGTTTTCTTTTAGAATTGGCCAGGGCCTGTTTGATCCGCGAAATTTTTCCCAGAAATTTGACAGTCTACCTGGCTAAACCAAAAAGTGAGATTAAAGAATTTTCTGCTTTTTTATTTTCCGGCCTGATTAGTGAACAATCTGCTTTCATGTTACCTGAATTAAAAAATTCCTTCGAACTTTTGGAATTCAGTCGCCACTTTATTAAAAACACCCAAACTCTGGGAGAAGAAATTCAGTTTGATCAACATGCCAAAATTTCCAGGCGCGCCCACATAATATTAGAAAACACGATCAAGGCTTTGCGTAAAATTGAACATGCTGGTTTTTATCAATCTTTGGGGCAAGGTTTGTTTTTGGGCCTAAATCTCAGCGAAAATCAGGGTACGGGCTTAGATGGTATTTTCCAAAAAGATCGACATTATTTTAATCCGATTTGGGATATATTTAAAGGCTTGACTGCCCCTAGCAAACCTATGATAGACAAGGATAAGCAAAAAACAAGAAAACAAGCTATTTATAAAAAGAAACGATTTAAAAGGAAGAAAAAATGCCAGGCATCGGAATCATTGTAAATCCACATTCTCGGGGACACCGCAAAGATCCTACTAAAGCTGAGCGTTTGGGTTTTATTGTTGGCGAAAAAGGGTCTTGTCATACCACTAAAGACTTAAACCAGGTAGAACAACTCGCGCGCCAGTTCAAACAGCATAAAATTGAGATATTAGGAATTTCAGGTGGAGATGGAACAAATCATAAAACCTTGACCACTTTTTTAAATGTTTATGGCGATCAAAAACTGCCTAAAATTGCTTTTCTACGCGGCGGCACCATGAATAATCTAGCAAATTGTTTAAATATTAAAGGTACTTCAGAAAAAATTCTTTCTAATTTAATTCTTAAATATCACGAGGAAATTCCTTTTGAAGAAACCGAGATTGATTTGCTTAAAATTAATGATTCCTATGGTTTTATATTTGGTATGGGTGTGGTTAGCCGCTTTATTGATGTTTATGATCAACATAAAAATGGTGATCCAACTCCTTGGCGCGCAATCAGGCTTTTAGGTCAAGCTGTTGGCTCTTGTTTGTTAAACACTGGGTTTTCTATTAAACTTTGTGAACGATTTGATGCCCAAATTACAGTTGATGGCAAAACTGGACCTTTTAAGAACTATAATATGATCATGGCTGGCACTATTGAAGAATTGGGTTTTAAATTTCGGCCAATATGTCATGCTCGCAAAAATCCTGGCCAATTTCATTTAGTAGCTCTTTCTGCTACGCCTCTTCAGCTTTTATATACTTTACCGCCTGCTTTTTTAGCACGTGAATTAAGACCAGAAAATAGTTTTGATATTATCGGCAAAAAAGCAACCATTGAACTGGATATACCGCATCGATATACAGTAGATGGCGACACGCCAGAAGAATCCAGTAAAATTAATATTGAAGTTGGCCAAAGGCTTAAAGTTATTGTTTCTTAAAATTATGAGCACTAAACCTTCCAAAAACATTAAAATCTTTGCCAATCCACAACCCAAACGTAAATATAGTATAATCATGGATTGTCCAGAATTTACTTGTTTGTGTCCTATGACCGGCCAACCAGATTTTGCGCAGTTTACTATTGAATATATTCCCAACCAGCTCTGTTTAGAATTAAAGTCCCTAAAATTATATCTTTGGAGTTATCGCAATGAAGGCGCATTTCATGAAGCAGTTACCAACAAAATCCTTTCTGATTTAGTTTCAGCCTGCAAGCCACACTGGATGGAAATTAAAGGAGTGTTTAATGTGCGCGGCGGAATTAGCACCACGGTTATTGTCACTCACGGCAAAAAATAATGAATTCTATCCGGGCGCGGAGCTGAAACAGCATAATTTTGTCTAACATATTCAATAAAAATATCTCGAATCAAATCACCTTCTTTTTGATCAGGAATTTTGGTGAGCATTTTATAACCATTTCCGCCAACAGCCATATAGCCATCTACTGCAACCTTATATATCTTCTTTGGCTCCAAGGGTTGATTATTAATTTTTATAGCAGTTGGTTTATTGTCTTTAATGGTAAATTCGACTCCAGATACTTGCAAAAAAGTAGATCCTCCCTGCTTTACAGAATGAGCCAGCATTTCTTGTATAATTTCTCCTTTTAAATTCATAACCACTGCTTTATTGTCAAATGGATATAATTCTGTAAGGTCTTTTAACCTAATCTTGCCCTGGTAAATTGAATTGCGAATTCCACCGCTATTTATGAGTGCGATATCTGCCCTAGTATTTTCCCGAAGGGCGTCGGCAAAAAGATTACCCAGCTCTGTTTCTTTGCCCCGACCTGTGTTTAAATCTTGTTTGGTATAACCAATCACTTGATTATATTTTTTACTTGCTTGTTGTTGATATGGTCTTAATAAAGCCGCAAGCTTGGGATGATTTTTGGTATTTTGTGAAACTGGAATCAATTGTGAATCAAGATAACGCGATCTTCCTTCATTAATCTCAAAATCAATTCTTCCCAAAAACTTTCCATTGGCCGGGGTTTGACAAACCGGAATCTTTTTCACCAAACGACAATACTGTTCTGGCTCCACATGATCATGCCCACCAATCACCGCGGTTAATTCTGAATTTTTTTGGGCTAGTTTTATATCTTCATCAATCCCTTGATGAGTAAGTGCTATTTTAAGATCTGCTTTAGATATTTGCTGGCGATTTTTCTGAAAAGCTTTAAGTGTGTTTTTAAACTCCAGATTAGCCACCAACTCTGGCATAGATATACCAGGAGTTTGCTCATAGGTTAGGCCAACCAGTCCAACTGTTAAAGCCCTGTTGTCAATGGTGTCATTGGTGTCATTGCGAGGAGTGGAACGACGAAGCAATCCCGGTGCTATCTTCACTGGATCGCCACGCTCCCTTTGGTCGCTCGCGATGACACCCCCTAATTCAATAATGACTACTGGATCAAATAATAATTTTTGAGAGTCTTGCAAATATATATTTGCAGACAACAGGGGAAAGTTAGCTTGCTTGATTCTTTCTTGCAGCACTTGTTGACCATAATCAAACTCATGATTACCAATAACCATAGCATCCAGATCCAAAGCATTAAAAAAATCAAATTCTGCCTTTCCCTGAAACTCGCGCGAAATTATTGTGCCTGTAAAGGCATCTCCACCAAATAAAACCAGGGTTTGCCAGCCTTTAGTTTTATTCTCTTTTTTAATTTGTTCAATTAGGGTGGCTATTTTTATACCATCATCTAGATGTCCGTGAATATCATTAAAATGAAGAATAGTTAAATGCTTAGCTTGGGCAAAAACCAGGCTGGGAAAAATCCAGAGCGCTAAAATAAATATACTGCAGATTAGTTTTTTCATTTAGCCTCCCTAACCCACACTTCAGCTAGACTGGCTATGGTTTCCACTGTTTTTTGCATCACTTCTAAACTGGTCCATTCCAAATAAGAATGCATCTGATGAGCTCCGGCAAATAAATTGGTAGAAAGAAGTCCATTTGCACACAAACCACAGGCATCATTTCCGCCGCGCACTGAATTTGGCTTGGGTACAATGCCTATTTGCTGCATGGCTTTTTTAGCATATTCCACTACTCTGGGATCTTTATTTAAATGATCTTTGTAATTGCGATAGGTTTCTTGAATTTCAACTTTAATTTTTGCTTTAGGATATTTTTTTGAAATGATGTCTTTTAAATCATTCAACATTCTCTTCATGCTTTCAATGCCAGAAATTTCAAAATCGCGTAAGAAAATTTTTACTTCAGCTCCTGATGTATCTCCCTTAAATTTATCTACCCACCAAATTCCTTGCCGGCCTTCACAGTGTTGTGGCCAAAGCTTAGGGCTCATATCAGAAATAAATTCTGCTAAAACTTGAATGGCATTTAAATACGCGCCCTTGCCATAGCCTGGAAAAACCGCATTTCCCTTTACTTTAATCTTACCCTGAAAACCATTAAAGCTCTCAAAATCAACTTCACCCAAACTTCCCCCATCTATTGTATAGGCAAAATCCGCACCAAACTTTTTAAGATTCAAGCGATGAGCACCTACTCCTATTTCTTCATCTGGAATAATTGCTAAGCGAAGATCGCCGTGCAATTTATCTGGATTTTCTTGAAGATAATAGACCAGCTCCACAATTTCAGCAATTCCGGCTTTATTGTCTGCCCCCAAAAGAGTTGTGCCATCTGTGGTGATAAGGGTGTGGCCTTGACAGGCTTTTAGCGCTGGAATTTCTGCGGGATCTAATATCTCTTCTTGATTATTTGGCAGAACTATTTTTTCACCATTATAATTTTTAACAACCTGAGGATTTACGTTTTTTCCTGAAGTCTCTAAAGCTGTATCAAAGTGGGCGAGAAAACCAAGGATTGGCACCTTGTTCAAGTTGGGATGATCTTGGGGAAGGTTGGCTGAAATAGTGCCAAACAAGAAGCCATCATCAGTTAAGACTATGTCCTGAACTCCGGCGTTTTTGAAATCTTGCTGTACAATTCTGGCCAATTCCAACTGACCTTTGGTGCTAGGATGGGTTACTGATTCGCTATCTGCCTGAGTATCAATTTTTACATACTTCAAAAACCGATCTAATAATGTTTCTCTGTTTTTCATTTTCATTTGCTTTCTCTATGAGAGTGTATATTTATTGTCAACATGAAGCTAGGCCTTGATAGATTAACCGCTGAATATTTACATCTGCTGGAAAATAAACGCTTAGGTATTTTGGCTAACACGGCCAGCGTTAATTCAGATGGGGAAAACATTGTAGATCTGCTTTTAGCCCAAGAGGGTTTGAAAATCACCACCTTATTTGGTCCAGAACACGGCTTGAGCTCTGTAGCTCAAGACATGGAATCAGTTGCTGACTCTAAATTTTCAAATGAGCAAACTGGAAAACCACTTCCTGTTTATAGCCTTTATGGCAATAGTTTCAGCTCGCTTAGTCCTCGCAAAAAAATGCTGGATCAAATTGATTGTTTAATTATTGACCTGCAAGATATTGGTTCCAGATATTATACCTATATTTGGACCATGGCTTTATGCCTTAAGGCCTGCCAAAACTATGGCAAGCAAGTTATTATCTGTGATAGACCCAATCCGCTTAATGGATTAAGTTTAGAAGGCGCGTTGCCTAAACCTGGTTTTGAATCTTTTGTGGGCTTAAGACCCTTGCCTGTTCGGCATGGAATGACCATTGCTGAAATTGCCAACTACTTAGTTAAAGAATATAATATTGAATGTGGGTTGCAAATCATCCATTTGCAAGACTGGCCAAGATCTTGGGTATGGCCAGATACTGAACTTGCCTGGCACAATCCCTCGCCTAATATGCGGTCTTACGAAGCTGCCCTGCTCTATCCAGGAATGTGTTTAATTGAAGGAACCAATATTTCTGAAGGTCGCGGCACAAATTCTCCATTTGAAGTGGTGGGTGCTCCTTTCATTCATGCTGAAAAATTAATTGCTGAATTTGAAAAATTAAACTTACCTGGAATTAAAGCCAAACCAATTCAGTTTGTGCCTGGAAAACAAAAATGGGCAGGGAAATCCTGCCAGGGCGTACGTTGGAAAATTTTAGATGAAAAAACTTTTTTGCCATATTTAACTGGCCTGGCTTTTATCTGGTGCTTGCATAAGTTATATCATCAGCATGGTTTTGAATGGCGCACTGAAAAATATGAATTTGTTTCAGATAAACCAGCAATTGATCTGTTAACTGGTTCTTCTTTTTTCAGGGAAAATATTAATGAGAGCTTTGATGTGTTAGCAAAGCTTAGTAAAGCCGAAGAAACTTTTATGGATAAGAGGAAGAAGTTCCTTTTGTATTAAATTTCCACTGTTGTCATCGCGAGGAGCGCTAGCGACGTGGCGATCCAGACTGGATTGCTTCGTCACTTGCGTTCCTCGCAATGACAACATTATAATGAACCCTTCTTATCTTAAACTTTTACAATCTGGGGAGCTGGCTAAGCGTGTGGGTTTGGCTTATCAGGCTTTGCGCTCGTGTAAATTGTGTCCGCATAAATGCAAGGTTAATCGCCTAAAAAACGAACTCGGTCTTTGCCGCACAGGTAAAATTTGCAAAGTGGCTAGCGCTAATTTGCATCATGGTGAAGAACCGCCAATTAGCGGCAGCCAAGGTTCTGGCACGATCTTTTTTTCTTTTTGCAATCTGCGCTGCATCTTTTGCCAAAACTATCCCATCAGCCAAATGGGTAATGGCGAACCAGCAAATCCTGCTCGCTTGGCTTTACTAATGCTAAATTTACAAAAAAGAGGTTCCCATAATATCAATTTGGTCACCCCTTCGCATGTCACAGCCCAATTTTTGGCTGGGCTTTTAATTGCTGCTCAAAAGGGTTTAAAAATTCCTATTGTTTATAACTCAAGTGGGTATGAGGGGTTAGAAGCATTAAGACTTCTAAATGGACTGGTAGATATCTATATGCCAGATATTAAGTATTTTGATGATAAAATCGCCCAAAAATATTCTGGGGCAACTAACTATTATAAGCATGTTTGTCTGGCGCTTAAAGAAATGTATAAACAAGTTGGACCATTAGAGGTTGATGAAAACGGCCTTGGCAAAAAAGGATTACTTATCAGGCACTTAGTTCTTCCTGGGGGCCTGGCCTCAAGTGAGAAATTATTTGAATTTGTAGCCAAAGAACTATCTACCAAGGTGCCGGTTAATCTAATGAGTCAATATTTCCCTGCTTATAAGGCCTCCCAAGACTCCATTATAAACCGCAGGATCTTTGCTCAAGAGTTTGAAAAAGCAGAAAAAGCCCTGCTTAAATGGGGGTTAACTGAGGGCTGGAGTCAACCTTTATAATAAAAAATTGTTTTCACCCCTTGACAACCTGGGGTTTGACCCCCTATAGTGCACAATCGTGCTGATTGGCACTCCTCAAAGGAGAGTGCTAATGAAGCGAAAAATAACAAAAACTAAAAAGGAGGACTTATATGGCACCAAAAACCCCAAACTTTCGACCTCTGCATGATCGCATCTTGGTCAAGCGCTTAACCGAGGAAGAAAAAACCGCAGGCGGAATCATCATTCCAGATTCTGCAAAAGAAAAACCCCAAGAAGGTGAAGTAATTGCTGTTGGCGCAGGAAAACTTTTAGATACTGGCAAGACCCAGCCTTTGGAAGTAAAAGCAGGTAACCGCGTTTTATTCACCAAATATTCTGGAAATGAAATCAAAATCTCTGGTGAAGAATATTTAATCATGCGTGAAGATGATGTACTTGGAATTGTTAGTTAATTTAATTGTAAAAAAGGAGGCAAATTATGCCAGCAAAAGATTTAATGTTTAGTCAAGAAGCAAGAAATAAAATCCTACGCGGTGTTACTATTTTAGCTGATGCTGTAAAAGTCACCCTAGGTCCTAAAGGTCGCAATGTGATCTTGGAAAAATCCTTTGGTTCGCCAACTATCACCAAAGACGGTGTTACTGTGGCCAAAGAAATCGAACTTAGCGACAGATTTGAAAACATGGGAGCTCAGATGGTAAAAGAAGTTGCCAGCAAAACATCCGATGTAGCTGGTGACGGCACCACAACTGCCACTGTTTTAGCTCAGTGTATTTATTCTGAAGGCGCTCGCTTGGTTGCTGCTGGTCATAACCCCATGGCTATTAAACGTGGATTAGATCGCGCAGTGCTAAATACAGTGGAGACCTTACAAAAACTTTCCAAACCAACTCAAGATCAAAATGAAATTGCTCAAGTTGGAACTATTTCTGCTAACAATGACTCAACCATTGGCAAGATCATTGCTGAAGCCATGGAAAAAGTTGGCAAAGAAGGCGTAATCACAGTTGAAGAAGCTAAGGGTATGGAAACCACTTTGGAAGTAGTAGAAGGTATGCAGTTTGACCGCGGTTATCTTTCTCCTTATTTTGTTACTGATCCAGAAAGAATGGAAACAATTTTAGAAAATCCAGTTATTCTGATTAATGAGAAAAAAGTTTCCAATATGAAAGACTTGCTGCCTCTATTGGAACAAGTTGCTAAATCAGGTCGTCCACTTTTAATCATTGCTGAAGATGTAGAAGGCGAAGCCTTGGCTACCTTGGTAGTTAACAAGCTGCGTGGCACCTTGCAGGTTGCTGCAGTTAAGGCTCCTGGTTTTGGCGATCGCCGCAAAGCCATGTTAGAAGATATCGCTATCTTAACTGGTGGATCTATGGTTGCTGAAGAGTTGGGCAGAAAACTTGAAGATCTGACTTTAACTGATCTTGGTTCAGCCAAGCGCGTTACCATTGATAAAGAAAACACCACGATAGTTGATGGCGCTGGTGAAAAAGAAAAAATCGAAGGACGTATCAAACAAATTAGAGCTCAAGTTGAAGAAACAACTTCTGATTATGATAAAGAAAAACTCCAAGAACGTTTGGCTAAATTAGTGGGTGGTGTTGCTGTAATCAATATTGGCGCAGCCACTGAAACTGAAATGAAAGAAAAGAAAGCCAGAGTCGAAGATGCGCTTCACGCCACCAGAGCTGCTGTTGAAGAAGGCATTGTACCAGGCGGTGGAGTTGCTCTAATTCGCTGTATTGATAATTTAAGCAAGATCAAACTAGATAATGAAGATGAAATGCACGGTGTTAAACTTATCCAACGCGCTTTGGAAGCTCCTGCCAAATGGATTGCCAATAACGCTGGTTTTGAAGGCGCAGTGGTAGTTAACTCCATTAAAGAACGCAAAGGAGCTGAAGGCTTTAATGCTGAAACTTGCGTTTTTGAAGATATGCTAAAAGCAGGTATTATTGATCCAACTAAAGTGGTTCGTTATACCATTCAAAACGCTGCTTCTGTGGCAGGACTGATGATCACCACTGAAGCTGCTATTGCTGACCAACCCAAAGAAGATAAACCTGAAATGCCAGCTGGTGGCGGCATGGGTGGTATGGGCGGCATGGGTGGAATGTATTAATCTGCGTTTCAAGTACAATTGCCAAAAGCCCCTGTTTTTAACAGGGGCTTTTTTATTGTTCCTTGACGCTTCTGAAAACCATGATATTATTAGAAAATTCTAAAAGGGGAGTCATGGTAAAATCCATTAAATATCTCTTTGTTCTTTTTTTTCTATTAATCTTTACCGCAACTGCTCTTGCTGTTGATTTTTCCACGCATGGCTATTACCGCACCAGGGTAGTTGCTCTAGATAATACTGATCTTCAGCGCCCAAACAGTTCTATTGCTTATTCCAATAATCGCTTTGGTTTTGTCAGTTATAATCAAATGCGTTTAAGATTAGAACCAAACCTTAAATTAAACGATCATATCTCTATTCAAGCTGAATTTGATATTTTGGATAATGTACTTTACGGCACCAAAGATACTAAAGAGCTTAATGTGCTTTCTCCTTTGGTCGGCACTTTAACCATGCCTGCTGGCGCAGGTTCGTTCTGGATGACTGGTGGTGTTGCAGGAGACAATCAAGCAATCAACATCCGCCGGGTTTGGGCAGATATATTAACGCCTATTGGCAAATTTCGCCTTGGTCGCCAACCCTCACATTGGGGTTTGGGTATTTTTCAAAATGATGGCAGGGAGCGACAAGGTGATTTTGGCGATACAGCAGATCGCATTTTGTATCTTTTTCAAAAAGACTTAGCTGGTGCAGGTAGCGTTACTGGAGGTTTGTCATGGGACATTGCTTATGAAGCTCAAACTGATCAACGTCTTGGCTTTGGCGGCACGGTTCAGGATTTAGCCATGCCCAGCAATTCCCGAGATACTCAGCAATATGCAGCGCTATTTATTTATGATAGGACCGAAGCAACAGTTGGTGTATTTGGTGGAATTAGAAGGCGTGATGGTCGTAATGGCGCCACGACCATGACGGTTACTGATGCTTTGCAAAATGAAGTGGCAGCTGGGGTAGACGGAGACACCTTACTCTACTTTATCGACCTTTATGCCAAATATCAGTATGAAAATTATAAATTTCAGCTTGAAGGCGTTTATGTTGGCGGTAAAGTTTCCACTGGCGTTGCTGTAGATGCAGTTCCTTTCCAAGGATTGGGCGCTGCTGATCCAGCCAATCCTTGTGGCACTGGTGGTATAATTTGTTTACCTCAAAACCAATCTATGCAAGTGCTTATGGCTGCTTTTGAAGCTGAAGCTGATTATAAATGGGGCGGTTCCTGGAAAATACAAACTGGTTTTGCCCAAGGTGATGGTGATGTGCTGTCAGGTAAAATCACGCAATTAGGTTTTCGACCAGATTATCAAATTGCACTTTTAATGTTTAACCGTCCTTTAGGCACTTCTCCTTCTTATTATGGCGAACCAGCCTATGATCCTGGCACAACTGCTAAGTTGGGCGGCGGCCAGTGGCTAACCGGCAATTATATTAACAATGCTGTTTATCTTACTGCTGGGTATAAACATGAATTTGATGTCTCTGATGTCATTGCTGGTTGTGAATTTTTAAAAGTTGGCGGCAAAATAGTCACTGCCTGGGCTCATAAGAAAAACGTCAACGTAGATTTTGCGCAAGTAGTGGGCACAGCCAATCTGCCAACCATTTCTGAAACTGCCAGCAGCTTCTTAAAACGCTGGTATGGTTTGGAATTTGATCTTTCTGTAGAAGCAAAATTATTTGAATATCTCTACACAGCCCTGGAAGGTGGCGTGCTAATTCCCGGCCGAGAATATAATATTGAAGTAAACGTAACTGATCCTGGAGCCCTAATTGAACCTATTCCGCAAGACAATGCCAACCTTGGCTGGGGCATCCGCCTCACTGCCTCCATAGAGTTTTAAATTAGAAATCCTAATTTCTAATATCTAAACTCAAAACAATATCAAATTACCAAAATTCAAATGACCAAAACATTTCGTTTAGAGAATTTGAACATTTGGATTTTGGATTTGTTTAGAATTTAGGATTTAGATATTCGAATTTGATTGGTGCTCAGCTTAATAATTAAATCAAAGTCATCAGGTTGGATGTCTTGGCTACCAATGATCTTGGTGCGCATTTGCGCGCCGCATTTTAGACATTTGTGAATAATAATATACTCTTTTTTGGAATCTGTAACCACGCCCACTGGTTCCATAACCCCTCGGCAAGGATTTTCCCGATCACCAACATTAATATCCACATGTAAACAATATAGACAAAAAGGACAGTGATTGCGTGGCGTACCACAAGTGGAGGGCTTAACCTTAGTTCCACAATGGACACAGGTAAACCCTTCATTAACTACTTTAAATCTTTTTTTGGGCAAAGATTGAGTTTCCAGGGATAGAATCTCCATGTTCTTGGCCAATTTGGTCTGCGGCAAGGGCCAAGAGTAGCCCCCAGAAGAATCAGCCAGGAACCAACAATAATACCACTAATCGCATTATAAGGAATAATTAGCATTCCAAACAACACCCGGCGAACATACAGGCGTACACTGGTTGAAAAACTATGCTTCATACGTCAAAGCCATAGCAGGATTGGGCTTAGTTCTCAAGCCTTGATTTTGCCTAAGATTAGTGCCATATATTTTACTCAAATGTAATTTAAGGAGGATTTTATGAAGAGGTTGGCGCTTTTGGTAGTCGTGATCGCTCTGGGGGCATATGCTTTTACTGTAGGTTGCAGCGGTCGTTGCGAAAACTGCGAACGAGTGGTGCATCTTACAGTACTTCGCGGGGTAAACTTTGATTTTGATAAATATCAAATCAGACCTGAAGGTTACCAAATTTTAGAGGAAGATATTAAAATTTTGCAAAATGATCCTAAACTAAAAGTAAGAATTGAAGGGCACTGCGACATTCGCGGTTCAGATGCTTATAATAAAAAACTTTCTGTAAAAAGAGCAAAGGCTGTTTACGATTATTTTGTTTCCAAGGGTATTAGCAAAGAAAGAATGGTAGTAGTTGGCTATGGTCGGTCCAGACCATTAGTACCAAATACTAGCGAAGAAAATATGTTCAAGAATCGCCGGGTAGAAGTAAAAATTGTGGAAAGAATTAAATAATGAAAAAGTTTTTGGTTTTGCTGATTATGCTTTGTTGTTTCAATTGTGCAGCCAAACAAACCAGCCCAGGCGTGTCTGCCTTTGAATCCACGCCTGGTTGGCATAAACTAGATGGACGTTTTAAACAATCCTGGCAAGAAGCAGTTTCCCAAAAAAACTTTCAACAAGATTTTGAAACTATAATCAAGACAACTAAACCAATTTCTAACGACCAAGAAAAAACACTTGCTCAAGCTGGTTTTGTTCTAAGAGCAAAAATCAAAAAAATTATTACCGGCCACGTTAAAACCGAAAACGTGCCAGAAGTGGCCAATCTTGAATTTGTAAAATTTTTAGAACTTGCAGTTCCTATGTCTCTTAAAGAATAATGGTTTTTGCGATTAAACAACGAGGAGAAATTATGAAAAAATTGGTAACCGCAAGTATCTGTGGCATAAGTTTATTATTAGCAACCGCTGCTGGTGCTGATGTATCTAAAATGGACGGCTATTTAAGAATAGCTAGTTCCTCTCCTGAAACTGCCAAAGCCATGCTGGGCAAGAGCTTGGACTTAACCAGCGCTATTCCCACAATTGACTGCCTACTCAAAAGCACAGATCCTGACTCTACTTTACATGAAATTATTATTGCGGGCGGCGAAGTCGGGGCTACGATCGGGCAGATCATGTCGGTTACTATCCCTTTGGATAATTTGGAGACAATTTCTAATTTAGATGAAGTTGTTTATCTGGAAGCAGCCAAACCCATGACCCCCAAAATGAATGCTGCTAGAACCTATACTGGCGTTGCTAGTGTGCAGGCTGGTGATGGTTTAAGCCAGGCCTATAACGGCCAAAATGTCTTGGTAGGCGTGGTTGATGGCAGTCTAGATTGGCATCATGCTGATTTTCAAAATACCAATAGCACAACACGCATCTGTTATATGAGAAGAAGGAACCCCACCACTAATGCTGTTCAAGAATGCACTAACTCTACAATTGATGACAGTTCCTGTGATATCGTTCAGGGCGGCACCTTAGATAGTGGACATGGCACCAATGTCACTGGAATTGCTGCTGGTAATAATTCAACCTATACAGGAGTAGCTCCTCAGTCCTTTATCGCTTTTGGTTTTAATTCTGCAACTAACGCTGAAACCAGCGATAGCACTACCTTTTCTTTTTCCACTCAGGTGCTGGAAAATGTAGCAGCTATTTTTTCTAAAGCAGATAGTCTAGACTTGCCAGCGGTAATTAATCTTTCTTTAGGCACCTCTTTGGGAGCTCATGACAACACCTCGCTTTTAGAAGAAGGGTTAAATAGTGCAGTAGCTGGCGAACAAGGTCGCGTAATAGTTAATGCTGCGGGTAATGAAAATGTAAATTACAATGCAGTCAGCAATGATTATGGTGGAATTCACGCAGCCATTGAAGTTAGCTCAGCCCAAGCCCAGGGCTGGAAAGCAGGTATTTTCAATAGCTATATTGCCAATTATGGCACACCAGCTACAGTTGATGTCTGGCTGGCTGATACTGTTGCTTGCCGCGACACTACAATTGAAGTTATGGCTTATCGTAAAGATGAAGATTATTGGAATCATCCTGGAAACACCAACACCAACTTTGCTCGCGTAAAAACAACCGCTATTAATTTTACCTCAGACCGCACCAGCTTAGATAATATTACTAATGATAATAAAGCAGAGGTTGATGTTTATACTTACACTTCAGACAGCCAAAATGGCCGGCCCCATGCTATTGTTAATATTATGCCAGTGACTAGTTGGGCAACAGATATTACTAATTCTACTAATGGTTATAATTTTGATATTATCTTTCGGACACCAAGTGGGCAGTGTACTGGGGATATGTGGCTATATCCAGATCAGACCGCTGTTCTAGATTTTTTTCAAAATATCAACACGTTTGATATCGCCGGCACTGATGGCTACGGCGTTAATGACGGCGATAGCAATAAAACTACCACCGTTCCTGGTACCGCTTCTGAGGTGATTACTGTGGGTTCTTATATAGATCGCGCTACTTGGACAGACATCAATGGTACCTCACATAATCAGAATCAATATGATCCTAGCATAGGCGCCACTGGCAGCACTGTTGGCAGCGTTTCATTATTTTCCAGCTTAGGACCGACCGGTGAAATCTCTGGGGCTCGCATCAAACCTGACTTGGTTGCTCCTGGAGAGCCAATTATTTCTAGCGCTGCACGGGGTATGAGTTTTGATTCGGAAATTTTAGGCGATAGCACCCATGCTAAATTTGAAGGCACCTCTATGGCCAGCCCCCATGTAGCTGGTATTGTAGCTCTGCTTTTAGAAAAAAATAATTGTCTTACAGCCACTGAAGTGAAGAATGCCTTAACCAGCACAGCAACCAATGTGCCAGTTAACGGAGCTACACCTAATAATTATTATGGTTATGGCAAGGTAAATGCTTTGGCAGCTATTCAAACTATTAATAGCAGCTCTGCTTGTTACGGCGGAAGTTCTTGCGGTAGCGGTGGTGGATCTTCTTCCAGCAGTTGCGGCGGTATCTTGGTGCCTCATGTTGGACCAATTAACTACGCCCCTGTGCTGCTTGTTCTGTTACCGTTTATAGGGCTGATTATGCGGAGAATAAGGAAATAGTTATTACTTCCCGACACCCTTCGACAAGCTCAGGGTGAACGGGGAATTAAATGCTTATCCGTTCATGGTGAGCCTGTCGAACCATGAACGGCTGCTTATGACATCTTGTTAACTCTTCTGATACTTAATCTTTCCTCGAATCACATCCCGGAAATGAATATCATGATTATACATCCATTGCTGGGTAACGCTCATAGTGGTGTTCACTAAAATGTAGATTACCAAACCCACTGGCAAAAAAAGCATAAATACCGCAAACATCACCGGCATAATCATCATCATTTTTTGTTGAGCAGGATCAGCGCTTGCTGAAGGCATAATCTTTTGCTGCAGAACCATGCCAATACCCAACAAGATTGGCGTGATATAATAAGGATCTGGGGCTGAAAGATCTTTGTATATCCAGAAAAAAGGCGCCCGGTAGAGCTCTATGGAGCTCCACAAAACTTTGTATAAGGCAATATATATAGGAAACTGCAAAAGCATGGGCAAACACCCTCCCATAGGATTTACCTTATTAGCCTTAAAAAGCTGCATGGTTTCTGTGTTTAATTTGGTTTTATCTCCAGCAAACTTTTTTTGTAATTCTTTGAGGCGTGGCTGCAGTTTTTGCATCTGCTTCATTGATTTTAAGGATTTCTTATTTATGGGATGCAACAACAATTTAATGAAAATAGTTAATAAAATTATGGCTACTCCATAGTTGTGTACCACGCTATGGAAAAACTTAAGTAAATATAAAATAGGAATGGCAATAATAGTGAACCAGCCATAATCAATTGATTCATCTAAGCGTACGCCAACTGCTTTGAGTTGATTGATTTCTTTAGGACCTGCATATACAGAAAATTTATGCACTACCTGGCTATTGGGTGGAACAGAGGAATTGGCCAAGGCAGCTCCAGCATATACTTTACGGCCACCTTGAATGTTGCTGATATCTTTAGCTCCGATTTCTGCTGAGGTTTGAGAACTTTGATCACGAGGAATAATGGCGCTCAAAAAATATCTATCTTCCAAACCTGCCCAATAAACAGTTCCGGTGAAATCTTCTTCTAAAGGAATTTTAGAAACATTGCTCTCTCTTTCCACTGAACCATTTAAATAATAAACCGGGTTTTTGTTGGTAACTGGCGGTTGTTTAAACATACTAAAAAAACCAGATGATTTATTGGGAAGATAAACCCCGCTCCAAGAAAGCAAAGGTCTTTCACTTATAACCTTGTTGGTCTTGTTTTTTACCAAAACCTCTATATCTGCCAAATAGCTGTTGGGGGGGAGTTTAATGGTTTTAACAATTTCTACTTCCTTGGAGCTCCACTTGTACACCAGTTCATCGGCCGCTGTTCTCACTGTTTCATATTTAGGCCTGTCTGGTATTTGAAAATTGGCATCCTGAAAAGTAAGATTTAGAGCTGGTTTTTCTCCGGGCTCTAGAAACGCCAAATTAACTGGTTCTAGTTTTTTGGTTTTTTCACTTCCTGGGTGTTGTTGCTTATATTTTTTTAATAACCAGCTTGTGGGAACTGCACCGTGATTGGTAAATTCTGCTATAATTAGGTCGTTTTCCAAAACACTTATTTTTTCTGGAACTGCTCTTTCGTCAAGAAGCGCTGGGTTTTCAGGTGCTGCCTTTGTTTCAGTTGTTGTTTGCTCTGCTGTTTGAGTTGCCTCTTGGGCTTCTGGCTGCTGTTGATCTACTGCTTGTTCTGGAGAGGGCGTTGGTGAAAAAACCGTATACCAGAGAATAAAGACAACCGCACTTAAAACAATGGCTAATAATCCTTTATGTTCCTGTTTCATCTATGATCCTCCTCAGGGTACAAAATCAACTCCCCCTTTACCTAAGGGATGACAATTGAGCAAACGTTTTAAAATTAAAAAAACTGCTTTCCGGCTAGAATGCTCTTGTAACGCCTGTTTGCCGTATTCTGAACAGGTAGGATAAAACCTGCATTGCCTACCCAAAAATGGACTTAAAAAAAGCTGATACATCCTAATTAATTTTATTAAAATCCATTTCATGTTTTGTTTTCTGTTTTCTTGCTGAGCCGTTGCAGAAGTTTGGCAATTTGTTGACGCAGCTCCTGGCTGGTTTGTTTAGCTGCTTGATTTTTGGCTACAAAGACAAAATCACCAGACAAAAAATCCTGTCTGTTAACCCGAAAAAAATCCCGCATGATCCTCTTGATTTTGTTCCTGATAACTGCGTTGCCGACTTTTTTTGATACTATTACCCCAAGTCTTTTTCTAGGCCCAGGCAAAAATGATAAAAATATTGATTCTCCCCCTACCTTAATTCCATTATTTTTGACTTGAGTAAACTCTGCTTCGTTTAGCAACCTGTCTTGCTTGGAAAACTGCAACATAGATTTTAGGCTGAAACTTGGGCGCGTCCTTTACGTCTTCTATTGGCTATAACTTTTCTGCCGCCTTTGGTTCTCATTCTTTTCTTAAACCCATGTACGCGCTTTCTATATTTTTTTCCGGGTTGATAGGTTCTTTTCATATTAATTAGCTCCTTCCTCAACTAAAACTAAATAGATATATTTTTTTCTTGCAAACTGAGGCCACTCTGACTAGGAGACCAAATATTGGTAGAAATGTTTTTTTCCTGTCTGTGACTTAAATTGAAGTCGCTACATATACATAACTACACAGATAGTAAAGAGTTTTTTGTATAAAAAGGTTATCCACAGCTGTGGATATAGATGTGAATATCATTATATGTATCCAATTCTCGACCAACTAAAAGAGAAATTACAGAATAAAATCAGCGAGTTAAACTATAACACCTGGATTCGCCCCATCTCTAAAGCCCAACTTACAGACAATACATTTACCTTATATGTTCCCAATAAATTTGTGGCTGATTGGATTAATGATTATTATAGTGACGTAGTTCGCCAAGAGCTTCAGGAAATAACCAAATCAGATCTAAAACTGCTTTTTGAAGTTGTTGCTGGCCCTGAACCAATAGAAACTCGTTTGGAAAAACCCAAAGAACCAATAGTGCCAATTTTAACTTCAACAAAGGCAAAAACTATATCAAATTTAAATCTTAAATATGATTTTGAGCGTTTTGTAGTGGGATCTTCTAATCAATTTGTGCATGCTGCTTGTCAGGCAGTAGCAGACCTACCAGGCGGCCACTATAATCCATTATTCATCTACGGTGGTGTGGGCCTGGGAAAAACCCATCTTTTACATGCTGTGGGCTTAAAGATATTACAGCAAAGGCCTAACCTAAATGTCCTTTATGTAAGCGCAGAGACTTTTACCAATGAAGTTATTAATGGCATTCGCTATGATAAGATGCCAGAACTTAGACAGAAATATCGGGAAAATTTAGATGTTTTATTAATTGATGATATTCAATTTATTGCTGGAAAAGAACGAACTCAAGATGAGTTTTTTTATACTTTTAATTGCCTTCATGATTCTCATCGCCAAATTGTACTGACCAGCGATAAACTTCCTAAAGAAATCCCAGGAATAGAGGATCGCCTGCGTTCTCGTTTTGAATGGGGGTTGATTGCAGATATTCAACCACCTGATTTAGAAACCAGAGTGGCAATTTTAAAGAAAAAAGCTGATTTGGAAAATATCTATTGTCCAGACGATGTAGCGATGTTTTTGGCTAGCTCCATTAAATCTAATGTTCGCGAATTAGAAGGTTCTTTAATCCGTGTTTCTGCATTTGCCTCCCTAACCAAAGCCAAAACTTCCCTAGAATTAACCAAAGAGGTGTTACGCAATATTATTCAGGACCGAGCCCCTACCTATACCATTGAATCCATTCAGCGCACTGTAGCTGAATTCTATAAGATAAGCGTTGCTGATTTGAAATCTCCACGCCGCACCAAAAATCTAGCTTATCCCCGTCAAATAGCCATGTATTTATGCAAAAAGCTAACATCTTCTTCTTTCCCTGAAATAGGCATTAGGTTTGGGGGAAAAGATCACACCACAGTTATGCATGCTTGTAAAAAGATTGAGGCCCTATTAGTATCACACTCCGGCTTGCAAGAAGACATTGGCATTATAGAAAGAACCATCTGTCATTAATTTTTCCCCAGGTGTTTGTGGATATCTTGCTAATTGTTTGTTGACAACCCTTTACCTGGTGATTTACTCATTACTGCTTGTGTAAAAAAAATAAAAAAATGGTACTTATTCAAAACTAGTCCACAACCAATTACCTTTTTTTATTAGACTGTTTACTTGGTTATCCTAGTTTTCCACCGTGCTACTACTATTACTAGTTTTTAAATATATTTAATAAAATTCTTTAAGGAGAAATTTATGGAAATAAAAATCAAAAAAAATGATTTGCTCAAAGGCCTTTCTTTAATTCAAGGCATAGTGGAAAAGAAAACAACAATGCCAATTTTAGCTAACGTGCTTTTGCAAGCCCAAGCAAAAGATTTCACAATTATAGCCACAGATCTTGAAGTTGGTTTAAATACCAAAATAAATGCAGATATAATAACAGAAGGGAAAATTGCTGTTCATGCTAAAGGTCTTTATGATATTGTACGCGCCCTGCCCGACGATATGGTTCATTTAAAAGTAGGAGAAAATTATAAAATAGATATCAAGTGCGGAAGATCCCAATTTAAAATCGTAGGCCTTTCTTCTGAGGAATTTCCTAAATTACCAAAAAAGGGAGAAGGAACAGGTATTAAAGTAGAATCAAATATTATTAAGCAAATGTTGGAAAAAACAGCATTTGCTATGTCTAATGATGAAATGAGATTAAACCTGAATGGTGTTTATGTAGAACAGGAAGGTCCAGAGATATTGCGCATGGTTGCTATTGATGGGCATCGCCTTTCTATTGTAAATAGGGAGATAAAAGGAGAATGGAAATTACCTAAAGGTGTTATTATTCCCAGAAAAGGGGTTATGGAATTTAGGAAGATTGTAGAAGCTGCAGAAGGAACAATTGATATTTGGTTTGATAATAAACACGTGATTTTAGGATGTGATAATTCAACGTTAGTGATAAGGCTTTTAGATGGCCAATTTCCGCCATACAAGCAGGTGGTTCCCAAACAAGCCAAGCGGGAAGTTGTTATGAATAGAGTCGAAATACTTCAAGCTCTCAGAAGAGTTTCGGTTTTATCCTCTGATTATTCAAGAGGAGTGCGTTTTATTTTTTCACCAAAAAACCTAGAAGTATCTTCTTCAAATCCGGATTTTGGAGAAGCAAGAGAAGATATGACCATTGAATATAAAGGAGAAGTATTTGAAATTGGCTTTAATGCCAAGTATTTCATGGATGTTTTAAATATAATTGATGATGAAAATGCACAATTTCATATGGGGGATGATACAACCCCCTGTGTTTTAAAAAGCAATGATGACAAAGGGTTTACGCATATTATTATGCCTATGAGGTTATAAACAGAACAAGGAAAGTAAAATATATGTCTAAGACACCAGAACAGAAACAACCAGAATTTATAAAACAAGGACATTCCTATGATGCCTCTAAAATTAAAGTATTGCAGGGGTTAGATGCAGTTAGGAGAAGACCGGCGATGTATATTGGTTCAACAAATATACACGGCTTACATCATTTGGTTTACGAAGTTGTTGATAATAGCGTTGATGAATCTTTGGCAGGCTATTGTGATCAAATAGAGGTGGTTATTCATTTAGATGGAAGTTGTTCAGTATCGGATAATGGTAGAGGAATACCTGTAGATATGCATGAAACAGAAAAGGTTTCTGCTGCTGAAGTGGTTATGACCAAACTTCATGCTGGTGGTAAATTTGGCGATGGTGCTTATAAAGTAGCTGGTGGTCTACACGGGGTTGGAGTTTCTTGTGTTAATGCTTTGTCAGAGTGGTTAAAGTTAGAAATTAGAAGAGATGGAGAGGTTTATACTCAAACCTATAGACGCGGTGTACCAGAAGCCCCCCTAAAGGTTAGTGGAAAAAGCGATAAGCAGGGAACAAAGGTAACGTTTAAACCAGATATGGAAATATTTGAGACTAAAGATTATTCGTTTGATACCTTGTCGCAGCGTTTACGCGAACTATCTTTTTTAAACAGGGGCTTAAAAATTATTATTGAAGATGAAAGAGAAGAAGATAAAAGACATGAATTTAAATATGATGGTGGCATTAAAAGCTTTGTAGAATATTTGAGTAAACGTAAGGAACCAATCACCAAACAACCAATATATTTTGAGGCGACCAAGGATCAAGTTGTAGTGGAAGTAGCAATGCAGTGGACCCAAGGATATAAGGAAAATATTTTTTCGTTTGCCAATAATATAAATACAAGGGACGGGGGCACGCATTTAATTGGTTTTAAATCCGCAATTACCAGAACTATAAATCAATATGCTTCTAATAAAGATTTATTTAAGAAATTAAACACAACTCCAGAAGGAGACGACGTTCGTGAAGGACTAACTGCGGTAATTTCGGTTAAACTTCCCAATCCTCAATTCGAAGGACAAACCAAAGGCAAATTGGGCAATAGTGAAATTGAAGGAGTGGTAAAACAAATTGTGAATGACCGCTTAAGCGAATATTTAGAACAAAATGATTCTCTGGCCAGAAAAATTTGTGCCAAGATTGGCGAAGCAGCAAGGGCTAGAGAAGCGGCCAGACAAGCCAGGGCTTTGGTGCGCAGAAAAAGCGCGATGGCAGCTGGTGGTTTGCCAGGTAAATTAGCCGACTGTCAGGAAAAAGAGCCTGGCAAATGTGAGCTATATATTGTGGAAGGAGATTCTGCTGGTGGAAGCGCCAAACAAGGCAGGGATCGTAGATTTCAGGCAATATTACCGCTGAAAGGAAAAATTCTTAACGTGGAAAAAGCCAGGTTTGATAAAATGTTGGCTTCAGATGAAATACGCACTTTAATTACAGCATTGGGCACAGGTATTGGCGATAATGATTTTGACGTCACTAAATTAAGATATGGTAGGATAATCTTACTGGCTGATGCTGATGTTGACGGATCGCATATCCGAACCTTGCTTTTAACCTTTTTCTATCGGCAGCTGCCAGCCTTAATTGAAAACGGAAATCTTTATATTGGCCAGCCTCCTTTATATAAGGTTAAAAAAGGTAAAAAGGAGCGCTACATTAAAGATGATGCAACCTTAGAAAACTATTTATTAGAACTGGGAGTGGAAGGCCTTAAGGTTAGTAGTAAAAAAACACAAAAAGAAATTGTTAGTAAGCAGCTGGTTAAACTAACTAAACAGCTTATTAATTATGCAAAACTTCTAGGCAGGCTAAAAAGGAAAACAGACCCCAGAATAGTTGATTGCCTGGTGGCAAATGGAAAAATAGATGCACCACTATTGACCGGCAAAAAGGAAAAAATTGATCCAGCGCTAGATGCAATAGCAGCTTATTTAGAAAAAAATTATCCTGAGCTCAAAGATTTTAACGTAGATTTAGAAGAAGACAAAGAACACGGGGCAAACAAGATTGTTTACAAAACTGTCTGGAATGGTTTTCCTAAAAAAACAGTTATTGATACAGAGTTTTTAGAATCACCTGAGATGAGAGAGCTGATAGAGCTTAATAGGAATTTTTTGGATGTTGGCGAAGCACCTTTTATAGTGAATAATAATGGTGAAAACATAGAAATGCCAAACTTGCACAAAGTCAAAGAATTTATTTTAGAAAATGGCAGCAAGGGGCAAGAGATACAACGTTATAAAGGTTTAGGAGAAATGAATCCAGAACAGTTATGGTCTACGACCTTAAACCCAGAAACCAGAAGGCTTTTAGCAGTAAGGGTTGATGATGCAGTGGAGGCGGATAATATTTTTACAGTTTTGATGGGAGATGATGTAGAGCCAAGAAGGGATTTTATAGATAAAAATGCCTTGAATGTGCGTAATCTAGATATTTAGAAAACATGAAAAAATTTAAGACTTTGAAACCAGGAGATATTATAGGAATTGCAGCACCGGCCGCCTGTTTTGATCAAAATAAATTTCACCAGGGCATCAAGTTTATAAAAGAGCTGGGTTTTAATGTTTATTATAGAGAGGATATTTTTTCCCAAGAACGTTATTTGGCTGGAAGCGATCAAAGACGGGCCGAGGAATTAACCGAATTGTTGCAAAAAGACGATATTAAAGCCATTTTATTTGCGCGTGGTGGATATGGATCTCAGCGCATCATTCCCTTATTAAATATTAGCAAAATTAAAGCAAACATTAAGCCTGTTGTGGGTTTTAGTGATACAACAGCCCTACTTACCTTTTTAAGACAGGAAGTACAAACACCAACTTTTTATGGACCAGTGATAACCCAACTTGGTCATGAAGTTGATGTTGCCACCAGGGATAGTTTACTTAATTCCTTAACTTTAGAATTAAGTAATTTAAAGTTTTCAGAAGGAAAAACCCTAAAATCAGGACAGGCCAGGGCAGAGCTGGTTGGTGGTTGTTTGTCTTTGCTTAACAGCAGTTTGGGTACCAGCTATGAGATTGAAACAAAAAATAAAATTTTGTTTATCGAAGATGTAATTTAAAAAATATATTTTTTAGATCGTATGTTAACTCAATTGAAAAACGCCGGCAAGTTAGCCAAGGTTAAAGGTCTGGTGTTTGGTTCTTTGGGGGTGCCAATATTTGCCCAGAAAGACTTGGTAGACATGCTCCAAGATGTATTAAAAGATTTTCAAGGTCCAATAGTGATTGATTTCCCAGCGGGTCATACCAATAAATTTTTAACCTTACCTTTAGGTGCGAAATTAATTTTAAATGCCCACGTAAATCATGTCCCAGAGTTTGAATTTAGTTTATGAATATCATTGATCAAGAAATGGAAAAAGCAATAACTCAGGGAGTTTTTCCTGCTGCAGATCTGTTGGTAGCAAAGCAGGGACAAATTATCTATCATAAACAATATGGTAATGCCAGAGAAGGAACCTGTTTTGATATTGCTTCGTTAACCAAGCCTGTTTGTACAGCTACGCTGGTTATGTTGTTGAATGCCAAGGGTCTATTGAAACTTAGTGATACAGCCTATCAATGGTTAGCAGGAGCTGACAAGCCTTGGCATCGCAAGATTACAGTTGCGAATTTGTTGGATCATACCTCAGGCTTGCCTTCCTGGCAGCCGTTTTATAGGGAACTGCCGTTAGAATTAATTGGTACAGAAGAGGGTAAAAAGTTTTTAATAAATGCTTGTTATCAAGAACCATTAATCAATGAGCCAGGAAAAGAGACTGTTTATAGTGATTTGGGTTATATTTTTTTAGGTGAAATAGTGGAACAAGCAGGCCAAGACAAGCTGGATAATTTGTTTGTCCAGTATATAGCCAAGCCATGTCAGCTCAAAAATACTTTTTTTATAACTAAGAAAGGAAAAAATCAGCATCGTTTTGCACCTACTGAAGATTGTCCATGGAGGGAGAGAATTATTAAAGGAGAAGTTGATGATCAAAACGCCTATGCTTTAGGTGGAGTGGCCGGTCATGCTGGACTTTTTTCCACAGCCCTAGATTTACACGAGTTTACCAAAGAGTTGGTGGCTTGCTATCAAGGCCAATCAAGGTTAATTTCTCAAGAAGTGGTGCGCAACTTTATTAATTTTGAATCTATAAACCAACAAAAAAGAAAACTCGGAAAACCTGAATCTCGTTTGTTTTTAGGTGGTTGGGATACACCAGCCACTCAAAACTCAGCTGCTGGCCATCATTTTTCCAAACAGAGTATTGGACATCTTGGTTTTACTGGTTGTTCCATTTGGATTGATTTAGCTCAAGGCTTTTGGGTTATTTTGCTTTCCAATAGGGTTCATCCTTCTGCTACCAATGAAAAAATAAAGGGTTTTCGCCCCAAAATTCATGATGTGATAATCACTGAAATCCTTGAAAAATAGCAAAAATAAAGCTATTTTCAAAAATCAATATGAAAAACAATCTAAAACACGTCCACCTTTTAGGAATTGGTGGCACAGGCATGGGTTCTTTGGCGCGATTGCTGGTGAATAAAGGACTGCAAGTTAGTGGGAGTGATGAAAAACTATACCCTCCTATGAGTGATCAATTGGCCCAGCTCAAAATTAATATTTATGAGGGATATGCAGCCAAACATCTAAATCCGCGCCCGGACTTGGTGGTTATTGGCAATGTTATTAGAAAAGAAAACGAGGAAGCACAGGCGGTTTTAAACCAGGATATTGCTTATTGTTCCATGCCCCAGGCTATTAGCAACTTTTTCTTAGACAAGAAAAAACCCATAGTAGTGTGTGGAACGCATGGTAAAACAACAACCTCAACTTTATTGGCTTGGCTTTTGGAAGCAAGCAAACAAGATCCAAGTTTTTTTATTGGTGGCGTTGGTAGAAATTTCGGTCAAAGTGCAAAACTAGGCAAAGGAAATTTTTTTGTTTTAGAAGGTGATGAATATGACACAGCCTTTTTTGATAAAGGACCAAAATTTTTACATTATCAAGCACAGGTGGTTTTGCTTACTAGTATTGAGTTTGATCATGCAGATATTTATCAAGATCTAAATCAAATCAAACAATCCTTTATTAAACTATTAAGAGGTTTGCCCAGCAACGCATTGGTCGTGGCAAATGGTGATGAGGTAAATGTTAGAGAGATTTTGGGTCAAACCAAAGCCAAAGTACTAACTTATGGTTTAACAGACCAGGTAGATTATCATCCTGTTGAGATAATTTATGCTACTGATGAAACAGTGTTTGAATTGATTGGACCAAAATTTAAGGGCAGCTTTAGATTACCTTTGGCCGGAGAACATAATCTCTTAAATGCCATTGGCAGCATTGCAGTTTTATTACAACAGGGAATAAACAAAGAAGATATTCAAAAAGGTTTAGTAAGTTTTGAAGGTGTAAAAAGACGACAGGAAATTTTTGCCGAAGTTAATTCCATTACTTTGGTTGATGATTTTGCCCACCATCCAACAGCAGTGGCCAAAACAATAGCTGCCATTAGACAAAAATATCCAAACCGTAGATTATGGGCAATTTTTGAGCCCAGATCCAATACAAGCAGGCGTAATTTTTTCCAAAAAGAATATATAGATGCACTGTCTTTGGCCGACCGAGTTATACTTGCCCCAGTTTTTGCTGCAGAAAAAATTCCTTTAGCAGAGCGTTTTAACGGACAAGCAGTGGCTGATGCAATCATGCGTAGAGGTGTGGACGCTCATTATATTTCCAAAACAGAATATATTTTGGAATATATTACACGCGTTGCTAATCGCCAGGATGTAATTTTAGTGATGTCCAATGGGGCTTTTGATGGGCTTTTGCCGCGCCTTAAAGAAGAACTAGGCAAAAGGCGGATCATTTAATATGCGTGCTAAAAGCAAAGCCTTGCGAAATGTTGGGCTGGTGATAATTATTACCAGCTTTTTTGTGGTTTTATTGAGTGTGGTTTTAACTCATCCAGCAACTATCAGATATGTTTTGGATAGCGCAACCGCCCAGAGCAAATGGGAGATAAAATTTACTAATTTTGATTGGCGGTTTTTTAGCAGCACCATTGTGTTGATAATCTAGACATTCAAAATAAAACAAATCCAAATGCCATAAAAGTAAACCATTTTTTTCTCAAATATCGACCCTGGGATCTATTGCGAGGCAAATTTTATGTTCAATCTTTTATTATTCAAGATCTAACGTTGCATTTAACCAAGTCTCAGGAAAAAAGAAAAATTAGTTTTAATATTGCCAAGCTTTTAGTCTTGCAAAATATCATTATTAAGCAAGGAGTGGTGAAAAATGCGGATTTTCTTTTCCCAGGCCAGAATTTTTTAAAGTTGACTGAATTACGTTTAAGCCTCAGCCCCACCTTGTTTGGCACAACCAGGCTAGGTTTAAGTGGAGATGATTTTTTTTATAATAGTCAGGGGAAAAAGAAAGCTGAGCTAAAGAGCTTTAATCTAGAAGCAGTGACCAGACTAGCAAGATGGACCCAGGCCTTTCCTTATTTCAACGATCTTAAGGGAAAGCTTAGTTTAACACAAGCTTGGTTTGAGCAGATTGAGCTTGATTCACTAAGTGCCCAGCTAGAATTTAAAGGCCAAAAGCTTAGTTTAGATACCTTAAAAATTATTATTGATGAAAAAGAATTGGAGGGCTCATTAAAGGCTAATTTAAGCGAGGAAACCTGGCAGACCAATCTGAATATCCCCAAACCCATCTATTTGCCCTATTTAGGTAAACCCATTAAAACTTTGGAAACTGCTGGAGAAATTTCAGGTTCAATAGAAGCTCAAGGGACGGGTTTTAATATCTTGCATGGTACAGGCCAGGCAAAAATTGAATTAGAACATAAATTTGCCAAGGCCAAAACTTTTCCTTTGACCATTCAGACCCAAGCTTCTTGGCGGCAAGGAATTTTTACTATTAATCAAGGGCAGCTTAAGGCTCAAGAAGGAACTGTTTTAATTGAGGGCAATATTGATACCAATAAAAAACAATTGAATCTCAAACTCAAAGGCAACGAGTTTCCCGCAGAAGCTGCTTTTGATAAGTTTGAAAGCCCCTACTTTCATAAAATTTATGGCAAAACAAACTTTGAAGGGGAAATAACTGGTTGGGGAAAACAATTCAAAATAACAGCGCAGGCTACAACCAATGATGGTGGTTATCTGCCCATGCAAGTGCAGAAGGTTAATACCAAAGTTGAGGCAGGATATGATAAGTTATTTTTGGATTGGCAGGTTTTTGAGAAAGATAAACAAACAGGCCAAGCCCAGCTAACAATTAAATTTGGGGCAAAACTTGCTGATCAACGAAGGCACAAAGATTTGAATTTATCAGGCAGTTTATATAACCACCCGGTAGAACAGCTTTTGCCCAGTTTTGGTATTTCTGGTTTAGCAACTGGTGAGATCAAACTTGAAGGTGAAGTAATGAGCATTCAAGGGCAGGCAAAAGCCAAAATTGAAAATGGCAATCTTGTATTTATACCCTTTGATTTAGCTAGTGCTGATCTGGCTATTTCCAGAAAAAAACTGGTTTTTGATAATATAAGTTTTAAACCCCATACAGTTAAAGCTGTTAGTTTTGAAGAACCAGTGCAGATGGACATGATTGGTGGTGCTTTTAATTTAACAGGAAGTCCAACCAAAGGCCTAGCTGTAGAAATTGGGTATAACTATGAACGCAAACAATGGAATATTAAAAAACTTAACTATATTAACCCTGAAATTCCAGAACAAAAAATTAATGTAGAAGGAAATTTAATTAGCGGCGGCCAAGTTAATTTAAGGGCAGATGGTTTATTAGATTTAGGCCTCTTAGCTCCCTTGGGTTATTTTTTTAGGGAAACAGCTGGGCAGGCACAGGTTAATTTAAGGGCAAGTGGTAGCATCAAAAATCCAAGCTTAGATGGCAAAGCAGAGTTAATGGAGTGTTTGATCTCCCCTCGGCAAGTGTATTTACCGATGGAACAGATAGTTGGCGAACTTGCTTTTAATGGACATAAAATATTTTTTAAAGATTTAGAAGGTTTGGTAGAAGAAGGAAAATTTGAACTTACTGGTGAACTGGAACATCAATTTTATCAAATAAAAAACATTGATATTAAATTTGTTGGCGAAAATCTCACTTTTAGGAGCGATGATGGTTTTTTTAGAGCTGAGTTTGAAGGCAATTTTGACTTAAAAGGAAACTTTCCCTCTCCCTTGTTAAAAGGAGATTTGGCTATTTTAGATGCCAGATATATTAAAGACTTTAATATCTTAAAGCAGGCAACCAAAGGTACCAAAAAACAAGCTCCAGTGGAATATATATTTAATCCTAGACTGGATTTGAGGGTTCATAATACAGGAGAGTTGTTAATTAAAAATAATGTAGGTGATATTTCTTTGCGAGCTGATGTGGATGTTGGGGGTACGCGCAAAAATTCTTTAATTGGAGGCACAGTAGAGGTTATAGAAGGAGAATTGCATTACATGGGGTTAAACTTTGAAATCACGCGTGGTTTCATGGAATTTAGAGGACCAGAACAAGCTCCGTATTTGGAAGCGGTTGGTCAAAAAGAAATTGAAGTATATAATGTTATGGTAGAAGTTTTTGGGAATGTAGACAATCTAAATATTGAATTATCTGCAACTTCGCCAACTGGTCCTTTGGAAAAAAGAGACGTTATATCTTTGCTAGCCTTTGGTATGACTGAAACTGAGCGCGAGCAACTTGAAGCCAGTAAAGGTGGAAAGTTTGGTGTTTCCATGGCTGCTCAGCAACTTACCCATATTGTGGAAAGGCCAGTATCTAAGCTTACTCATTTAGATACGTTTAGATTAGAGGCTTCAGAAACAGAGCAGATTATTTCTCGCGTATCAATTGGGAAACAATTATCAGATCGTTTAACGCTGGATTTTACCACAGATATTAACACCACCAATGCAGTTCAAACCTTAGAAGCCGAGTATCTGTTTACGGACAATCTCTTACTCAAAGGTTCGCGCAGCACTGATGATCGTTATGAAATAAATGGTATTTTAAGATTTCGCTTTAGATAATGAATTATAAATTTTTTACTAAGAAAATATTTTGGCTCGGTTTATTAGTGCTGCTCTTGCTGGCCTGGGCAAGCTTTGCTCAAGAAAACCAGCTAGTTGCTGAAATTCGTCTGTTTGGTTTAAAAGGAATTAATGAGCAAACTGTTCGAGATGTAATTCCTTTTAAAAAGGGTGATATTTTTAATTATCAAAAATTAGATTTGGCCATTAGTTATCTGAGGGAATGGGGTGTGTTTGATAAAATAGAAGCAACAACAGAGTCTACAAAAGATGGGATGGATATTGAGCTTAATTTTAAGATGGCGACTGTAATTACCCAAGTGGATATTCAGGGGAATTATCCTTTTTTAGAAAATAAAATAAAAAAATATTTAACCTTGAATGCTGGGGATATTTATACTCCAAAGCGTGTAGCTGACCAAGTGGAGCGCATTAAAGAGTTTTATAAGAGGCAAGGAATTGTGGCCACAGAAGTGCAGGTAAAAGAAATGGAGCAACCTGCAAAAAATGGAGTGGCTATTACTTTTAGGGTTAAGCATGGTGAAGTGCTGCGATATCGCAATATCGAGGTAAGAGGCAATAACGCTTATCCTGATGGCAGATTTATCAGCGCGATCAATACCTGGAAACCTTATTCTGAAATTAGATTAAAAAGGGCTTTAAGAAAGCTCACCGAATTTTATCATTTACATGGTTATCCTCGTGCCAAAATCAAAATTGTAGAAAAGAAAATTAATTTTGAAGAAAGGTGTGTAGATTTAATTTTAGAAGTTAGAGAAGGCCCTAATGTAAAGGCGATTTTTGAAGGAAATCAGGTGGCCAGCGACAATAAATTAAAGGATACAATTACTATTTTTAAAGAAGGCAGTTTTGATAGTTATGAGATTGAGGCCAGCATGGAGGCCATAAAAAAACTATACAAAGAGAGAGGCTATCCAGATGTGCAGGTGACCAGTAAAAAAATTCAAGATGAGCCAGACAGGGTTAAAATAATATTTAATATAGCAGAAGGAAAATCGCGTATTATTAAAAGGATATATTTTCAGGGTAATGAAAATATCTCTTCTGCTAAATTGGATAAAACAATGACCACAACCCAGCGGGGATTTGGTTTTAAAGGCGGCTTTGACCCTGATTTAATCGATCATGATTCAAAGGCTATAAAAACAGAATATTCTAAAAAAGGTTTTTTAGAAACTGAAGTTGGCCAGTGGGAGATTAAAGATTCAGAACAAGGCTATGATTTAATTGTTGATATTCCTATTATTGAAGGAACTCAGACCAGAGTAGAGCAAATTGTTTTTACTGGAAATCAGGCTTTTACTAATACAAAACTAGAAGAAAATCTTAATGTAAAAGTAGATAAACCATTAAATATGGTAGCCTTGAAGAATGATAAGACAAGGCTTTTAGGTTTTTATGCTAATCATGGTTATCCATATGCCAAAGTAGATCAAGCTTTAATCTTAAATGATGAGGAAAAATCTGCTCGAATTCTTTACGATATTCATGAGGGTCAAGAAGTAAGAATTGGCCACATATTAATAGTCGGTGATGTATTAAGCAGCCAAAAAGCCATTAAGAAAGCTATGGGTATTAAAGAAGGAGAACCATATAGTTATAAAAAAATTGTAGAGAGCAGATTAAACTTGCGAAGATTAGGTGCATATTCTGCTGTGCGTGTGGAAACTATAGGCATTGAAGAAGAGCAACCAGAAGTGCAGATTAAGGTGGATGTTGATGAGCAAAGACCTTTTCTTTTAGATTTGGGATTTGGTTACTCCACAGACGAACAATTTACAGGCTTTATTGCTTTCAAAAATTTAAATTCTTTTGGTTGGGCAAAGCATACTTTGTTCAAGCTAACTGCTGGACAGGACTTATCCAGAGCCGAGATTGGGTGGTTAGATCCTAGATTTTTGGGATCAGGCCTTGAGATGTCAGTTAATACCTGGCTGCAACATGCCAGAAGACCTGCTTTTAATTATATACAAGGAGCAGGTAGTGTTAGTTTTTTTAGAAGATATCATGCTTTGGGTTTTTTGTTTCGCTATGAACTGGATCGTAATTACTTTATTGAAGGAAACACTACAGCAGCATCTCAAGAAAGCCTGCGTGATAATACAATTTCTAAGATAACTGTTTCAGGCAGTTATGACACTAGAGACAGTTTTTCTAATCCGCAAAAGGGTTGGTACACTTTAGGCCAAGTAGATATTTTTAATGAAATTAAAGGTAATGAGGCCAATTTTGTTGGTTTTACTTGGCAAGGCGAGCACGATATTTCTTATTGGCGTTTTACTTTAAGCACAGCCCTGCGTCTTAATCACATTCAAACCATAGGTAATAATGTTATTGTGCCTACTAATGAACTCTTGTTTTTAGGCGGTGATGATACAGTGCGTGGTTATAGCGAAGATTCTTTGGGGCCGGTTAATGCAGCAGGAGATGCAGTTGGTGCAAAAACTCGCTGGATATTTAACGAAGAGCTAAGATTTCGTCTTTATCATCCTTTCTATTTAGCGGCATTTTACGACATGGGCGCATTGGCTAATGATTTTGATGAATTAACTTGGAATATGACCCGTGAATCATATGGTTTTGGCATTCGCTACATTACGCCGGTTGGCCCTTTGCGCGCTGACTATGGCATTAAGATCCGCCGCCGTGCTGGCGAATCATTTGGCAGGTTTCATTTGACGTTTGGCTTTGTATTCTAGCTACATCAGACAAAAGATGGTGAAGGAGGCACGCGAGATATTGTGCTAGTAGCTCTCGGCCGACTTTTCTCACCTCCTTCAGGCTATTACGAAACTATTAGTAGCTTCAAGCGATGTCAGTCCGGTTCGAAAAGCCGCCCTACGCCACTAGCACAATACAAAGGATTCCAAAAAAACTCCTAAACCATCTTTTGCCCGAATTCCGCTACTGGTTTTTAATTGTTGTCATTGCTGGCATAAATTGGTTCCGTAAGCTTCCCTTAAAAATAGACAGCTGAGTGCCATTAGATACGCAATCACCGAGGGATAATGGGTTGCGTGGGTGTACCTTGTCTCGCGGCGTGCGAGCGAGCCATAACAGCAGCCTATATGACATGGCGAGCGAAGAACGCTTCCAAAATTTCTGGCGCGTGAGGAAATTTTGGATTTAGCGAGACAAGGTACACCCGCGCAACTTATTATCAACTTTTATTCCCTGGATGAAATTCATCAGGGTGCAAGATAGCCTGGCGGAATATATCTAGGTTCATCTCTTTGCCGGAAAAAAAGTCGGCAAAAAATTTATCTGCAGCATAATAAAACAGGCCGATTAGATTTAGTTGATCTAATACAAATTCAGCCTGTTCCCTGTTTTCATCGTCTAGAAGTACTTTTGCTTGAGTAGCATGAGCCCTAGTTTTTTCAATAATGGTGATTGATTCTCTTAAGTTTCTTTGAATCTTTTCCAGAAAATCACGCAACACTTTTTTGGGATAAACCCTTTCCGCAGCATAGTAGTCTTTGCGCGAACCTTTTACCCAAACTTTGCGTACTAGGTTGAAATCTTCCAATAATCTAATATTAATCGAAACATTGCTTTTGCTAAGACTTAAACGTTCTGAAATGCAATCCAAAGAAAGAGGTTCAGCGCTTAAAAATAAAAGCGCATAAATTTGCCCACCTGCTTTATTAATCATACCTAAAAGCGCTGCCGTAATATTTCCAGCGCCTTGGATAAAACTGTCAAAAGCCATATCTAAGGCTTCAATTCCTTGGGCATTATCTTTTTTATTGGGCATGCTGAACCTCCTGTTTTTTTGATTCTAAAAATTGGTTTAGCTGTATGCCGTCCACACGGTGGGTAGCCTTTATACCAAGTAGGTTAAGAACAATGGAAAAACAATCTACAGTGCGCAAATTTGTTTGTCTTAGCGGGACGCTGGATAAAAAAGGAACAAGAATATTTTCCTTATTCAACGAACCATGGGTAGGGCTACCCTTTTTACTGCCATCAAGGACCGCGCCCTTGCTGGCACTGACAATTAAATCTCCACTTCGGGAAGATCTAAATTGCTGCACAATTTGCATGATGCCATCTGGATAAGCAGAATTTTTAAAAGATAATAAAGCTGACTGTTCATTTAAGTTGTCAGAAATTTGGTCTAGGCCAAAGGGATCTTGATCAACAATGTGATAGGTTATATTGCCATCAGCCTTTTCCAAGATTCTGGCCCGCCCTTTTTTGCTTTGAATGATAATGCCGCTTTCTTGGCTGCGACCAGCAAGCAAATCTATTTCATCTTTTTCAATTAAGGCTTGTACAATACCCGTTTTTTCTAATTGTTCAAAAGGATTGTTGTGCGACCAATCATCTCCATTTCTTAAATAAATATGAGCAGCAGAAGAACCAGACAGTAAGGGAATTGCCCTAACTTTGTTCCATTCTCTAAGTTTTAAGGGAAAGCTGAGAGTTGAAAAATGTTTAGCAATAACTTCAGTTAAATCCAGAGATTTTTCTGCAAAGCCACAGCCATGATCACTAGCAACCATGATTGCTGTTTTTTCAAACAAGCCTTCTTCCATTAACACCTTGACAGTCTTACCTACTGTTTGATCAAATCTTTTTAGAGATTCAGCGCTTGCTTGTTTGGATAAAACAGTTTTATTTTCTAAATCAACAGATGGAAATGAATAAAAAATAAAATCAGCTCGACGGTGTACTGCATCTAAAAACCATTCATAAGCAGCGTTTTCTAGTTCGCGGATATCTATCGAACGCTTGCCATGATATAAGGAATGAAGACGGAAAAAAGCTGGATCGCGAATAATTCCGCAACCCCGGTTTAACATGCCTAAAATATTTGCAGCGCGTTTGGAATATTCATATATAGTTTTTACATTACCAGAAAGATCATGATCCATGGCATGCGCGCCCCAGCCCAGGTAATCTCGAAAGCGATTGATAGTAAGAATTTTAGCTGAAGGGACTTCACGGTCAAACCATCGGGCGCCTGGTATATTGCAGGTTCCAGGAAAACACCCGGTAATAAATGGTGTAAAAGCTGGGCCAGTTGTGGTTGGAAAGGAGCTGGTAGCTTGATAAATGTTGCCGCGCTCTATAACATAACGTTGAGTGTTTGGTAGTTCACCCTTTTTTAAGAGTTCAGTTATTAAATCAATGTTGGTTCCACCCATTAAAAAAAACAAAACATGATCAAGATGTGTTTTGCTTCGATCATAGCCATAGCGAGCTTTGGATAGTATTTGCTTTCTTCCAGTTTTGGTGGAGAGTTTGGTTAAAAGTTGCGGTATGGTTTCCCGCTCACTTCTATCCATAGTATCTAAGCTATTCATAATAAATACCATGCGCTGGATAGCTGTAAAGTTGGTCATGACCGCGATAATAAGCAAGGCGCCAATTACCAAGATTGGCGGAGGAGTTGAGATCCAATGCATTACAATTACACTAGCCACTGGATTTAAGACTGAGGAAACTCCTAAATAAACAATTCGTTCCGGCCGTTGCATAGAGCCGCCCTTGCATACCACATTAATTGCTTCGCCGCGAGCACGCGTATAAGAAACCAGCATAGAGCCGATTAAGCCGGCAATAACAAAAAAGAGGATCCAGGAAGAACGAAAATAAAAAGCCAGTCCTAAAAAACAAACGCCTTCACCAAATCTATCCATTACTGAATCTAGAAAAGCGCCAGATCTGGTTTCTTGGTTAGTGAGCCTAGCTACTCTTCCGTCAAAAATATCAAAGGTGGCGCCAAAGATCATGACCCAACCAGCATAACCAAACAAACCATAGGCAAAAAGAAAGCCGGCAACTGCGCTAAATAAAAAACCAATAATAGTAATGATGCTAGGTCTAAGGCCTATGCGTACGAGAAAATGGGCTATTGGGTCTGTGGAAAAAACCCACCATTCTTTAAGATGGGCTCCAAGCAGTTTTGTTTTATGCCTAGTTGCTGACTCTGGAATGTCGCGCCTACGGGAATTTTTGGTAAAAGTGTAAGCCAACAAAGAAACCAAAAAGATAAAGTTGATTACCAAAAGCGGTCCTAAAGTAATCCAGATTTGTGTAGAAAATCCTAAAATTGCCATAAGCCAGGATTTATATCCCACCTGCCAATAATGGCAAGTATTTAACGTAACCGGGGATAAGTGCACAAATATGGCACTCAGCTGTCTGTTTTTCGGACAATCCCTTAAGGACCACCAAACATTTGAAGTAAGAAATTGATTCGAGTTTCTATAACTCATGTTAAGTTGCGTAGGTGAGTGTTACTGCGCGGCGTGCGAGCGAGTCATCACAGCAGCCTATATAACATGGAGAGCGAAGAACGCTTCCAAAATTTCTGGCGCGTGAAGAAATTTTGGATTTAGCGCAGTAACACTCACCTACGCAACTTAATAATGGGCTGTAGCGAGAATTGACCCGGTTTCGTACGCCACTGCTACACTATTTAATGATTGATTTTAGGAATGATAATTAGGTATGTCGGTTTTATGGCTGAAGACAAAAAGAAGCATCCGTTTTGGAAGGGAAAAGTTTTACCGCGATTAGCTTTGATGGTAGCGCCTTTTCCTAAGAATACATTTTGTTCAATTGATGTGACCAATAAGTGCAACTTAAGATGCGCACATTGTTATTTTTATGCTTATAAACAAGAAGATAAAAAAGAACTCACTAATGAACAATGGTTAGCGCGCATTGAAAAAATGCAAAAAGGGAAACATCCTTTTTTTAGTTGTACCTGGGTTGGTGGCGAACCTTTATTGCGCAAAGATTTGATTGCCCAGGCAAAGAAGTTTTTTAAAAGTAATCGGGTAGTAACAAATGGTACTTTACCTTTGCCTAATTGGCCAGATGTTGATTTCCATATTTCAGTAGATGGCACAGAAAAATTGCATGATCAAGTAAGAGGGGTTGGTTCGTATGCAAAGTTGAAGAAAAATATTTTGGAGCAGAATCAAAAAGTAATCTTGGCTTGTTGTTTACATAAAGGAAATGTGGAATGTATTGAACCGTTGCTAGAGGAATGGAAAAAAGTTGCTCAAATAAAATTTATCTTGTTTGATTTTTTTACACCTATTAAAGGCGTTAAAGAAGAGCTGTGGCTGGACTTTGCTCAAAGAGATAAAGTTTTAAATAAATTGTTTGATCTAAAAAAGAATAAATATGGAGATTTAATTGGCGCGCCGTTAAATACTTTTAAGTTAATGCAAGCCAGACACAAGCATAAAGCAGTTGGAAAAAACTGTGTGTTTGTAAAACACGGAATTGCCTTAGATGCGTTTGGCGAGCCTAAACTTCCCTGTGTTATTGGCGGAAAAGCTGACTGCAATCGTTGTGGGTGTATTGTGCCTTTTTCGATTAAGGCCTGGAAGCAGCCTAGCAATCTTCTTAAGGAAATATTTACATAAGCATCCTTCGACAGGCTCAGGATGAACGGAAGTGGGAACTTAGGGGAAACGAAAAATAATTTTTTAACCGTTCGCTTTGAGCTTGTCGAAGGGCCACTCGCAATGACACATAAAAAAACCCCGGAAGAAATCTTCCGGGGTTTTTATTTGCTTTAATTAGATTCAACTTAGAATCTGTAAGCAAAGGCCATGGCCAAACCATAGGTGTATTGTTTTGCTGCACCAGCTGGTTTTACCATATCAAAGCGACCTTCTAATTTCAATTTTGCACCATCAGCAATGGCATATCCACCAGCCAAAGCGATTTGATGCATGGATTGCTCAGCGCCAGTTAAATTATTCCAGGCATTAAGTGGGTTAGCAGCAAGACCAGCAAGGCGATAATTTCCTGGATCAAATTGTTTGGCAAAGCAATATTTCAAAGTGCCATCCCAGACATCTGAGAAAGCATAGTGCAAGTTAAGCAAACCAGCTAAGTACTCTGTGTTTGATACGCCAGCACCAAAAGCGTTATCGCGACGGAACAGAGCTTCTGCACCTAAAGCGAATTCTTCAGTTACCCACCAGTTCAAATCAACATCTCCACCAAAAGTGAAATGTTTGTTGGAAGCTCTTGTTTCTGGGCCGAAAAATGGGCTAATACCAAGTGTACTTTCGCCATCATCTCCCCAGTTGAAACCCAAACGCAGACCTAATGAAGGAACGTCGTTGATTTTAGCATCACTGTCTTGGGTCAAGCTGTTTACTACGTAGAAATGCAAGTCAACTAGATCGTTAAAAGCATAGTAGATCTTGGCACCAGTGGTGTTGATTGGGCGCAAGTAAGAAATAGCTGATTTGGAAATGGTGTAGTTGTCAATTACATCAGCAGCTTCAAAACCGATTGGGGTGTTGAAACGACCGAGCAAGAACTCAATACCATTACCTACTGGGATATTAGCTGTTGCATAAGCCTGTTCTAATACGAATGCTGCTGTATTAAGACCTGAAGATGCTACGCGACCGAAATCTAAATCAGCGCGTAGGCGAATGTTTTCGCCAAATGACTTCATAAGGTCTAATTCTACTTCATCTACAAAAAAGCCGAAGTAGTCAGTACTTGCTGCAGGGGCCTGTCCTTCGTATTTGCCCATGACACCAGGTCCATAACCAGCATTGTCACCATCAAATACGTTATAGGTAACACCTTGGTTATTGTGACGTTGCCAGCCACCACCAGCCATTACATGACCAGCAGCTTCAAAACCACCACCAACATAACTTTCTTGGGCTTGGGCACTAAAACCAAAAGCCAACAAGCCAACTGCGATAAAAGCAATAAGTAATTTTTTCATGATAATTCCTCTCCTTAATTAGAGTTTGGTAAGCTATTTGCCTACCGGTTAATGTGTTTCAGCAGATGGTCTTTGCGCGAGAGGGGCACCTCCTTTCCAGACCTGTTTTCTGCAAAAAAAAGTTTCAAATAAGAATGCGCTTATAAATCTTTGAAAACCTGGTGTCAACAAACAAGCAATCATAATTTTCAAAAATCGCAAAAACGCTAAAAAACAAGTAGTTCAAAATTTAAATGAAAGTAATACATGATGCAATAGAAAAGTGAACCATGGACGATAGACCATTGACTTTATGTTTTTCAAAGGTCAATAGTCCATGGTCTATGGTCAAAAAAAGTATAATAACATTAATGATATGCGTTAGCTTGGTATTTTTTACTTCAAAACTGATAGCTAAAGAATATCAGCGAATTGTTTCTTTAAAACCCAATATTACTGAAATTTTATTTGAATTAGGTGTTGGTGATCAAGTTGTTGGCGTAACAACATATTGTGATTATCCAGCGCAAGCCCAGAAGTTACCTAAGATTGGCGATTATACCAAGCCTTTTTTAGAAAAGATAATTGCTGTTAAACCAGACATCGTGATGACTTCTAAAGAACAAAGTTCACGTAAAGCTATTTTGGAATTAGAAAAAATCGGCATAAAAGTTTTATTACTATCTTTTAAGAATTTGGCTGAAACAAAAGAATCTATTAGACAAATAGCTGTTTTGGTTAAGGCCGAAATCAGGGCCGATGATATTATACGGCAGATGGAAGAAACCATATCTTACTTAAAAGAAAAGTGGCAAGACCAACCTAAAAAGGAAGTTTTAATAGTGTGGGGTAGCAAGCCATTGGTTGTAGGTGGTCAAACAAGTTATTTTAATGAATTTTTGGAATTGTTAGGTGTAGAAAATGTAGTTAAGTCAAAAATGGCTTATCCTAGGTGGAGTTTGGAACAAGTGGTTTTGGCTAATCCTGATATTATTATGGATTTGTCTATGGGTTCAGAGGCAAATATAAGCCATAGCCAAGCGTTAACTTATTGGAATAATTTAACAAATCTTAAGGCTGTGAAAAATAAACAAATATATTTGCTAAATAATAGTTTATTTAGGCCAGCGCCTAAGATAGTTGCTGAAATTAGCAAATTAGCTGAAATTATTCATAACAATAAATGAAGACACTTACTTTTAAAAAATGGCTATATATTAATGTAGGGCTTTTAGGTTTGGTTTTTATCATTATATTACTGGCCTTGGATACAGGCGCCAAATCCATTGACCTGTTTTCAACTCTCCCAAACTTACAACATGTTGATTTTCTTATACTTTTAAAGTATAGGCTGCCGCGTATCCTGTTGGCAATGCTAGTGGGAATTGCTTTAGCTAGCGCTGGCGGAGCTTATCAATCTTTACTTAGAAATCCCCTGGCAGATCCATATATTTTAGGGGTATCAGGTGGAGCAGCTTTGGGTAGTGTATTAGCTGTTGGCTTAAAACTTCCCTTTATTTTGGTTTCCCTAATTGCCTTTGGCGCAGCTTTTTTGGCCATGTTTTTAATCTTTGCCATTGCCAAAACCAAAGGACGCTTACCTTCGCATACTTTGCTTTTAACTGGAGTTATTTTTAATGCTTTTTGTTTTGCTTTAATCCTTTTTGTCAATGCCTTGGTTACTATGGAACAAGCCTATCAAATTGTTTTTTTGTTAATTGGAAATTTAGAAGCAGTTAGTTATCAAGCTCTATTGGTTGTTGCTGGATTAGTATTGTCCGGTTTTTTTATCTTAGTTCTTTTTTCAGGAAAAATGAATGTCTTAAGCTTAGGCGATGAGCAAGCTAGCCAGTTGGGAATTAATGCTTATCATTTACGTTTAATCATCTTTTTTGCCAGCTCTTTAATGGTTGGGGCAGCAGTAGCAGTTGCTGGCTTAATTGGTTTTGTGGGGCTTTTTGTTCCGCACGTGGTGCGTTTAATTTTAGGTTCAGATCATCGGTTATTGATTCCTGTTTCAGGAATTTTGGGCGGCGCCTTTTTAATCATCTGCGATACTTTAGCCAGATCATTATTGATTAATACCACCTTAAATACAGAATTGCCTGTTGGTGTAATTACTGCGCTGATTGGCGCTCCGTTTTTTGTGTATTTATTGAAGAGACAGCAAAAAAGTTTATGATTGATTTGCAAAACATATTTTTTTCTTACGATGAAGCCACAACGATATTAAACAATATTTCTCTAAATGTTAGTGATGGTGAATTCATTGGCATCCTTGGTCCTAATGGTTCTGGCAAAACAACTTTGCTTAAACTTATGGCAGGCACGCTTGTGCCTAAGCGCGGCAAGGTTTTGTTGGCAGAAAAAGATATTTTACAATTTTCTTTTCAACAACGTGCCAAGCAAATTGCAGTTGTGCCACAAGTAAGCGAGATACCATTTTCTTTTTCTGTAATGGAAGTTGTGCTCATGGGTCGAGCGCCTTTTTTGTCTAGGTTTGGTTTTGAATCCAAACAAGATATTGAACTTGCCAAACAAGTTATGCAAGAAACCGATGTTTGGCAGTTTGCCAAACGTTCGATTAATGAGCTGTCAGGGGGTGAAAGACAAAGAGTGATCGTAGCCCGGGCTTTGGCTCAGCAGCCCAAAATTTTATTATTAGATGAACCAACCGCACATTTGGATATTAAGCATCAAATGGATGTTTATAATCTGGTTAAAAAAAGAAATAAAAACCAAGAACTCACAATTGTAACAGTTATGCACGATATTAATTTAGCTACAACATTTTGTGATCGGATAATTTTTTTACAGCAGGGCAAAATTGTTGTTGATGGGCGGCCACAGGATGTAGTGACCTATAAAAATATAAAACAGGTTTTTGATACTGAAGTATATGTTGGTGTAAACGATTTAACCGGGATGCCTTATTATGTGCCCTATGGAGGCAATAACCAATAACCAAGACGCAATAACCAAACAAATCACAATTACCAAATTCCAATTATCTTATATAGGAGTTTGTATTTTGAAATTTGGAATTTGTTTGTATCTTGTATCTTGGTTATTGTAATTTTTATGAAAAATATTGGTTATGCTTTAGCAATTTCTTTTATTATTCATCTTATTGGACTAGGCAGTGTTATAGGCTGGTCTCTATATAAAGTTATTCCAGGAGGAGGAACTGGTTTAGTAGAAGTAGGGATTGTGGGGCCAGGAGGAAATGCAAGTGCAGGTAAAATAATTAGTCGGGATCGCCACGTCGGTCTTCAGCCTCCTCGCGATGACAAAAAAGATTCAGATTCAAGTCAGGATGCAGATAGCGGCAATGGTTCAGGCCAATACTCTGGAGGCTCAGGTAGTTTGGGTGGATCAGGTCAAGGTTCAGGAGATCAGCGTTTAGTTGAAATTTGGCAAAAGATTAATCGCAAAAAATATTATCCGGAAATAGCTAGGCAAAGTGGTTTGGAAGGAAACCCCAAGGTTTCTTTTAATATTAATTTAAATGGAGAGGTAGATAATGTTAGTTTAGTGCGTTCTTGCGGACATGATATTTTAGACCAAGCTGCCTTAAAAACAATTTCCAGAAGCAGCCCTCTCCCTTTTTATCCTCAGCCCATTACCATTGCGATAAGGTATTCTCTAAACAATCATTGATATTTAGCAGCTTCGCTTGGTTTGCCCAAGCGGTGATAGCCTAAAAACAATTCTTTTTTCAGCAAATCAGTTTTGTTTTGTTCCCATAAAGGCAGTAACTTTTCTACCATTTTATCATACATCTTAGCGCGAAAATAAAGTTGAGCCATTAGAAAATCTTGGCCAGATTTAGAAATATTCATTTTTTCAATTTCCCTTAAATCTGATTTTAATTTTTGTTCAGCTGCTCTGGAAAGTAGGGAAAAATTAAAGCGTCTAGTTTTTCCTTGAATTTGTCCTTTGGTCTGAGAGGCAAAATACCAGCTATAGTTTTGACCTGGTTGAAATTTGGAAATATGGGAGTTTATTTTAAGACTAGAAGATTTTTGATCAACATTCTTTACTAAGAGTTGCTTTTTTTGCTCATCTTCAATCACCAAAACTGGATTGGGGAAATCTATTTTAGCATCTTTGTTCCAGCTAAAATCAATTGCTTCTGGCAAAATCAAAGCAATATTTAGCGGGTATTCAGCGCGTAGATCTCCACCAGGGCCAGCTGAATCCACCACTGGTTCTGGCGCACCAGGCCCAAGTGTAGTCATCTTGACCATGCCATGTACTGTTGGCTGAGCGCCAGTAGCTGTGGCTTCATTCATGGCTAAGGCCAAGCCTTGAATAACTGTAGTCTCTTGTTTGGCTTTACCAGGTTTGCCTACTGTATATTTTTGTCCGCTGGCAATTTCAGCAATAGTGCCATTGCTAAGCATGATAGAAATGCTGGAATTTTTTTCTGGATTAATTTGAGTGCCATCTGGAAGTTCCTGGCCAATTTGGGCAGGAACACTTTTTTTATCAGAGGTTTTAATAGAAATCTTTCCTTTGGCATCGATAATGACTGCAGAAGCCTGAGCCAAGCTGGTGCTAAGACATAATAATAATGTGATTAATAATGTTTTCATTTGGCCTCCAAATTTGTAACCAGATTCCAAGCTGGATCTTGTTCAGCTTTTGTTATTCTTCCCAACAATTCCTTAGTTGGTCCATCATCTTTATGTTTAGTTTGTAATTCTGCTAATATTTTTTTGCTTTCTGCAAATTGTCTTTCTTCAAATTTAATAAAAGCCTGGGTAAAGGCAAGAGAAAGTTTTAAAAGCTGATCAGCATCTTCGCTAATTTTTTTACCCATGATTTCATGCAGCAAGATTGGTTGAGATTTACCTTTAACTCGCACTCGATCAATTGGTCTGGAAATTATACTATGATCAAGTTTTGCAACTGTCATTTCTGAAGCCATAATCTTGGTGCCATAAAACTTATTTGTACCTTCTAATCGTGAGGCCAGATTTATGGTATCGCCAATAGCAGTGTAATCAAAACGATCTTGGGAGCCCATATTGCCCACTACAGCAGGTCCTGTATTTAGGCCGATTCTGGTGATAATGGGAAAGCCTAATGTTTGTTGCCACTTTTTAGTTATTTCCAAACTAGCAGCTTGAATTTCCAAGGCAGTGTTGACCGCTTTTAATTCGTGATTGGCCACTTCCAGAGGAGCGTTAAAAAAAGCAATGATAGCATCACCTTCATACTTATCTATGGTTCCTTCATAACGAAACAAAATTTCATTCATCAAGCTTAAATATTCATTTAGGAATTTTACTAACGTTGGTGGATCCATTTTTTCGGAAATAGAAGTAAAAGAGGCAATATCAGAAAACAGGCTGGTTACTTGGCGCTTGTCACCGCCTAATCTAACCAGGCTGGGATTTTTGGTCATTTGTTCAACTACGGTTGGAGGCACATATTGGGCAAACACTCCTTTTAACCAACGACGTTGCCGACCTTCAGTTAAGGCGCGCCACGCAATGGCCAAACCATAACTTACCAAAGCAGCAGCCAAAGGCAAAACAACGGGCAAGATAATGCCAGAAGATTTAAAACTAAACATAGCTAAGAAAAGCCAGCCAAACACCAAACCTAAAAAGATTAAGCCAGACTTTAATAGAGGCAAAGTAGTGGTAAAAGTTGTGATGATAAAAATCAGAAGAGCAATGCTTAGCCAGAGCTGACAAAGCGTTAAGGTAAAATAAAATTGTTTGGTAAGTAAGCTGGATAAAATATTAGCGTGGATTTCTACACCATTCATGCGCGCAAAATAAGTGAACTTGGCAAAATAAGGAGTGAGAAAGGCATCCTCTAAATCTGCGTAAGCTGCGCCAACCAAAACAATTTTATCTTTTAACCAAGCCTTGGGTATCAAACCTTTGGCTGCTAAAATTGCTGGAAAAACTTTAAACTTGTTTTCAGAGCCGCCCATTGTGCTTGGCGGGCCAGCAAACCGGATATAAGTTTTATTTGAATCAGCAAGAAATGGAGTTAAACTAAAGGGACCAAATCCTGGCCACAATTTTTTTTCTTGAATAAGTTGGCTGGCAGTTTGGCCAGAAACTTTTTCATAAAGCAAGGCTGCAAGAGTAGGGGTTTGGCCCAGGTCAGTTTTAAATTCAAATTGGGTCTGACGAACTACAGAATCAAAGGCATTAAAGGGCAGATCTGCTAGACCGATGCCTTTAAGGGAGTTATGGAATAGAGGGAAAGGTAAATCCACACAGTTATTCTGGTCACCCTCCCCTTTATCCCCTCCCCTCAAGGGAGGGGCACTGTTTGCCCCCTCAAGGGGGATGTTGGGAGGGGGTGAGCCACACCCGCCAATACGCATGGGTACAACAGCATAAGTTGGCCATTGTTTTAGGCTTGCAGCCAGCATTTGATCAGCTTGAGCAAATGAAGGATCTTTTAGAAAAATATCATAAGCAATAAGTTTTGGTTTTGCTTCAATTAAATGGTTATTAAGTTGAGCCAAAAAATCACGAGGCACAGGCGAACGATAAGGCAAGGTTTGCATAGTGTTTTCATCTAGCCAGACCATGACAATATCTTCACTAATTTCTGTGGCAGGAGCAAAGGCAATTTGCCTTAAATCAAAGGTCCATTGTTCAAAGCTTTCAAAGGCTTTGATTTTGGAAAGACCTAAAGCAATTATCAGGGCAAACAAACAAAGAATAATGATATAAATAAAACGTTTTAACATAGTTTGCCTATCATACTAAAATATATTGCCTATTCCAAGGATCCAATTAGGATCATATTCTTTTTTCCAGGCTCGCATTTTTTCAATTATGTTTTTGGAATATTGAATGGGTAATAAATTAGTATGTAATTTACCTAGCCCATGTTCGCCAGCAACTCCACCGCCAAGCTCAACTGCTTTTTGGCAGCAATTTAGCAAAACTTGTTCTGCTTTTTGTTTTTCTTGCGCGTTGCGGGCAATTAAATTGGTATGAGGATGGCCCCTGCCCAAGTGGGCATAAGCCATATGAGGTAAATTGCTTGCCTTTGCTTGTTCGTAGAAGAACTTCATCATTTCCAAAAGATGCTTGGTGGGCACCCACCAATCACTGCCAACTTTTCCGCCGCCATTTGGCCAATACGCATGCCCTTGTTCATTAGCCCATTCTGGAATCCGGTGGCGCCACAGGCGAAACTGTTCTTTTTGTTTAGGTGTGTCTGCAACCAAGATTTTATCTAAAAGTGTTTTTGGACAAAATTCTAAAGCAGTTTGATATAATTTTTCCAACTCTGTTTGTTTATCTTGATCATCATTATACTCTGTTTTGTAATATACCAAAGCCTGGACTTCTTCTGGAAATTCATTAAATCCATCAGCAGTTTTCATGGCTTGATAAGCGCCTTGGTCGATAAATTCCAAGGTGCGTATTTGTTTGGTTTTGTTTTGAATTTTAGAAAGCAGGAATTCCAAACCTTTTTGATTAAAATTAAAAGGAATTAGGGCAGAGAAAAAATCTGGGCTAGGAGGCAAAAGCTCTAAAGTAATTTCAGCAATATAAGCCAAAGTTCCCTCTGACCCAATAATTAGATCCAAAGGATTTTGCCAGTTTGTCAAATAGCCTCCAAAATTTTCATCTATAATAGATGTTTCTTGAGGATTTCTTTCTAAGACCTTTTCTGAACCATTAGCTAAAATAAGGCACAACCTTCTGACATATTTGCGCAAGGCCCCGTATTTAAATGAGTCTTCGCCAGTCGCATTGGTGGAAACATTGCCGCCAATTCGACATTCATCGCGTGAAGTCGGGGCAATCGGATAAAAAAAACCAGCCTGAGCCACAGTTTGTTGTAGATCAGCCACAACAGTTCCAGGTTTAACTGTTACACAATACCGTTTTTGAAATTTATGAATATCCATCACGCCTTCTAATTTTTCAATGCTCAGCAACAGACCTTGTTTGGCTACTGAAGCGCCGGTCATGGAAGTTTGCGAGGCGCAGAAAGTAAGGGGAATTTTGTTTTGATTACAGAAGATAAGAGCTTCTTTAACATCGTGCTCATCGCGGGCACGCAACACAGCCTCTGGATCGCCGCGCATCATGGTATCTTCGCGGTAAGTTTCTATACGTTCATCATCTTTGAAAATAAGATCAGGAGCACCTGGTATTTTTTTGAAAATATTTTTGTTCATACTGAGCTTGTCGAAGCATGAATGGCAATGAAAAATATATCAAGAAAAAACCCTGCATCAGGGGTGTTATTTCATTAATATAGTTAAGGGTATAGCTCAGATTATCAATCGCCCCCTTTTTTTAGATATTATTTATGAATAATATTCAGAAAAAGTTGCTTACAAATAGCAAAGTTGCTACAGTGTTTGGCTTAGGGGGTAAATATGAAAAAAATCATTACTTTATTGGTAGCAATTTGTTTAATGGGCACAATTGGTATTAGCTGTAAAAAAAGAAAGGGCGAAATAGGTAGCATAGATAATCCCGTGCGTTTTTATTTTATGCCGCTAAAGCAAGATGAAGTGGTAAAGAAAAATGAAGCTGTAATTGTTGATTTTCTGGAAAAGGCTACCGGGCTTAAAATAGAGGCTGTAAATGCCAAGGATTTTTTAAGCATTGTTAAAGCGTTTGGCCAAGATAAAGCTGATATTGCCTTTATGAATACCTTAGGTTTTTTACTAGCCAGAGATTGGGCCAAGACTCAGGCTCATTTAATCACAGTTTATGGCGATATTTATAAAAATTATCGTGGCGAACTTTTAGTGCGTGTAGATAGTGGGATAGAAACTGTTGCCAATCTTGATGGCAAAAAAGTTGTTTTTGCTGATCCATATTCAGCCAGCGGATATCTATATGCCTTAAAGTTTTTTAAAGATAATAATATCAATCCAGGCAATACAACTTTTGCCAAAGGACATCTTGATGCCATTGAAAGATTGTATGCTGGCGAAGCAGATGTAGCTGCGGTTTATCACACTAAACCAACTAGAACAGGAGTGGAAAGAGATGCTCGGGCCGAATTGTTAAATAAATATCCAGACATAATGACTAAGCTAAAAGTAATTGCGCTAACTGATGAAATACCCAATGGACCAGTGGCCCTGCGCCATGATTTGCCAGATACTATCAAGGCCAAATTGGTTGGTGCCTTAATGCAATTGGCACGCACATCTGATGGTCGCCAAGCTCTATATGATTTATATAATGTAACAGATTTGGCCTTAACCAGTGATGCTAACTATGATGCTGTGCAACAGGTTATCAAAAGTTTGAATAAATCCATTGAAGAAGTTGTTCCAGGTGGAGTTACTTTTTATCGCACCTATATTGAAACTATACCTTCACAGTAATTTTAAAATTTAAGCATTGCTTGACAGATAGCAAGTGACGTTTTATGCCTAGGGCCTAGAAAGGAGCTCTTTATGCCTAAAACTTTTGATCATATTTTGCTTCTTGGCCGCCCTGCTTCTGGTAAATCCGAACTTATTGATTTTCTTGAAAAAACCTCTAAAGAACAACGTCAAGAACGTTTCCACATTGGCAATTTTGAGGCTATTGATGATTTTGTCTGGATCTGGGAAAAATTTGAAGAAGATAATATTTGGGAAAAATTAGGACAAAAACGTCTTTATTCTTTTAGAACTGGAAATGATTATGGATTAACTGACGGTAGGTTGTTTGATTTTATGATTGAGCGTTTTAACCTGGAAACAGCCAAGCGCTATTTAAGTCGACCTGAATTTTATAATGATCACACTTTGTTTATTGAATTTGCCAGAGGAACAGGCCATGGTTATGAATATTCCCTAAACCAGCTCTCTCCGGAAATTTTAAAGAGAGCTGCTATCATGTATCTTTCTGTTACTTTTGAAGAGTCCTGGCGAAAAAATGTAGCGCGTTATCAAGAAAAACTTAAACACTCTATTCTAGCCCACATGGTTCCCCGTGAAACAATGGATATGTTCTACCTTGAAGATGATTGGGCCCAAGTTTCTGCAAACAATGAATATGGTTATTTAACCGCCAATTCTGTAAAAGTTCCTTTTGTGACAGTTAACAATATGCCAGAAGTAATTAAGCCAGAAGAATTTGATGAAAGATATTTCCCAGCATTTCAAAAATTAATGGAGATTTATAGTGATAAATAGTTTTGACCATTTATTTGTTTTAGGTCGTCCAGCTTGTGGTAAATCAGAGTTCTTGGATTTTATGAAATCCATCTCTGATGAAAAACGCTCCCAAGAATTTCATATTAACCAACTTAAGATTTTGGATGATTTTGTCTGGCTTTGGGAAAAATTTGAAGAAGACAATATCTGGGAAAAGCTGGGCCAACCAAGATTTCATTCCAAACGATCTGGGCATGCTTATGCTTTGAAAGACGCAATTCTTTTTGATTTTCTTTTGGAAAAAATAAATCAGAAAATAGAAAAAACCTATCTTGCTAACAATCAATTTTATAACATGCATACTCTACTTATTGAATTTTCGCGAGGTGGAGAAAAACCGTATGCACCGGCTTTAAATATTTTTTCCTCAAAGGTTCTAAAAAAATCAGCCATTCTTTATATTGAAGTTTCTGGCGAAGAATCTGTGCGTAGAAATGAAGCTAGATATATTGAAAAATTAAAATTCTCTGTTTTAGCTCATAAAACTCCAGATGAAGACATGCAACGTTTTTACAAACAAGATGATTGGCCAGAGTTAACCAAAGGAAAAAGGGAAGGTTTTCTTTTGCTAAATCAAGTGCAGGTTCCTTTTGTGACCATGAATAATGAACCTGAATCAAAAGATCCTGTAGTGCTTGGACCGCGTTATAAAAAGGCCCTTGATAAATTGTGGGAATTGAAAGGAGACAACCATGGGGTTTGCAAATGAAACAAGTACCAAAAAACTTCTTCAACTTTGTTTTGCTTATTTTATTTTCTATGTAATTACTGGTCTTACGGTTAAATATTTTTTAGGATGTGCGTCTCAAGGCTTTCCAGGTTTAAAAGGATTTGAGTTTTTAGTTTACAGCACTCTTGGTAGCGTTCCCTTTGTTTCCTTAATTGCTTTAGTTTTAAGATGGTATCATATCCAGTCGGCGCGCCTAGTTAGGGTCGCTGGTTTCAATATCCCTATTGAGATGTTTTATATTATTCCTTCTGGTATTTGCACAGGTATCATTATTCCTACTACCACTATCATGTATTCTTTACCAATCTCAGTCATGGTAGCCATGATTATCATGCGAGGTGCAGTTATTATTATCAGCAGAATTGTCGATGCTATTCAAATTCAGCAGGGTTTGTTAAAAAAGAAAGTTTATCTGGAGGAAAATATTGCGGTGATCTTTGCCGTGCTGGCAATTGGCGCTCATGTTGTTTATGCTGGTAAAGGTGATTTTCAGTTTTTGGGATCTGTGGTGGCTATGGCTACTTTGCTTAGTTATATTTTTGCCTATAGTTTTCGGATCTACATCATGAACTATTATAAAAATACAGCTGGTAGAGGAGTAAAAAGAGATAATAAGGCATTTTTTGCTATTGAACAATTTGCTGCTGCTGGCACAATTTTAATTGTTGGTATTTTGGTTTTCTTTTCACCAACTTTATTTGGTTGGAATGTAACTCAAGTTACAGAGATTAGGGAAGCAATTTTAGAGCCAAGCTCAGTTTGGTTCTGGGCCATGCTGGCTGGAACTGCTTTTGGCGCAGTATCTTTCTTTTCAGTTTTTATCTTTATGTTTAAAGGAAGAACAGCAACTTTTGCTGGTCTGGTTAATCGCTTAACTTCTTTAATTGCTGGAACTACGGCAACTTTGTTGTTTTGGTATTTCTTTGGGGGTAAACTTCCTTCATCCAAGGATTGGGTCTCTTTAGCCTTTATTTTAATTGCGGTATTTTTCTTAACTATTGCGGAAAAGAAGAGGACCAAAGAGTTGCACCTTAATCCAGATTCGCAAAAAAAAAGCACTGAATCTGCCACACCTGAACAAGTCTTAAATCCAGCTTAAGTTGATTTTGTTTTAGAACATTATAGATGTCATGCTGAGCCGAAGGCGAAGTATCCCAAGGAAATCGTGGGATTCTTCGCTTCGCTCAGAATGACTTACTGACTTCAATAGTGAAATAACTTTAGTTTGTTTTATTAAAAGTAAATTCGTGGCGTTTATTTACTGTGGCTGTGGCATCTTCTTTTTTAGCAGAGTCAACACCATAAACAGTATAGGTGAAAGTAGTTGGCGTGGTTTTTAACACCCAATAGTTGCGAGCATCAATACCAGCGTCGCAAACATTTTTGGTTTTATCTGCGCAATTGATGAAATATTTATCGCCATTTAAGGTAGCTTTGTAAGTGGCTACAACATTTCCATTTGTATCATATTCTTTTTGAACCAAAGTATTATTGGCAGTAATGGTCCATTCTTCAGTAGCGCCTTCAGCTTGGAAATTAGCAACACAGTCAGTGCCTTTTTGTTGAACAACCAGAGTGGCTTCTTTTTTGTTAATATCAGGTGAAACTGACCAGAGTTTGCCCTTGTAGGTGCCGCTATGGCAAGTAGTGGCAGCCTGGGCCAAGCTGGGTACGACAACTAACATTACTGCTAACATCAGGATTTTTTTCATAACTTCTCCTTTGGTTGGTTGCGAAAATAGTAATTGGGAATTAATATGCCTGGCTGATTGTGTTGTCAATTTCTAAGCAACTTTTTTGGTAAAAAGGCGATAAAAATTAGGCTATGTATTCAATTGGGGAAATTTCAAAAACCAGGCCAGTTTCTAGGGATATTTTAGCTGATTTAGCTGCTCAAGGCAGATTGCGCCCAGGCGCTAGAGATATGAATATGTCTGCTGTTTTGCGAGGAGAAGCTATTTTAGAAGCAGAACAAAGAAGAAGAGATATCTTTTGGGTAGCTGGCCAAATTTATGAAGCCACGCAAAAAGATGGCACAGATGAAGATCCTCTTAATGAACAATTATTAGCAGTTTATCAAAGATCTCGCACGGATTCTAACTTTCGGCCAGATGTCGAGCAAAGACTAGCCTTTCTTTTAGGTGGACAACGCACAAATGAGCTCTTGGTGCGTCATCAAAAAGATTCAATATTAGAAGCTCTCTTAGAAGATGAGCTAAATTCAAGACTTACCAATGCTGAAATTTTGCGCGCCTATCAAATCTTAACTGAAGGTAGAGATACTAATCTAGCTTCTAATGAAGCCAGGTTTATGGAAGGTATTTTACGCGGTTTTGATTTTAGCGATACTCACGCCAAGCTAGCCCTGCTTTGTTTTATGGTGTTAGCTGCATTTATGCCTGGGGTAGCTATTGCCATAGGCAGACTTGGTCTTGTAGCTGGGCTAGGTGGTGTAGCTTGGCATGGATCACACATATTATTTTCTAATCCAAGCAATCAGCAAGAAATTGAAGCGCTAAATAATCATTATCATGATTTTGGAATGAGTATTTCAACCAGTGTAATTTGTTTGCCTTTTGTTGGTGGTATTACCAGAGATTCCAGGCGAGCCATTGGTTTTTTAAGGGGTTTGCGTTTGTTTTCTAGAGATTCAATGCCAGCCATTCCTGAAGCAGTTGCTCCTCCTAATCAAGCACCAATTGGTCAAAAATTAATTCCAAGCCCCACAAATCGTCATGCAGAACCTTTAGATCAAATGAGGATGAGTCTGGAATTAAATGCTGATGGAAGTATTGCTTCAACTGGAACTGGCAGTGGTAATGCTAGAAATTGTCAGCCAACAGTGGCACAAATAATTGCCAATCTTGAATCAACTAGGAGTCATGGCAGGCCCATGGAGCCTACTTCAGAAGATGTGCAAATTTTATTGGCAAGAGAAGCTGAAATAACTGGTGAGCTGAATGCCTGGTTTTCAACATCAGAAGGACAAGCGCTTGGTGCGGTATATGATGAATCTCAAATAATGGGGATAGAGTTGGTATTAAATAGATTTGAAATACCTATTAATATCAGAACATTGCTAAATGAACATCTATCCATATTAACTGTATTAATTAGAATAGGTCGAAATCTTGAACATCCAGCGCTTGCTTCTCGAAAGCAAAGAATGTCTATTTTGCACTCAGTTATTAATCGAGGATCAGTTAGAAATCTGAGAGATTCGATAAATGATTTATTAGCTCCTCTTGTAGAAACTAATCCAGAAAATGCCGCAGCTAGAAGATTGAGAGTTTCTGCGCCATCATTTGAGCCAAGGATACAAGAAGTTTTAACTGCAGATTCTAGAGGCATAGGCAGATATGTGAGGGTTACCATAGATATGAGACAAGATGGAGGAGTTCATGATGTATTATTTGTAAGATCTGGCGATCAGGTTGGATTTGCTGCAGTAATACAAGAACAAGGTGCTAACTTGGCCTTTGAAATTCGCGAGATAGGAGGCGAACAAATTATTGGTTTAGTTAATGGGTCTTTAAGAGAATCTTTTGCTGCTCATCAGACAATTCTTAGAGCAATGGCAGTTTTGGTAAATACCCATCCAGCTATAGCTGGCAGATCATTAGCTAGGCAAAGTTTCGGTTATCTAAGGCGCAGCGCAGCAGGTGCTTTGGAATTAGAGTTTAGAAATTTACCAGATGATTCTCGTGCTGCTGATAGCGTGATAGGTGTGGCCCGCAATTTTTTGCGTCAAATGGGACACGGAGAGGCTCAACCAACTGTAACTAATGAAGCATTTTTTGATCCCTTTGAATTTTATGGCCCAAGAGTAAATTCTCTCCAGCCTGATAGCAGTGGATATGTGCTGCATGATAGTTATTGGAATTCACAGGCCGGGCAAATGCTACGATCAAGTAGGTCATCCAAAACCCAACCCCCCAATAGAGCCTTTATAGATGGTTATAACCCAAATGATAGCTATTTCAGGTCATCAGAGTAATAGCCATAAACATCGCAACATTTTAAGGGTAATACCGATAAATATATATAGATAATGGGAAAACTTGCCCAAATGGGCAATTTGAGTTAAAGGGAAAATATGTCTATTGAGAAAGTATCAGCAGCAATGTCCAGACTACCACCTCCGTGGATGAAGAGAGTTGAATCTACAGGTGGAAATATTGGAAATGCTAATGAAATCAAGAAGATGATGGGTGAGCCCATCCCTCGTTTGGCTAATCAAGGTGAAATTCCCAAAGAAGTAGCAGAAATGTTTGAACCAAGTGGCATGCTTGAAAGGCTGCGCAAGAAACTGGCCCTAATTTCCCGTAAAAAAGGCAAGAAATTTATTCCAGCTCATGGTGTGGTCGCATCAGTTGATGAAGAAGATAATGTGTATGTGGGTGTGGAATTTCTGCAGCAATTTGGCAACAATGAAGCTTTAGTTGCGGCAATTTTAGCCCATGAATGGGGCCATATGATGAGCGATCTGCCGCGCGGCAAAGATTGGTCGCATCTGAATTGGGAGCAAATTTTTGAAATCAGGAGAGATGAAGAAGCTGACGCAGATGGTTTTGCTGGTAGGGCTCTTTTTTTAATGGGTTTTACCCCAGATGAAATGATTCAGTTTTTAGAAACCTTGCATAAAATAAAGAAAAATAAAAGAGAGCTTCCTTGTCGGAAATATCATAACACTGCAACCAGAGTTGCAATCTTAGAAGAAGCTTATGCTGCAGAAAAACGTGCTATGGAAGTTGCCCGTAAATTGTTTTTTGCTTCTAGAGAAACTGGACCAAAAATTGGCCGAGTTATTTCTTCAGGATAGAGTATTTTTTTGCACCCACCTTAAGTAATTTTCTGAAACATCTGCTGCATCTAAAACAACAAACTCAGGAACTTCATAGGGGTGATTTGCTTCTACAAATTCTTTGAGTTCAGCAATATTTTGTGGTGTGGTTTTCATGATAAGCAACAATTCTTTTTCATCTTGAATCCCACCATCCCATTCGTAAATTGAATGTAAATCAGGGATAATATTTACGCAAGCAGCCAAACGTTTGCCTACAATTTTTTTAGCGAGTTGGGCTGCCTCTTTTTTATCATTAATAGTTACCAAGACAATCATTAGGTTAGTCATAGGTGTGCCTCTTTGTCATTGCGGACAGCGTGTTACGCCTGTCTAGCTAGTAAAAACAAATAATCTGACAGACGATTACAATATATTAGCAATTGTTTGTTTTTAATTATTCCTTTTTCTTGAAGCTCAACAACTTCCCTTTCCATTCTCCTGGCAATGGCGCGAGCTAAATCCAAGCCTGCTGATCCTGGATTATTGCCAGGAATAATTAATTCTTTGGGAAGTTTTATATTTTTTTCAAGTTCCGTTATTTTAGTTTCAATTTCTGCTATATCTTTATCTGTTATCTCTGGATTCAGAGAGGAAATCTCTGCGCCAATTTTGATCAATTTATTTTGGATATTGGTAATGTCTTGAGTTTGGGTTTTAGATCCTAAAGTTTTGGCCAAACCCAAACAAGAAATTAATTCATCTAAAGTGCCACCGGCAATAATTTGCAGATTTGTTTTAGAAACAGTATTTCCAGCTAAGGTTTTGGTAGTTCCTTTATCGCCTGTTTTAGTTATGATGCTCATGTTGTACCTTCTTGCGCTTATCAATAAACTTCATGCCAAATTCACCCAATTCTTTGAGCACAGGTTCATATATTTGTTGATGCACAGGAATTTGCACGCCAGTTAGTTTAATTTTTCCTTCTAAAATCAAACGTGCGGCAATAGCTGCTGGCAAACCAACCATACCAGACATGGCGCTATAGCCATTGGGCTGGCCAAAAGCTATTAAGGTGGAGAATCTCTCTTGAATTTGCCGGCCATATTTTATCCTGAACTTATGGTGCAAAACTACCATATCTTGTTCGCCAGGCTGGTACTGCATTTTTTCAAAAAGCAGATCTACTAAAAGATCTAAAGCCGTGCCTTTGTTTAGCTTGGGTTTTTGGGCGCTTAATAAGCCTAACCACTTCAGGCGTTTAATTATTTCTGAATTAGAATCAATTTCTAAATAGCTAGCCAGATCCTGAGCCAAATATTGACCTTTGCTCTGAATTAAATTGGTTAGGAATTCGCGATACGTTAAGCGAGTAAAATTGTATTTAGCTTTATCATTTAATAAACCTAATTCACCAAGACTCTTCCAGGTTTCACACCAACCAATATTTCTTAAGGTTCCGCGAAACATGGTTTTAATTCCAGCTAAACCATATTTATCTATATATGATAGGGAATCACGATTAGGATAAACTTCAAATTCACCTAAAGGAGGAATTTTTATCTGCCAGTGATGCTCAAAAAGATGTTTGCCAACTACGGTAATTTTTTTGCCATCTTTAAGATACAGGGCGTTATTTTTTGAAGCCAGAACCACGCCGCGCGGACCCCAGGAAAATTTATAGCCCAAAGGATTATTATTGAATTCAGGAGCAGGTAAACCACCGCACATGGATTCAAAACTGATAATTTTTCCACCATTAGCTTGCACATCGTGAATGATGGCCATAGCAGACATATGATCAATGCCTGGATCCAGACCAATTTCATTCAAGAAAATAACTTTGGCTGCTTTAGCCCTTTGATCTAAACAGTTCATTTGTTTGCTAACATAAGAAGTGGTGATTAAGTGTTTTTTAAATTTTAAACAAACCCTGGCTACTGGTACATGTAGGGTATTGGGCAAAAGGCTGATAACCAAATCAGCTTTAGCCACAAAATTATCTAAAATGTGTTTATGGTTAATGTTTAGGCTAAGGGCTAGAGCATGGGGATGTCTGTCAATCAGGTTTAGAGCTTTTTGAATAGTGCGCGTTGCCACAGCCACATTATAGCCATGGTCTAAAAGATATTTGACTAATGGTTTGGCCACTAGTCCAGCGCCAAGCACTAGAATGTTTTTTTTCATAATTTTAAATATTCTTCTAAATATTTATAATATGGAGTTAATTCTCCTTGATATACAATAATCGCCCTTTTCAGTTCTGCGGGCAGTTTTAATTGCTTAAAACTTGCTGAAAAATTAGCTTGAGCTAAATCAGGTATATATTTTTTTAACATATTACTAAAATGCCTAGATGCATCTTTAGGCAGTTCGCTAGGTAGATTATCTATGGCCATGACCGCAATGCCTTCTCCTTTTAAACCATCTGAAATAGTATCATTTTTAGGATTATAAACAAACACAGGGTTTTCTTGTGTTGTGGCTTTAGCAGTAAATTCAATGGCGCCGTTTATGTCGCAGGAAATATCGCCAATAACTTTTAAGCGCAGATTAAGATTTTTAGCATCATGTTTGGTGACAAACCTGGGATATTTCAAAGTCCAAAAAATGCAGTTCACCAAAATAGTTAGATATGGAAGATATTGCTGAAATTTGGAGCGATATTTTTCAGGATGATCATAATAGTCTTGAAGCACAAACTTGTCGCTTTTGGAGATTGGTTCTACCAGGTGTTCTTCGTGAAATACAACTTTATAGACAGTTTTGTTATTAGCTGACTTTTTTTGAAAGAGCGCTGGTAAATCATCTGGAGAAATTTTAGTTACAGGAAGATGATCTAAGATTTGCTGGACCCCGTGTGATACATGCCCATAACCAGCAATGCCTATGACTAAAGGAGCCAGTTTTGCCGCAAACCCGCTTTCCATAAGGACCTGTCCCACTTTCGAGGTGGAATCAAGGGCATCTTGAAGGTCTTTATATTGATGAGCTTGTTTAATGTGGAAAAAGGGGTTTTCTATTCCTTCAAATTTTAGGCGCTGGCCAAAGGCCCAGAGCGTGTTAATCAGGCCAGCTTGGCCTGCTTCTTGGCCAAAAAAAATCAAACGTCTATTTTTTTCATCCACAATGCGTTCATAATCTATTAAAGTTGCTTTTTGGGCCATGATCTTGGCAAGCAAAGGCATGTTATATTTCTGGCCTTTAATTGTGTGGGAAAAAAATAAATATACTTTTTGCTTTTCAATTAATTTGGCAGGGATTTCTTTAATACCAATAATTAAATTACCTTCTAGAACATCTGATTTGATTTTTGCCCCAACTTGCGCAAATTCCTGGTCTGAAAAAATGCGCTGCTTTGATGATTGCACTATAAATGATAAACCAGCTTTTTTGATTAAGGTTTGGATATCTTGGGGAACAAGAGGAGTGCGTCGCTCACCTTTTTTTTCTTCGTTACGGATTGCTATTAGATTATTTTTCATTTCACTCTGTATGCTTCAAATCCTGTAATATCCGCGCCAATAATTAAAGTATGCATGTCATGCGTGCCTTCATAAGTATAAACACTTTCTATGTTCATCATATGGCGCATGATTGGATAATCATCTACAATGCCTGCTGCTCCTAAGATTTCTCGCGCTAACCTGGTACATTTTCTAGCAATGTTTACATTGTTTCTCTTGGCCAGAGAAACTTGTTGATGTTTCATGGTTTTTGCATCTTTTAAGCGGCCAAGCTGCAGAACCAAAAATTGACCTTTGGTAATTTCATTTAACATCCAGACTAGTTTTTCTTGCGTAATTTGATAGCGGGCAATTGGCTGATCAAATTGGATGCGCTCTTTAGCATAATTAAGTGCGGTTTCATAGCAATTCATGGCTGTACCCAAAGCTCCCCAAGCAATGCCGTAACGGGCCTGATTAAGGCAAGCTAGCGCGCATTTCAAGCCAACAGCTTTTTCCAGACAATGGGTTTGATGGGAAACTTTTACATCATCTAAAATTAATTCAGAAGTAACTGAGGCGCGCAAAGACCATTTGCCTTTGGTTTCTGGCGCACTAAAACCAGGCGTGTTCTTTTCTACTAAAAAGGCGCGGATTTCATTATTATCATCTTTGGCCCAGACAATAGCTAAATCAGCAATAGTGCCGTTAGTAATCCACATCTTTTGGCCATTTAGTATCCATTTGTCGCCTTGGCGGGTTGCCCTGCAAACTAATCCGCCTGGATCAGAACCAAAATCCGGTTCAGTTAAGCCAAAACAACCAATTGCCTCTCCCTTGGCCAGTTTTGGCAGCCAAAGATTTTTTTGTTCTTCAGAACCCCATTGTAAAATGGGATACATCACTAAGCTGGTTTGCACTGAACACATGCTGCGTACTCCACTGTCCCCTCTTTCTAGTTCTTGGAGAGCTAGACCATAAGCAACATTATTCAGGCCAGCTCCGCCATATTGGGCAGGTACATTTGCGCCAAAATAACCAAGGCCAGCTAACTTTGGAACCAGGTCTGCTGGAAAGCTAGCTTGCCTGTGATGTTCTGTGATAATGGGCAAGACTTCATTATCTACAAAATCGCGCGTAGCATTCTGGATCATTATTTCTTCTTCAGAAAGTAGAGAGCTTAAATTGAAATAATCAGGACAGTTTAGTTGGGCCATAAAATCCTCTTTCTTTATTGTGATAGTAGCTCTCGGCCGACTTTTTTTATTTCCCTATGAACATTTTGGCATATTCTTTTTTTTCGTCATACCGGGAAAATAAAAAAAGCCGCCCTACGCCACTATCACAATATAAAATATTTATAGTTTATTTCCTGCTTCATAAGCTTTTAAGTTTTCTTCTCGAATTTTTTCTTGAGGAATTTCGTTCAACATGGATTTAAATGCTTCTGCAGGTATAATTTTTCTGTGTTGTAAAAGATAAGCAATAAGCGCGATTATTTTTGTGGTCTGCAGAAGCCCTAAGTCTTTGATATCTAGTTTATGCACTTGAGCCTTGGTGGAAATTTCTGGGCAATCGCTAGTAATAATTACTAGATCTTTCTTGCTCAGCCTAGCAAAAAAGTGTTGGCATTTTTCTAAGCCATCTAAAGAGGTAATTATTATAGCCTGGGGTTTGCTAACAGCTGGGTAAAAAATCTTTTGAGAGGAAATTTTAAGTTCTGATATAGAATGCCCCTTTTGGACCATGATCCCATATTCATTTTGTTGAGTGGCAAATAATTTACACGACAAGGCAGCTTTGGCCAGCAATGAGGCAGCTGAGATAATTTTTTGGCCTGCACTGCCTGCCAAAACAATTGAACAATCTTCAGTTAAATCAGCCCTAAATTTTGGTTGAATAGGCTCAACTGGAAAATAAGCTTTGGGATTGGTTTGAAGATTGTTGTGTATGGTTTGAGCAAGTTCTGGAAATAAATCTTGTTTTAAAATACCAAGCTGCAGATTTTGATCAGCCACCATTTGATATAGTGACTGTTTATTATATTTGTTTAATTTTGAATAATAGGCTGGGCAAAGTTCTAGAATATCCAAAAATGCAAATCCTGGGTGAAGTAAGGCTTTGCTCATCAGCTCAACTTGATCATTTTCAAAAGCTGTGGTGCGGCCAACCCAGCTAGCTTGAGCAGCTAAAACCAAAGCACATAAGTCAAATGGCCGTTCTATATTTCCTTGAGGAGTGGAATGAGTAATGCTTTGCATGGGCGAGGTAACGCTATGTTCTCCGCCAGTCATGCCAAAATTAAAATTATTAAAACAAAAGACCTTGATGCCGATATTGCGTCTGGCAGCGTTTAACAGATGATGCCCACCAATTCCGCAACCACCATCGCCAACTAAGACCAAAACGTTTAGTTTTGGGTTGGCCAATTTGGCGCCGCAGGCATAGGTAAATGATCGTCCATGCAAACCGTGCAAGGTATGTAGCCTGAAAAATTTATCAGCAACGCCGTGGCAGCCAATATCAGTGACTAAAACAGTTTGCTTTTGATCTAGTCCAGCTTGACTCATGGCTTGATTTAAATGTAGCAAAACATTTTCATGAGAACAGCCTGGACAAAAACTAAAACTACTTGTGCTAAAATCTAAAAATGTCACAAAAGTTTACCTTTTTTTATAATTTCCTCAGGGGAAATTAATTTACCGTCAATACGGTTAATTTTAACAAGATCTTGGTTTGGAAATAAACGTTCAATTTCCAAACAATATTGACCAAGATTTAGTTCAGGCACAATTATTTTGCTATGTTTTCCCACGTATTTCTTTAGAGATTTTTCTGGCAAAGGCCACAAAGAATGCACAGTCAATAATGAAATTTTTTTATTCAGGCTGCGTAGATGTCTGACTACATGTTTGGAAACCCTGGCCATCATGCCATAAGCAACAATAATCTGCTTGGCACCCTTTTCAATATCTGCTTCCACAGTTTCAATTTCTGAAGAGTGTTTCATGATTTTGTCATTTAAGTGGTTTAAGGCCAGATCTGCTTTTTTTGTATTCCAGGTTAAGATGCCATTTTGATCATGAGTAGAAGTATTAAATCTAGTCAGTAAATCACCGCCTAATGGAGCAAAAGGTGGTACATCTGAGGTTTTTTGATAAGCATAGGGCTGAAAGTTTTTGACATTGGCTTTAGGGCGATTGATTATTTTTGGTTTAAAATATTTTTTGGTATCCACTGTATCTCTGGTAGCCACTAAATCTTTACTAGTGGATAGAATGACTGGACAACGAAACCGCTCAGCTAAATTAAAAGCCTTAATGGTTAGCTCGTAACATTCAGCCAAATTGGTGGGAGCCAAAGTAATTAAAGGATAGCCGCCTGGAGCAATCCATTTGCTAAATTGAATATCTCCTTCTGCATTGGTGGTAGCCCCGCCTGTGGCTGGGCCCATTCTTTGTACGTTTACAATTACTATGGGCAACTCAGCCATTTGGGCAAAACCAATATTTTCTGAATAAAGCGACATGCCAGGTCCGCTGGTTGCGGTCATAACTTTTAGCCCAGTTGCAGATGCGCCCAAACAAAAACCAATTGAAGCTAATTCATCTTCACCCTGAATTACTAAACCTCCGTATTGGGGAAGATTTTCATGCATGCCAAGTAAAATGCCAGTAGCTGGTGTAATTGGATAACCAGCAAAAAACTTACAACCAGCTGCAATTGCAGCCCGGCAAATAACTTGTGCTCCAGTGGTAAATTCAAGCATAATTAAGTTTCTTTAATTTTTGCCAATTGTTCAAATGAATCTACAAGGAGTTCTTCTTGTTTATTTTGAGAAACTCCTTGTTGTAGAACCAGCTTGGCTTTGGTAAAAGCCAAGTCAAGGGCTTGTTGCTTAATAGATCTTTCAGTTTTACTTAATTCTTGAAGCATTAAATTGGTTGTTTCTTTTTGTAATCTTTCAGCAATTTCGTGCGATTTGACAACCGTAGCATCATAGGAATAACTCCCCATTTCTACCAAAGCCCTTCTAATTTTAGAAGCATCTTTTTCAACTTGTTCAATATTTAATTCAGCTTTTTTTAGATTTTTCTTAGCCAATTCATATTTTTCTTGGGTATTTTTAATGGCTTGGAAAATTCTTTTTTGGCGCATATCCAAAAAATTGATAAATTGTCTTTTTAGCAAAGCAACTAAAAGAAAAATTAAGATCAATAGATTGATCAAACCAAATATTAAATATTGAAAATTGCTCATTAGTTTAGCCAATAACTTTTGAAATTATTTGTTGAGAAATCTCATCAGACTTTGTTTCCATTTCTTGAAATATTTGCAGCTTAATTTTGGCAATTTCGTCCATTTTTTTTGAAATAACTTCTTTGTTTTTTTCTTTAGCTCTTCTGATAATATCTTTGCCCACTTCTTCACCTTGGCGAATTAGTTCTTGCTGAATATAACTACCTTCTTGGCGCATTTCTTCTAGGCGGTCCTCATATTTTTTAATAAGAATATCTGCTTCAATCTGGATATTTTTAGATTCTTGTTGCTTGTGCAAAGTAAGTTGTCTCCTTTTCTCGATAATTTTTAAAGCTGGTTTGAAAACAAAATAGGTTAAAGAAAATGTGACCAAAAGAAAAATTAAAAGCTGCCAAAGAAAGGTATAGTCAGGAAGGGGGGTAATCATTGCTTAATTTTCCCATCTTTAATGGTTTTTGCAACGTATTTTCCAAACTCTTCAGCTGCCTTATCAACGATATTATAGATTTCTTTCCAGTTGGAAGAAATTTTTAATTCATCTTTATCATTTTCCTGGGCATCTCTAATAAAAGAAATGATATGTCCTTGCTTATCTTCAAATTGATAAACATCAAGACTGCCAGGATCTTGGTGAGATAGTTTACGCTCAAAGCCTTTGCTTAAAAGAATAGATTCTAAAAAATTCATAAATGAAAATGAAGCATCATTAGGTGGAAATAGGACGCGGTAATTGTTTTTCATGCTTTCTCCTTAGGCCGGAATCGTTATTTTTAAAAATTGAAGCCATCCAAATTGGGGCTACTAAAGTTGTGGCTAAAGCAATAATTATGGCAGTGCCATAAATGCTCGTATCAATTAAACCTTTGGCTATACCAACTTGGGCAATGATTAAGGCAATTTCTCCCCTTGGAATCATGCCAACACCAATTCTGGATGCCCCTAGTTTGCTAAAGCCGCAGCCCCAAGCTGGAAGAAAACAACCCAGCCATTTACTAGCAATGGCTGCTATTGTTAAGACCAAGGCAAACAAAGGAAGGCTGCCAACATCTAAAAGATTTACCATCATACCAGTAACCACAAAAAAGATAGGTACTAGAAAGTGAAAAAGCGGCTGAATTGATTCTATTAATTCTTTAGCAATTGGCCGTGAAGATAAGGCTAGACCAATAGCATAAGCTCCAATAATCATAGCCAAGCCAGCGCCTTCTGCTAAAAAACTGGCAATAAAACAGATTGCTAAGGCTAGAGGAATTTTAGAACCACGGGTCTTAAAGCGCAGAATAAGACGTTCTAAATGAGGAGCTGCAATAACTCCCACTACTATTAAACCAATCCAAAAGCCAATTGCCCTTAGACCAATGATGCCGATTTCTGGAAGATCAATATGACCTCCTTTGGCTTGTGAATAGCTAACAGCAATCACAATTGAGAGCACTAGAATGCCTAAGACATCATCAACAATGGCTGCTCCCAATATGGTAACTCCTTCTGGAGAATCTAATTTTTTAAGATCATCTAAAACTCTGGCTGTTATGCCAACGGAAGTGGCAGTGAGTATTGAACCAACAAACAAGGCAGTGGCATCATGTAGGTGATTGGCAAGACCAAATAGTACGGTTATGTAAGCGCCTAAAAAAAATGGCAGGACAATACCTCCAATAGCGATTAATATTGCTGCCCACGCGTATTTTAAAAATTGTTTTAAATTAGTTTCTAAACCTGCAACAAACAGCAAAACCACAGCGCCAATTTGAGCAATAGCAAATAATGTTGTGGAAATAGGGATGTTAGTTGGGTCTGCTGACAAGGGGAAAAGTTTTTGTCCTTCTAAAAAAGGAATGGCGCGGCCAAATAAAAAAGGGCTTAAAAAAACACCGGCTAATAATTCTCCAAGTACTGCTGGTTGTTTTAAAAAACGTACACATAACTCAGCGCCTAATTTAGCTGCAATTAGGATGATGGATAATTGAGCTACCAGGCGCGTAGCTTCTAAAACCAGGTTTTCCCCCATGAAAAATTACCTTTTAGATAAGCTTGTCATTGGCAGCTTCAGCCATGTAATCTTCTTTTTTGCCTTTTGGTTTCATGGTGATGTCTGTGACATGAGTCATTTTTCCAGTAGCCTGCATTTGACAGCCACCGTGCAAGATGCCACCTTCTTCAACAACTAAACCAGGAGTAATTATATCGCCGATAAATTGAGCATGAGAATGTATCTCAACTTTGTTTTTTGCCTCAACGATACCCTCCACTTTACCTTCCACAATTAAATTATTTACCTGAATCTTCGCGCGCACAGTAGCATCAGTGCCAACAATTAATGTGCCATCAGATAAAATATCGCCTTGAAAATCGCCGTTTATCTGTACTGTGCCGTCAAAGGTAAGCTTACCTTCAAAGCTGCAACCTTTGTCAAATAGACCGTTTATTTGGTCAGCATCTTTTGAAAAAAATTTTTCTTTTGCCATAAAAACCCCCTTAAAAGTAAATTGTTAATAAATTTTATATTAAATAACTCAACCACCTGTCACCCGTCGGTATATGTTATCTAGCTCTTGCCAGGAGTAATAATCAATAGTTATTTTGCCGCCGCCCTTGCGATTAGTGGAAATTTTAACCTTGGTGCCCAGAGTTTGGCGCATTTTTTCCAAAACAGTATTGATTTGAGGTGATACAGAATTTGTCTTGTTCTGGGCAGTGTTGCTGGTTTGTTTGGCAATGTTGATTCGTTCTTCAACATTGCGGACGGTTGGCGTGTGTTTAATGATCCATTCTCGCAATTTAAGTTGTTCTTGTACCCCGTTGGCTGCTAGTAGTGCTCTGGCGTGTCCTGGAGAATAGCGACCAGCAGATACATCATCTTTAATAGTTTGCGGGAGGTTGAGTAGTCTAAGTGTATTAGCAACCGCCACCCTGCTTTTGCCAATGCGTTTAGCCACTTCATCTTGAGTGAGATTAAAGTTTTCAATTAGTTCATTATAGGAAACTGCTTCTTCAATTGGATTTAAATCTTGGCGCTGAATATTTTCAATTAACGAAAGAACCAGAGTTGTTGTTTGATCAACATCTTTTATAACAACTGGAACTTCAGCTAAGCCAGCCAGACGGGAAGCCCGCAGCCGACGTTCACCAGCGATCAATTCATAGCGACCATTTGTGGGAGGAGAAACTATTAATGGTTGTAGGATACCATCTTCTTTAATGGAGTTAGCTAGTTCCCGAATTTTGTCATCATCAAAAATTGTACGTGGTTGTAAGCGATTGGGCACAATGTTTTCAATTGGAACAGTTTGCAAGGGGTTGGTATTTTCAGAAGCATTATTTGGAGCTGTTTGAGCTGGAGGTAACAATGATTCAAATCCCCTACCTAGACCTCTTTTATTTAACATTAATCCTCCCTATTAAGTTGTTTTATTATATCTGGATAAAATCTCATCAGTTAGATCAAAATAGCTGACAGAACCTTTGGAACTAACGTCGTATAACAGAATAGGTTTGCCATGGCTGGGTGCTTCACTTAAACGAATATTTCTAGGAATTATGGTTTTAAATACCAACTCGTTGAAATGATTATTTATTTCTTGAGAAACTTGATGGGCCATATTATTTCTGCTGTCAAACATGGTTAAAACAATACCGCTGATTTTAAGTTCAGGATTTACCCTTTCCTGGACAAAACCAATGGTTCTTTGTAAATCTGCCAAACCTTCCATAGCATAATATTCGCATTGTACTGGAATTATTACAGAATTTGCAGCAGATAAGGCATTGATAGTGAGTAAGTTTAATGAAGGTGGGCAATCAATTAGAATAAAATCAAATTCATCCTGGATTGCAGAAAGCTTAGTTTTTAAAATTGTTTCACGTGAAACATAGTCCACTAATTCAATATCAGCTCCTACCAGTTCAGTATTAGAAGGAAGAATTTTTAAAAAAGGCATTTGAGTTTCAATTAAAAGATCTCTTATCTCCTGATCAGAGGTAAAAGCATGATATACAGAACGTTCTATATTATATTTATTAAAACCAAAACCAGTTGTGCTATTGCCTTGAGGATCTAGGTCAACTAAAAGGGTGCGTTGTTCAGCTGCTGCCATACAAGCTGCAACATTTATGGCAGTAGTGGTTTTGCCAACACCACCTTTTTGATTACAAAATGCAATGATTTCAGCCATTTTCTCCCTTCATATGAAACCTGTTGGCTTTCGGCAAGCAAGGTATCATAAGCATAGATACACTCACCAGCGAGACACCTGCTGATACTACATTTCCACGCTAATTGGTTTCAAAATTTCGAATCGTGTTTTAGGATATATTTGGTGGATGCAATAATTGCAAGATCAAAAATTGTTTCACGTGAAACAATTTGAAAATTCCAATAACCAAGAAACAAGGTAAAAACAATAATCAATTATCCAATATGAGTCAGTCGCCAAAAGGAGTTATCTGTCTTGTCATTCCCGCGAAGGCGGGAATCTAAACTGATATAACTGACCAGATCCACACTTTTGTGGGGATGACAAACCTTTGGCCGAGAGCTGCCTCCAATTGAGAAGCTAGTTTCATATGGTGAAATTGTTTCATGTGAAACAATTTTAAATAAAATGAAATCTAAAACAATATTAAAAAATATTTAACTATTTGATATTACTAAATAAATTAAGTAATATAATATTTGAACGCAGCCGTCGGATAATATGTAGGTTGATAAGTCTGAGGTGTTTACACCTCAAATTGGGAGATAAAATTGGTTAAAAAAATTGATAACTGAAATGTGCCTTATAGCGAATATAATGTGAATTTTTACCTGGAATTGGGGGTCAAAATTTAATCCCGTGATTCCCGGTAAAATTTTACTTTTTTGGATTTTTAGCTTGAAAATATCATAAATTAATTATAAATTTACCGGGATTCCCGGTCCTAAAATCTAACACCGGGAATCCCGGTATAAAAATAGGATTGTTATGAAAATTCATTTACCAAATAGTGCTTTTTTAGGAAATATTGATCCATTGTTGCGTTCATTTGATGCAAGCAATCCTGATATTTTGGAAATTACAGCTAATAAAAAATGGATATCACTTCATCCTATTGTCTTAGCCATGGTGGCAGCTTTGGGGCTTACCGTTAAACCTGAAAATATTCATTTTGAAGAACTAGAGGCAAAATCAAAACATTATCTAGAAAGAATTGGGTTGTTTAAATTGCTTGGTTTAAAATCAAACATTAATATTATTGAACATGAACCAGCAGGAAGGTTTATTCCCTTATCAAAAATAGCCAACTCAGAAGAGCTTTCACGTTTTATAGTAGATATTGTTCCTTTGTTGCATCTTCAGCCTAATCAAGCAGAACCAATAAAATATATAATTAGTGAACTAGTGAGAAATGTACTTGAGCATTCTTGTTCAAATAAAGGTGCGATTGTTTGCGCTCAATTTTATCAAAAAAGTAATACTATCCGCATTGGTATCGTAGATACAGGAGTTGGGATTAAAGAATCAATTAACATGTCTTATAGAACAACCTCAGATTTAGAAGCAATAAAACTGGCTTTAACTCCTGGTATCACAGGTACAACAAACAAAATAGGAGGAACAGAATTTAATGCCGGTGCTGGACTATTTTTTATAAAATCTATAGCAAAAGTCAGTAGAGATTTTTTTATGATTTATAGTGGTAATGCCATGTATAAACTGCTGAAAAGTAAAGCGACTTCTAGTCGAGTAAATCTCAATATAGATCCATTTAAAGATAGCCATTCAAAAAATAGTGATTTTCCTTATTGGCAAGGAGCTGCTGTGGGGATTGATATTTCTTTAGAGCAGAAACAAACTTTCTTAGAATTGTTAGAGTCTTTGAGAAAAACATATAGCAAAGCTATTTCTGAACAAAAAACCAAGAAATATAAGAGACCAAAATTTATATGATCGAAATAAAATTATTTTTACATGTTGGTGATTTTGCAGAAAATAAAGATAAAGCCAAAGATATCCGTTTAACTCAAATTATTCCAGCCCTAGATAGCAACCAAGAGATTGCTCTCAACTTTGAGGGAATTGAAGCAACAACTCAATCATTTGTTCATGCCTTAATTAGCGATTTAATTAGAAAAAGAGGGGCTGAAGTCTTAGATAAGGTTTATTTTAAAAAATGTAATAAAAAAGTTCAGGAAATAATAAACATTGTAGTTGATTATGCCCAAGAGGCAGAGTGATTTAATATAACTATATTTTTTTTTACCATCAAATCAACGGTGGGTTTATAAATTCTGTTAATTGTCCACTGTGGGTGGACATAAAGCCTAAGAAATAAACTTCGTAGTATGAAATATTGGGCTAAAGACGTAGGGAGGATTCGGCGAGCATAAAAATAAAAGCTTCACAACTTTTGTCTCATATGTTGAGCGTGCCCGGGAGGATTATTTGCCTGGCGGCAAATGGCTCATAAGGATGTTGGTTATTTATAAGTTCGCCGAACCTCTACACGGTGCAACGTAGGTTCGAATCCTCTCCAAGGCTTCAATAAAAAAGACGACACGATAGTCGTCTTTTTTATTGGCGCGCCCGGGAGGATTCGAACCTCCGACCCTCTGGTTCGTAGCCAGATACTCTAATCCGCTGAGCTACGGGCGCTTAAGAACCGTACATCGTCTTTCGTACATCGTGCTTTGCTAATAAATGAACGAAGGCCTCTATATCTTACCTTGCAATAAAAATGCAATAACTAATACGTAAATTACTAAAGATTCAATCAGCGCCAAGGCAATGATCATGGGTGTTTGAATCTTATTGGCAGCTTCTGGATTGCGGGCAATGCCTTCTAGAGCAGCAGAAGCCACTCTGGCTTGGCTAAGTGCGCCGCCAAAAGCTGCAATAGCAATACCAATTCCAGCGCTAATTGCCAGGGCAGTGCTTACCGTGCTTTTGCCGCTAAAGGTTTGCGCGGCATAAGTTTGAGCTGATGCGGAATTTGCAAATAGCGCAGTTATAAAAAATGACCAAAAGTAGACTACTTTTTTTATCATATTTTCCCCCTTAATTTTTCAATGTTCTCCTGGTTCAGTAGCCAGGGCTATATATACACACGATAATAAACTAAACACAAAAGCCTGAATAAATGCCACAAAAATCGCCAATAATAGAAAAAAAATTGGCACAAACAAAGGAATCAAACCGGAAAAAATTTCCACCACCAAATGATCACCAACCATATTCCCAAATAAACGCACAGAAAGTGAAATAGGCCGCACTATGTGGCTAATGATTTCAATGGTTAGCATTAAAGGAGCCAACCAGATTACTGGGCCAGCCAGATGCTGCAAATATTTAATGAATCCTAATTCTCTGATACCTACATAATTATAATAAACAAACACGCAAATTGCACAACCCAGATTTGTGTTGATATTGCTGGTAGGTGGCACCATGCCAGGAATAATGCCGATTAGGTTACAAATTAAAATATAGACAAATAAAGAACCAATTAAAGGAAAGTATTTAATAGCCCTTTGGCCCATGATGTTTTCCATCATATGGAGCAAGGCTCCTACAGTTATTTCATATATGGTAGAAATTGATAATTTATTAGAAGGAATAACTAGCTGATCAGTATGTCGAAGTTTGCGGTAAACCAGCAAGGAACTAATAATTAAGAAAAAAGCAATTAGCAAAGAAGTGGCAATGTGCACATTGCTGTGATCAATCTTAAAAGGAAGGGAAAGCTTTTCAGCTATCCAAGGTAAAAGTTCAAAGGTGTGCATTTTGGGTTTGCCCTAAACAAAGATTGTATATGGCATAGATTAAAATAGCAAAAAAGATTGTAGCCAAGCCAATTAAAAATGCCCACAGATTTAGGGGTATTTTAGTGATGATCAACCAGAGTAGCAAACCCAGTATGGCAAATTTAAAGATTGAAATTAAGCCAGCTAAAATTTTTGTTGATGTTTTGGAAGAATAAAAAAGATGAGTAGTTAAATAAATAGCATAAAAGCTAGTAATTACCAGCAGGCAGCCAGCGCCAAGAGAAAATGTCACTAATTGAGATCTAAAAAATAAGGAGCCTGCCACCAAAAGCGCTGTTACTAGCCAAACAAATAGTTGCAGTTTCTTCATAAGCATGATTGTAGCATGCTCTTTGAGAAAGGCAAGTAATTGGCTTGCTTGCCTTTCTTTGGCAACCATGTTAGCTAGGAGATCTATGCGTTTTCCATTGCGTCAGACTATTTCAATTGCTCGTTATGTTTCAGCTCAGAAGAAAAAGGGAAATAAACGTTTTCCTCTGGTATTAATGCTGGAGCCTTTGCATGCTTGCAATCTTACTTGTTCCGGATGTGGTAGAATTCGGGAATATCAAGATAGCATGTCCAAGATGGTCAGCCTAAAAGATTGTCTAAAAGCAACTGATGATTGTGGGGCACCTGTGGTTTCCGTGTGTGGTGGTGAACCTCTGCTTTATCCTCAAATCAAAGAATTAGTGGAAAGTTTACTGGTAAAAAAACGCGTTGTTTATCTATGCACCAATGGCCAGGTTTTAAAAGATAAATTATCTCTTTTTAAGCCGCATCCATTTTTTAATATAAATGTGCATTTAGATGGTCTGGCTTCCACGCATGATTTAATTGTGGAGAAAAAAGGTGCTTATCAAAAGGCAGTAGAAGGTATTCAATTAGCTTTGGCAAAGGGTTTTACGGTCTGCACCAATACCACTGTTTATAAGCAAACAACAAGTTCAGAGCTTAAAAAATTTATTCAGGAAGTAAAAGCCTTGGGCGTGCACGGCATTTTAATTTCCCCAAGTTATAGTTATGAAGATGTTGCTGATCAATCTATCTTTATGACTACTCAAGAGATAAATAAAAAATTTCAGGATTTGGATGAAGTTTGTCGCAGCAAAAAGATTTGGAGCACCCCGCTTTATATAGATTTTTTACAAGGCAAGCGAAAGTTTACCTGCACACCCTGGGGAAATGTTACTTATAACATCAAGGGTTGGAAAGCTCCTTGCTATTTGATTACTAATGAACATTATGCCAATTACCAAGACTTTATGAATAAGGTAAATTGGGATAAGTTTGGACCTGGTCAAGATAAGCGTTGCCAATATTGTATGGTGCACTGTGGTTTTGAAGCCACAGTTGCCTTAAAGACAACTGAATCAATTAAAGACGCTTTACGCATGGCCTATTGGACTCTGATATGAAAGGCAAGTTGCCAGCTATCTTTGCTGCATTAAATGACGAGATTCGCACCATTCGTTCTAGAATGATAGTGGATGAACAGACCCACTTTAGGCCAGTACTGGTAATTCGAGGACAAATAGAAAAACAAAACTGCTTGCTGGTGCGCACTGGAGTTGGCAAAAAAGCTATGCACCAGGCAGTTAAATATTGTTTGGAAAATTACAATCCCACCCATTGTCTAAATATTGGTTATGCTGGCGGCACTACACCTAAAATGATTGTTGGCGATCTGCTTTTAGCAGATCCTGTGGTTGATGCTGCAAGCAAGGCCTATTATATTGCAGACCATAGTTTGCTTAAAAAAATAGAAGCTCTTTGTGTAAAAAATAAGCTCAGATATTATCGGGGTGGCCTAGTAACAGTTGAAGAAGTAATTGAAACTCCTCATGAAAAAGCTTTTATTGGCACTGAACATGAAGCCCTGGCCCTAGATATGGAAAGTTCTGCTTTTATGCAGGAATGCAAAAAACATAAAAAACCAGCAGTAGTGGTGCGTTCTATCTTTGATGCCCTAGATGTTAAATTGCCTTATATGAAAAAAGCTATAGATGAATCAGGGGAAGTTAATTTAGCAGGTGTGGCTGGGCATGTTATTAGTCATCCAAAAGATATTTTAGCTTTACCTAAAATGGAATATTATGCCTCCAAAGCCAGAGAGGCCTTAACTGATTTTATTCAGGCTTGGATATCTATTTTATGAAAAAAATAAAAATCACAAAAAAAATGTTGTACAAAGGTTTAATTTTATCAGGAATATTAATAATTGCAGCCTTTTTACTTTTTCAAGCCAGCGATAGTCAGCGGCCAAATGTTTTTGACGGTTCTATAACAACTGCCCAAAAATTTGATTTCTTAAAAAAGTGGGTACCAGATCAAGCTGTATTTATTGCTGTAGCTGATATTCAGCGTTTATCAGCCACCCCTTATTTAAAGAAATTTTTTGAAGAAGGTTTGCTTAAAGGAGATGATCAAACAATTGTTGCCATACGTTCTATGTTATTTGGAGATGATGGATTAAGTATGCTGGTATTTAGCGGAGATCTGGGAGAAGAAAAAGCAGGGCCACAGTTTAATATTATTGTTCAAGATGATTTTGTTCAAAAAGAATTTTTAGAATCAGTAAAACAAGAATTGGCTAAACAAGGTGCTAGCCTAGATTCAGATTTGGTTGGAAAAATTAGGATTTATTGGCAAGCAGGCATGGAAGAACCCTTTGCTTTTAGCCTGCCAGATAAGAAGCATCTATTAATTGGCACTAAAGATTCTTTGATCAAGATTCTTACCAATGTAGATCAGGAAAAAAACTTTGATTTTGAAACAAAAGATTCCTCATTTTTTGGTAGATTGACCTCATCTGCCAATTTGCAACAGTATTTGCCGCCACAAATTGCTTCTTTAACATTAGCTACTTTTACTACAGATGATCAAGGCAGAATCAAAATTTCTCTATACCTTCCAGATATGAATCAAGCCAAGAATTTGGAAATGTTTTTGTTAGGCATGAAGGCTTTGTATATGTTGCAGATGCAAAATCAACAAGCAGAGCAAGAAGTATTTGGCGCTATCGCTATTTCCAGCCAAAATAATGTGGTTATTATTGAAGCACCGTTAGAAGAGCTAATTAAGGTTTCTTTGCAGGCCAGATAAAAATAGTCGTTGATGACGTAGAGCGGCTTTTCGAACCAGACTGCCATTGTTCAAGCTTCAAATAGTTTCGTAATAGCCTGAAGGAGGTGAGAAAAGTCGGTCGAGAGTCGTCAACGACTATTAGTTAACTTATAACTAAAACTGATATCTGATAGATGGAGTAACATCAAAGGCAATGGCAGTTGGATTGCGAATTAAGATATGCATACTGCAATCTAGGCCAATAAACCAATTTTGATACCATTGATACCAAAAACCTCCACCAGGAATTGCTAAATCAAAAGCTCCATGACTTTTGCCAATTATTGCACCGCCTAAACCACCTTGCACATAGGCAGCCCAATTACCTGAATTGCCAATATCAAAGACATAGCGTGCGCGAGCCACAAAGTTTAGAACTGAATGAGGTGAAGCGCCAATTTTAAAATCAGTTGCTTCTTCAATGCGAAATGAAGCAGAAAGATTTTCTAAAATAAAATATTCACCTTCTAGGCCAACAGACAACATGCCATCAATGCCTTTGTTACCTACAAAAACGCCAGGGGCAAATACGCCTAAGCGAAAATGGCCTTTTCTGGCATAACCCCAAGCATGGGCATTAGCACTAATGCCAATAAATACGATTAGAGCTAGGACTGCAAAAACCATTCTTTTCATATCTTACCTCCTAATATTTAAGATATCTGGTGCATAGCGAAGAAAATTAGAAACTGCAAGCACTAAGCATTTTTTTCAAAAAACTTTGTAATTTCTTGGGCCACTAGATCTTTTTGATAATCTAAGGTAACCACATGTTTTGATCGATCTAAGATCAGAGTTTGCAGGTTAGTTGAAGCAATATGTTGCTTAACAAGCTCAAGGTTACCTAAAGGAGCTACAGTATCTAGCGCTCCGTGAACCAGTAAAATAGGATTATGGATTTTCTTAAGATCTTTCAAGATAACTTCCTGCAAATCGCACAAAGTGAACACAGCTGCTGCTGGAATTCGCGGCAAGCTGTTTTCCTGATAAAATTTACGGCCTTGGGGATCAGCCACACTTCGCAGGTAATCTTTTTTTACAGATTTAATTAAATAATGCAAAGGAGTGTATCTAACTGCAGGCACGAGCAGGCCCTCTAAACGAGCTAATTGTATGGGAGTGCCCATTAAGGCCAGCGCCTTTATTTCTGAACCGCGGTCAAGAGCCAGCTTTAGACCCAACAAGGCACCTAAGGAAATACCAGCATAAAAAATTTGCTCACAAGTGTTTTTTAGATCAAAATAGGATTGTTTTACAGTTGAATACCAATCCTCCCAGGAAACTTGGGCCAAATCAGCCACAGTTTTGCCATGCCCAGCCAGGCAAGGTGCTTTTACTTGAAAACCAGCCTGCTCTAATTTGTCTGAAACAACTTTCACACAAGCTGGAGTGCCAGTTAAACCATGTACGACAATGCAACCTCTCATATGACTTAGCTAACATAGGCAATCTAAATTGACAAGAACCCAAGATCAGGGATAACTAACCTCGAGAGCAATCAGTACATTTAATTACATCAAATGTTTGAAGGTCCTTAAGGGATTGTCCGAAAAACAGACAGCTGAGTGCCATATTTGCGCACTTATCCCCGGTAGGAAATTGGATACGGATATAAAGCCGCCTCGTGGATGGGCTTCCAAATGCTGGACGAAATCTCCGGCAAATTTGAGCATCAGCTGTCTGGGCTTGAGGACTATTAATCCTTAAGGACCTTCAAACATTTTAGTTAGCATTAGTGAAGAAATGCTCATTTGGGAGACTTATGTTAAATAAACTATTGATTCCAGTGCATCAAGAATTGGCTTTAGTTGAAGAAACCATTGCCAAAGAATTGCAATCTGAAGTGGGCTTGCTTACTGAAGCAGCTGAGTATGTTACAAAAGATATAGGGAAAAGATTTAGGCCAGCCTTGTTCATTTTGGCAGCTAAATTATCTGGTTCTGTGGAAACTGATATAATCAAATTAGCCACAGGCATTGAACTAGTACATACTGCAAGTTTGCTGCACGATGATGTGATTGATAATGCAGATTTAAGAAGAGGAAAAACTGCGGTTAGGGCAAAATGGGGAAATCAGCTGAGTGTGCTATTAGGTGATTTTTTGTGGTGCAAGGCTTCTAAATTTTTTGTGGAACATGGTTCTAAGGATTTTTGGAACATTGTGGTTAAAGCAGTAACTGAGATTTCCGAAGGCCAAGTTTTAGAACTAACTAGATTAAATGATTTAACTATTACTGAGCAAGAATATCAGAAAATTATTGCTGGTAAAACTGCGGCTTTAATGGGTGTTTGTGGCCAAGGTGCAGCAATTATCAGAAAACTTTCAGATAAATTTACTAAGGCTTTAAGCAACTTTGCTTTTAATTTAGGCCTGGCTTATCAACTTCAAGATGATATTTTAGATTACACTTCAGAAGAAAAAATTTTGGGGAAAAAGACTGGTACAGATTTGCGCGAAGGCAAACTGACCATGCCCATTATTTTAACCCTAAAGCATTGCAATAGTTCAGAACAAAAAAAGATTAAAGAAGCTGTGATTTGCGGTAAAATTTCTAATATGGAATTTCACGAGATTGTTACTATAATAGATAAATACCAAGGCATTGGAGAGACTGAAAAAATTGCCCAAGAATATATCAAGCAAGCCAAACAAGAACTTTTAATCTTTAAGCCTTCAATTGTGCGGGAGACTTTAGCCAATCTAGCTGATTATGCAGTGCAACGAACAGACTAAGTGTAGCGTTTTGCTGCAGCCTTGTTCGAAAATGCTACAGGTCTAATTTTTTTATCCAAAAAAATCTCAATAATTTCGCGCATCATAAATTGGCATAACTATTGCTAATAACAGAAGTGCTTTAGCGATCGATCGCCAAATTTAAGGAGGAAAAAATGAGTAGCATTCCCAAAGACGCCTTTCAGATTTCTGAAGGCAAAGACGGCAAATCGCACTGGACCAGAATAGGCATGGCTTTTGTCAATAAAGATGGTTCGCTTAATGTCTATCTAGATGCTTTGCCTCTTGATGGTAAATTACAAATTCGTGATCGAAAAAAATCACCAACAAACGAAAAGGAGGCTTAAGATGAAAACCAAGACAATGATAGTATGGGCGTTAGTAGCAGTAATGTTTATGGCAGGAAGTTTGGCGCAAGCCAAAGCAAAAGCAGCTTTTACCGGAACAGTTAACATTAATACAGCAAGTGTCAGTGAATTAATGCAGCTACCAGGAATTGGTCAGGCAAAGGCTCAGGCAATTATAGATTATCGCAGCAACTCACCATTTAAAACCACTGAGGAATTAAAAGAAATCAAAGGTATTGGAGATAAATTATATGCCAAACTCCAACCATTTGTGTCAGTGGGTGGAACAAAAATTGAACCTAGCGGCGCAGGAAAAACCAACTAGCGGACTTGGTTTGTTCCTGTTAAAAGGTCAAGGCTTGGTACCTCTAAAAGGGGTGCCAGGCCTTAAGCCTTTATCAGATGCTTGCGATTCTATGCTCATATGTTATGAATAATTAATATGAAGAAAAAAAAGAAAACAGAAAAACAAACAGCAGTTAATGGTGAAGTTAAAAATTTAATGGAAATGTTTGAGTTCTATTTGCTGGAAAGACAGCTAGATAAACCCATTGAAGCTCTGGGCATCGCTCTTAGAGATATTAGAATTATTATGCAACGCATTCTCTTGCATCATTTCATTCACCTGCCTCCAGAAGAAGAATCAAGGTTTTGTATTGCTTTGGCCAAGATGTTGGCTAATCGCTGTACTAAACTGCCAAATGTAACTGAGGCAGATCGCCAATATTTTGATTACTGTATTAGTGAAATTTTGGGTTGTTTTGAATGGGCTCAGGAAATTAAAGCTGAATATCATGAGGATAAAATTGTTCAAGAAACATTTATGTTAGATATTCCTTTGTTACGTCCATTTGATTATGGTTTGAGAAATAAGCTGCGCGAGATTAGTCCTAAAAACGCAGCTAAGTCTAAAAAGAAAAAATAAAGGTTTTGACAAATTTGGCTACAAGTTGCTAGTTAGCCTTAAAGTTTAATTTAATCGGTGTTTAAGGGAAGCAGGTGAAAGTCCTGCACGGTCCCGCCACTGTAATGAAAGAAAAGCGTTCCCGTTTTAGTCACTGTTCTTTTTTGAATGGGAAGGCAAGGGGATGCTTGAAGCAAGTCTTTCAGAGTCAGGAAACCTTACACAGATAGATGTTAAGTCATCTCTTCGCGGAAAGAGGAGGAGCCAGTGTTGCTCAAAAGTAAACCCTTTTTCGTTGTGAGAAAGGGTTTTTTATTAGGTGTAATATTTTTTTTGGCTATTCCTGGCTATTTAAAAGCAGATGATGGCATAGATTTAGGCGAAGTAGTTGTTGAAGCTCCTAAAGAAAAAAAAGATAAACCAACCTTAGATCAAACTTCTGCTAGCACAGTTTTAATTCCTGAAGATAATAAACAAGCCCAAACCATTCCTCAACTGTTAGAACAATCTGCTGGAGTCACTGTAAAACGCTATAGCGGGTTGGATGATTTTTCAGCTCTTTCCCTAAGAGGCTCTTCAGCAGGTCAAGTTCAGATCTATCTAGATGAAATTCCCTTGCTCACTGCTCAAGGCCTGCTCACCGACTTAAGCATCATTCCTATGTCTGCAGTTCAAAAAGTTGAAGTTTATCGTGGTGGCAGCCCTGGAATTTTGCCTGAATCTAGCGTGGGGGGAGTGGTTTTGCTTAGAAGTAAGGCCATGCCAGAAAAAAAAGATGCAGCAGCTGAACTGCAACTTGGTTCGTTTGAAACAGTTAAGGCAAAAATGCATTTTGCTCAGCCCTTTAAAAAATTTGCGCCAATCTTGGCTTTTGAGCATGCACGTAGCAAAGGAGATTTTACCTATAAAGATGATAATGGCACCAGATTTAATCAAGCTGATGATCAAATAGTTCGCAGACAAAATAATGATTTTGCTTCCAACAGTTTATTTTCTAAATTTGTTTTTGATCTGCCGGCGCAATCAACTCTCTCCTTAACCAATATCTTTTTTCAGAAAGATGAAGGAGTGCCAGGCTTGGGTACGCGCAAGTCTTTAAATGCCAGGTTAGATACTTGGCGCGATCTAGTTTGCTTAAATTTGAAAAAGAAAAATTTAGGCTTGGAAAATCTTGAAGGTCATTTAGATTTATTTTTTGATTATCTAAATAGTCAGTTTAATGATCCTTTAGCTGAAATTAGTTTAAGTCCTCAAAATACAGATGATAAAACTTATCGTTTTGGGGCAAGCGCACGTTTAAGTTTGCAAGTAGGTAATCATCAAAGTTTTAAATTATTTATAGCCCAGCGTTCAGAATATTATCGGCCCTTTAATAGCTTGGGACCTCCTCAAAATGGAACAAATAGCAGCAGGCAAACCATAAGCGCTGGCTTAGAAGATGAAATTATTCTTTTCAGCGATCGTTTGAGGTTAGTACCTTCAATTCGTTTAGAAAATCTTTATAATAAAGGAAATTTAGCTATAAAAAGCGATCACCAATTTTCAGCAAAACTTGGCGTGTTAGCGCGTTTAATAGATGAATTTTATTTTCAGGGTAATGTTTATCGTGGTTTTCGCAATCCAACGTTTACCGAACTTTTTGGTGATCGCGGTGCGCTTCAAGGCAATCCAAATCTTTTACCAGAAAAGGCTTTTAATTTTGATTTAGGTCTTTCCTATGATTTGCCAGTTTTTTCCTGGCTTGAAAAAGCCCATGTTGGGGCAACTTATTTTCGCCATGATGTAAACCGCCTAATTCAATTTGTTCAAACATCAACGTTTACAGCTCAAGCCATGAACATGAATCAAGCTTTAATTCAGGGCGGAGAATTTATGGCTACAGCTAATTTTTTAAAAAGACTGCGCTTAACTACCAGCTATACCTATCAACAAGCCAAAGATACCTCCAATAATCCTGACACTAGAGGAAAATATTTACCTGGTAGGCCCCAGCACGAGTTTTACGCTTTGATCAGTTGGGATGAAAATTGGCAATCTTGGCTGACTTCAAATCTATATACAGATTTGCGCTACATGAGTGGCAATTATCTGGATCTGCAAAATTTATTGCAAGTAACAAACCGGGTAATTTTAGGTGCAGGCTTTGGCCTAACTTTTATTGATAAAATAAGCGCCAGATTTACAGTACAAAATATTTTAAATGACCGAATTTCAGATTTAATTGGTTATCCCTTACCAGGTAGATCGTACTGGGGAAGTATAGCTATAAAAATTTAACTGTTTTTAGAGCACGTGATGAATTGATGCCGTAGGGCGGCTTTTTGAACCGGACCGACAACTCCTAAGCTGCTAATAGTTTCGTAAAGTCTGAGGGAGGTGAAAAAAGTCGGCCGAGAGGTATCAATTCATTATTAGGCTTTATAGACAAAGGAGATATATATGAAAAAAAATATTGTTTTTATGGTGATGGTGGTTTTGCTTTGCTCCTGCGGCAAGGTGCAAGATGCAACTAATACTACGAATGCAGATCCTGACCAGAATAATGTGCAAGCAAGTAGCACAACCAGGACCCATCCTGCAGACGTGGCCATTGCTTTGGGAAATATGGCAGTGGTGGCAGCAGCAAATTGGATTGACCCAATTGGTTCTTTGGCGTCCCTCAATCTTTTGCAAAACTATGTAGCAACTTTAGCCAGGGCCACCACAGACAGTTCAGATCTGGTTATTAAAAGTTTTTTGAATTTTATCTTTGTAATCAATCGTTTTGGCGCAGATACAATTCAAGTTGTAGATCCCGTAACTTATAATGTTATAGCAAATTTTTCAGTAGGCAGCGCATCTAATCCCCATGACATTTGGGTGGTTTCAGATACCAAGGCTTATGTTTCTAGATTTAACGCAGAATCTGATGCAGATAATAATGATGATCTATTAATTGTTGATCCTCTAACTGGCGAACAATTTGGTTCTATTGATTTGACTGCTTATACTTCAGCTGCTGGAGATGGTCTGGCACGTACTACCCAGATGGTTGCGGTGGGCAATAATCTTTTTGTCTGTCTAACTGATTTACCGCAAGATCTACTGCAAGGAGCAAATGCTAATGGTAAGGTTGTAGTAATAGATACTCAAACAGATGAAGTTGTCGCAGTTGTAGAACTTGCAGGACGCAATCCAGCAGACATCACTTATTCTCCTTTAACTGGACTAGTTTATATAACCAACGCTGGTGTATATGATAATTTTGATACAGATATTACAGATGAATTTGGCGGAATCGAAGTTATTGATCCGCAAACTCTAGCAACTCTAGGAATTGCCATTGATGATTTAGATTTGGGTGGTTATCCAACTGAGATTAGACTTGCTTCAGCAAGTTTAGGTTTTGTAATTGTGGATGGTTTGTATCTAGCTTCTTTTAATCCAACAACCTATGAAGTGCTTAACAATAGTTTATATACAACTGAAGGTACTTATTTACCAGATTTTACTATAGCGGAAAATGGAGATTTGTTGGTGACAGAGCGTTCACAAACAGATCCTGGAATTGTAGTTTTAGATAGCAGTGATGGTTCGCTAAAAGCTGGGCCAATTCCAGTCGGCGCTTCACCAGCTTCTATTACTTTTGTAGATATAGAGTGATTTATACTGATTGCTCTCGAGGCCACCAGGTTTTGGGTACGGCTGCGTTTTTGGTTACGCCCAAAAACTTGCCTTAAGTCTCTTGGCGAGCGTGGTATCATAAGCATAGATACGCTCGCCAGCGAGATGCCCCAAAACCTGGTGGCCTCTGCGCAATCAGTAATATTTAATTTTGATAAGTCACTTAGGTGAGTATTGATTCGCGGCGTGCGAGTGAGCCATCACAGCAGCCTATATGCCATGGCGAACGAAGAACGCTTCCAAAATTTCTGGCGCGTGAAGAAATTTTGGATTTAGCGAAGCGATACTCACCTAAGTGACTTATCATAAATAAAGGGGTGGATATGACAAAGATTATAATAATAGTTGTGATATTTATGATTACTGGGTGTGGGAATCCGAAACTTGATGCGCCACAGGTTTTGTCTTTTTTAACCATGGGCAGTGAATTAAAAGTTTTGATCTCGAAAGAACCGGTGAGAGTTGGTCAGGCAGTGCAGGTGTTTTTGGGGCTGGTTGATTCTTCAGGACAGATCAAAGAACAATACACAACTGTATATGCAGATGAGCAAGGAGAAAAAGATATTATTTATTGGTCAATTTCTGATCGGCAAATAGCTTTGTTAACAGATAATGCGCGCCTAGTGGCTTTAGCTGCAGGAAAAATTACAATCAAGGCGCAAGTTGGAGCAAAAGAATATAGCAGAGATCTAAAAATTTATACCCTGGACGAAGTAGTAGAGGAAGAAAATATTGTTGATGAAAATGATGAAGAAGAAGGATTGGATGAGGATATTGATAATGATGGAAGCGACGATGAACCAACTGCCTGCCAAACCCATGCTGTAGATGTTTTTTCCTTTGATCCTGGAGATGGAGCAGGTTTTGGCGGAGATGAATTTCCAGATGTTGTGCTTGGTCCTCCTATGGGCACTATGGATGTTTTAAGTTTAGGACAATTTGGAGAAATAGTTTTGGATTTAGGAGATTGCTATTTAACAGATGGCCCAGGTGTTGATTTAATTGTGTTTGAGAACCCATTTTTAATTGGCGGCGATCCAACTGACCCTTATGCAGAGTTGGGTGTAGTAGGTGTAAGTACAGATGGTGAAACCTTTGTGGAATTTGAGTGTCTGGATGCTGAATATCCATTTACTGGGTGCGCAGGTTGGAACGTGGTTTATGCCAATGAAACAAACGATCTTGATCCATTTGATCCAGCTGAAGCAGGTGGTGATCAATTTGATTTAGCAGATATTGGTCTAGACCAAGCGCGTTACATTAGAATTCGCGATCTTTATGGCGCCAGCCTGGGAGGCACCTCCGCTGGTTACGACCTAGATGCAATTTCAGTGGTTAATGGAATTATTGTAGAAGAATAGATGTCATTGCGGGCGAAAGCAAAGCACTAAGTAATTCCCATACAAAAAAACCCCGTAATTGCTTACGGGGTTTTAGTTTAATGATTATCTCAATTATCCTCTAGCTGTAAACTTTTCAATCATGGCCATGCGGGCGCGATGATCAGCAGATAAAATATTGGATTTGGTGTTCCAGGCCTGCATATTTGATTGCATTGTAGCTTGCAGTTCTAATAATTGTAAGTTGTTTTGATTCATGGTGTTGATCATTTCTGCTTGGCTAAAATCAGTACCAGCCACTACAGAACTTGTACCAGCGCCCACTACACCACTGGAATATTTGGCAATACTTGGACTCATCATGGCTGAGCTACCCATACCCGCAGTCATATAAGGAGAACCGCCATAAACTTGACCTGCAGCAGAGGTTCCAGAAAAAGCAGCAGCTAAAACAGCTTGCGCATTGTTACCTACACCAGCTTGCTGAACACCAAGCATAGTAGCATCAGACATAGCAGTTACACCACCAGTAATATCTCCTACACCTTTGGAAGCGCTGGCAGCGCCTAAAAAAGCATTAAAGCCTTTAGGATGACTTTTAGCACTATTGGCTTTTACTTCTTGCGCAATAGCATTTGGATTAATTGCATTAATACCCATATATTCCTCCGAATCTTCTCTCACTATTATTATCGACTGACAGACCCCCTAAAGTTGCTTATTTTTACAATATTTTTGCTTTTTTAAAGGAATCAGCCATGGGTATAACTAATTGAATATATTGGTTTATTTAGACTTGGTCTTGCCAGAGAGTTCTTCTAAGCGATATTTTATGGTTAACAGTTCTCGAAACAGCTCCATAACCAGCTCAATTGAAAGCATAGCCTGCTTGGCATCTCTGCTCTTTTTAAGGCCTTTTTTCTTTTTTCCCAATTCTTCTAATTGATCATAAGCGTTTTGAAACTTCTTATTAACTTCAGAAAAATCTTCAGTTTCAATTAGCTCTTCAATTTCTGGGTAACCTGCAGAAGGTTTTTTAGGCGATTGAGTTGTCTTTTTTGTTCTATTTAGCATATCCCCTAAATAGCAAATTTAACCTAAGCACGCAATTGTTTATTCAAATGAAGCGCGTACTACTTTCGTTCCTTTACATAGCGCATAATTGCTCTGAACTGGGCTTGGCCATCAAGTCCTGCTTGTTCCAAGACTTTGTGTGCCTGGCCACTTCCCAAATAGCGCCCTTTTTGAAAAGGATGCAAGGTGCAGGCCCGGCCATAGTCAGATACAATAAAGCGATACATGGTGGGAAAGGTAAAGCCAGTGATGCCCATGGCTTGCTTGGCTATTTCTTCTGGATAGACCTTGGTCTTTTCAGCTGCAGGCAGCAGATCAAAAAGTTCGGCAGAAGCTATATAATAGATATTAAGATTTAATCCCTCTTTTTCAAGCAGAGGCAGAGCTTGTTCAATAAAAGCATAAGTTACACCACTTTCTTGCAAGACAACAGTGCCATCACAAGTGGCATTTGTTTTGGCTCGGCGCAAGGCGTAAATTCCAGTTAGGCAATCAGTAACTGGAGCTAAATTAAGTTTAGCCCGGTCATAAATTATTTCATTTGGTCTAGTTACAAATGGAGCAATCACAGCTGGTCTTTTTTGCAAGGCTATAGTCATTAACGGCCAAACTTCTTGCGGATCCCAGGGAGTTAAGGTAATAGCCACTTTGGGCGGAAAGTTTTCTTGCAAGAGTTGCAAGGCCTGAGGATCAGCGTGCGTTGGTCCATCTTCACCAGTCTTTAGGCCCGCATGCGCACAGGTTAGAATAAATGGCTTGTAAGGAGTTTTTGGTTCACGCTCTTCCAAAGCCTGATTGCCAATACCGTGCAGTCTAGCTGCAATATGTCCTAAGGCAGCAATAAATGCTCCGTAAGAAGATCCCACGCCGATGTGATTACCATAAGTAGAAAGTCCAGCAAGTACTCCTGATATAGCATCTTCACAAATTCCACCAACTGAAAGTATTCTAGCTTCAGGATTAGTCTTAGTGTGGAAGTAGCCATCAGCAAAGCCTTTGGCAATGACATTAGTTGAGGTTGAACCTAGAAGATCAGCAGAAGCAGATAGAATAGCCCCGCCACTTTGCTGATTATAATAGTTTAGTGCTTCACCCAAAGCTGCGCGCAAGGTTGTAGTTTTACCTGGCTCTAATTTAAGTTCAGTAGGCACCTTGCTGGGATCAAACTTAGGATTAAAGATTTTCTCAACTTGCGGCGCATTTTTTCTGGGCGTTCGTTTAGATTTATCAAGTCTTTCTCTAGCATTTTTCAGATTAGCACTTAAAGTTCTAGTAAGCGTTTGATTATTTTCTAAGGCTTGGCGAATTACCAGCAAGGCTTCCCAATAACAGTTTTCAATGATATCAGCATTAGCACCTGAATCGCACCTGGTTTGCTCTGTTTCACAGCGCGGTATTTGACCTTCTTTGAGTAAAGGTTGCAAAGCTTCAAAAAATCCGTTGGAGCAAAGCTTGTGTCCAGCGCCGTGAGATGCTTTGCCTTCAATGCCATATTGCCAGCCTTTAATAGTGCGATAAATTATGGCTGTGGGTTGATTATTTTTTAGCTCCATTGCTTTTTGCTGGGCAGCAAAGATTTGTTTATAATTAAAACCATCTGGCACAATAATTACGTTCCAATCATGCAGATAACAAAATTCCATTGGATCCCATTGCACATATGTTCCTGGTTTGTCATTTTCACGACAAACATTATTGGTATCGATAGAAGCCTGATTCCAATCTACATGTATAATTGCATTTTTAAGCCCCATGGTGCCAGCAGCAGCCAGGCTTTCCGAAACTCGGCCAGGGGTCATGCCGCCTTCACCTTCTACAATATGTACATATGGTGTTTTATCTGGATAAATATCAATTGCTCCTAAAGCAAGGCCAATGGATGTGGTCACGCCAACCCCAGAAGCGCCAGTGGCAAGCTTGACAAAAGGAGTTGCTGGAGTGGGATGGCCATCTAAAGACTTAGCTTTGTATTTATTAAATAAAGGAGTAGTGGTAGTGGGGTTGCGCCTAAAACCCAAAAGATCTTCTAAACGCAGTTGTTGCTTAATATTAGTGGGCAATAGATCTGGAGCGCCAATGCGCATAATTTCATTTCTTAAGGCCCAGGCTGCATAAAGACCCAAGGCCTTATGTCCAGCTGCATAGGAAATAATATCTGCGCTTTTTTCATCAGGATTTGACACATCATAATTTAAGGCATTAAACAAAATACTTTGCACAAACCGGCCAGAAGAAATGCTGCCGCCTGGATGACCACTGGAGGGCACGTAGTTATACATAATAGCGCACAGGGAACGATAGATTTGATCAAAATCTTCAAAAACTTTGGGATCTGTGGCAAAGGCGCCAGTAGGCGTGTAGCTATTTTTCAGTTCTTCTTCAATGTTGATAACCACTGCTCTTCTGGGTCCAAATTTGAAATTCATATTTCCTCCATTTTAATAACAACTATAGACCATTGACAATGGACCATTGACCAAAAATAAAAGGTCTATAGTCAATAGTCTATGGTCAATTGTCTAAACATTAAGCGATCAGTATAAATATTCTCCTTTTTTAACAAACTCCGCAAAACTGGTTTTATCTTGGCTTGCCTTAGCTAACCGGTTAACGCCATCTTTAAGATCATCTAAACCTGTGGCAATAGATATGCGCAGATAATGCATGCCTTCAGTGCCAAGTCTGTTAAATGATTTACGATCCATGGTTGCTACATAATAATTAAACAAAAGAAACATCTGAAATAAAGTTGAAGGAGAAGTTTTTGTTTTAATCTCAGCTGGCAAGGTTTCATAAGCATCAATTGCACCAATATTTTTGCAAACTCCAGAAATATTGGGAAACACGTAAAAAGCTCCTTTAGGATTTTGGCAGCTTATTCCTTTGATATTATTTAAGCCTTGCACTACCGCGTCTCTTCTTTCCTGAAAGGCAGCCACCATTTTGGCAATTTCAATTTTGCTTTGAGGCGATTCAAGGGCAAGTTTGCAGGCCATTTGATTATAGCCAGCAATGCAGGAAAAATAATTTATGTTCAAATTTTTGAAGATTTGAGCTTCCTCAACTGTAGGAAACACTGCCCAGCCAATACGACCCCCAGTCCAAGAAAAAGATTTGGAAGCGCCGCTAACTATAATGGTTTGCTTTTCCATTCCAGGAATAGAGGCAATTGATTTATGTTTTGAACCATCAAATAGAATATTTTCGTAAACTTCATCTGAATAAATTCTTACATCTGGGCTGCATTTAGTTTTGATCACTTGCGCTATTTCTCTTAATTGATCTTCAGTGGCTACTCCACCAGTTGGATTAGAAGGAAAACAAATAAAGATCATTTTTGTTTTATTAGTAATTAATTTTTCTAAATCCTGACCCTGAAAGCTAAACCCTTTTTCTTCTTTTAAATGAAGAGGAACTGGTTTGGCGCCAACATATTTGGTAAAAGATTCATAAATGGGAAAGCCAGGTGAAGGATAAATTATTTCATCACCAGGGTTGCAGTAAGTTTGCTGGCACAAACCAATTGGCGGTTTAGCTCCAGGAAAGACTACTACCTGTTCAGGGGTTACTCTAATATTTCTGGTCTCGCTAATTTGTTTGGCAATTGCTTGTCTAAAAGGAAGCAGGCCTTGAGGGTCTACATAATGAGTATTATCTAAATCTACTTGATGTTTTAATTCATCTTTAATGTGTTGGGGAAGCGGAAAATCTGGTTCGCCTAAATTGCATTTAATAACTTTATGCCCCTGGTCTTCCAAACCCCTAATATAAGGACCAACCTTAAAGGCATTTTCTGTATCAATTAAACCTACTCGGTCAGCATAAAGGCCCATGTCTCCTCCTTAATTTTGTTGAAAATACTTACTTGGCAAGCGATAAATAGTCAACCAAGGAAAACTTGCAATTTACGCTTCTTAAATCCATATATTGTTTTTTGCTAATGACTCTCGGCCGACTTTTCTCACCTCCCTCAGACTTTTACGAAACTATTAATGACTTGGATAATGTCGGTCCGGATTCGAAAAGCCGCCCTACGTCATCAGCAAAAAAGGAGAAATATGATATCTAACAAGCTAATAATTTGGTTTGGGCTTTTATTCTTAATAACTTTTTCTAGAGCAGCATTCGCTGAATTGCCGGAAAGTAGATTTTTTCATGCTGGGGATGGTAAGTTGAGTCTGAATTCCACGCATACTAGGGCGACTTTTAACGGAGTTTATCGCACAAATGGTAAATATGATCAGCAAGCCCTAAATCAAATCAACAAAGTGTTTAGCACTGGCCAGCAAAAAGGGGAAATCTCTTTGAGGCTGATTGAATTTTTAGATTATCTGCAAGATCATTTTCAGGGTGGTAAGATAACTATTGTTTCTGGATATCGCAGCCCAAACTATAATACTAATTTAAGAAATAATGGCAAATTAGCTGCTAAAGCCAGCATGCATCAATATGGCCTGGCAGCAGATATTATTATGCAGGGTGTATCTTCCAGAAAGATTTGGGATTATGTTAAGGATATTAATTTTGGCGGCGTTGGTTATTATTATGGTAAAACTGTGCATATTGATGTTGGCCCAGCCAGGTTTTGGGATGCTAATACTTCCGGGGTTGGCTCAGGTTTAGCTGATGATAATAAACTGATTATTATTATAAATAATCAAGATATTTATCTCCCAGGGGAAACTATAAATTTAAAATTTGCGCGCATGACTGCCTGGCCAATTGGAGTAAATACAAAATTCATTTTAGAAAATTTAGATAAAGATAGGAAAATTGGTAGTCAAAAAATTAAACCTATATTTAAAAATAGTTCTACTCAAGATAAATGCCAGGTATTTGAAGACTTTAAAGGCATGTCAGATATTTTCTGGCAGATTCCAGAAAATATTCCTGCTGGTCGTTATCAAATCAAAGTTAAATTTTGTGATTCACCTTGGACAGAGATGCCCAAAGAAATTGTTACAGATGAATTTAAGATCCAGTTGTAGCAAGTATTTTCTGATAATATTCCAGAACTTGTTTAGTTACCTGGGGCCAGGAAAAACGCTGAACGCGCTCAAAACCAACTTCACCCATGGTTTGGCGTAAACTTGCGTCTTCAATTAGCTCAGTTAATTTATCTGCAAATGCTTGAGGATCAAAAGGGTCAACATAGCGGCAAGCTTTTTGATCTTTACCTAAAATATCATGAAAAGCTGGCAAATCTGTGCAAATAATAGGCTTGCTGGCAGCCATGGCTTCTAAAATTGTAATGCCAAAAGATGCTTTTTGCACAGGAAAACAAAAGATGTCACAGTTTAAATAATAATCAGGGCGCAGATGATTCACATATCCTTCAAAATGAATATCATCTTCATCTTTCATAATAATATTGTAGTAGGAACGCAAAGGTCCATCGCCAATTATAATCAATCTAATATTTCTATTTTTTTTGCGTGCTTGGCGATAGGCCTTGATTAAACACTCTAATCCATTGCGCGGATCCAGGCGACCTACAAATAAGATATTAATTTTACCATCTTTATATTTATTGAGCTGACCCTGGGGTTTAGAAAAGTACTCCAGATCAACACCATTAGGGATAATTTCAAATTCTGCGGAAATATGACGGGTAATGGTTTCCACGCAAAGTTTGGAAACAGCTATTCTACCGTCTAAATTGCCCAGGGCATCTTGAATTAAATTTTTATAAAAAGCATAAAGAAAATTTTTTTCAAAATAAGTATGAAATGTGCCGATGTTTGGAATTTCTGAGACCATTTGGGTTAAAATAGGAAGGGTGGGAATTGCTGGCGAGTGAATGTGCACGATATCAAATTTACCTTTTTGTAGAATTTTTCTTAATTGTTTTTTCATACCAAAGCCAAAAGAAATATTGGCAAAAGAGCCGTTACTATAAAAAGGAATGCCGTGTCCAATTCTGATAATTTCGATCCTGGTTTTAGTTATAAAATCAGGTGGTTGATGATTTTTTGATTTAAGCAAAGGGGCAGAGGTGATGATGGTTACTTGGTGGCCTAAGTTAGCGCATTCTTTGGCAAAAAAATGGACATGCTCGCTAATACCGCCTAATAAAGGATAATAATATTCAGAAACAATGGCTATTCGCATATCTAGATTGCTTTTTGGTCGGTTTTTTATTGTAAAGCAACAAAAAAATAGCTAGGTTATGCGGCTGTGCAGATTGAAGGAAGGGTAAGATATGTCTACGAGAGAAGAAACACAAAATATTTCAGTATTACAAAGTGTTAGAGAACAAGCTCTATTATCTCCATCTTTTTTAAAAAGATTAAAAGTATATTTTTTGTTTACCTTGGCGACCATGGGTCTAGACATGTTTTTTGTCTTGTTTATGACTACTTTACTGGTGGTGGTTGTGGTTGCCCTAAATGGCAATGTTAGATTTTTTCAAGCCAGCCTAGGTTTACCTTTGGCAATTATGGCTGGGGCAATATTAATAAAATCAATAAGGTCTCCTAAACAAGCAAAAGTTAATAGTTTGATCGTGCTTAGAGAATGGCTACCGTTTTTGTTTATTGCCTTTATTTACGAAAATTTGAGAGATTATGCAGGTCATGTAGAACATTTTGATGTTGCTAAATATATGTATCATTGGGATGGACTCATTTTTGGAACTCAACCCACTGTTTGGGCTCAAAAAATCTTTAGCCCCCTGCTGACTGATATTATGTCTTTTTCCTATGCCCTGTATTTTGCCTTGCCGTTGGCTTTAATGTTTTTTCTTTCTTTGGCTAATCAGCGTAATTATTTTCGCAGCATGGTCTTGGCCTTAAGCTTTACCTTTGTTATTGGTTTTGTGTGTTATACTTTTTTCCCATGTTCACCGCCGCGTTTTTATATTGAACATCTGTATACAGACCCTCATCGTTTAACTGGCATTTTTCTATTTAACAAATTGCAAGGTATGTGGGACAACCTTTCAGTGGTAAGTGGCGGCGCATTCCCCAGCTTGCACGTAGGTATTTCCTCAGTAGCCTTGATCTATGCCTATAAATATCGAAATATTTCTAAGCTAAACACTGTGTTGTGGTATCTTTATATTCCTCTTGTGACCAGTTTATGGTTTTCCACAGTTTATCTAAGGCATCATTGGGTGGTGGATATTTTTGCAGGCTGGGCTGTTGCTTTGAGTTCATATCTTTTGGCTGAAAGATTGCTTAAGGTTTGGCTGAAACTAAGAAAGAGATTCGCCCTATAAATTATGACACCAATTGGCCATTTCATGTCTGCGTCAGCAGTGGCAGGAAGTCTAGATCTGATTTCCAAGAGAAACACTTTTTTATGTTTTGCCTATTATCTTTTATTTTTAATCATATTCTATGTGACCACTCTTTTTTTTAATCCAGGTCCTTGGGCTATGTATTTACATGATCAGTTTGGCAATGTGGCCCTTTTGTTTTTTATTATTTTTTGGGGACGAAAAGATGAAAAAAAACAGTATTTTGTGGCGATTTTAATTGGCGCCCAAATTCTGTCCGCCTATACCCATATTTTTGATGTTTTGGCGCTAAAACTTTTGGGTGAAATTCCCACAGGCATGTGGCGGCCCCACAATATCATGCATACGCCATTTGCTGCGTTGCTTGTTTCTTTAATCGTTTTACCCGTAATTAGCTTTTTGATGAAAAATAAAAATTTCAAAGCATTATATTTTTATTTAGTACTGGGTTATTTGCTGCATATTTTTGCTGACACCATAACTTATAATTATCAAATTTATCCATTGTGGCCTATTAGCAGTTTTCATTTTGCTTTAATAGATTTTTTTCAAAGACCAGAAGTGGTAAGCAATTTTTTGGGCAATCCCTTGTATATATTTAGCCAGCCTTCAGTGGAAAATATTGATGGTTTTATTGTATATCAAGCCGAAGTGGCTGTGAATTTTCTTTTAGCAGCTTTCTTCATAATTAAGTATTGGTCTGATCGATTGTTAAAAAGAAATCCATAACCCCAAATGCTGCAAAAAATATTTCCCAAATATTTAAGGTGGGCTAATACGCATCGCCTAATTTTTATTTCATCTGCCTTATTACTATTTATTACAGTTCTTTATATTTCATCTGGATTAGAACTTAAAAGTTCTTTAGAGGAACTTTTGCCGGACAATACCCCCAGTGTTATTCAACTCAATCGCATGTTAGATAAAGTAGGTGGAATTTCTGTTTTAACCATTGCTGTAGAAAGTCCAAATATAGCGGCCAATAAGCGATTAGTTGATGATTTAAATGAGAAATTAAAAGATCTCCCTCCTGATCAAGTGCATTATGTAAATGCCAAGGTGGATAATATCCGTAAATTTTATGAAGATAATATGCTGCATTTTGTGGATATTGCTGATCTAGAAAAATTATATACTAGATTAAAACGATTTGTTGATTATGAAAAATTAAAACGCACTCCTTTTTTTATTAATTTAGGCGATGAAGAATCACCCGTAACTTTAAATATCGATGATATTAAGCAACGCAACCAAAAAAATGTAAAAATGCCCTTGGCAGTGTTTGATGATTATTATGGTGGCGAACATGGTCAATTATTGATTGTCATGATTAGACCCAAGGGCGTTTCTCTGGCTATCAATGATGCCAGAAACTTGATCAAACAAGTGAAGGGAATTGTTGAGAGACTAGATCCATCTAGCTATGATCCTGATTTAACTGTTGGTTACTGCGGCAACATTGTTTCCACTGTTGAAGAATATGATACCTTAAGACAAGACATGTTTTCCACAGCTGCACTATGCATTGCTTTAGTGGCAGGCGTAATAACTATTTATTTTTTGCGGATTAGATTGGTGGTTTTTTTTGGTTTTAGTTTAATCTTTAGCATTCTCATTACTTTTACCATCACTCGTTATGCAATCGGCTACTTAAATGCCCAGACTGCTTTTTTAGCTTCAATTATTATTGGTACTGGAATCAATTACGGCATCATTATGGTTGGCCGCTATTTAGAGGAGCGTAAGGCTGGTAAAAATCCAATAATGGGTATGGAAATTGCCTTGGAAACTACACTCAAGCCAACCTTTCTAGCTGCAGCTACAACTGCTGTAGCTTTTCTGATTTTAATCTTGGCTGGAGTAAAGGGGCTTTCCCAGTTTGGTTTTATTGGTTCAGTAGGTGTGATTTGTTGTTGGCTTGTTAGTATGTTATTTTTGCCACCCTTAATTGTTATTTCCGAGGATGTTTTAAGTCTATCCAGGCGCAAACTTGATGTGCCAAAACGGAAGAGCGCACTATTACCTGAAATGGATAAGATTCTCACCCACTTTCCCATAGCTATTATTTTGCTTGGAGTATTACTTGGGTCAATAGGCTTAGGTATAGTGATTAAATATATCCCAAATTCCATTGAATATGATTTTTCCAAACTCAGAAATAAAATTTCCGCTACCACAGGCACAGAAGCATTAGAAAAGAGGGTGGCTAAGTTGTGGATAGGATCCATGACCCCAGCTGTAGTTTTATTAGATGAACCAGAAGATGGACCAAAGGTTTGTGCTGCTGTGGAAAAGCAAAACAATGCTTATCCAGAAAAAGATCGGCGAGTAGATGATTGTTATACAGTCTATGATTTATTGCCACAAGATCAAGATCAGCGGGCAGTAATTTTAACTAAAATAGATCACTTGTTAGATAAGCGTTGGTTGAATGAATTAAAAGGCGATGTTGGCGAAAAGATAAAAAAATTAAACTTTCTTTACAAAAAAAACGCTTGGATATTATAGATTTGCCAAATGATCTGGTGCAAAATTTTAAAGATCTAGAAGGTAATGTTGGCACATTTGCCTACATTAATCCCAGGTCTGGTATGCCACTTTCTGATGGCAGAAATCTTCTTCAATTTGCGCGTACGGTTAAAGATATTAGACTAGATGATGGTCGCATATTTCATGCTACAGGAGCTTCTTTGATTCTGGCTGATATTGTAAAAGTGGTTAAAGAAGATGCCCCTTTTTTAACCTTGGCTTCTTTTATCGCAGTGTCACTTTTTGTTTTTCTAGCTATGCGCAGATTAAAAGAATCATATAAGATTATCTTAGCTTTAGCTTGGTCTGTTTTAACCATGGTAGCGATCATGGCTATTATTGGTTTGAAAATAAACTTTTTCAATTTTGTGGCCCTGCCTTTAACTTTTGGTATTGGTGTAGATTATGCGCTTAATATTGGTGTACGTTTGCATCGGGAAGAACGGCGCAAGACCATGGCCATTATTAGACATACTGGTGGAGCAGTAATGCTTTGTTCTTCTACTACTATTATTGGCTATTTTGTGTTAACCAGATCTTATAACCAAGCAGTGGCTCAGTTTGGCACGATGGCTATTATTGGCGAAATCACCTGTATTTTTGCTGCAATATTATTAGTGCCAGCTATGGTGATTGTGGAAAAGAAACTTATGAAAAAAGTTGCGGATAAATGAGATCAAAACAATTTAAAAAAATTCTACTAATTTTTTTGTTAATCTTTTTAGTTGCTTGTCCTGTTAGTGTTTGGGCTTGGGATAGAAGTACAGTTAATGTTCCTCCCGACAGTTCTTTATATCGTGATTTAGATAAATTAGTGGCCTGGGGATTAGTGCATCCGCCAATTTTAGGTCAAAGGCCATATCCCAGATCTGAGTTTGCCAGAATGACTGCAGAAGCAAGGCAAAAGCTAGAAAGTGAGGAAAAAAATATAGGTGATAGACGACTCAAGCAGATCAATTTGGTGTTAAATAGATTAGAACAAGAGTTTAAGGAAGATCTGACTAAAGATGGAGACGTATTTCGTTTTCATCCTTTTGAAGAACTGAATATTTATACAACCTATCTAAATAGTCCAGCTACAACCATTCCGCCTAATAATGGCCGAGGTTTGATTAATGCTCAAATTAATCCAATGGGTGATTATAATTTAGGCCGGCAAGCTATTGATGGTTTTCAAATGGCTTATGAACCTGTTGCCTATTTTCAAACTACCAAATTTTTTTCTGGATATGCCCGGCCGCGTTTGGAAGCAGATATGCCGCGCCAAAACAATATGCAGGGCCATATCTATTTGCAAAATGGTTATGGTGTTTTTCGTGCTGGAAATTTTATTTTTGAATTTGGTCGTGATTCAATGCTGTGGGGAATTGGTGAGCGTGGTGGTCTTCTATATTCCACAAATCCCAGGCCTTTAGATGGTATTAGGATTACCAATCCAACTCCGTATAAATTACCTTGGGTGTTTAAATATCTAGGATATTGGCGTTACACCATGTTTGCTGCTAATTTTGGTCCTGAGTTTGCTCAAAAATATGCCTGGATGGCTGGTTATAAATTAAGTTGGGAGCCAGTTAAATATGTGGAAATTGGTTTGGGCCATGTGGTTATGATTGGTGGTGAAGGTGCTGCCACTCCTTCAGCCATAGATGTGGTTGGTGAGTTTTTTGGTTTTCGTCCAGCAGGTACAAACTCCACTTCTCCAAATTTAACCAACCATATTTTTGAGGTTGAATATTTATTTCGCATTCAACCCTTAAGAGGCTTGCAACTTTACGGTGATATTTCCATTGATGATAAATGGAAATCTATTAAAAAAACCTTAAAACATGGGTGTTCTTATCTATGGGGAGTATATTTGCCAGCCTTAAATTATTCAGGTTCAGCAGATTTAAGGGTGGAATATGTTAAGACCAGTCCGTTGCAGTATCATCATGGTTTGTATTCAGATGGATTTACCCTAAATAGAAAGCTTTTAGGCACAGATGCTGGTCCTGATGCTGATGCAGTTTATGCCAAATTTAGACATACTTTATCTGATAAACTTTGGTATGGGCTGGAATTTGGTTGGGATTATCGACGGTCAGATACTTATACCGAGCTTGTAAATCCCAATGGTACTGCTGGAGATGTGATTAAAGTAGCTTCTGGACCAACAGAACAACGTTTCCGCTTTTTGGCAGACTTAAATTGGCAAGTCAAAAAACATTTAAATTTACATTTTACCACTGGCTATGAACGCGCTCAAAATCTAAATTTTGTGCAAAATGTTGGCAGAAATAATTATTTATTAGCCCTAGCCATATCTTTAGATTTGGACCGATATTTTACTTTTGAGACAAATTAAAAGATGTGTTACAACTAAAGCTATGCCAAATTCGCCACGCCAAGAATTGCTGGATCTCCAAAAAAGACTCTATAAGCACAACGAAAGACTAATTGAATCATCCATTATTGTAAAAGAATCTGGTTTTGAGGCTTATGAAGATCGATACAGAAAAAATGTGCGTAATTATCAGCAAATAGTTAGTCATGAAGAGATGATCCAAGACATTTTAAAATCAGATATTATTTATGTTGGTGATTATCATACCTGCAATCAATCCCAGCGCTCTTTTTTAAGAATACTTAAAAATGTAGTTACCAAGAAAAAAAATATAACCATTGGTCTGGAATTAATTCATCATAACTTTCAAGAAGCTATAGATAGTTATCTAAATGGTAAAATTACGGATAGTACTTTTATTGCTAAAACCAAACTCAAAGAACAGTGGATTTTTGATCTTTGGAGTAATTTTAAACCTTTATTTGATTTTGCCAAATATCATGGTTTAAAAATTGTAGGTATAGATGCAGCTGGTGAAAAGGCCTCACTTTTACAACGAGATAAAGCTAGCGCTAAGGTTTTGGTGGATGTACTTAAGAAAAATTCACAAACCATATTATTTGTTTTTATAGGCGATTTGCATATTGCACCCCAACACTTACCACTAGAAGTGAATAAGCTGCTTAAACAAATGAATCTCAAAAAAAAGGAATTAATTTTATATGAAAACAGTGAACCAATTTATTGGAAATTAGCAGAAAATGGTTTAGATGATAAGACAGAAGTGGTGCGTTTGGCAGGAGGAAATTATTGCCGCATGCATACGCCGCCAATTGTTTGCCAACAATCATATCTAAATTGGTTAGAACATGAGGAAGGTGAGATTGATTATTATGATGCCAAGAGCAATTTTTTGGATTTAGTAGAGAGGATTGCTAAATTTTTAAAGATAAAGTTGGGGCCAGAAATAGATGAGATAGAAGTATTTACCTGTGGAGATATATCTTTTCTAAAAAAATTAAGGGAAAGTAAAAAATTTAACAAACAAGAATTAAATCTTATTAAACAACAAATATTATCTAGCGAAAGCTATTATATTGCCAAGACAAAGTATGTTTATTTGGCCAATCTTTCCTTAAATCATGCTGCTGAAGAAGCAGCGCATTACTTAAAAAGTTTGTGTTCTGGGCTTGAAGAACCCAGAGAATATGTGGATGCGTTTTATGCCAACATTTTACATGAGACATTAGGTTTTTTTGGATCAAAATTAATTAATCATAAACGCAAGTGTTTTCACGAAGCTGAATTTAAAAAGTTGTTAGAATATTTAAGAACAATAGATGTTCCAGGTGAGCGAAGTTTGGAAAAACAAACAGCTGAATTAATTCTGGAATTTAAAAAATATGAAAAAAGCGGCATTCCCCTACTTTTCACCAATATTTATCGCCAACCAATGGAATTGTTTTTAGCTACTACACATGCTTTAGGTTATATGCTGGGAGACAGACTCTATTATGCCATGGTAGATCATGTGGTTACCAAAGCAGCAATTAAAGCCATGTTTTTTGATCCTTGGCTCGAATCCGGAGAACCATACGAAACTTATATGAAACTGGTTAAGAAACTTAAGGGAGTTAAAATTCCCAAAAGAATGTAGCTTCTTGTTTCTTATTCGTAGTATTCCATTCCCAAGTGTGTAATCTGTTCTTCACCCATTAAATACCGCAAGGTGTTTTTTAACTTCATTTCCTGAATGAATAGATTGTGTTCAGGATATAAACCCGGTGCAACCATAGGTGATTTGAAATAATAAGATAACCATTCTTGGATACCTTTTAGACCAGCACGTTTGGCAAAATCCATAAATAAAGCTAAATCTAAAACTAGGGGTGCAGCCAAGATCGAATCGCGGCAGAGAAAATCTATTTTTATTTGCATGGGATAACCCATCCAACCAAAAATATCAATATTATCCCAACCCTCTTTATTATCACCGCGTGGTGGATAATAATTGATGCGAACTTTATGATAAAAATTGCCATAGAGATCTGGATTAAGTTCTGGCTGTAAAATAGTATCTAATACAGAAAGCTTGCTTTCTTCTTTAGACTTAAAAGAAGCAGGATCATCTAAAACTTCACCATCGCGGTTACCTAAAATATTGGTGGAAAACCAACCAGATAAACCTAATAATCTGGAACGAAGGCCAGGAGCTAAAATAGTTTTCATTAAGGTTTGACCTGTTTTAAAATCTTTGCCGCAAATTGGCGTTTTGGTGTTTTGAGCTAGTTCTTGAAAACAGGGGAGATCAACAGTTAAGTTAGGAGCTCCATTTGCATAAGGAATGCCTAATTTCAAAGCTGCATAAGCATAAATCTGGCTAGGAGCAATATTGGCGTCATTATTTTCCAAACCTTTTTCAAATTCTGCCAAAGATTGATGGCAATTGGCAGCAATAGAGTAAGCTTCGGTGCTGGCACACCAAACCATTACTAACCTGGAAACTCGATTGGTATCTTGAAATTTTTGGATATCTGCAATTAATTGATCAGCTAATTCTCTTTTGGTTTTACCTTGTTTTACATGTTTACCGTCTAATTTTTTTACCCAATGTTTGTCAAAAACAGCAGTCATAGGTTTAAGTGCTGCCAGCGGTTCTTTTAAATCTTCCAAGTCATGACGTCTGAGCACGCCAGCTTTTTGAGCTGCCACGTAACCATCATCTTCAAAAATGTCCCAAGCACCAACTACAATTTCTTGCATTTTTGCTAATGGGACAAAGTCTCTGATTAATGGAGTTCTGTGCTCAGTACGTTTACCTAAACGGATAGTTCCCATTTGGGTTAAGGAGCCAATTGGTTTAACCTTGTTTGTTTTGATTGCTTCAATGCCGGCCACAAAAGTGGTACTAATTGCACCTAAACCAACTAGTAAAACACCAAGACGGCCTTCACTTGGGGCAATTTCAATATTAGCTTTCTTCATTATAATCTCCTTTTTAGATGCTTCTAAGACAAATCTTAGAAGCCTGTTTATAAGCTGAAAGTTGAAAGATACGCAACCACTTTTTTATGATCATTTGTTATCCCGAGTCTTTGCTTTAGGCAGAGGGGAAGGATCCCATGGAATCCTTCGGAGCTCACGCTCCTTAAGGATTGCTAAAAAATTTCTAATCCAGGAATTTTTTTAGCAACTTTTTTTACAAAAGGACGATAAGGAGGTAGGCCTAAATAACAGGATATATACCGGAGGATCGTATGATAGTCAGATATATTCAATCTCTGATTAATGGAAATTCAAGCAAAATAATTGAGCAAGGGGCTATTGAAGAATCAAAAAAACCCAAGGAAAACAAGCTAATAGATGTTAGCCAGGAAGTCTTGCGTAGTCAGGCAGCCAATCAATCAGAAGAATTGCAAGGTATTGTCAAGTTTGGTTGGCCGCTTTTCAAAAAAAGAAAATTTCGTAATTCAGCTAAAAAAAGAGTCTGGAATGTCATAGCCCGTTCTTTGGGTATGGCTGATGATGATATTGTCGATGAAATTACAGATAAAATTGTTGATGTGGTTGAAAATGATCCACATTATCAAGAAGTTTTTAACGAATTTGAACAAAAATAATTAAACTTCTTCGATCAATTTTTCATTCCAAGCTTTTTTGCGACCATGAGTGCCCAAGAAGATTAAGCCCAACAAAATCCAAAGGCCAGCGCGCAACCTTTTGGTGATTTGAATGGTGATGCCAATAGCTGGGTCAAGATGTAATAAGTATAATGTGCCGCTATAGGCGCCTTCTAAAATTCCCAAAGCTCCAGGCACAAAAGCAAATACTGCATTAATCATAGGAGCTAAAGCACATAATACCAAAGCAGCAAATAAAGTGAATTCATCTGATACACATCTGCCAATGGCATAAATTTCAATTACTCCTAAAAATCTGCCAACTGTATGACAACCTAAAGCAATCCAGAAAGCTTTGTGACTTTTGCGATAAAAATTAATAATATGATGATCAAGCTCTTCAAAACGATTGATGATTCTTTCAGAAAAAGTTTTCTTTATGCGCAATCTTTTGCAAATAGACATAAATAAGGCAAACAAACCTTTTTGTTGATGAATAAAAATAAAGGTTACAAATGCAGAAGCAATTAGAACCACTATTGGCACCCCATATTTGATATTTACCGGCAAGCCTTCAAAAGAAACAAATGAAACAATGATGCCAAAGATAATAACCAAGAGTATGGCAATGCTGTGCAAGGTGCGGTCCACAACTACCGAGGCAGCTCCTTCAATGGTTGGAAAATGTTTTTTAAGCAGATGAATACGCAGGGGATCTCCGCCCAGAAAATTGGCAGGAGTTAAAGTGTTTACAGATTCGCCAGCTATTTTAATGCGAAACAGTTCCCAAAAACCCATATTATTGGTAAAGCGTTTTAAAAATTGTTCCCAGGCTAGGGTATAGAGAATGTACCAAACAAAACCAATGGACAAGATAGGAATAAATCTCCAGCTTAGGGCAGCAATATTGTTTAGAATGGAATCAATGCCAATGCGGCGGATTAAAAAAAATAAGATTACTACCCCAAATATTAGAAAAAAAGGGCGTGCTGTATTGATTACTTTTTTCATTTTAAAAAATCCTTATTGGTTTTAAGTGTGTTTTCTGCTTGTTGAAGGTCGTCATTATTGTCAACTTCAAGCCAGCCAAAGCCAGAAACATCACAGATGCTAATTTTATGTTGTTTATTAGCTAAAGTTTGCAATACCCACTCGACAGGTGCCAGGTCGCCGTGAATTTTTTTGGTTTCTTGAATTGCTTCTTTGTAAATTCCAATATGAGTAGCTGCGCAATAAGTCATGCCAATATATCCACCGTCATAATCAGTTAGAGTTTTTTTGATATTTAATAAGGAATTATTAGCTAATTTAATTTTCATGTCATCAGCTACCAAAGTGCGATCAAAATCGCAAATAGCAGTGATGCCATGCGCTTTATTTAAAATGCTGGTTAACATTCTCTTGGGATAAATATGATCTACATTAATCAGCAGGAAATCATCATCTAAAAAGCTAAGGCCAGTTTCGAGAGTGTAAATGCTGCCTAGCTTAAAATTTGGATTAAATAAAATTTGAGTTTCAGCAGAATGGGTTTGTATATAAGCTTTAAGCTTATCTGCTTGGTAGCCAGTTACTACGGCTTTTTGGGTGATCTGCTCATGATCTAAAAAATCCAAAACATATGAGATTAATTCTTTACCAGCAACTTTGGTTAAAGCTTTTGGTTTATTATTAGTTAGATCTCCTAATCGGCTACCTAGGCCGGCTGCTAGAATTAAGGCTTTCATTAAAACATCTCCTTGAGCTCAGCTAAAGTGGTTATGACTTTTACTCCTGGTTTATGTTTTTTAAAGTCATCAGTGCTAAACGTTCCTGTTTTTCCGATGAAATCAATACCAAACATAGATGCTTTGTCTGCGTCTTTAAGCGAATCACCAACAAAAGTTATTTCTTCGTGTGTACATCCAACTTCTTGCAAGATATATTTAAAGTGATCTGCTCCTTTGGCAAAATTAACTCGATAACCCAAGACCAGATCAAATGAGATTTCAGCTTGTTTTACAAAATCATCAACCAATTCCTGGAAATTGTTAGAAGACACAACAACTTTAATATTCTTAGCTTGTAAGGTTTTTAAGGTTTCATCAGCATCAGCAAATACTCTTTTTTGAGTATATGATTGTTTTTTGATAGTTTCAAATTCTAGGGATGCTTGCGGGTTAGCTGAGTTGCCAGGAAAAAGAGTTTCTAGTTGTTCAAAAAAAGGCAATCCAGAAGTTAAGATATATTTTTCATAAGCAGTCTTGGCATCTATTTCATAGTGTTTAGGCATGACCTGAGCAGCAATTTGAGCAAAAGATTCCATGGAATCAACAATTGTGCCGTCAAAGTCAAAGACCACGACTTTTTTGTTATTTAGTTTTTTCATGGTTTATCTGAAACCAAATTTGCTTTAGCTTGAACATTAGATTTGGGCTGTAGCACCAATAAATAAAATAAAATACCAGCAGCTAGACAAGTACCAAAGGTTATTAAAAATAAAAAAGCTGGTAAAAATCCGCTTAATCCAAAAACAAAAATTAAAAAAGCAAACCCGTCTTTCATGATAAAATATTTAAAGTGATTGATAAACCAGACCAGAGAAGGGTTTGTGGTTGAAGATAGATGGTTAAGAAAGTTTTTGTTAAAAGTAGCCAGGCTGGCTGAATTGGTGTTCTTTTTTAGGTAACCTGCCATCAGAAAAATACAAAAGGCAGCATTGAAAATAGCTAGAATCCCCAGAACATAGGTAGTTAAAGGACTGTAGATCCGGCTAGTGCCAATGGTTAAACCAATCAAACAGCTAGCCAAAGCTAGATTGTCGCTGATGGTATCTATGAATTGGCCAAATTTAGAACAACGAAAAGTTAGTTTAGAAACTTCTCCATCTACGCCATCAGCAACAGAGGCAGTTTGAAATAATATTGCGCCGATAAGTAGAGAATAATAATCTTTGCCAGCCATAAACACGCCAGAGAGCAGGCCAATTACAATATTAACAGCAGTGATGGCGTGCGGACTGATCCAAAGCCTAGACATTACCAAGCTGATGGGTAAAGAAATGCGTTTGTTAAGATATTTGGCAACCGGGCCGTTTGTGGCTAACCTAATAGCTTCAGCTAAAAATTTTTCTGCAACCAATCTTTCGCGCGGCCTGCGCACCAAAAAAGTATTAGCATGTTCTGGTTTTTGTATTACTGTAGTTAAGACACTGTGTTCTTTGAGAAAATTCAGACAACTAGCAATAGACCTTGGTCTAGCAGCAGTAAATTCTTTGAGTTTGCTGAAATTCTGGATGCTAACTTTTACAATTGGCACATGATGGGCGCCTTCTTGGCATCTGATGATTTCATTATTATTAATTGATTTTTCTTTAATGGGAGTTATGGTCTCTTTATCAAATAAAAGATTGGCATTAATTAAAATAGGTTGATCACCTAAGGCGTCAGTTAATTTTTGGACAATATCTGGATTTACGCTATAAGATTCATCATAATAGATATAATTAACTTGAGGTAAACGTTCTTTTCGATAACGTTCCAAAGCTCGACTAATTTTACGTTGTTGAGTGCTGGCAATTAATAAAGTGACATTTCTGAAACCAGCATTATAGAGATTCATAATGCCGCGAACAATTAAAGGTACGCCTGCTACTTTAATAGTAGACATAACCATGGCTTCTGGCGTATCTGAAGGAACATATAATAAAGCATTATAGTTTGACACAAATACCTCTTTTTAAACCCACATTTACTAGCGAAAGGTTTTATATTTGTAAAGGAAATTCAAGGGGTTACAGCTAAAAAGATCAATAAATTCACCTTGTTGACTGGCTTAGAGTTTTTATGTTAGGCATCTAAAAATGATAAAACACCTACCTCCCCATTGGACCAGAGGCTTTTTTTACTGGATACGCTGTAAAATCAGGAAGATACCACCTCTGGTGAATCTGGAATTTACCAAAAAATGCAATGCCAAGTGCAGCTTTTGCCAATATTGGCAGCTTGAGGAAAAAGAGGAACTAAAAGATTTTAGTCCAATTATAAAAAAATTCCGTCCAGTGGCCCTTTCTATTAGTGGTGGCGAACCCCTAATGCGTAAGGATTATGCCCAGTTAATTAAAGGAGTAAGACCTTATGTTCATTATATTTCTTTAATTACTAATGGCGCTTTATTAAATGAAGAATCAGCCAGAAAATTAGTGGAAGCTGGGGTGGACCATATTTCAGTGTCATTAGATTATTTAAGTGAAAAGCATGACCAGGTTAGACAAGTTAAAGGATTATATAAGCATATTTCTACCATAGTGCCTAAGTTGGCTGGTCAAGGTTATCGTTTATCTTTGAATACAATTATTATGGAATCAAATTTAGATGAGATATTAGACATTGCCAAAAAAGCTAAAGAATGGGGAGCATCTGTTTCTTTTTCTGCTTTTTGTACTCTGAAAATTGATGATGATAAAGAAATGGTCCGTAGTCAAAAATTAAATAAGTTAAGGCAGGTAATAAAAGATTTAAAGCTCCTCAAAAGAACTCTGAAAAATATTCGTAATTCAGATTATTATTTAGATCAGGTGCCAGAGTATTTTACCAAAGGACATGTCCATGGATGCAAAGCAGGATATAGATGGGTACATGTTACTCCAGATGGATATATTCAACCTTGTTCTGAACTGCCACGTATTTGTAATTATGATGAATATAGCCGGGATATATTAACACCAACAGCTTGTAGCAAGTGTTGGTATACTTGTCGAGGTGAAGCAGAAGCTTCGCATTTAAATCCGCGCCGATTTTGGGAATTGATCAATGCGTAAAAAAGTATATTTAATATTGTGTTGTTTGTTTATGTCTTGTGGTGGCGGTGGGACGCCATATGCGGCTGATGTGGTTACTGGTTCTCCGCCAACCTTGTTGCGCGTAGATCCAGCCCAAGGTGCTCCTGGCAGTCAAGTTACAATTTTTGGTTTTGGCTTTTCTATTGAAGTTGCCAATAATGTGGTTATAATTGGTGACCTGGCTGTATCAGCCAGCCAATATAATTTACTAACCAATCCTACCAATGATGAACTTGAATCAATCACTTTTACTGTACCAGCAAATTTAACTGCTGGGGTTTATAATTTGCTAGTATTGGTAAATAGTGAGCCAAGCAATATTGATCAAACCTTTGAAGTGCTATAACTTTGTCATTCCCGCGAAAGCGGGAATCCAAATTAGATCCCGCATCAAGTGCGGGATGACAAAGGAGATAAGCGCGATTACAATGGAGATAAGATGTTGGATATCTTGCAAAATTTACTGCAGCAAGAACTAGAGCTAGCTGATAAAATAGAAAACCTAACTAAGCTTTATGGAGAAGCTTCTAATCGCACCTTTTACCGTCTGCATTTAGCGGGTGGTAAAACTTTTATTATTATGCAACTGCCTAAAGGCGCTGCTTCGGTTTCAGAAGAAATTACTAATCTTAAAGATAAACCCAAAGAACTTCCTTTTCTCAATATTAATTATTATTTAAAAAACATTGGTATTAAAGTGCCCCAAGCTTTTGTTTATAGCAAAAAAAATAATTTGATTATTTTAGAAGATTTAGGAGATGACCTTTTAGCCAGGAAAGTAGAAAATACTGATCAAGACCAGCAAAAAATTTGGTATCAAAAAGCTATTGATCTTTTGGTAGAATTACAAACCAAAACAGCCAAGCCCGATCAAGTGGGATGCATAGCTTTTCAGCGTTCATTTGATGCTTATCTTCTCAACTGGGAGTTTGACCATTTTTTAGAATATGGAATTGAATGTAGATTAAATAAAAAAATTTCTGATTCAGATAAAAATATTTTGGTCGAGCAGATGCATCAGATAACCGAAGAGATTGCAAATTTACCTTATGGCTTTACCCACCGAGATTTTCAAAGCACAAATATCATGGTCAAGGAAAACGAGCTTTATTTAATTGATTTTCAAGATGCTCTCTTGGGCCCCAGGGTTTATGATTTAGTTGCTCTGCTTCGAGATTCATATGTTGAATTGTCTACTGAGCTAGTAGAAGATTTATTAAAATATTATGCCAAAAAACAAGGAGTTGATTTTAATCTCTTACAAAAAGAATTTGATTTAGTAACTTGCCAACGAAAATTAAAGGATGCTGGTCGGTTTGTTTATATAGATCAGGTGAAAAATAATCCAAAATATTTGAAGTTTATTCCTTTATCCTTGGCCTATGTTAGAGAGGCGCTGGAAAGATTGCCAGAATATAAAGAGCTGTATCACATTTTGGAAAAATATGTTCCAGAATTTAAATAGAGGCGATTCAAAGCATTGATGAGCGGCGTGCGAGCGAGCCATCACAGCAGCCTATATAACATGGCGAGCGAAGAACGCTTCCAAAATTTCTGGCGCATGAAGAAATTTTGGATTTAGCGAAGCAATGCTTTGAATCGTAATAGTTTTAGAGGTATGATAAAAAAAATTACCAAAGCAATGATTTTGGCGGCTGGCTTAGGTACCAGGCTTAGGCCCTTAACCTATATTACTCCCAAGCCGATTTTGCCTTTAAACAATCACCGTCTCATTGATATTCCCTTAAAACTTTTAGCTAAATATCAAATTACAGAGGTTATTATTAATGTGCATCATTTGGGTAATCTAATTGAAGAATATGTAGGCGATGGAAGCCAGTTTGGTTTAAGGGTTAAATATTCCAGAGAGCCAAAGATTTTAGGAACTGGTGGTGGCATAAAAAATGTGGCAGATTTTTTTGAGGGAGAATATTTTATCACGCTTAATGCAGATTCTTTGCTGAATTTGGATTTAGACGCAGTTATACAAACTCATTTCAAGCAACAAGCTGAAGCAACCATGGTTGTAAAAAAACTTGGAGCTGATGATGATTATGGCAAAGTTGATGTTGGTTCAGATGGTTTGATAAAAAAGATAAATAATGTAGGCGAATATTTTTATACAGGGGTGCAAATAGCTGGTCCCAAGTTATTAGAAAAACTCCCGCCAGCAGGTCAGCATTCTTGTTTGATTAAGGATGGTTACCAAAAACTTCTTCAAGACCAGACCAAAGTTGCTGCTCATATTTATGATGGATATTTCAACGATGTTGGCACGCCCCAAAGATATGAACAAGCCAAACAAGATTTAGATAAACTTCAACTTTGCTAAACCAAATTTAAAATTCCCTCTCGGGGACAAGGCCTTTGAAGCAGGCGCACGAAACCGGGCTATTCATCGTTAAAATAGCGCTGTTTTTAAAAGCGCGAGTTAAATGTCTTGCCGCTGTCAGACTTTAACTCGCAAAAACAGTCACTATTTTAACTCTTCATACGCCCTTATTTCGTAAGCTCGCGCCTAAAAAAGCTTCAAAGGCCTTGTCCCCTGCGGGAATTTTAGCTAATTTTGAAAAATAAGTAGGGAGCGCTTTTCACCGCCAGGGAGATTGTATTGATGGGTTTGGGTTAGCTGAAAACCGTGTTCATCGATAATTGATCTGGCTTCAATTAATTCGCGCTCCCAATTTGGTCCTTTCATGGCCAGGCATCTTCCTCCTGGGCCAAGAAAATTGCTGGCATTAGTTAAGAGCACGTTTAAAGACCAGGTAGCTCGGCAAATTGCAGCATCAAATTTCCCTAGTTTTTTGATTAATTTTGGATCTTCAGCTCTTCCCTGAATTGCTTCGATTTTAGTGAGATTAAGTTCGTGAATTACTTGTTCCAGAAAATTGATTTTTTTACGACGACTATCTAAGAGCACAACTCGTAGATGCGGCTTTTCCAGTTTTATAGGAAGTCCAGGTAGACCAGCACCTGTACCTAAATCAATTAAGGATTTAATCTTGCCTAAAAAGGGCACCACAGCTTTGGCATCTAAAAAGTGTTTTTCAATCAGCTCTTGTCTTGTGTCTGCTGCAGTCAAATCAGCGCTCTCGCGCCACTTTAGAATCAAATCTGCATATTGTTCATATAATTTATCTTTTAGCATAACTTAACTTTTCAAATTCTAAATTCTAATATCGAAATCCTAAACAAATTCAAATTACCAAAATTTTAATGTTCAAAACAAGGGTTTTGGTCATTTGAACATTAGGATTTTGGATTTGTTTAGAATTTAGGATTTAGATATTAGGATTTCATAGAACAATATTTCTTAGCATTTATAAGCTAAATATTTGCTCGCATTGCTGTATTGCCTCTTGAGCGCTTGCTACAGATTTTACACCAGCAACTTCCCAACTATTGATACCAAATACTGGTTTGCCAAGTTTACGGGCAATGGCAATTTCCGAAAGAGTGCCTTCCTTACCGCCAATAGCAATTAACGCATCAGCAGTATGGGCAATAATTACATTTCTAGCATGACCCAGGTTAGTGGCAATGGGAATTGTTACATAAGGATTAGCGCTATTAGTCTGAGGTGTAGGTAAAATACCAACTACTATGCCCCCAGCTTGGTTAGCTCCTTTAGCTGATGCTTCCATTACACCTTCTAATCCACCATTAATAAGAACCCAACCATTTTTCGCAATAAGTTTTCCTACTTCTTCTGCAATTTTTATTTGCTCTACTGAAGCATCAGCTGCTCCAATAACTCCGACTAGTTGTTTCATTTTTCCTCCGTCAATTTTTTAATTCTGTGTTCGCTAAAATATCTCCAGAGTTTAATAAAAAAACTTTCATTTAAATCAATTGCTTTACTGGGGCAGATTTCATGGCAGCAATAGCATTCAATACATTTTTTGTTGCTAATTTTAGGCACAGAGTTTTCATCTTTCTGAGTGATAGCTTGCACAGGGCAAGATTTCACGCATAACCCACAATGTACACAAACATCTTTTATAATTTTGGGTTTAATAGAAACCTTACACATAATCTGCTCAATAACAAATTTTGAGATCCATAAATCGCGCCAGCCTTTGGTATAAGTTTTAGGTAAAATAAATGATTTAGGCTTACAATCTTCCAAATTATCACCAACAATTTTGAGCGAATTACTTGTCTTCCAGAGCTTAAAGTTCCTAGCTGCAATTAAGGTATCTAAATGTTCTGGATTAAGACCAACTAACTGGCAACATGCTTCATCAATTAAGTGGTGATCTTGGCCAGCTAAAATTACATTTAGTTTAATTAAATCACCAGCAGAAGGGCCATTGCCTTGCATACCAACTATAGCATCAACCAGATGTAGGCTGGGCTTGGCCAGTTGAGCGATTTTTACTAAATGTCTGGAAAAACTAAAGTGATCCAAGAATTTTTTATGATAAGTTGTTTTAACCAATCCTGGCACACAGCCATATAGATTTTTGGTAGCAACTGTCAGAATAGTTAAACCGTGAGTTTTTAACTTGGGCAAGCTAACCAAAATTTCTGCATCTAAAACAGGTTTGGCAATTTGAATACCTTGCCTGTTAATACTTCCGCTGCGTTCAAATGGTTTTTCTTCTACCTGATATTTTTTGCACAAAGCGTGCATGCCTGTTTTTTCCCATACTTCTTCAATGGGAAAGATGCCGTTTGGGCTGTCACCCAGCCAAAGCTTGGCACCTAACTCCTTAAATAAAACTATGGCTGCTTCCACAAAGATTGGATTAGTAGTAATACCCATTTCAGGGGGATAGGCGCCCAGCATATTAGGCTTAAGTAGAACAGTTTTGCCGCGCACCCCATTTGTGTCAAATTGGATTAGTTCCAGAAGTTTTTGAAACTTTTCCAATATCAGATCCAATTTATATTCAGAACATTTTAAGAGTCCCACCAGATTATTCATATAAGCTAAGAGTAACTTATTGCCAAATAGTGGTCAATTAGAGTAACCATTAACCAATTATAAAGATGATATTAGGAATATTGTGATAGTAGCTCTCGACAGTTATATTTGATTGAGCAGCACTTGGCTTTGTTGTTGAGCGGCGTGCGAACGAGCCATCACAGCAGCCTATATGACATGGCGAGTGAAGAACGCTTCCAAAATTTCTGGCGCATGAAGAAATTTTGGATTTAGCGAAGCAACAAAGCCAAGTGCTGCTCACTAAAACATAATGGGAAGAAGTTGATATGCAGGTAAAATTGATTGTAGCTATATTAACTAATAATGAAGATGTGCGGCAGCAGGCTATAAAGAAATTAGAAGCTATTTATGGTCCAGCTGATTTTAAGGGCGAAAACCATCCATTTACACACAGTAAGTATTATAATGAGGAAATGGGTGAAAATCTTAGCCGCAATTTAGTGAGTTTTGAAAAATTGATTCAGCCCACAACGCTTCCAGAGATCAAGGTGCAGGCAAATAAATTGGAACAAGAGCTTGGCCAAAATGGAAAACGCCAGGTAAATATTGATCCTGGATATTTAGATCATAATAAAGTTGTTTTAGCTTCCACCAAAGAAGGTGGACACAGGCTTTTGGCAGCAGAAAAAATATATCTGGATTTTACGCTGTATTATAATAAAGGTTGGCAACCTCTGCCCTGGACCTATCCGGATTTTAAAGACAAACCATTTTCTCAGGAATTAGAACAAATCAGAAAAATATTTACTATTCAGCTAAAGCAGAACTCTCAATAGCAGTAATCTTCTTTAAAGTTATCAGTAAATTCTTTGGATCAGTATTGGTAATTTCTACTTGAAATCTATGCTGAGCCAGGGCGGTTATTTCCTCAATTAAATATTTACTTGAACTGCGATAGGTTCCTTTGAGTTCTGTTAAACCAGGGCTGGCTAAAGAAATAACCACATTGGAAACCAAATCAGATTTGTTAAGATTTTTTTGCAGAAAATCCAGGTCAGAAAAATTTCTAGTAGCTAAAATAGAAATTTTAAATTGTTGCTGCTGCTGAGCAACAGCAAAAGAACTAAATGCTGATAAAATTAAAACAAAAATAATAATGATTGTTTTTTTCACGATTTGATTAAACAAAAAGATTCAATGCGTTCAATTTCCAAAATAACTTTATCATCTTCGCTGGTTAGAGAAATAGTGCCGTTATCTAAATCTAGCCCAATTAGCGTGCCAGTATAGAGCGTGCCAAAGGCCATGACCTCAATACACTTGCCTTTGGCATCAGACAAAGCCTTAATTAAAGGATCTTCCTCCACAGCTTCAATGCAATGTTTTTTCAGTTTATTTACCATAACTTGATTTGGCCTACACTTTTAAAAACACTAGATCAAGAGGTTTTTCTAAAAATTATAACTGGGCCAGAAGATCTCCAGCCTTGATAAATATACTGTATTCTGGTTTTTTTTTGCCTGGTTTTTTTTCCTTCCATAATTTTTTGCAGATCATAATTATAGGTTTTGCTAATAATTACATTTCCAGGCTGAAAATGAATTCGTTTGGCTGGATTTAACAAGAGCATGCGATAGTTAAACAAAGTTGTTTCATGCTCATAAATAGTTTTTAAATATTCATTTTTCCAACCCAGATTTTCTGGGTCATGACGCACATATTTTATCAAAGAAAACATGCGCTCCAGAAATTGACGAGTAGCAGCATTGGGAAGTTTTAGGTCTCCAGCTTTTTCTTTAATGATAGATCCTTTATATTGCTTGCGCCACTTATGCCACCTTTGTACTAATTCAAAACCACTTCCTAAATGCTTGCAGGCAAGCAAAGTAGAGGAGCGAATAATGTTATTAACAACAAAACCAAATAAATATAAATCAATAAAAAGTTGGCGATCGATGTGAGGAGTTTTTACATAATAATGTCCTGGAAAAAGTCCTGGATTTTTTTGGATAAAGGCATTTTTCTTTTTGATTAAGCCACCGCCTACTTGATCACTTTGGATGCCATCGTAGATCAACTGATTGTGATATTCATCCCAAAGCCTGGTGGAATTGGTTACAGCCAAAAGGTGAATTTGTACGTTATCTACCAGCTCAGATAAACTTAAAAAATTAATAACCAGATCAATGGTTTGTCTAAGGTCTTCTGTTTTTTCTTGTGGAAAACCAATTATAAATGAAATCGTAGTTTTAATTCCAGCAATAATGGTCTTTTGGATATTTTGTTTGGCCTTGGTTAAATTAATGTTTTTGCCAATGATTTTTTGCATTCTGCTGGAGCCGCTTTCAATGCCATAAAAAATATGCGTACAGCCAGCAGCTTTCATGGCTTTTAACATTCTAGTGTCAACTGTGTCTAAACGAGTTGAACAGGTCCAAGGAAGGCCCAGCTTTTTACGTTTTAAAATGCGGCACAATTCAAAAACCTTATCTCTTTCTAAGGTAAATAGGTCGTGCGTAAAATCCACTGATTTTACTTCAAAGGCGTGTTTTAAAATAAACATTTCATCAGCAATGCGCTTGGCTGATTTTTGACGAAAGCGACGTTTCCAAAAAGCACACGTGCTGCAAAAATTGCAGTTATAGGGACAGCCGCGGCCAGCATCTAAAAGTACGGCTGTATCACCTTGTACAGGATAAAGATGATAAGCAGGCAAAGGTAGCTGATCTAAATTTTCAATTAGTGGTGCATCTTCTGTTTTGTATATTTTATCTTGAAGGCGATAAGTAATGCCTTGAACAGTTTCCAAAGGAATTTCTCCACAAAGGGCTGACAAAAGTTGGGGAAAAATTAAATCTCCTTCACCTCTAACGATTACATCAATAGCTGGAAATTTTTTTAAAGTTTCTTGAGCTGTATGTGTGGCTTGCGGTCCGCCTAAAATAAGGGGAATGTTCTTATTTATTTTGCGTAAATAGGTGCAGATTTTTAAGGTATGATGATAGGTATTGGCTAAGGTAGTAAAACCAAGAGCATCGCAATTTTGGGCAGCCAGTTTTTTAGCCAGGTTTTTTTCAAAATTTTTAGCTACACATAATTCACCTTTGCTAATCCAAAGATTAGGATCAATAATTACAACTTCATAGCCAGCAGGTTCTAAAAGAGCAGCCAAGCATAAACTGCCAAGTGGTGTGCGCACCTTGCCAATGGTGGGACATTCTGGGTTAAAATTTAAGGCAGCAACTAAACCGATTTTCATCCATAAATCATAACTGATTAATTTATAAAAACAAAGGGGTTAAATATCTGGTTGCTAGGTTAAAAAGGTTGTAGCATAATTAAGTTATGATACGTACTTATAATCTTCAAACCTATCATTTAACCGAACTATTAAAGCTCAAGGAAGTAAGCAATCTTTTTGATCAAGCAGTTATTTCCCGTTCTGCCAATAAGTTGATCTATCAATTGGGCGAGCAATCCTATGTATTTATCTATCGTTTTGGTTCAGTGGGTTTTTTTAATGTGCCAAAGTTAGAACAAGAACGGATTATTAATACTATAAATGAATTTTTGGTTAAACAGGATCGTGGCCCACATTATTTTGCACCTACAGATGAAATGTTAGTTGAAGTAGATAGAGATCAAAACGAAGAAGTAGCTTTTGAGAAAACAGTATTAAATGAATTAAGCTTTGGAAGATTAGAAGTGTTGGCTCTGATTTTAGCGCAATCCACAGCTTTGGAATATTTTGAACTTAAAGTTGATAAAATTATGGAGCAAAGCACCAAGCTGGTTGTTGATATGCGGGATAGGGGCAGGTTACGCACCAGTGACAAAAAAGTTAATCAAATTGTGGGCTTTTGTATGACCACCAAGCAGGACATTGTGGTTATGATGTATCTTTTAGATAAACCAGAAGAAACTTGGCATGATGAGGCATTAGATAAGCTATATTTAGAAGCAGTTGATATGTATGAATTAAAAGAACGCTATCGCACCATTGATCACAAGCTCAGAATGATGCAGGAAAATTTAAGTCTTATCGCAGATTTTGTCAGCAACCGCCGTGCCGCTTGGCTAGAATTAACCATTATTGTGCTTATTTTAGTAGAAGTAGTGCTTTTTGTATATGACTTGTGGCTCGTATAATAACCATTGACGCCAGGCTAAAGCCCGTTTTATACCTTTCCCATGCTTGAATTAGTGTTTTTCAAAGATGGCCAGCCTTGTTTACGTCGTACCCTTGGCCGACATAAAATTAGCATCGGTCGTGACAGTGATAATCAAGTCCAGCTAATGGATGAAACCATTTCCAGACATCATTGTCTTATAGAATGGGGAGATGGAGAATATCTTTTAGCAGACACCAGCACCAATGGCACCTTGTTAAATGATGACCCAATTAAAACAGCAGTGCTAAAGTCAGGTGATAAAATCGCTATTGGTAATTGGCATATTGAAGTTAATAATACCAGTTTAGAGGCAAAAATCCCTACAATCAGTCAGCCCAGGCAGGCTACTTCAATCTTAAATTTTGATGTTAATCAAAAAATAATTTCTTCTCAGCGTTTGAAATTAGATGTTGTGCCAGCTCAGGGTAAAAAGTTTACCAAAACAATTACCAAGGCTGAAGCTATTTTAGGAACTGTAGATAATTGTGAAATATGTATTAATGATGATTTTGTTTCCCGTCGTCATTGCCGCTTAATCAATAATGACAAAGGATTAATGTTAATAGATTTGGGTAGTACTAATGGCACTTTTTTAGATGGCGTGCGTATTGAACAAATGCGTCTGCCAGAAAAAGGATGTTTTCAAATCGGCAAGACCGTAATTAATTATCATTTGGAATGCGCCACAGAAGCCTTAAAGCCAATCCAAGAAGTTAAGTTGGGAAATATGTTTGGTCAAAGTTTGACCATGAGAGAAGTGTTTGCTTTAATTGAGCAAGTAGCTCCTTCAGAGGCAACTGTTTTAATAACTGGCGAAAGCGGAACAGGTAAAGATTTAGTAGCTAGATTGCTTCATGAGCATAGTGAGCGGACTGATAAATCTTTTGTTTCTGTCAATTGTGGCGCCTTGCCAGCTACTTTAATTGAAAGCCAGCTTTTTGGTCATGAAAAAGGTGCGTTTACTGGCGCAACTGAGCGCGCCATTGGTTTGTTTGAGCAAGCTCAGGGCGGCACAATTTTCCTGGATGAAATTGGCGAAATGCCTTTAGAGCTGCAAACCAGGCTTTTGCAGGTCTTGGAAAATCGTCAAATCAGAAGATTGGGCGGCAAGCAAGACATAGATGTAAATTTTAGATTAATTGCTGCTACTAATCAGGATTTACAAAAAATGGTGGCAGGCAAAACTTTTCGCCAGGATCTTTTTTATAGATTATATGTAGTGCCTATTCAACTAAAACCTTTGCGTGAAAGAGAAGGAGATGTTGAACTCTTAGCTAAAAAATTTATCAAAGATTTTACGCCTCCTGGTAAAAATATTTCCTTGGCTAAAGATGCCCAAGAAAAATTACTGGCTCATAATTGGCCTGGCAATGTGCGCGAGTTAAAAAATGTTATTCAACGAGCTGTCTTGTTGACAAGTAATGCAAAAATTACTGCTGCAGATATTGTTTTTGCGCCTTTAGATATGGAAGCATTTGCGCAAGTAAGTTTAGAATCAACTGAAAGAAATGCCATTGTTTCTGCTTTGCATGAATTTAAGGGCAATCAATCCCAAGCTGCCAAAAAATTAGGAATTGCCAGAACTACTTTGTCAGCCAAAGTAGCCAGGTTTGGGATTAATCTAAAAGGTTTTTGAGATGCATCAAGCATTGCTATACACCAAGGAAGATAATCTAAAGGTACAATGTAAATTATGTAGGCATCATTGCCGCATAGGTATTGATCAATCTGGTTTATGCCATGTCCGGGTTAATAAAGAAGGTGAACTATATAGTATTTTTTATGGCAAACCTGTGGCCATGGGCGTTGATCCAATAGAAAAAAAACCTCTCTATCATTATTATCCTGGTTCCCAGTCTTTTTCTATTGCTACTTTAGGCTGTAATTTTAAGTGCAGCTTTTGCCAAAACTGGAATATTTCCCAATATGATCCAAAACATTCTCCTCAGGTGGTAGAAGAAGTAAGCCCAGAAAAAGTTGTGGCTCATGCCAAGGCTAATCGCTGCCAGAGTATTTCTTATACTTACACTGAACCAACTATTTTTTTTGAGTATGCTTTGGACTGCGCCAAACTAGCCAAGGAAAATAATATTGGAAATAATTTTGTAACCAATGGTTATATGACGCGCGAAGCTATTGATCTGATAAGGCCCTATCTTGATGCAGCCAATGTTGATCTAAAGGCATTTCGCAAAGATACTTATCGCAAATTAATTGGCGCCCAGCTGGACGGAGTTTGTGATTCCATAAAATATCTTAAAGAAAACGGAGTTTGGCTAGAAGTAACTACTTTAATTATTCCAGGTGTAAATGATGATCCAGCAGAGCTTAAGGATTTAGCTTCATTTTTAGTGGAAGTGGGGCGTGATATTCCCTGGCATGTTAGCCGTTTTTATCCAGGCTATCAAATAACAGATATCCCGCCAACTCCAGTAGAGACTTTAAGAAAAGCTTATGAAATTGGGAAAAAAGTTGGTCTGCGCTATATTTATTTAGGCAATGTTAAAGAGCCAGCCATGGAAAGAACTTATTGTTATAAATGTAATGAAATTTTAATTGAGCGAAGTGGCTATTCAGTAGAAAGCAATTCTATTTCTGAAAAATCACAATGTCCTAGTTGTAAGGCTGAAATTGATGGAATTGGTATGAAAGGTTAAGCTTCGCTATCTTCGTAGGGACGGTCTCTAATTTCCTGCATTCTTTCTTGTAATCTTCTGAGTCTGGCAGATTCAGCAGTTCTAGCTTCAGAAGTTTCGTCAACAGCAGCTCTGGCCTCATCTCTATCGTGTTCGCTCCTTCTTGCTTCTTGGCGATAATCTCTTTCTTCAGTCCTGGCTTGAGCCAATCTTTCTTGATCAGCAGTATCTGCGGCTCGGTCTTCATAGCTGTGTAATTGAGAAAGATAATTACCCTCTTCATTTCTGGCTCTGGCATAATATTCAGGGGATTGGTTTTGGGCAGGTTCTTGTAAGCGGAAATAATTGGGTCGGTTGAATTCAGCGCTTAAACGGCCGCCAGCAGAAGCGCCCATTTCTGCGCGCATCATAATTAAACTACCTCTAAAAAAAGAGGCCATTGCTTCTTGGCCAGCTAATAAATTTTCGCAATAAAGTTCAAGACCTGCTTGAATCATGTCATGACGCAGCTGTTCAATGGCATGCTGGTTCATGAAATTGGCTAGATCAAAAGAACGGGCTGCATTATCAAAAGCTAGCCCAAGTTGACGCTGAACATCTTTTAATTGTTGATCCCTGGCATAAGCAGCATCTTGACGGCTGAGTACTCTGCCATGAGCTGCTTCAGCGCGCTGGTCAACTGTGCCATATTCTTGGCCTGCATCGTATGCTACTTGATTGCGATCAGAAAGAGTTTCGTTAAGTTGATCAAGACTTTCTTGAACACCATTATATTCAGTGGTCAAGTCTCTTAGCTGTGCTCTTTCTTCAGCAGTAGGTTGTCTTACTTCGCCACCATTAAACATAATTTAAACCCCTAATAAATTAATACACTTGTCTCATTATTATTATCGGTTGAAAGAACCCTTAAGTTGCTTATTTTAGAAATTATTTTTATCATATAACAATTTGATATTATTGAACTTTTTGTGATGAGAGGATGATTTTTTGCACAAATGGTAAATTTGCCACATTTTCCAGGTTTTTGGCCTTAACCTGGCCACGGGCGCTATTTCCAGCTGGCATTTGCACAATAAAGCCAGCGCTGGTCAAAAAGTTAAGATCTCCATCATCCATAGGCGCCTCAACTCGAACAATACAGGAAAATTTTTCTTCCATATCTCCATTTTTTTGAGCTGCCTGCCAAGCAGCTTGCAAATTTGGATCAACCTTATTCCAAGCCTTGGTCCCCTCAAAATCCCCACTTAAACCAATTGCTGGAAATAAAATTATAGCAATTACTAAACTATGAAGAATTTTTTGCATATATTTTCCCTTTTTCTCCCCTCCCTTGAGGGGAGGGGAATAAGGGGAGGGTGACCTGTATCCACCCCCACCTTAATCCTCCCCCATCAAGGGGGAGGAAATGTTATGTCAGTGTTAGCATTCGTTCCAAGGCAAGTTTTGCATCATCTTTTATGTAAGATGGAACAGTGACTTCGTTCACATTTGGTAAATTTTCCAACACATAAGCCAGATCTGCCAAAGAGGTCTTAAACATATTTGGGCACAAAGACCTAGCCAAAGGAACGACTTTTTTATTTGGATTATCTTTAGTAAGTCTGGCTACCATATTAATTTCAGTGCCTATAACTAAAGTTTTTCCTGAATTATCTTCTTCTACAAATTTCTTTAAGTATGCAGTTGAGCCATTGCCATCTGCTGCTTGCACCACTTCTTGGGGGCATTCAGGATGCACCGCAATTTTGCAACCAGGGTATTTTTCGCGCATTTGCTTAATGTGTTCTAAATTAAAAAAAGTATGTACATGACAAAAACCTTTCCACAAAATAACTTTAGCAGATTGGAGATCGTTTCTAGATAAACCACCCTGTTCTTTAAGAGGATCCCAAACCACTGTTTCTGATTTGGCAATATTTTTAGCATTAGCAGTGTTGCGTCCCAAATGTTCATCTGGAAAGAAAAATATTTTTGGTTTTTGTTTTAAGGCCCAATCAAAAGCCTTTGGAGCATTTGATGAGGTGCAAACCAGGCCGCCATTTTTTCCGCAAAACGCTTTAAGTTCAGAAGAAGAATTCATATAAGTAATGGGAATAACATCTTGAGCAACTCCAACTTCTTGCAAGGCCTGCCAAGCTTGTTCTACTTGATCAATATCAGCACAATCAGCCAAAGGACAGCCAGCATCAGTATCTGGCATAAATACTCTTTGTCCTTTTCTAGCCAAGGTTGCTGAGGCCTCAGCCATAAACCGCACCCCACAAAAAACAATATACTGGGCTTCTTTATTTTGAGCACCTTGGCTGGCCAGAGCAAAGCTATCACCTTGAGCATCAGAAAAATCCACCATTTCATCAGACTGGTAATAGTGGGCTAAGATAAATAGTTTTTTACGCAGCTTATCCCTTGTTTGTTGAATACGTTTTTTTAATTCAGCAGGGTCTAATTCTTGATAATATTCTAAATTCATAACAGTTTGTCATTGCGAGCGAAGCGAAGCAATCCAGATTATGCCCATGGGATTGCCACGTCCCCTTCGACAGGCTCAGGGTCCTCGCAATGACATCATTTTCCAATTCCAATAAGCTTTAAAAATTCCTTTTCAGAGATAATTTTAATTTTTCCACCATCTGCAATCAATTTTTTAGCTTTATCTAACTTGGAGCCTGGTTTGCCTAAAGCGCCAACTACTAAATAATCCAGATCTTTGGAAACGCTAGAAGCAATGCGGCCGCCGTTTTTTTCCACCAAATCTTGGGCTTGTTTGCGCTCCATAGTTTCCAGGCTGCCAGTAAACAAGACTTTTTTGCCAGCCAAAGGGCCGGAATGATTGCTTATTGGTTTTATTAAAGTAATATGTTGTGCTAATTTTTCGATTAAGGGTTTTTTATCTTGCAAGCCTTGCACTACATTATGCGCAATAATTTCGCCAATACTGTGAATGTTAGCCAGCTCTTCTTCTTTTAAGGACATAACTTTTTTTAGATCCCCATATTCACTTAAAATTTGGGCCACATGACGGCCAAGCTCCTTAATACCTAGGGCCCTTAAGAAAACATCTAGCGTCAATTCTTTTTTCTCTTTAATATTGGCAATTAGTTTAGAAGCTAGTTTATCTCCCATGCGTTCCAATTGCAGAAGATCATCTTTGGTTAAAGAATAAAACTCAGCAGGGTCAGTAACCAGACCGGTTTCATAAAGCTGGGAGATTAGTTTATTGCCAAGACCATCACAGCTTATTTCTTTAATAAAATGTTCAAGCTCAGCGATCTTGCTTTTGATACAGCGTTTAGGCTGCTTACAATACAAAAAATCCTCAAGTAGCTCAGTTGGACCGCTACAAGAAGGGCACTTTTCAGGGACCTCAACTGGTTTTTGTCCTGGTTCAACTACAGATTCAACATTAGGGATCACCCCTCCACGCCGCATCATAAGCACTTTAGCGCCAAGGGTGAGATTTAAGTTTTTTAAGATGCCAACATTATGCAAAGAAGCCCGGCTAACCATGGCCCCAGAAAGCTCCACTGGTTCCACAATAGCAACAGGTGTAATTACTCCAGTTCTAGCCACACTCCATTCCACTTCTTTTAAAGTGGTAACTCCTGATTCACCTTGATATTTATAAGCAATGGCAAAGCGTGGATGATGGGCAGTGGAACCCAAACGTTCTTGTTCAGCAACCAAGTTAGCTTTATAAACCACGCCATCTGTTTCAAAATCATCTTGTTCGCGCATGCTTAAGAACTCTTCAAACGTGCGCTGCATCTTGTCTTTGGCAATTAAAAACCAAGGGGCAGTTGGAATTTTGTTTTTTTCCAATACTTCCCGTTTTTCAGCTTCAGTTTTGAGGTTGGCGTTAAGTAAATCATAGGCAAAAAAGGATAAATTATATTCAGCTGTTTTTTGTGGATCTTTTTGCTTAATTGCACCTGCAGCCAGATTGCGGGGATTGGAGAACTGCTCTTTATATTTTTTAAAAATAGAAAGCCGCATAAAAACTTCACCGCGAATTTCAACATTTTTTTGAGAAATTTTATGAGGGATTGATTTAATGTGAAGGACATTAGCTGTTATATCTTCACCCTCAATTCCATCACCCCTAGTAGCAGCTTGAAACAATTTACCATCTTTTCCGTATTTAATTGATACAGCTGCTCCGTCAATTTTAGGGGAAGCTATAACCTCGCCTTTAAATTTGTCAGCCCAATCATTGATATTTTTTTCAGCATAACACTTATCTAAAGAAAGCATGGGTGTATCATGCACAACCTTAGCGCCACTAGGAGTTACATCTGAAACCAATTCTTTCAGAACCGCAGAATCTGGCTTACGTTTTTTTAGTTCCTCAACCAGCTGATCAAATTCATAATCAGAAATAATCGGCTGATTTTCGATAAAATAGAGGTGGTTGTGCTTGCGCACCAAAGCTTCTAGCTCAGAAATGCTCATTTTACTAAAGTCTGTTTTTTTCATATTATCAGGAAGTTATTTATGTTAGATTAGTAATCACAAAGATATGATAAATCAAGGAGTTTACTTTATATGAGCATTCAAACCTTTTTTTTGAAAAATGGCTTAAAAGTGGTCTTAAAGGAAAATCATTCCAGTCCAGTTATTTCCTTTAATGTTTTGGTAAAAGTTGGTTCAGCCCATGAAACAGACCAAGAAGCAGGCATGTCGCACGTGATTGAGCATATGCTATTTAAGGGCACACCCACCAGGCCGGTTGGTGCTATTGCCAAAGAAGTGGAAGCAGCAGGAGGAGAGATCAATGCTTATACTTCTTTAGATCAAACAGTTTATTACATTAATATGGCTGCGCGTTATGCAGAACGGGGTTTAGCAATTTTGGCTGACGCTATTCAAAATCCCTTGTTTGATAAACAGGAATTAGAGAATGAAAAAGAAGTTATATTAGAAGAGATTCGCCGGGAGAAAGACAACCCAGGACGAATGGTTACTGAATATTTGTTTCAAACTTCATATCAGAAACATCCTTATGCTAGACCAATTATTGGCTATCCAAAAACGGTAAAATCATTTGAGCAAAAAGATTTGCTTAATTTTTATAAACGCTGGTATGTGCCCAAAAATATGGCCTTGGTGGTGGTTGGTGATTTTGAAACAAATACAATGTTAAAAGAAGTGGAAAAAGCTTTTGCTGATTTTCAAACAGGACAAATGCCGATTGTAGATAAAGAAATTTTGGTTGAACCTCCCCAGCGCGAAATACGTTTAATGATTGAATCAATGAATGTGCAAAGTTGTTATTTAGCCATTGGCTATCATATTCCGGAATTAGTGCATAATGATGTGCCTGCCTTGGATCTGCTTTCCCATATTTTAGGTGGTTCAGAATCTTCTCGTTTTGAACAAGAGATTAAAGAGAAAAAACATCTAGTGCACCATATTTCAACTTATTCTTATACACCACGCGATCCAGGTTTGTTTACAGTTAATGCTCTTTTAGATGTCAAAAATATTCGGCCAGCTTTAATAGAAATTAGCAAACAAATAGAAATTATTAAATCTGAACCAGCTTTAGTTTCAGAGATTTCACGGGCTAAAATTAATATGCGTTCTCATGAACTATATGAACGAGAAACAGTTGGTGGTGAAGCAGGAAAAATAGCCTCTTTTTTAGCTGCAGCTGATAGCCATGAATTTGAAAGCAGATATTATCAAAAACTAATGGATGTGCATACTGATGAACTTTTGGAAGTGGCTAATCGCTATTTTACAGCCAATAATTGTACCATAACTTTAGTTGTGCCTAAAGGATCTAGCAGCGCAAAAACTAAATCTCAGATTAAGCAAATTATTGAAGGTGGTCAGCAAATCAAGAAAGCAGGGAAAAAAACGATCAAGCCCATAGAGGAATTTAAGCTAAAAAATGGTTTAAGAGTGATAATTAAGGAAGATCATACTTTGCCTTTGGTTGCTGTTTGCGGAGCAGCTTTGGGTGGAGTGATGTTTGAGACCAAAGCCAATAATGGGATTAGTGAATTGGCAGTGCGCTTGCTGACTAAAGGAACAAAAAATAGAGATGCCATAACTATTGCCAAAGATATTGAAAAAATTGCTGGCTATGTAGATGGTTTTAGCGGTCGGAATACCATGGGTTTAAAAAGTAAATTTCTGAGCGATCATTTACAAGCAGGGCTGGAGCTTTTTTGCGAAGTGCTAACTAAGCCAGCTTTTTCTGCCAAAGAAGTGAATAAAGAAAAAAATTTGCAACTGCAGGCGATTAAAGATCAAGAAGATGCTTTGTCTGCAGTAGCTTTATTAAATTTTTTAAAAACACTTTTTCCCAAACATCCTTATGGTTTAAGAAATTTGGGAGAGATCAGTTCTGTGTCTAGTTTAAGCCCAACTGGAATTAAGCTCTACTATAATAATATTATGAGAAAATCAGGCGCTGTTATTTCTGTGGTCGGGGATGTTAGCCCCAAAGAAGTAGTCGAGCTTTTAGAACAAAATTTAACAAACATGGCTGAAGGCAAAGCTATTCAACCAAAAGTAGCCAAGAGTCCAAAACCAAGTACAATAACAACTGTAGAACAATTAAAAAAAGATAAGCAACAAGCTCATATTGTTTTGGGTTTTCAAGGTACAACATTTAATCACCCTGATCGCTATGTTTTAGGGGTGCTGAATAATATTTTGATTGGGCAAGGTGGTCGTTTGTTTTTGGAGCTAAGAGACCGGCTAAGTTTGGCTTATGCAGTAAGCGCTGTTAATGTAGAAGGAACAGATCCTGGATATTTTGCGGTTTATATTGGCACTGATCCATCAAAAATTGACAGAGCTATTAATGGAATTAAAGTTGAGTTGGGTAAAATATTAGAACATGTAGTTAGCGAAAATGAAATTGAAAGATCTAAACAATATTTAATTGGCAGCCATGCCTTAGATTCTCAGCGCTTAATGACCATGTCTTCTTGGTATACCTTAAATAAACTGTATGGCTTGCCCTTGCAAGATATAGAAAATTATCCCCAAAAAATTATGCAAGTTACCAGAAAAAAGGTGTGGGAAGTGGCCAAGAAATATATTGATCTTAATGCTTATGTTTTATCTGTTGTTAAGCCCCACTAAATAATGTGTTTAGTGGGCACAACTCACATCTAGGGTTTTTGGGGCGGCAATATTGTTTGCCGCATTTGACCAAAAGCGCATGATATTCATTAAAAAATTGAACATCATTTTCTAAATTATCCATAAATAATTCCTGGATTTCATTATAAGTTGCTTCTTCAGAAAGTAAGTTGTGGCGACTTAGAATTCTTTTAGTATAAGCATCAACCACAAAGATGGGTTTTTCCAAGGCATATAAAAGCATCGAATCAGCTGTTTCTGGGCCAATGCCATTAACTGCTAGAATTTTAGGACGCAAGTCAGCCAATTCTTGCAGCTGCATTTTTGCAACTTGACCTTGGAATTCATCTAAATAGAATTTTAGAAAATTGCGTAAACGTTTGGTTTTAACTCGAAAATAACCAGCAGGGCGAATTAGATCAGCTAAGGTGTTAGGATTTGTTTCATACATTTTTTTAACAGATAAAAGATTATGAGCTTTGAGATTATTGATAGCCTTTTCTACATTTCCCCAATTAGTGTTTTGGGTGAGAATTGCTCCTACCATAACTTCAAAAGCTTTTTCACCAGGCCACCAGTGCTGTGGCCCGAATTCCCTATGAAGTAAGTTGTAAATGGTTTTTAACTGGGATTTCATTTAAAATTGTCATCCTGAGCGCAGGCGAAGGATCCCATGGGGATAGATTTTATAGGGATTCTTCGCTTACGCTCAGAATGACAAATAGATTATTTCTCTTCAGCAGGTTTTTCCACAGCTGCTGGTGCTTCTACAGGGGCTTGCTGTCTTTTTCTAGAAGCTGACCAAGCACTATAATGTTGTTCGCAATAGCCTTTTTTGTGCAAGGGTTTGCGACAATTTTCCTCTCCGCAGGTTTTATAACGCGGTTTGGCTTCTAATTCACCGCGACGCCATTTTTTGTAATGTACATTGCAATAACCTTTAGCGCGATATGGTCTCTTACAACCTTGCATTTGACAATTTTTGCCTTCCATTTCTTTCCTCCTTACTGCGTTTGATCTGGTAGTTGTTTATGAGTAGGTGCTTCTTGCTTTAGCTCACCTTTGATAATATTTTCCAATTGTTTTTTTTCATCTTCAGTTGCTTCATTGGCATTTGGGGAAATTGCATCGCCAGCTGCTTTAATGGCTTCTCCAGCTAAGGAACGAATATCTTTAAGTCCTTCATCAAAAGTTTGGGCGCCAACAATTTGTCGGAAATGATCTGTAACGGTTTTTCCTTTGATTTTATAACCAGTTACAGCAGCCACAATTATGGCCAAAATAATTAAAATTAAAATCCATTTAATAAGCTTAAACATATATCCCCTCCCCCATTATTATTTTCAAGTACAATACATGTAATAATGCGTATAGATAGCCTAGGTCAACATTAAATTTAGCCGTATTTTTGGCATTAGGTTTTGAAAAGTTTCTATTATTACGTTATTTTGAGACAGCGTAGGGCAGGTCTTCGAATCCGGACTGACAACTCTTAAGTTGCTAATAGTTTCGTAATAGAGTGAAGGAGGTGAGAAGACCTGGCCGAGAGCTGTCTCAAATTCAATTAAAACTGTTTATAGACACTATAGAGAGGGTTTGCTATTATGCGAGCTATGGATAAACGCCCGAAAATACTAATAGTTGATGATAACCGGGTAAATGTGGAACTGTTGCGTACCCAGCTAAAACCATATCCCTATGATTTAGAAACAGCTTTTGATGGAGAAGATGCTTTAGATAAGGTAAACAAAACCAATCCAGATTTAATTTTACTAGATCTAATGATGCCCAAGGTTTCTGGTTTTGAGGTATGCAAGGCTATTAAGCGAAATAAAAATACCCAATTTATTCCAATTATTGTGATCACAGCTTTACAGGAACTGGATGATAAACTTAAAGCCATTGAACTGGGAGCAGATGATTTTTTGATTAAACCGATTAATCGTTTAGAGCTAACCACGCGGATTAAATCTTTATTGCACGTTAAATCTTTGCATGATGATTTAGATACTAGCGAAAGTATTTTATTTTCTTTGGCGCAAGCTTTGGAAGCCAAAGATTTTTACACGCGTGGCCATTCAGAACGGGTAGGAGAATTAGCTTTGAAAATAGCTAAAAGATTAGGGCTTTCTGAGCGGCAATTAGAGGCAATTCGTAAGGGTTCTCTTTTGCATGATATTGGAAAAATTGGAGTTAAGGAAACTATTTTGCTTAAACCAGGCAAATTAACTGATGAAGAAATGGCTCATATCAAATCTCATCCTAAGCGAGGATTTGATATTTGCTCGCCTTTGCGCTCAATTGAAGAATGTTTGCCGATTATCCGTTCGCATCATGAACGCCTTGATGGGCAAGGTTATCCAGATGGATTAAGAGGAGAGGATATCCCCTTGCTAGCGCGTATTACTGCAGTTGCTGATTCTTTTGATGCCATGACCACAGACAGGCCATATCGAAAAGGTATGACCAAGGAACAAGCTTTGAAAATTTGCGAAAATGAAAAAAGTAGTGGTCAATGGGATCCTCAAATTGTGGATATTTTGTTAGAAGTGTTAAAAGAAGATGATTAACCTATTTCTGATCAGGCCATATGTAATTCTTTTTTTAATCGCTTTTCTTTTTCTTTCAATTCGCAGATGGGGAGTTGCTAAAGGACTAATCTGGCTGGTTTCCGGTTATCTGCTGGCTTGGGCTTCTGAAGTATCTTCTATTCATAACGGTTTTCCTTATGGTCAGTATTATTATGTTTATGAAAACCTGAGAGGAGAGTTATTATTTTTTGGCGTGCCGTTTTTTGATTCTCTGTCTTATGCTTTTCTCTGTTTTGCAGGTTTTACAACTGCAAGTTTTTTTCTAAAAAAGGAAAATAGTTTTAAAACAGTTTTGCTAGGGGCATTTTTAACTATGCTGCTGGATGTGATTATTGATCCAGTGGCCACCATGGGCGAACTTTGGTTCTTAGGCAAAATTCACTATTATGCTCATCCTGGTTGGTATTTTGGTGTGCCATTAACTAACTTTGCAGGCTGGTTCTTGGTTGCTTTTGCAATTATTGGTTTTAACGTACTTTTCTGGAAGATGTTTTTGCCAAGTACGACCGACGACCGACGACCGACGACCAATATTCTTTATCCTTTATTCTACATCAGTATTGCCCTCTTCAATATCATCATGAGCTTTTGGATCAAACAATGGTTTTTGGGTATAACAAGTACAATTATTTTAATCCTGATTTTTATTATACCCTGGACTCTGAAGAAGCTTGGCCGTCAAAAGATAGTATCTTAGGTATTCCATCAACCACAGTTTTGATATGCACAGGTCTCTTCCAGATCTTATATAAAGAGCTTAAAGTTTCAAAAGCATAATCTTGTCTGAGATCAACGCCTTCATGAGTATGCTTTAGCAATAATTCAGCCCGGTTTTTATGGTTGGCATCAATAACATCAATCATGGGGAAGCCAGAATTGGTGAGTTGAAATAAAAGTTTTTGCTTAATTGAATCAAAAGACTTGTTAGCCACCTTTAATTCTTCTGAACTTAAATCAAACGCATAAACAAATAATTTATTTTTTTGGCAAAATTCATCTGTTAAAAAATTATCAATAAAGGTAATATCATTATAAAGTTTTCTAACTTCAAATATCTTTTCCTGGCCCAAGCCTAATTTTCTGTCCCAGTTCTTTTTTTCCAGCATGCTGTCGCACTCTTCAAATTCTTTACCAAACTTGCCTTTGTTCCAGCGTTCTTCAATATCTTTAAATAACTCAAAGCCCAGTTTATAAGGATTTAATTTGCCAGGTGCTGTGGCTAGCGTTCCAGAATGATGATCTGCATAATCAATGATCTCGCTTGTTTTTAAGGCTTTTTCCGTCATTATTTTTGAATGCCAAAAACAGGACCACCCTTCGTTCATGATCTTAGTTTGGACCTGAGGGGCAAAGTAGTAGGCTTCTTCACGTACGATCGAGAGTATGTCATGTTGCCAATTTTCCAAAGGAGCATGTTCTAATAAAAATTGTAAAATATCTCTTTGCGGTTTGGGAGGAACTTTTTCGTTTTGTTTGGCGCCTTCTTGCAGCCATTCTTGCTGGGCTTGAATAAATTCTTTGGGGTTTATGTAACGCTCCATATAAGGCCTGGAAGCTTTAAGCCTGGTGATTGAGGATGGTTCTGGTTCATCTTTTTTAGGCTCAGGAATTAAACCAACTGCGTGAAAATCAATTAAGGAATCTAGACTAAGACAGGCATCAATGAAATTTTCCACTAAATCTCGTCCATATTTATCAATGTAACGCAGGATATGGGATTTATGGTTGGCCATTTCATCCATCATCTTGCGATTTGTGCCTTGAAAAAAAACATTATTTTTAAAAAAATCAGCATGGCCATAAACATGAGCCATAACCAGTTTTTGATCAACAATGCTGTTAGAGTACAGAAGATATGCATAGCAAGGATCTGTGTTGATTACCATTTCATAAATTTTTGATAAGCCATAAGCATAACTTTTGGAAAGTTCCTCATAGGTCATGCCAAATCGCCAGTGCGGATAGCGATTGGGGAATCCGCCATAAGAAGCAATTTCATTGAGTTGATTCCAATCTAGAACTTCAAAAATTACGTCAAAAAAATCTAAATTAAAATCGCGAGCATAAGCTTCTATCTCCATTTTTAGCTGATGCAATTCAGGAGGTAAGGAGGTCATAAATTTGCTTATACTTGCATGTCTATGTGGCATTTTAATTTATTTACCTTTGCCTAAGAAGGTTTTTATTGAGTCAATAATTGCGTCTTTGTTAGCTATTTTAGAAGTAATTAGTTTTTCATGTTTGCCTTGAAAGCGCTCTTCCAAATCTTTTAAGAATTGGCCGCTGCCATATTCACTTTCAACCTGGCCATAACAAAACATGTTAGATATGGGTAAAATTCTGTTTTGCAAAAGTTTTAGACATTCATCAGTATCATTGCCAGACCAGTTATCTCCATCAGAAAATTGAAAAGGATAAACATTCCATTCATCCAGATTATAACCTTCTTGCAGTATTTTGATTAATAGTTTGTAAGCAGAAGAAATAATTGTGCCACCACTTTCTCTGGTGTGGAAAAAAGTTTCCCGGTCAACTTCTCTGGCTACAGCATCGTGAACAATATATTTTACTTCTAGACCCTGATATTGAGAGCGAATCCAGGTATCAATCCAAAAAGATTCTAAACGTACAATGTCTTTTTGTTCAGCGCCCATGGATCCACTAACATCTAAAATATAGATAATTAAGGCTTTAGCTTGAGGTTTCTTAATATTTTTCCAAGTCTTGTATTGACGATCTTCATGAGTAGGCACAATTAAAGGGGCTCTAGGGTCATAGGTGCCAGACATTATTTGGCGTTTAAGAGCCTTGCGATAAGTTCTTTTGAAATGACGCAAAGACTCTGGCCCAACTGGGGCAATGCCTTTGTATTTAATGCCGGCAGTTTCTAATTCAGCCTGGCCTTTGGGTTGGATGTTGGGAAGCTCTAACTCTTCACCCAATATTCTGGCTAGGTCGTCAAAAGTGACTTCTACTTCCATAATGTGTTGGCCAGGCATGTTGCCAGCCTGAGATTTTTGGCCTTCACCTTCGCCAACAGGTTCGCCAACATTGCCATCTCCTTGACCAACTCCGCCAGCTTGCTTATCGGAATATACAAAATGAGGGATATCAATACGAGGAATGGGGATACTGATTACATCTTTGCCTTTTTTGCCAACCAGCTCCCCAGTGGAAATAAATTTACGCAGCTCTTTTTTAATGCGGCCTTGAATGATCGCCTTAAATCTAGCTACATCTTGTTCAATTTTTTGCCCCACTGTTTATGAGCCTCCTTGACCTCGAACTTCGCCGCGAGCAAAAATAGAAGCTACAAAGTTTAGCACATCTGTAGCGCAAGTATCACAATAGCCATGGTTTTTGATCAGCCTACTTTTTACTACATCAATTTTTTCTTGAGTGTTTTTATCAACAACAGCTGACACTAAGGATGTTAGTTTGATGGAATCTTTTTGATCTTCAAAAAGTTTCATTTCCAAGGCTCGGTGCAAGCGCTCATTAGTTTTAAAATCAAAACTTTTACCTTCCAAGGCCAAAGCGCCAATGTAGTTCATGATTTCACGTCTAAAATCGTCTTTGCGGCTTTCTGGAATATCGATCTTTTCTTCAATAGAACGCATTAATCTTTCATCTGGTTCTTCATCTTGGCCAGTATAACGATTTCTAACCTTTTCTCTTTGGGTATAGGCCTTGAGATTATCAATATAATTGGCGCATAATCTGGAAATGGCTTCTTCATCAGCAGAAATGGCGCGCTGCACTTCATTTTTTACAATATCTTCATATTCTTCACGAACAATGGTTAATAATTCTTTGTATCTCTTTTTTTGATCTTCACTTTTAATTAATGAATGATGGCGCAGCCCAGCTTCCAGTTCATTCATGACCATAAATGGATTAACACAACCTCCGCCAACATCTGAGACTAGGGCATTGGAAATTTTATCCTGGATATAGCGAGGTGAAATTCCTTCCAAACCTTCTCTAATTGCTTCTTTGCGCAGTTCTTTGACATTGTCTTCAGTAAAGCCAGGCAAAGATCGACCATCATAAAGTTTAAGTTTTTGGAGCAAGGTTAAGTTGGCTTTTTTAGGCTCTTCCAGGCGAGTTAAGATAGCCCACATAGAAGCTGTTTCCAAAGTGTGCGGAGCAATGTGGCGACCACGCACTTTTTCTGCCCGATAATCTTTTTCATAAACCTTAACTTCTTCGTGTAATTTAGTGATGTAAGGGACATCGGTTTTTACCGTGCGGTCTCTTAAGGCCTCCATATATTCATTATTCAGCAGTTTTTTATATTCTGCTTCATTGGTGTGACCAATGATAACTTCATCAATATCGGTTTGGGCAAATTTTTTGGGTTTAACCTTGTGTTCTTGGGAAGCGCCAAGCAAGTCATAAAGAAAAGCCACATCTAATTTTAACACTTCTATAAATTCAATAATTCCCCGGTTGGCAATGTTGAATTCACCGTCAAAATTAAAAGCGCGCGGATCACTGTCTGACCCATATTCAGCAATTTTGCGATAGTTAATATCACCAGTAAGCTCAGTGGAATCTTGGTTTTTTTCATCTTTAGGCTGAAAGGTGCCAATGCCAATGCGGTCTTTTTCCGAAAGATGAATGCGCCGCACGCGAATATGCTCAACAACTTTGGTCCAATCGCCTTTATAAACATTTAAGAGTTCGCGAAAAATATAGCGGCAATTTGGACAAAGATCGCCTTCCAAATAAATGCGGCTTTCTTCAGGAAGTCCTTCATTTATCGCTGCTAACATTTGATCGCGCAATTCAATAGGCACAAGCTTTAATGGCTCTTCATGCATGGGGCAGGGGATAACTTCTGCTGGCCCAAAAACGTTTCGAGTATCTTTTAGATTATTTTTTTCCCAGGAAAAAGTATATAGCGCGCCTTCAGGAGATTTGGTGTAGCGCTCCAGCCCTTTTTTAATTAAACGGACAATGGTTGATTTAGCTCCACCTACCGGGCCATGCAGCAGCAAAATTCTTTTTTCAGTGCCATAACGCATAGCTGCTGAATGAAAGGCATTTACCAGTTTCATTAAAGGCAGATCAATGCCGTAAAGCGCGTCTTTGCCATTGTCAAATGGATCTTCAAAAAAGCGATAATGGGTTATTTTCTTTTTATATTCAGTATATTCTTCAAATCCATGCGACAAAATCATGTCGTAAACACGCTGAAAAGCTGTGCGTGCTACTTGAGGATTTTCCTCAACCAGATGCAAATAATCTGAAAAAGATCCTTCCCAGGTCAAATCTTTATAAACTTCAGCCTCATGTAGATTTTTTATGGTATTTAAAAGATGATGCCTGGATTTGGTTGCCTTGGATTTAGAATCAGTTGGCATATGGCCTCCTTTATTGAGTCAAGGTTTGCGCTTCATTCTTTTTTAAGGTTGAGCGTACCACAGATTTTATTAAAGCATTGCGATTGGCCCGGCCAAAAAGGGCGCGCAAATCATTATATAAAGCAGGATCTCTGACTAAAAGACCCAGAGTTCCTTCTCCTCTGCGAATTGAACCTAAAATATCTTTTAGGTCAGCAGAAGCTGTTCTTAAGTTTTTGATAAGACCGGAAGTTTGTTTTTTACTATCGTCGCTAATGCCAGTGGTTATTTCTTTTAGAGAATCCAAGGTAGCAGCTAAATCGCCAACAACTTTTTCTCCTTTGGGATCAAAAATAAGGGCATGCACCAAGCCTTGGCCTTTTTCAATTTGGTTTAGGGTGTTGCGCAAAGATTTAATGGCATCGCGCAGATTGTTTTCATCTTTGCCGCCAATGCTCTTAAATAAATCATTAATAGTTTCTGAAGCCTCGCTAATATTATCCATAATAGTGCCGGCTTTGTCTGCTAAAGAAAATAAGGAAGCAGTTTCTCGGGAAAGAAGTTTTTCATTATTTTTTAAGATAGGCTGGTCTTGGTTGCCCACGCTTATATATACGTATTTATCTCCTAAAAGACCTTGGGTGTTGATGGTAGCAACAGAATCAGCGCGGATGCGATCTTGATAGCTTTGGTTAATGCGCAAAACCAAGGTGATTTTTTTAACAAGCAGATCTTTGGGAAAACGGATGCTATCTACAATGCCAACGTCTAAACCGGCTAATTGAACTGGGGCGCCTGGGCGCAAACCAGAGATATCTTCAAAATTGGTATATAAACTGTAATCTTTGCGAAAGAGTTTATATCCGCTGCCAAGCTGAAATAAAGTGATCATACCTAAAAGCAGGGTGATAAAAACAAATAACCCCACTCTAAGCTCTGTGAATATTTTGGAACGCATATCTCCTCCAAATGTGCTTAGCTTTCCCCGGTCTCCATATTACCATTAATAAAATTTTTTACTAATGGATCCTGAGAATTTTGTGCTTCTTGTTTAGTGCCTATGAAAGCAAATTTATGATTGGAAATTAAAGCAATGCGATTAGTAACCCGAAAAGCGCTTTCCATATCATGTGTCACTACCAAGGATGTTACTTCTAGTTTTTGTTGCAATTCCAAAATAAGGTTGCAGATACGACGCGTATTAGCTGGATCTAGTCCAGTGGTTGGCTCATCATAAAGAATGATGTCTGGATCTGTGGCAATAGCTCTGGCCAGGCCAACTCTTTTTTTCATGCCGCCAGATAATTCAGCAGGCATTAAATTTTCCACATCTTGCAAACCAACCAAATCTAGTTTTTTCCGCACAATTGTTTCAATCTCTTCTTCATTATAATTAAAATGTTCGCGTAAAGGATAAGCTATGTTTTCAGCAACGCTTAAAGAATCAAAAAGCGCTGCGCTTTGAAAAAGCATGCCAATTCGGCTGCGCATTTTTATTATATCTTTTTCCTCCATATCGCCGATGTTTTGATTATGAAAAAGGATTTCCCCCTGGTCAGGCTTTAATAAGCCTAATAATAGTTTTAAAAAAACAGTTTTGCCAATGCCGCTGCCGCCAATGATAGTTAAGGTTTCACCTTTTTCAATGGATAGGCTGGCATTTTCCAAAACCTTTTTGGAGCCAAAAGTTTTACTTACTTGTTTGAATTCTGCCAGAGCCATAATTTATTGAATATACACCAATAATTTAGTTAAAAAGAAGTCGGAAATAAAAATAACAATTGAAGAATAAACTACAGCATGGGTTGTGGCTTGACCAACACCTTCAGTGCCGCCATAGGTTTTTAATCCTTCATAACAAGAAATAATTGAGATAAAAAAGCCAAAAAAAAGCGCTTTGGAAACTCCACTGATAAAATCTTCTGTTAAGACTGTTGATTTGATCTGTTCAATATAGAAGTGGTTCGATACCCCGGCTTCTCGGACAGTGATAATCATTCCGCCAAAACTGCCGATAAGATCAGCAACTATAGTAAGCAAAGGGCAAGCTATAGTTGTGGCCAGCACCCTGGGAATAACCAATTTTTGTACAGGATTGGCTCCCATTGCTTCAATAGCTAAAACCTGTTCAGTAACAACCATAGAACCAAGTTCCGCAGCAATAGCGCTGCCAACTCTGGCCGCAACCATAATGCAGGTTAGCACTGGCCCTAATTCTCTAAAAATGGCTATGCCAACGATTTGCCCAACATTTTGCTTTAGGCCGTAACGCCCTAAACCAATGGATAATTGCAGAGCTATGACCATGCCGGTAAAGATGGCAATCAAAAGGACTATGCCTAAGGATTTATTGCCAATCATGGAAAACTGGCGAGTTAATTCTCTGAATTCAAATCGATATTTAAATATTCCCTGAAAAGTATTGGCAGCTAGTTTGGCTATACCGCCTAGATGGCAGATAAAATCTGCCAGGTTTTTGTTGATAGAGGAAATAATTATAGTTAATTTAGAATTATTTCCAACAATTTCTAAATTTTCTTGATTCATGTTTAATACTGAAATCCATTAAAAAAAGTTTCAAAATCTTGTGTTACTTGAGTGCTATTATGGGGTGGCATAACTGCGACAAAATCAAAATTGCATGTATTTTTTTTAACCACCACAATATCCATTTTTACAGGAACGCCGTCCATCTTGCCCGCCACTTTTTGGCGATAAGCCTGGCGGCTGTTTAACATTAAAGTTTCTGTGGAAGTTGTTGTGCGATCATTTAAGGCAGAAGCTAATTCTCCAGCCAGTACTTCTAAGGGACGATCAACAAAACTTTCATCACAAAAAGCATCAGTAGTGATGGAAGCATCATATTCTTTATTATAAAACGTTATTAATTGGTCGCTTACCTTAATGCGTTGCCAACCATCTGGCAATTGACCAACTAAATAATGGCCACCACCTTTCAGAAAAACTTTATTATGCTTATAAGTGGTTACCCCAACTGTTTCTCTTCCTTTAAGAGAACAGTTGCCAAAATAAAAACAGAACATGATAGCTGCGACTAAAATGGTAATTTGTCTAATCATCTTACTATATTAACTTTATTAAACCTAGATGACAAGCA
>JBDRBB010000009.1:0-140932 GCA_043823065.1 Pseudomonadota bacterium | reverse complement strand
TCCCAAAGCATCATAAATATCATTTATCAGTCAAGCTGCTTTGCAATAATGAATGTTCGTACGTTGATGTGTGTTCAAATCAAACTAAATTTTGATCTAAAGAAAAAATAACACAAAAAATAATCAGCTCATTCTAGGATTTTCATTTAAATTAGCAAATTAATAAAAAATAAAAAATATATGGTCTGAGATATTGAGAGGAATCTATGTTTTGCAGCGCTTCTCGTCCGTCTTGGTTTTCTTGCTTGGTTTTCTTCTACAAGTGCCTATTGGCGCAACGATTAGTGGGTTATTAAGGTTTTTTAAACTTTAGCAACTTTTATTTGCCATTGTCGATAATGGCATCATATAAGGCACACAATAATATAAAAACTAAGGAGCTAACTATGTTTTCTGTAGGAGAAAATTGTATAGGCGATGAATGTGATATGAATGTCTTCATTCCCACTCATCCTTTAACCCCAGAAGAACAAGCACACTGCACTACTGACGAACCCTGTTCAGTAGGCATTACTTTGGAAGAAGTTCCGCCTGAAGAAAGAGATTGTAATACAGATGAGCCTTGTCACTATAGAATAATTGCTTATGCACGAGAGCCAGAACTACAACCTAGTTCTGAAAATGCTTTTTCTAATAGAACCGGTCTTGATGAACGAGCCCGCCACCTTGGCATTCGCGCTACATTTGGACTTGGAGCCCTAGCTAATTCCTTATTTAATTATCAATTTTCACTAGGCCTTGCTGGCTGGTTTAACCATGTAGGTTTTCAGGCTTACGCTTTTATGAGCTCCTCTGATTATAATGCACAAATCACTGTTAACCAAACTCAAGTCATAGAAAGTGTTCTGGTTGGAGGCGGCGCTGAAGCTGCTTATGTTATTTCTTTTACAGGAGTTGAAGCATTATTAGCTACACTTAGATTAGGCGCCAGACTTTCCAGTCGTTACATAGCTGATAATGTTATTTCTGCAGATAGTGTAGCTTTTCAAGGAGTATGTGGAGCTGATATTATATTTCTTTTAAGGAGAAACTTTAATTTTACCTTAGGCCTGCAATATGCTTTTGGGCCAAGTGGCTCTCCTCAATATGGAACAAATGGATGGACCCACGATATCTCATTTATAGGCAGTTTTGATTTTCCCAGTTTTATCTCAAACATTTAATATAGTTTATTGTTTAACCAGAGATTGCTCAATTCGATCAGCCATGGTCATTTTCGGATTAATCTGAAAAAATTTGCACGCAACCTTTTTGACTGCAGGGCGATAATAATAATTATGAACTGTCCAGAAATTGCAGCAGCTAATTTTTTAGCAGGAGAAATCTGTCAGATTCTCTCTGAAGAATGCGGGCCTGAAACACCAAATTTTACATCCCCCCAAGATGTTTTTGATACTGCAATTTGCTATGCAGAAAATGAATTTTACTATGCTGTACAAAATTATGCATCTTCAAACTTCACCAATTACCAGGTTCCTCCTTTATTAAGCAGGTTAGCTGAGGTAGGCTTAGTCATCCCAAATCTTTTTACTGATTTAGACGCAAGCACTGATCAAGATTTAGCATTAATTCGTCGGTTTTTTGAGATCTATGAAATTTTAGATCTGGCAATTAGATTTTTTCATCAGATGGATCCCAGTTTAATACCTGGAAGCCCTTTGTATAATTCTATGTTAGCCCAGGGCCTTTTTGAAATGGTAACCAGCACCGATGGATTTGGCATCAGACAGGAAGATCTATCTAATCAACCTGCAAGACAAGCAACACGGGTTTTTCAAGAGCGCGAACACATAGGCGCTGATTGCGCAAATTTAAATTCTTTTTATCGCGGTGCTCTTCTCTTAGCTGGAATACCTTCCACAATTTTAGACGTGGAAATCGATCGTTCAGGCAGAGATTTTCGCCAGGAAAACATCAGGCACGAATGTGTAGCAGTTTATCTTGATGCTTCAAATCTATCAAATTATATTCAAGCAGATTTAAGATATAATTTTTTTGGCGGACCAGATGCTCATCAACAAGTGAGACTCTTGAGGCCATATGAAAAAATAAGTCATTATCATCATGATCGATCTATCCATCTGCCAAGAACAGAGGCAATTTCAGAACTTGATCAAGCCCTGATTTATGATTCCAACAATATTGCCGCGTTGTTTAATCTTGGTGTTTTAACTCTCTGGCAGGAAAATCCTAATTGTGCACAGTTGCAATTGGCTGAAAATTATTTTGATCAGATTTTAGAGCTAGCCCCTGGACATCTGCCAACACTTAGGCAGCTTTCTTATCTATATTTAAGACAGCAGCAATACTGCACCCGACCCTAACTTGTTAACAAACAAACTATTCAGCAGGTTCAGGTCTGGCACCAACCGCCATCATAGCTGATCGCGCAAAGATCTCATCTGGTGGCAAAACAGCTGTCATAACATAACTACCATCTACTGCTTGAACAATTTGTCCACCTTCTGATGCTAAAGCAAGCATCATATCTGAGGTAAGCTGATCTATGTGATAGGCTTGGATAACATCACTCTCCCCTCCTGCGCTTATGAAGACACTGTCTTGCTCAAGATTAGTAGGGGGTTCTTGGGCCAGCAATCCACTAGACTGTAATCTGGCAATAGCCTGCTCCATTTGCTCTAAACCCTGAGCAGATCGCTGGGCTAGTGTTCTATAGCGCTCCAACATGGCTTGCAAAGAAGTTTCAGCTTGTTCAAGTGCCCTTACAGCTGCAGCATAGCTTTGTTGATCTGCAGCATCTCCTTCTCGAGGATTTCTCCATCTTTCTTCCAGATATTGAGCAGCCATAGCATATTCTGCGGCTTGCCTAAGTAATTCCTGAACCTGTGCAGGAGTACTTGCTTGTTGCGCTTGTTGCTGCAATTCTTCCAAGCGGCTAACAATACGATCTCCTCCTCCCATTGCCTTTGTAGGAACTCGGGAACCATCTGCAGTTATACCAGCTGCAAACACCTGTCTTAAAACTTGTTGAATAGACATAATAACCCTCCTTTTAAATATGGTTAGATCTTCACAATACCATGCTAATAATGTGCATTTTCCATGCCACAAAACTTGTATATATTATTCAACAAAAAGGAGTTTTTTCCGTCTCAAGATGAGAAAAATCTTGATCTTTGACGATGTGTTAAAAATAAAAAAGCCTGCGTATTTAAGCAGGCTTTGTTATTTTTTTATTATTAAATTTTACTTCTTTGCAGCTTGTTCTTTTTCAAGTTTAGCTGTCTCGGTCTTCACGCATTCATCCAGCTGAGTGCCAGTCAAACCTTTGCTTGTGCATACTTCTGTTGCTTTAGCAGTTAGTTCGGGGCTAGCTTGTTTTGTTGCGGCAGCAGCGCTCTCTGTCTTAGTTTGAGCATTAACTACTACAACTCCCAGTGCGATGGCGAGAACTACCAGAAAACTTAGAGATTTCTTCATAGTTCCACCTCCTTTCATGTTGCGGCATGTATTTGAAAAACAAATATCTGTCAACATGAATACAAGCTAATTATGTATGCATCTAACTTGCTAATATTACTAGCAAATTATCTCATTCAAATCTGATATGCAATGACTACAGGCTTAAAGGGTTAATATAGTCTCCTTTAGCCTGACGCAAAACAGATAAACGTTGGCGCTGGCTAGCCATCTCAGTTTTCATGGTTTGCGGCGTATCAGCAATTGTTGCATATATTTTTTCCATACGCTCAAGTTTTGCCAATAGCTCAGGGATGCGCACGGTAAATTGTTCTACATAATCTTTCTTGGTGTAATCTTTCTTCAAAACTTCTTTGAACAATTGTTTTAAATCTTCATATTTGGGAATTAAACCATAACCAGCATCAAGCGCTTCCATTTCATTATGTACGCGGCGCTCCATCCATTTAATCCAAATTGATTTATCCAATTTTCCATTCAAAAACTGGCCGTCTTTCTTTAAGAAATAATTAGTGCCAAACACTTTTGGGCGCTTAATATCTTTGGCAAATTTGAGATTATTTTCAATGTAGCGACCAACTGACATGGAAAGAAAATCCATATTGCTCATCACATTCCAAACCCGCACACCTTGCTGACCAGTGGTTGCTGCTGTGGTTTCAGATTCCAGCATGGCACCCATGGTACAAATGCCATGTTCCCAGCTATAAGCCTCGCGCACTGGAACATTAGTATCGCTATCGCGACCGCCATAAACAATTCCGTCAACTTTTACACCTTTTGGATCATCCCAATGTGGATCTGCATTTTTTAAATCAGCCATTTTTACTGTATAACGGGCATTTTTATGACTTGCTGTGGTATCACTGCCATCTGGACCTTTCATTCCCTTTTCCCATTTGCCGCAATAATTTTCACCTTGAGTGGGAATTTCTTCACCCATGCCTAGCCAATATGGCTTGCCATCTTTTACCAAAACATTGCTAAAAATAACTTCTCCTGGCTTGGTTAATACATCATAAATAACTGGGTCGTCTTTGGCATTTACATCTTCGATAATTCCAAAGATGCCGCTTTCCACATTTACTGCGCGAAATTCTCCATCAATAATTCTAAAGTAGGCCAAATCATCGCCCACAATATTTTCGCCTGGAATCATGGCTGTGGATGTCTTGCCGCAAGCACTGGGGAACGCCCCGCAAAAATAGGTTTTTCTGCCCTTTGGACCATTGCTGCGCATAATAAACATGTGCTCAGCCAGCCAGCTTTCCCGATCAGCTTTGCGAATGGCCAAGCGCAAGGACAGTTTTTTCAAACCCACGGTATTGCCAGCATATTGGGTGTTGGCGCTCATTACTGTATTTTTGGTATAGTCTATATATACGCGATTATGCTGAAAATCTTTAGAAGTCATGCGCTCATCAACTGCTCCTGTGCAGTGGCGATATTTAAAAAATTCACCACCAGTAGGTAATTTTTTAAAAGCCTCATAAGCGCGGCGATAAAGTAAATCTTCACTGTGCGCCACATAAGCTGAATCTGTAATTTGCAAGCAAGGAATACCAAAAATAGTATTTTGCGGCCCTAAACTGAAAAACCTCACCAGCATGGTCCGACCTTTATAAGAACCTCGTTGGAGATCTTCTATTTCTTTCAAACCTTGATCACGATCTATTTGATTAAGTTTAGAATCAAGGGTTTCTGTTTTAGGCACCAGATACTTGGTTACTTCCTTATTGCGACCTTGATCATAGTAACCATCATAATGAATAGTGTGCCCCTTGGTATTCAAGGCTTTTTCTTCTTTGTTTTTAATGGCTAGCTCACGAATATAAGCCACATCCTGGTCAGAATCATTACCAACAAAAACTTTTTCTGGCTGGCAAAGCTCAATGGCATAAGCAATAAAATCCATTGCTTCATCATTATTTATTGCTGCCAATTTTTTTAAACTATCTTCATCCATCTTGGTGCTAAATAACTTTTTGTGTTGATCTTTCATTTTTTTCTCCTCTTGGCAGGTTCATTTTATAAGCAAACGGCGATCACCTTGTCTATAACAAACTTTTTCTTGATCATATTGACTAAGTAGCAATAAAGAAATTTTACGGTTACCCTGAATTAAATTCCGAAACTCGGCTACGGTTAAACCTTGCTTTTCTTTGGCTAAGGTTTGCAGAAATTTTTCACGGCATGTATCTACGATTTCAGCATGAACATAATTATCTTCAATCTTATAAACTTTGTTTTGGTTAATTAAATAGTGCAAAACTTGTTTGAATCTTTCTTCATCTAAACCCAGTTTGGCTGCTTGGGGCAGCATCTCTGACATCAAAGGAGTTTGCATTTGATAAGCTTTTAGCATCTTTTCCACTGCCGCAATTTTTTGCTCAAAATCTTTTTCCAGCTTAACTTCATGTTCTTTTAAGGCCCAGGTATGGGCAACTAGCTTTATTTGCCCGGCTTGCTCCATTTTTTGACAGAGCAAGTTCAAGAAACGCTCTTCAACTAATCTTTTATTTAAGCCTAAAATTCCTTTTAGTTCTGGAATACTTTTCCCCTTAGGATCTAGGGGATTTTTTCTGTGTGCTGCAGCTATAGTTTTTAAAAGTTTTTTCTCAAAACTAATGGCCTTGGTTTTAGGAATCAAGATGGTTTCTTCCTGTCCTGGAAAACATAAAATATCCAAGGGCAGCTCAGCTAATACTTCTTGTATTTTTGCTGAAGAAACATTCAAGCTATCAGCTATTTCCAAACTGGAAATAGGTCCGCATCTTTTATTAACTTCATGGGCAATAAATTCAGTTAAAGCTCCGCTTGCCCTTTTGATTATGGTTGCAATCAACTGCGGCTGGCGGCGGCGATGATGCAAAGGGGCAGCATCAATTATTTCACCGCCACCTAAGGTTAAATCTTTGGATGTATTTCTAATGATAAAACAATCTCCAGGCATAATCACGCAGGATTTGTCCAAATGAATTTGTACCACTGCAGTATTGCCACTTTTAAGTTCATTTTGATCTAAAAGATGCACACGAGCTTCGGTTTCAAAAGTTCCTAAATGAAAATTTACTCTACTCCACAGCTCAAGCTGCTTATTGTTTTTAAATAAAGTTAGTTTGGCATCTACCAAATTTGTATCTGGCAAAAAACGATCAGAAATTATTTGGCCTCGTCTAAATTCCTTTAGATCCAAACCCACTAGATTTAAGGAAGCCCGGCAGCCAGCAGAAATTTGGTTAACTTCCTGACGATCTTGTTCCAAACGCCGCACCCGAAATTGATTATTATTTGCAGGCAAAATAAAAATCTTGTCTTCTGGTTTTAGCTGCCCACTTAAAACAGTGCCATTAACCACTGGCCCAAAACCCTTAGCATTAAAAAAACGATCCACAAACATCCGAAAAACTTCGCCAGACTCTCTTAAATCAACTTGGCCAGCCAGTTTGGCGATTTCGATTTTGAGCTGATCAAGGCCCTCATTGGTTTGAGCAGAAACCTGCAGGATTGGACAATTTTCCAAAAAACTTCCTTGTACTAAATTTTTCACTTCATCTTCAGCAATAAGTGCCACGTCTTTTTCCGCCAAATCTATTTTGGTTAAAGCAACCAGACCTTTTTTTATTTTTAAGGCCTGCATAATCTCCAGATGTTCTTTTGTCTGGGGCATAACACCTTCATCTGCTGCTACTACCAGCATTGCCAGATCAAGACCACTGGCGCCAGCCACCATGTTGTGGATAAAATCTTGATGACCTGGCACATCCACAATACCAATTTTATATTCTGGAAGATTAAGGTGCGCAAAACCCAAGTTAATGGTTATACCGCGTTTTTTTTCTTGCGGATGGGTATCGCAATCAAAACCGGTTAGGGCTTTAACCAGCGCAGTTTTTCCGTGATCTACATGACCAGCTGTGCCAAGAATTAAATGTTTCATGAAGAGATAGAAGTTAGAATTAAAGGTATATCATTTTCAAACAAGGTATATACATCAAGCAACAATTCCCCTTTTCTTAAAATGCCAACCACGGGTCTATCTGCTTGAAGTAAATTAAAATACATTTTTTCAGCTTTTTGGGCTGTTTTAATTTGCACGGCAAAACTGGGCAGCTCCAATTCAGGCAATGAACCACCACCGCACTGGGCCGTACTTTTTATAACTTTAGCTGCCACACCTTTTTTCTCTAATTTAGCAGCCAGATCTTTTGCTAGTTGTTCCAACTCAGATTCAGATCTCTTCAACATGACAAACAAAGGATTATTTTTAAGCAAAGTTTTATCATTTAAATAATTCTGAAAAGCGCTGGCCATAATTGCTAAAGTTATTTTACCTACTCGCAAGGCGCGCATCATAGGCGCTTTGGCCAGTTTCTGAACCAAATTTTTCCGGCCAGCCACAATTCCTGCTTGGGGGCCGCCTAAAAGTTTATCACAACTAAAAGCAACCAGGTCTGCACCATCTTGAAGAGCGCTTCTAATATCTGGCTCATTTTGCATAGCAATTTTTTCTGGCCTACGCAGCAAGCCAGAACCAATGTCATAAACTAGTGGTAAATTTTTGGTTGCAGCTAATTGGGCTAATTCAGCAACCCCCACTTCTTTGGCAAAACCTTTGATAGCATAGTTTGATTTATGGGCCTTAAAAATTAAAGCTGTTTTTTCGGTTATCGCGTTTTCATAATCTTTAAGATGAGTTTTGTTAGTGGTGCCAACTTCTTTCATTTTTACGCCAGCAGCACGCATAATTTCTGGAATACGAAACGAGCCGCCAATTTCAACTAACTCGCCTCTGGAAATAATCACTTCTTTACCTCGCGCCAAGGTGTTTAAAGCCAGCACAATTCCTGCAGCATTGTTATTAACCACCACTGCATCTTCCGCCAAAGTTAGATATTTTATCAGTTCGATAATATGAGAGCTACGCTTTCCACGCTTGCCGGTGCTGAGATCAAATTCCAAATTAGAATAACCACTTAAAGCAGCAAATGCATCCTTGAGCACTATTTCGCCAATTGGAGCCCGGCCCAGGTTGGTGTGCAAAACAATGCCGGTGGCATTGATCACAGGTTTTAAGGACTTGCCTGAAATGTTCGCTACCAGGGATATTATTTGAGCAATTATCTGTTTATTAAGATCGCTATTATTTACCGTTCGTCCTGAGCTTGTCGAAGGACTCCCATTTACCATTTTCTCTCTAACTTCATCCACAACTTTACGTATGGCATAGGTCACCAGTTCCCTACCTTGCTCATTTATAAGCAACTCAAGCTCAGGATGCTGCAATAATTCGTTCACACTTGGTATGTTTCTAAGATTTTTATTCATTTTGCAGAAGGGGCAGGAATCGAACCTACCACAGACGGTGTTATCCGCCTGCTACTGGTTTTGAAGACCAGTTAAAACACCAGTTTATTCCCTTCTAAGTTGGATATTTCATGACCACACCATCCCTAGAAGGTCAATAATATTTTTTAACTCGACATTTTGATTATAGTTCTTTATAACCTAGCGAAATTTTTGGGGATAAAAACTTTAACACAATTAAAGGAGGTAAAAAAATGAGTAATTTCCACACACCTGCAGAAGTTGCCCAAAACATGATCTGCATCGGCAAAGCCAAAGTAGCCCTAGCTTGGTTACCTATGTTTATTTTAGGTATTTTAGCTGGCGCCTATATTGGTTTTGGAGCTGAACTGGCTACCACAGTTGGCACTGGTGTAGCGGACAAGCTTGGCTTTGGCTTAACCAAGCTCTTGGTTGGCAGCGTATTTAGTGTCGGACTAATGTTGGTCGTAATTGGTGGTGCAGAACTCTTTACCGGCAACAACCTGATTTTCACTGGTTTTCTAATTGGTGAAGTTGGTTTTACAGATATGCTGAGAAATTGGGTAATTGTTTTTATTGCTAATTTTGTTGGTTCTCTCTTAATGGTATATATCATGCATTTCAGTGGATTGGTTGATGGTGAGGTCGGTGTTACTGCCTTAAAAATTGCCACGGTAAAAGTTAATCTCACTTGGGGAGAAGCTTTTTTTAGAGCTATTGGTTGTAACTGGCTGGTTTGTCTGGCAGTGTGGCTTGCTGTAGCAGCCAAAGACGTAGTTGGCAAAATCTTTGCGATCTTCTTCCCAATCATGGCTTTTGTCGCTTCTGGGTTTGAACACTGTGTGGCCAATATGTATTTTATTCCAGCAGGCCTCTTACTAAAAGCCAATTCCGCTGTAGTTGCAGCTTCTGGCTTAGATTCAAATCAGTTAGCCAACTTAACAGTGAATGGTCTGTTTGTTAAAAATCTTATTCCAGTTACCATCGGTAACATAGTTGCTGGAGCAATCTTCGTAGGTGGCATCTACTTTTTAACCTATGTAAGGAATGCTTGTAAGAAGTAATGATCAATGATCCAATAAAAAGCCGGGGAGATTTTTCTTCCCGGTTTTTTTATGCTTTATGAAATCTGTATATCGCAATAAAACTTCTTTATGGTTTGCCATTTTGGGCATTTTTATGCTGCTGTTTATTATTGCCCCAATTGGCAAAATTTTACTTTCAGCTCAAGGCCCTAATTTATTACAAGCTCTTTATGACCAGGAAGTCTTGGCTTCAATCTGGCTGACCATGAGTTCTGCCTTGTGGGCCACTTTGTTTACTTTGATCTTTGGGGTTCCTTTGGCCTACTTACTAGCTCGAAATAATTTTTGGGGTAAAAAAATTATTGAAGGTATTATCGATTTACCTGTGGTCATTCCTCACACTGCTGCTGGCATTGCCTTGCTAACTGTTTTTGGCCAGCGCTTTTTTATGGGCAAAGTGCTGAGCTTTTTTGGCTTAAGCGCGGTTGGCACCAGGTTAGGAATTGTCATAGCCATGACCTTTGTCAGCGCCCCATTTTTAATTAATGCTGCTAAAGAAGCTTTTAAATTAGTAGATCCTAAACTGGAAAATGCTGCTAGAACTTTGGGGGCTAGTCCTTGGCAGGCTTTTTGGAAAATAACTTTGCCATTAAGTAAACGGGCAATTTTTTCCGGCATGATCATGATGTGGGCCCGGGGTATTAGCGAATTCGGGGCAATAGTTATCTTAGCTTATCACCCAATGGTTGCGCCGGTTTTAATTTTTGAACGTTTTGAAGCCTTTGGCCTAAAATATGCGCAACCAGTGGCAGTAATCTTGGTGCTTATTTCTTTAATAATTTTTACTGTACTACGAACCATTGTAAATCGAAATAATGCTAAAGTTAATTGATATAAATAAAAATCTTGAACAATTTTCACTTAAAAATATCGATTTAGAAATAAGTGAAAATGAATATTTTGTTATTTTAGGGCCAAGTGGTGCTGGAAAAACCGTGCTCTTGGAAATTATGGCTGGTCTTTATCAGCCAACTAAAGGCGAGATTTTTGCTGAAGATCAAAATATTACCAATCTACCTCCGGAAAAAAGAAACATTGGACTGGTTTATCAAGATTATGCCCTTTTTCCAAATATGAATGTTATTACTAATATTGGCTTTGGCTTAAAAATCAAAAAGACTCCAAAAATCCAAATTCAAAATAAGGTAAAAAATATCAGCAAATTGCTGGAGATTGAAAACATCTTGGAACGCAATGTCCAAACTCTAAGCGGCGGCGAAGCCCAGCGCGTAGCCTTGGCTAGAGCCTTGGTTCTAAATCCAAAAATTGTACTTTTAGATGAACCCTTAAGCGCTCTAGATGCTCCATTAAGGGAAAAATTGCGCAAAGAATTGAAGAGAATTCGCGCAGCCTTTGGCACAACGTTTGTACAGGTTACCCATGATTTTGAAGAAGCGGTTTTTCTAGCAGACCGCCTAGCAGTGATGAAAGATGGTGAAATTGTGCAAGTTGGTAAAACTCAGGAAATTATGCTCAAACCTGCTAATTCTTTTATTGCTGAATTTGTAGGAGTTAAAAATATTTTTCAAGGCCAGGTCAAGAATGATAGCAATGGCTTAAAATGGTTTGAAAGTAATGGTTTGCGCATTCAAATAAATACTGAGCTTGAAGGGAGTTGCTATATCTCACTTCCTGCTGAAGAAATAATTTTATCTAAAGAAAAAATCACCAGTAGCGCCAGAAATTGTTTAAATGGCAAAATTGTAGAAATATTACCGCGCGGAAGATTAAGAGAAGTAATAGTAGATGTCGGCCAAAACTTGGCCACTTTACTCACACCACGCTCAATTGAAGAAATGAATTTAGCAGTTGGCGAAAAGATCTGGGCCACTTTCAAAACCTCGGCTGTGCATGTTTTTTAACTTTTCTTAACTGAAAAATATTTTACAAATAGCTTCTAATTTTATTCACTCTATCCAGGAAAAATTCAGTGCTCCAAAGTTCTAAGGTGCTTAAATCTTTAGGTTTGAGAAATCTGGCTACATCATTTTTGGCCTTTTGCCAATCAGTGGTCTGAATTTTCTTTTGTATCTCATTTAAATACCAATCTTTATCCACTTTAATTTCCTGTCCTTGCCATGGTCCTTGTTGATTAATTGCGTTTGCTAAGAATTCAAGATTAATTGGTGTGTTTCTTGCTACATACCACAAGAAATCAAACCAATCTCTGCCCTTGGTATATTCCCGGCACAAAAGAGCATGGTTCTTGCCAGCAAACAAACTAGGCAAATCCTGAACGGTCACTGGAAAAGGGAGGGGAAAATCAAGATACCTTGTTTCAAAACCGCTGCCTTGAGGAGGATTAGTGTCTAATTCAAACTTGATAATAGCTTTTTTTAGCGGGCCAGTTAATTTTGGATATTTAAGATTTAAAATCTTGCCTATTGAATCACTCTTAATAAAAACTTTTTTAACTGTATCTTCTATTTTAGAACGATCCTGAACAGCTAACTCAATTCCATAGGCATCAAACTCTGTGGCCAGATTACTTAAATACATTTCCCAATTAAATTCAAAATCTGGTGATTTTAAAATAAAATCTAAATCCTCAGAAAATCTTTCCAAACTATAAAGAATTCTAAGGCAAGTTCCTCCTTGAAACACTGCAAATTTAAAAAAACCTGCTCTAGATAATCCAGCCAAAGCAACTTCCTGGGCAATTTCTTTAAATGCCCTTTCTTCATCTTGCAAAGACAAACAATGATATTTTTCAAATCTTTCTTGGATAATTTTTACACTCATAATCTTAAGATCTTCCCAGCATTAAATCTCGTTTCAAACTTTCAATAAATTTTTTTACTCGTTTACTCTTATAGAAGAACTCCAGCTTATCTAAATCATCTTTATTCAAATCAAACAAAGCACCTTCCTCAATTCTAATGCTCTCAATTAAAGGTTTCAAACCAACCCATTCCAAGTTGTTTACATAAACATAATCAACTATTGCTTTCCATGGCGTAGCTACAAAGAAAACCTGATTTTCAACTTGCACGCGGTCCACACAAACATAAAAAATACTAGAGGGAACGCTGTTATAACTAAATATGCCAAAAGGTGTTTCAAATTGGTTGGAACGTTTTAGACAAGCAGAAGTAATTGTAACAACATCTTCGGGAATCAATCCATAATAAGCAAGAGCTGATTCAAAACTGATGTAGGATGGTCCATAAATTTTTTGGGCAATGACAAATTTGTTGATTGAAGATCGACAATAATTCTTGCTTAAATGATATAAACCTCTTCTTAGATGAATAATTTCATTTGCGGCAATGGCTCTTTTGATTAAGGCAAAACGACTATCAGAGCTGCCTGGAAAAAGATTACAAATTTCTGTATCTGAAAAAACATCGTAGGGAATATGCTCTTTGATTTGATCAATGATTCTTGACATATTATGTATAATACTGTCATTTTGTGACAGTGTCAAACATAATTATATGATTTTTACGTAAAATACTGTCATTTAATGACAGTTTCTTACAATAGATTTAAGTGCAATCATAGCCTCTACACCAGCACCTAACAAAGCAAAGAAACCTGCTACTGCCACAATAATTAGAGGTAAGTAATGAGAGTGATCATTGTTGGTTATTTCCTCTATTAGCTGGAGATATTGCCTGCCAAACACATGGGGTGTTTGCTGAACTTTTTTCTGAGCAAACCCAACCAAAGGGAGATGCAGGAGTTGAGTTGATAATAATATCACCAGGCTGCCATGTAGAATCCTCACCTGGAGGTGATGATCTCGTACCAAGGAATCCGGGATGGTGAGATTTTTTTATATCCAGTGATGCCACTATCAAAATGCCAATTTCTTGTCGTGCTTAGTTCTCCTGCCGAATCCGAAACAGGCAAGCTGCCAGGGAGAATGGCGCTGGAAATGAAGTTGCCAATGAATATATTATTTATTGAATTTTTCGCAACAGTAATCGCATTTAGGGAAACAGGATATCTCTAAAAGGGCAATCAGAATAATTACAATTTTATTTTTCATAAATAATCCCTTATGATTTATTAATCACCACAGATAATTTACAGCAAAAATATTGCCAAGCACGACATGTTAAATTAATAGCAGATTCCATAAGTTATGATTGGATAATAAATAAAAAAGTTGTCATTTTAAGATAATGGTAGTCAATGGGGCTTGAAACCCATTGACAATACCGCCTTTAGCCACTTATACAAATTTATCAATTTTATGCTTAGCAGGGAGATTTGATGATGAAAGTGATTATTATAGCTGGAGCAGGCAGTAAAGTCGGGAAAACCACGGTTTTAAGGTCATTAAAGGCTTTTTTCCCAAACAGCATTTCCGTGAAATTAGGTAAAAAAGAAGCTGAAGATAAAAACAAGGAAGAGTTGCTCTTGCCTAGTAATTCTACTTTGGCACAAATAAAAGCAGCCCTATCCCAAGAGCCTGAATATCTATTAATTGAAGGTAATGCGCTTTTGAAAACCTTTAAACCAGATTTGGCAATTTTTGTGGATGGCGAGCCTGAAAAACCCAGAGAAGATGCTAAGGAATTGCAAATCCGCTCGCATTTAGTTGTGGGAACCAAGGTTGATTGCCAGCAGGCTTTCATTTTAGCTGGACGCATTGGTCTGGAAAGAGCTAAGTTTGGCCAATTGTTAAATAAGCTAAAAATTAAGGTACAGAAATGCCAGCTCGGATGCTTTTAATTTTATTTCGCCCACCCTTCGACAAGCTCAGGGTGAACGGATATTTCCGTTCATGCTGAGCCTGTCGAAGCATGAATTATAATATAAAATAAATGACTAACAAACAATCTACAATAATTCTTTCTGGTGGGTTAGGTTCTCGACTGGGTTATGTTGAAAAGGGATTGCTTGAGATTCAAGGTGAGCAGCTTGTTCAAAGAAAAATTAATCAGCTAAATTCTCAATTTGAACAATTAATTTTGGTAACCAATAAACCTGAATTATATCAGCATTTATCTGAAGTAGCAATTATCCAAGATGAACAAAAACAACAGGGCCCTTTATTTGGCTTATATTCTGGACTAAAAGCTTCTTCAACTAATATTAATTTTGTGACTGCTGTGGATATGCCTTATTTTATTCCCCAACTAGTTGATTATTTTGCCCAGTTTACCAAGGATTATGAAACAGTAGTAGCTATGATAAATAACACTATTCAGCCCTTGTTTGGTTTTTACGCTAAATCTAGTTTAGAAAAAATTGCAGAAATGCTAGCAAGCCCTAAAGGAAAGAAAAGTGTTACTGCTGTTTCTGAAAATACTAGAGCAAAAATTATTAGTGAACAAGAGGTAAGAAAGATTGATCCAGATTTAAAATCATTTATTAACATTAACACTGAGAAAGATTTAAATAGGTATAATAATGATCACTAGCAATAAAGCACTTGAATTAATCTTAAAAAATATAAAACAACTTTTAACCACCAATACAACTTTGGCTAAATCCTTAAATCACGTGCTAGCCCAAGACATTACCACACCTTTAGACTTCCCTCCTTTTAGCAAATCTGCCATGGATGGGTATGCAATTGCTAAAGGAGACACTAGCGCTGAATTTAAAGTTGTTGGCGAAGTTGCTGCCGGCCAAATTTACTTAAAAAAAATCAGCAAAGGCACGGCCATTAAAATTATGACTGGCGCCATGATTCCGCCTAATACTGGCCAAGTTATTATGAAGGAACATGCTCGTGAGCTTGAAGAAGATCAAATCAAAGTTACTAAAAATACTTCTAAAGATAATATTTGCTATCAAGGTGAAGATATAAAAAAAGGTAGCAAACTTTTTTCTAAAGGTGAGCTAATCACCCCTGTTATGCTCTCTAATATTTCTTTTACTGGCCAAAAAAATATTAAGGTCTATGAGCAGCCCAGAGTTGGAATTATTGTTACAGGCAGCGAACTTCTAGGCCCAGGCCAAAAATATCAGGCTGGAAAGATTTATGATAGCAATGGTCCACTCTTAACTTCTTTGCTAGATAAGCTTGGCTTTACTAAAAACACAGCCAGACGTGCCAAAGATTCTTTTTCAGCCCTTCAAAAAACCTTTGAGCGTGTTCTTAAAAATCATGATGTGGTATTTTTCACAGGTGGAGTTTCTGTTGGCGAGTATGATTTTATTTATGATTTATTAAAGGAGATGGGCTGCCAGATTCATTTTAATCAAGTTTCTATTCAACCTGGCAAACCCTTAACCTTTGCTACTTACAAAGATAAACCTATTTTTTGTTTCCCAGGAAACCCAGTTTCTGTATTTACCTGTTTTTATTTATTTGCCCTTCCTGGCTTATATAAAATGATGGGGTATAATTTTAGGCATCAAATCTGCGAACATAAACTGAGCACAACTTTTGAACGCAGCCGCACTGAACGCGAGCTTTATTATCCTGTCAAATACGTTGAGCAAAATAAAGTTGAACCAATCAAGCATATGGGTTCTGGCGATCTTTATTCTTTGAGCAAGGCCCAAGGATTAATGATTGTGCCTATCGGCAAAAAAACCATCTATAAAGATAGCATTATCAAAATCATAAGGTTATACGCGTAAACCTCTCCAGGGCGTTCACCCTTCGACTTTGCTCAGGGCGAACGGAACAAAATGAAAAAAAGTTATCCAACTTCCATTTATTTTTTGCTCACTGCCAATGCTGTGCCGCTAGCTGGGGTGCTTTTCTTTGGCTGGGATTTAATCGATGTTCTATTTTTGTATTGGGCAGAAACTGTAATTATCGGTTTTTACAGTCTACTTAAAATATTTTTAGCCAAAGACGATGATCAGGGCTGGCGCCTTATACTCACCAAGTTCATGCGTGTGCTGGGTTGCGCATTTTTCATTATCCATTTTGGCGGTTTTATAGCAGCAATTGGGGTAGCGCTTTACTATATTGTATTGGAGTTATTCAAGGTCAAAGTGGATCCTCTGGAGCTAGCCTATATGCTAAGATATGCCCTGCTTTTCTTTATCTTGAGCCATGGCTATTCTTTTATTTTCAATTATCTGCTAAAAAATGAAAGAAATGTTGAAAGAGGCCAGGACCCGGTCATTGAACCTTACCGTCGGGTGTTTGTGATGCATTTAACTTTGGCCTTTGGTATGGGGCCGGTAATTTTTCTAGGCCAACCCATCTATTTGTTAATAGCCTTAATTGTCATGAAAACCATTGCCGATCTTTGGTCACACTTAAGAGAAAGAAAAAGATTTAGATCTCCCAGCTTTGCTTAGCCATCTCAGCAATTTTTTCACCAATACTTATGCAGGCTGTGGCTGCTGGAGAAGGAGCATTTAGGACGTGGATCATTCTGGGAGCTTGTTTAATACAAAAATCATCTATTAGAAAACCAGTGTTATCAATAGCCTGGGCCCTAACACCAGCTCCTCCGGTATGAACATCTTTGGTGGTAATTTCTGGCAATAATCTTTGCAGAGCTTTGACAAAAGCAAATTTGCAAAATGAACGATAGAATTCACCCACGCCCATTTGCCAATGTTTGAGGCTCATCTTCCAAAAACCTGGATAGGCAATAGATTCCAGCAGATCTTTAACAGAAATACTGGTTTTATGATAACCTTCGCGCTTAAAGGCAAACACTGCATTGGGGCCTGCTTCCACTCCGCCAGCTATCATTCGTGTAAAATGCACGCCTAAAAATGGAAATTGGGGATCTGGTACTGGATAAATCAAATTTTTTATCAAATACTGGCGCTCTGGAATTAATTTATAATACTCACCGCGAAAAGGCACAATTCTCATTTCAGGATCAACACCGCACATTCTAGCCACTCGGTCAGATTGCAGGCCTGCACAATTAATTAAAAAATCCGTTTGAATTTCTGCTCCGCTGGTTTCTAAAAACAAACCTTCTTTTCTATTAATAATTTTATGGACTTTGGCCTTAGTAAACACAGTGCCATTTTTTTGCTGCACTAATTTGGCCATTTTTTTGGTTACTTCAATAAAATCCACAATACCTGTGTCTGGCACCAACAAGCCAGCCAGTCCAGCTGCATGTGGTTCATGTTCTTTGATTTGTTCTGCGGTTAAAAGACTAATACCTTTTAATCCATTTGCTTCGCCCCGTTGTCTTAACTGCTCTAATCTTGGCAGTTCATCTTCTTTGGTGGCCACAATAACTTTGCCGCAACGCTCATGGCTAATATTATATTCTTGGCAAAATTCATACAAAGCTTGTCTGCCTTGCGCGCAGTTTTGAGCTTTCAAAGAACCGGGCTTGTAATACAACCCAGAATGTATCACCCCACTATTGTTGCCTGTTTGATGGGCAGCAACTTGATTTTCTTTTTCTAAAACAACAACAGATTTATGACTACTTTTAGAAAGGGCATAGGCAGTTGCCAAACCAACAATCCCGCCGCCAATAATGGCAATATCAGTTTTTATGGGCATCAATCCCCCTGATCATATAATAAGCATGCACTAAAGTTGGGCCAAGATAGAAAATCATTTGTTTGACAGCTTTTGGACTGCCCGGAAGATTAACAATTAAAGTATTATTTTTCAAGCCAGCAGTTGCCCTGGAAAGCATGGCATTTTTGGTAAACTGCAAGGAATGAGCGCGCAAACTTTCCGCAATACCTGGCAGTTCTTTTTCAACAACTTCTTTGGTAACCTCAGGAGTTAGATCACGCGGACCAAGGCCTGTACCGCCTGTAGTAAAAATAAAATCAACATCCTTAGCAATAAAGTTTTCTAATGTACTTTTAATTTGCGCTGCTTCATCAGCAATAATTTTTAAATCATACTCAACTTCGTGTTCGCTTAAAAATTCAGTTAAGGCTTCTTTTAGGGCTGGTCCGCTTAGGTCTTCATAGGTTCCTTGGCTTGCTCTGTCACTTATAGTAACGATACCGACTTTCAACTTTAGTTTATTGTTATTTTGTAATTTGGTCATTGGAAATTGTTTGGTTATTGTTTCTTGTATCTTGGAATTTTCATAATATTTTCCCTACAGCTCCCTTCATAAGTTTTCCGCTCTTAACGACTTTAGCAAACACCCCCTCTCTGGGCATTACACAGTCGCCAGTTTGTTTTAAAATGGCACACCCTTGATGACATTTCTTGCCAATCTGAGTTATTTCAACTTCAGCTTGTTTCCCTAATTTTAGACGCGTACCTATTGGCAAAGAAAAAAGCTCAATTCCTTCTGTAGTAATATTTTCAGCAAAATCACCAGGGTTTACAGCCAAACCTTTGGCTTGAATTTTAGCAATGCTTTCAGTACCAAGAAGAGAAACCTGGCGATGCCAAAGACCTGCATGGCCATCTCCAACAAGGCCAAGATCAACTTTTAATTCAACCTCGGCAACAGGTTTTTTCTTTTCACCTTTAGTTTTACTAATATTTATAGAAACAATCTGAAATTCTTTCATACCCTTTGATTCTCCGCAGACCATTGACCATAGACAATTGACCATTGACCTTTAAGGTTTTGGTCTATGGTCTATGGTCTATATTTTCTTTTTTTCTATTAATTTAATTTCCCCTAACTCCATCTCTTTATCCACTGCCTTACACATATCATAAATTGTTAAAAGCGCTGTACTAGCAGCGATTAGGGCTTCCATTTCCACGCCAGTTTTACCAATAGATTTAGCTGAAGCCAGCGCAGTAATTCCATCTGCTTGCATTTCAAAATCAACTGACACCTTGCTTAAAAACAAAGGGTGACAAAGCGGAATAAGCTCTGAAGTTTTTTTAGCAGCATTAATGCCAGCAATTTGGGCCACAGTTAAAACATTGCCTTTGGCAATTTCATTTTGCTTAATTTTTTCTAAAGTTACTGTTGCTAATTTAATTTTACCTTGGGCAATTGCTAGCCGGGTTTGATCTGGCTTTTCACTTACATCAACCATTTTAGCCTGACCTTTTTCATCTACATGGGAAAATTTCATTTTAACCACCTATTTGATACATTTCTTCATGGGTATTTATCACACCTTGCTCTGGTTTATATTCTAAGGCTAAACGAAATGCCTCTTGAATGCCAACCTGGCGCACATCAATTTTGAAATCAGAAAACAAACATGGTTTTAAAAAACCGTCACAAGTAAGTCTTAAGCGATTACAATAATCACATTGTCCTACCTTGGTATTTCCTTCTACTGCCTGGCGCTGACCACAACGCAGATCCATCTTATGAATAAAGCGAACTTCTAATTTTTTTTCTGTTCCAAATTTTAAAAAATCTATTTTTTCTTGTTCATTAAAACCTGGAATAAGCACGACATTAAGTTTAATTGGTAAAAGCCCCGCCTCTTTAGCAGCATTAATGCCAGCAAAAACACTTCCCAGTTCACCACCTCTAGTTATTTGCTGGTATTTTTTTGGATCCAAAGAATCCAAACTAATATTTACCCGCTGAAGACCAAGTTTTTTTAAGTTAAAAGCCCGATCAGCCAATAAAACTCCATTGGTAGTCATTGCTAGATCTTTAATCGCTGGAATCTGGGCTAGGTTTTCAATTAAAAACTCAATATTTTTGCGCACCAAAGGTTCACCACCAGTTAGGCGCACTTTGCTAATTCCAAGATCAGCAGCATATTTAACAATCTCTAAAATTTCTTCTAGCCTTAAAATATCAGCATGCTGTTTTAATTTAATGCCTTCAGCTGGCATGCAATACTGACAACGCAAGTTACACTTGTCAGTCACAGAAACCCTTAAATAGTTAATTTGGCGACCAAAACTGTCGATTAACATAGGCTTGTTTCTCTATACTGTATCTAAATCTCTGTCAAATATAGTAAACTATTGACGGGCTGTTGCTCAAATCGATTTGTACTCATTTTCACCCTTCGACAAGCTCAGGGCGAACGGAATTTCGGATAGTTAGCCGTTCGTGGTGAGCCTGTCGAACCATGAATGGCATTTGAGCAACAGCCCGTTGACTATTTACCATAGACCATGGACCTCAAAAAGGTCATTGGTCAATTGGCTATAGTCTATAGTCAAAAAAGTAGTGGACATAGAAAAACTACTTTAGTAAGAGAGCACACCTTAACAAAAAATATTAAACATTTTTCATTCTAAAGGAGGAAAAACATGAGGAAATTCGCGAAAGTAGCTGTTTTGATGGCCATGCTGGCCATGATCCCAAGTTTGGGTTTTGCTGGCAGCAGTGATATCCAAACCACCCAAGAAGAAGCAATTACTATTTCTTCTAAAGTACCATTTAAGTTTTACGGTTTTATCTCTGCAGAAACCATGTATGGAGATTCTCAAGTAGCCAGCTTTGGCACATCCAATGCCACAATTGCCGCATATAATACCAACATCACCGGCGTCACTCGCGTAGTTGATGAAACCTTACAAACCAGAAATGACGCTTTTCTGGATTTTACAGTGCAAAACACCCGCTTTGGTTTTGTCTTGGATGAATATGATTTTAACGGAAAAAATTTCTCAGTTGAAGCTCGCTTGGAAATGGATTTCTTCAATCTGGCCAATGTTAACATCCATGCCATGAACCCAAGAATTAGAAGGGCTTATTCCACAATTGGCCAGGAAAGATGGAGAGTTTTGTTTGGTATGGAATGGGAGCTTTATTCACCTCTCAACACCTCTACCTTGGATGTTGGATCTAATATGTGGTTTCAGGGTAACCAAGGTTTTAGACGTCCGCAAATTAGTTTTACCTATAATCATCCAATTGGCGATGAAAGCAAAATTGAAGCTGCAGCCAGTGTTAACTTGGCTGGTAACAGCATGAGCCAAATGGATGCTGGTGTAACAACTGCCATGCCAATGTTACAAGCCAGAGTTGGTTTCTTTCACAAACTACCTGCTGGCCAACTTAAAGCCTATGTCTCTACTGCCTATGGCCATCACAATAATGCAGTTGTTGGAAACGCTAAAGTTAAAAACTGGGGCTTGGCTGCCAGCTTAGAAGTGCCTATTCATAAATATTTAACTCCCATGGGTGAATTCCAATATGGTTACAGTCTTGGTTCTCAACTTTCACTTGCTTCTGACACCACCAGACAACGTTTTATTGCTGCTTGGGGAGCAGTTAAGAGCTGCTGGTTAGATTGGTTTGAAACCAATGTTGGTTATGGCGTAGAAGATCTAAATGATGCTCAAGTTGCTGCTGGTTGGGTTAAAAATAACCAAAAAATCTTTGCTAACTTAAAGTTTATGCCAGTTAAGCCATTAGTAATTGGCTTAGAGTATAACTACCTGCGCACCAATTACCAAGGCTCTGGCGCTAGCAAAGCTAATACGATGATGCTAAATACAATCTTCTTCTTCTAGTGACAATTTAAGTTAAATACGTTAAAGCCCCTGTAAATTTACAGGGGCTTTTTTATGAAATAAACTTCCCGTTCGTGGTGAGCCCTTCGACAAGCTCAGGGCGAACGGATTAAAAACAGGTTTTTAGAGATGCCCAGTTGTCATTGCCCGACTTGATCGGGCAATCTAACTGAGCCCTTTAGATCCTCCAGTCAAGCTGGAGGATGACAATTTTTATAACGTTTATGAAAAAAATCATACTGGTAATTATTGTTATTCTAATCGTTGCAGGCTTATTTTATTTTAACAAAGGCCGGCAAGAGGCGGTGTTTTATCCTATGGGCGGCATTCCTTTTAAGGTCATTGCCTATGATCGCTCACGTTTGGAGTTCAGAAAAGATCTGCAAGCTGTGAAACAGCGCGTAGAAGATTTGGAATTAATTTTTAACTCATATTTAAGCCAAAGCGAGATCAGCCAGCTAAATCAAACTAAGCAGCTAAAACCAGTTGTCATGAGTTCTGATCTAGAACGTGTGCTTCTGGCCAGCAAAAAATGGTGGGCTAAAACGCAAGGAGCTTTTGATATAACTGTTGGACCTTTAATTAAGCTTTGGGAGCAGGCTGGAAAAAATAAGCAGCTTCCCTCTGCTTTGGAAATTGAACAAGCCTTGCAAAAAATTGGTTCTGCTAAATTTAAGATCAATGGCAAGCAAATTATATTTACTAAACCACAAATGAATTTTGGCTTAGGCGGCATTGCCAAGGGTGATATTATTGATCAAATTATCATAATTATGCAGATGCGGGGTATAAAACAAGGTGTGGTTGATGCTGGCGGAGATATCCGGGCGTTCGGTCCTGGCAAGTTTAATTTTGGCTTAAAAAATCCAATCCCTGATTCTTCAGAAATATTGGGTAAGGTAAAAATTTCTGCTGGAGCTATTGTTACTTCTGGCAATTATGAACGCTTTAGTGAAATTAACGGCAAAAAATTTTCACATATAATAGATCCGCGCACTGGTTGGCCAGTTGATAATAGTTTAGTTTCTGTAACTGTTATTGCTGATCAAGCTATCAATGCCGATGCTGTAGCCACAGCGCTAATGGTTTTAGGTAAAGACAAAGCCTTGGATTTTTTTGAAAATAATAAAGAATTTAGCGGAATACTGGTTGAAAAGAATGGCAATTATAGTGTATGGGTGTCAGCAGATTTAAAATCAAATTTTGAGTTAGAAAAACCTTATGAAAGAATTACGCAAAGGTATTTTTAAAGAAAATCCGGTTTTAATTTTGCTTTTAGGCTTATGCCCTGCCTTGGCCGTGAGTTCTAGTATTGTTAATGCCATTGGCATGGGCTTGGCTGCTACTTTTGTTTTGGTTGCTTCCAATACAATTATCTCAATTTTTGGCAGATTTTTCCCTTCTAAAATCCGCATCCCTTGTTTTATTGTAGTTATTGCCACATTCGTAACCATGGTGGAAATGATCATGAGCGCTTATACACCTGAGTTAAACGCGGCTTTGGGTATTTTTATTCCTTTAATTGTAGTTAATTGCATAATTTTAGGCAGAGCAGAAGCTTTTGCTTCTAGAAATAAAGTCTGGCCCTCAATTTTAGATGGCTTAGGCATGGGCGCTGGCTTTACTTTGGCCTTAACCATTATTGCTTTTTTCCGGGAAGTAATAGGCAGTGGCACGTTTCTTAACATTAGAATTACAGATTATTACGGTCCAATAGGTCCAATTGCCCCAGCTGCAGTAATGATTATGGCGCCAGGGGCGTTTATTGTAATTGCGCTTTTAATAGGTTTCATAAATTGGCGAAAACAACAGACCATTGACAATAGACCATAGACTAAAACCTTAAAGGTCAATGGTCTGTAGTCTATGGTCATTAATTAAAATGTCCTACATATTACTTTTTGTCTCAATTGTTCTTATAAACAACATGGTGCTAGCCAAGTTTTTAGGGCTTTGTCCATTCCTTGGTGTCTCCAAAAAGAAAAAAGAAGCCGTAGGTATGGGCTGTGCAGTTATTTTTGTGATGACCATGGCTTCAGCAGTAACTTGGGTAATTTATCAATATTTACTATCCCCAACTACCAGCAACGTGTTTTATAAATTTTTCGGGCAAGATCAACCTATTGCCAACTTTGATTTTACTTTTTTGCAAACTATCGTGTTTATTTTGGTTATTGCTACTTTGGTGCAAATCGTAGAAATGTTTTTAATGAAAGTGGTGCCTCCTTTGTATGAGGCGCTGGGCATCTATTTGCCGTTAATCACTACCAATTGCGCTGTGTTAGGAGTGGCTCTGCTTAACATCAAAGATTTTAGTTCGCTTTCAAGTGGGGAAAGTTTTTTAATGACCTTGCTCCAAGGTTTTGGCGGAGGAATTGGTTTTTTATTAGTTTTGTTTGCCATGTCCGGCATTAGAGAAAAACTAGAGCAAATTCAAGTACCACCAGCCTTAAAAGGCGTGCCTATTGCTTTTATTTGCGCAGCCTTAATGGCTTTGGCGTTTATGGGTTTTGCAGGTCTCGGACAATAATATGTTAGCACCAATAATAATATTAGGTTCACTTGGAGTACTTTTTGGGATCGGCTTATACATTGCCTCGCGAGTCTTTCACGTGCAACTAGATCCCAGAGTGGAAAGAATTGAATCAGCGCTTCCTGGCGCTAATTGCGGAGCTTGTGGTCTGGCGGGGTGTGGAGGTTTTGCCAAAGCAATCGTGCATGGCTCTGCTGATGTTACTGGCTGCATTCCTGGTGGCGAAGAAGTGGCTCATTTAATTTCAGATATCATGGGCGTGGAAGCCAAAGTTGCGGACAAACAAGTGGCAATTTTGCATTGCGCAGGCAAAGAAGTAGAAAACCGCTTTCAATATAATGGCTTGCCAACCTGCCGTTCTGCAGCCATGTATCAAGGCGGGCAAAAAGCTTGTCCTTATGGTTGCTTAAGCTTTGGCGATTGCGTAAAGGCTTGTCCATTTGACGCAATTCATCTAATTGATAATTTTCCTGTGGTTGATGAAGAAAAATGCACTTCTTGCGGCAAATGCGTGGCTGCCTGTCCCAAGGATTTGTTTAGTTTAAGATCATTAAAAAAGATGGTGCACATAGCTTGCAAGTCTGTTGATCTAGCTAAAAACACCCGCATGGCTTGCAAGGTAGGCTGCATTAGTTGCAAAAGATGCGAAAATATTTGCCCATTTGACGCCGTACATGTTGAAAATAATTTGGCCATTATTGATTATGAAAAATGCACCTCTTGCGGAAAATGCATAGCTGAATGTCCGACAAATACTATTGTTAATTTTAGAATAGAACGTAAAGAAAAAGGGTTATGGCCAGTAAAAAAACCGGCAGACCTTAGACCATAGACAATTGACCAAAGACCCTTTGAGGTCAATGGTCAATAGTCGCTTTTATCGATGAAAACATTTAAGATCGGCGGGGCTCACCCTCCAGAAATGAAAGAAGCTACAAAGGACTTGCCGTTAAAACCATTTACGGAAATTCCTTATGTAGCCATTCCTTTAAGCCAGCACTTTGGCGCTCCTGCTATTTGCCAGGTTAGCAAAGGCGATATAGTAGCCAAAGGCCAACTCATTGGCAAAGCTGATGGCTTTATGTCTGCTAATGTGCATGCCTCAATTTCTGGAAAAGTGGCGCGCATTGAAAATACCATCACCCCGCAAGGAAAATCTTGCGAACAAATCATCATTGAAAATGATAATAAAAATCAATGGGCCCAAGGCATTCCTTGCGATCGCGATTGGCATAAACTTAGCGCTGATGAGATTATCAAGATCATTGCTGAAGCAGGCATTGTGGGCATGGGTGGCGCGGCATTTCCTGCTCACATCAAACTTAAACCTCCCAAAGAAAAACCTATTGATACAGTGGTGATTAATGGCGTGGAATGTGAGCCTTATTTGACAGTTGACCACCGCTTAATGATTGAACAACCAAAAACAATTGTGGAAGGCATTCAAATTATTCTCAAAACTGTGGGCGCTAAAAAAGCTTATATTGGCATTGAAGCTAACAAGCCAGAGGCTTATGAAAAAATAAAAGCTCAAGCTAGTGCTGAGCTACAAGTGGAAATGCTAGAGATTAAATATCCCCAAGGCGCGGAAAAGCAATTGATTGAAGCATTAACTGGCCGCAAAGTTCCACCACGCAAATTGCCCTTTGATGTTGGCGTGGTAGTGCAAAACGTGGCCACAGCCTGGGCCATAACCAATGCTGTCAAACATTGCCAGCCCTTAATTGAAAGAACAGTTACTATTGCTGGTGATGCTATTGCTAGACCAGCTAATTTTATGGTGCCCATTGGTACACCAATTGGTCTTTTATTGGAGTATTGCGGAATTTCGCCAAACACCAAAAAAATCATCTTGGGCGGACCAATGATGGGTATTGCTATTGCAGATCCATTTATCCCTGTGGTCAAAGGTATGTCAGGAATTTTGGCTTTTGAAAAATTGCCTAGTTTTTTAAGTGGCCCTTGTATTCGCTGCGGCAAATGTATTGAAGTGTGTCCTTTAAGTGGCATGGCCTCAGAAATGGCCAGGGCTATTGAAGCAGGACAAATTGTTGATTATGACCAGCTGCATGTTTTTGACTGCATGGAATGCGGCACTTGTTGTTTTGTTTGTCCGGCAAAACGACCTTTAGTACAACTGGTTAAACAGGCAAAATTCGAAGCAGCCCAGAAGAGGGAACAAAAGAGAAAGAGCGACCATAGACCATAGACTATGGACCATTGACCCTTTTAGTCTTGGGTCAATAGTCTATGGTTATTGGTCTATGGTCCAGCATAGCTTTTATGATTAAGAATTTTCCCAATTTTCCCAAGAATTTAATGGTCGGTCCAGGCCCTCATCTTACAGATAAGAATGATATCCCCAAGATTATGTGGAGCGTGGTTATTGCTTTAATGCCAGCACTCATGGCTGCTTGGGCTAATTTTGGCTGGTATGCAATTTTAATTACAGGCCTAGCTGTAGCTACAGCTATTTTAACTGAAGCAATAATCCAAAAATTTCGGGGTTTGGAAATTACTATTTATGACGGCAGTGCTGTGGTAACTGGCCTGCTTTTAGCTTTTATCCTTCCTCCTAATGTTCCATTTTATATTCCTATCGTAGGAAGCGCGTTTGCCATTGGCATTGTCAAACATGCTTTTGGCGGTTTGGGCATGAATATTTGGAACCCTGCTTTAGCTGCTCGGGCGTTTCTCTTAGCTGCTTATTCAAGTTTAATTGTCATGCCCCAGTGGCCTATTTTGAAAAAAATATTTGTGGGCAATATTAACAGTTCAATCGATGCCATCACTCAGGCTACACCTTGTGCTGTGCTGCAAAATTCGCCCTTAACTATTTTTAATCATTATAATCTTTGGGATCTACTAACTGGCAGAATACCTGGTTCAATTGGCGAAACTTCAGCTCTGGCTTTAATTGCTGGCGGAGTTTATTTAATTATCAAGCGCATTATTAACTGGCGCCTGCCTCTTTCTTATGTCCTAACTGTGATGATCATGGTAGTCTTGCTTCCTTTTCACGATCAATTTGGAAACCTTTTAGGTTTTTGGCAACCAGGTTTCTGGGCAGAACCAAGTTTGGTTTTGGAACGCAGCCTGGCTCATGCATTTTCTGGAGGCTTGATTATTGGCGCGTTTTTCATGGCCACAGATATGGTTACTTCTCCTTTAACCAGTAAAGGCCAAGTAATATTTGGTATTGGTTGTGGACTCTTAGTAGCGGTAATTAGACTATATGGTGGCTATCCAGAAGGAGTCTGCTATTCTATTTTAATTATGAATACTTTTGTTTGGTTAATTGATCGATTATGCCAACCTAAATTTTTCGGAGAAACACATGCCAAATTGGCTTAAATTTCCTTTAGTCTTAACTATTGTGGGTTGCCTCTCAGCTGTTAGTTTAGCCGGGCTTTATTCTTTAACCGCACCTGTAAAAAAAGCCTTGGCCCAGAAAGAGACAGAACAAGCCTTAAAATGGGTCTTGCCTGAAGCCAAAGAATTTATACCCATAAAAGATGCTTCTTCTAATTTACCAATTTATTATCAAGCTAAAAACGAAGCTGGCAAAATTATCGGCTATGCTGTGCAAGGTGAAGCCATGGGTTATGCTGCTCCTATTATAATGATGGTGGGAGTTGATAAAGAGTTCAAAATTTTAGGCACCAAAGTTTTAGATCAAAAAGAAACGCCTGGTTTAGGAGACAAAATTTCAGAAGTGTTGTCAAAAAAAACCTGGAAAACAGTAGTAAGTGGCACTAGCCCAGATGAAAGAAATTTAAGACCTTATTTTCAAATTCAATTTCAGGGCAAACAACCTCCAGTGGCTTTAAAGCAACATGGCGGCGATATTGAAGCTATTACTGGAGCTACTATTTCTTCTAAAGCTGTGGTAGATGCCATAAATTTGGCTATAAAAAATTTAAGAGAGGTTTTATGAAAACCATTAAACTCAGAGTTATTATTTTTGAAATAATTGGTTTTTTGGCAATTATAGCCATGCTCTGGGCTAATGAAATATTTGACATTCCCTATCATCTATATGGAGCCCAGCAAACACCTATTAATATTAGAGAATGCTTAGCTGAATCTTGTATGGTTTTGGTTATGGCTAGTTTTGTTTTCTATGAATCCTGGGTTGCCTTAAAACGAATTAAATATCTGGAAGGTTTTTTAAAACTCTGCGCTTATTGCAAAAGGATTCATATAGACGACAAGTGGATCCCTTTTGAAATGTATGTCATGGATCACTCAAAAATTCAGTTTACGCATAGTGTTTGTCCGGAATGCGCCAATAAGATTGGCTAAAGAGGTTTTATGAAAAATATTAGGTCAAGGGTTATCGTTTATGAAGTAATTGGTTTTTTAGCGGTAATTGTTTTGCTTTTTGTAAATGAAATTTTTGATATGCCTAATCGCTTATTTGGAGCTGAACCTACTCCATTTAATATTAGAGAAAGCTTGGCTGAAGCTTGGCTGGTTTTAGTTCTGGGTTGCTTTATTATTTATCAATCCTGGCTTTCTTTAAAAAGAATCAAATATTTAGAAGGATTTATTCGGGTCTGCGCTTATTGCAAAAAAATTAATCTGGATGAAAAATGGATTCCTTTTGAAATGTATCTTAATGACACTTCTAAATTGCAATTTACCCATGGTATTTGCGATGAATGCACTAAAAAGCTTAATGTCTAATTATTTTTTCTTCTAATATTTTTTTCACAAGATCAGGCAAGTTTTGCAGAGATTTTTGAACTGGCTCTGAAAGCTCCATTCCCTGCTCAACTGTTTCTGGCTGGATACCAATAATAAAAATAGACGGCAAACTTATACCCATAGATTTGGCCATTTCAAAAACAGTCATTAAATCTGTGGCATGAAGGGAAATTTCCTTTTTTTCTTCATGTTTTATTTGTTCAGGTTGGAAGGTCTTAATTTCACCTGGCTGGCCAGCAAAATCAGCACAATCAACAATAATCACTAAACTTCTGTTTTCCAACATGTGCAGCAAAGCCACAGATGGCACACCTGCATCAATAATTTCACAATCTGCGCGCTTTATTTTTTTTCGCAATAACTGGGTAGCATGAATACCCACACCTTCATCCTGGCGCAAATAATTGCCCACCCCGATAATAGCTATTGGTTTCATAAACACTTCTAATTGGGGACGTTTCCCCCCTAGCTAACTATTTAAAATTATTCACGAATAATCAGCGACTTGAAATTTTTGTTATTTCCATTTATTTTTATTTGTTTGTTATTTCCAATATTTTGATTATTTCAATTCGTTTGATATTTGGCAATGATTTTAACAGGTTAACAAGGGGGGAAACGTCCCCAAATATTACTTAAATTCCACTTTTAGCATATGAGTAGAACAAGATATGCAAGGATCATAAGCACGAACCAGCATTTCTAGGGCAAGTTCTATTTCTGGTTTGGTTTTTTCAGCAATTATTTGCGGCAGAAAAACTTCCATATCTTTTTGGATATTGGCATGATTCTGGTTAGTGGGAATAACAGAATTGGCCCTTTTGCATACGCCATGTTTATCATATTCATAATCATGAATTAAAATACCGCGAGGAGCTTCAACAGCGCCTACTCCATGACCAGCTCTAACTTTTATTTTTGGTTTTTCTTCCTTAAGCCCATCTTTTAAGAGTTCATCTATTAACCGTACTGAGTCTTGAAAAGAATGCATACATTCAACCAGTTGAGCCACGGTATTAAAAAAAGGATTATAGCATGGTGCTTTCAAATCTAATAATTTGGCCAGATGATTGGCATCATTAGTTAGCAGCTTATGATTAATATTGTAACGAGCCAAAGCACCGACCATTAATGAATCTCTTTTACGCTTGGTAAATTTAGCTGTAGATTGAGGAACAATATATTCATTAGTCCAGCTTAAATATTTTTTAACAGGATCACGACCACCATCTGTAGAAGCCAGATCTCCATCATAAAGCGCATATTCATCATCATGAATGGTTCCCACGTATTCTGTTTCTCGCTCAAATTTGGGAAAAACATGCAGTTTAGATTTTAAAACCTGCGCTACAACAATAACATCTTCTTCTGCCTTTAAAATCTCTTCCCGCAAATTAATTAATTCTTCAGATGTAGGCAGCTTAGTAAAACCTCCTGGAATCAACCTTTGTGGATGAGTAGTCCTCCCACAAGTTAGGTCACTCATTTTATTAGCTAAACGATGCAAACGAACAATGGTTTTAACTTCTTCTGGATAAGATTTTGCCAAAGGTAAAACAGAAGGAGCGCCCATTAAATCTGGCAAGGCCAGATAACCAATATGTAAAATATGGCTTTGCGGGTTTTCCGCATGAATAGCAACTCTGCGCAATCTAGCAGTTTGCTCAGAAATTTTTATGCTTAAGGCAGCTTCTGTGGCTTTAAGTGAAGACAAGCTGTGGGCAATGGAACAAATTCCACAAATACGAGAAGTAATATGATGCACTACATCCCATTTTTGACCAACCACCATTGCTTCAAAAAAACGCGGCGCTTCAGTTATTTGCCATTCAATATTTTCAATTTTTCCATTTTTAGCATTAACAACAATATTGCCGTGCCCTTCAACCCGGGTCACATAATGAATATCAATATTAAGATCCTTGGTCGGCATTTACATCCTCCTGCCACTTAAAATATAAATTAAATTTATTGATTAAGTCTTCTGCTTTTAAACCATATTTTTCCAACACCTCTTTATGCGAATCTATATTTGGATCATCAACCAGCCCCCGGCAACCCCAACAAATTGCCCCTTGAGTAACACAACAAGCCTTGCACCCTGCCCTGGTAACCGGTCCCACACAGGTTTCTCCTTTTTCAAACACACAGATATTTTCCGCTAATTTACATTCCACACAAACCGGATAATTGGGCGGCTCATATTTTTGCCCGGCTAACAAGGCCTTGCACGCTTCCAGAAACTCCTCTTTGCGAATTGGACAGCCATGAATTTTGCAATCAACTTTAATTATCGCATCTATGGGCCGAGCTGGATAGCTTTCAAACAAATCTGCTTTTTTTCCGTAAACTAGTTTTCGAACTTTTTCTTCAGATTGAGCATTTTTTAAACTATTAATACCACCAATAGTGGCACAGGCGCCAATAGCCACCACGAATTTTGCTCGTTCTCTAATTTGCTTTAACCTTGCTTCATCAGATTTACGAACACAAGATCCTTCGATAAAAGCAATATCATATTCTTCAGCTTTCCCATCATAAATTTCCCGAAACCCAACAATTTCCACTAAGTCATTTAAAACAAGCAATTGTTCTTCTAAATTGGCAACTTGAAGTTGATCTCCTTCACATCCGGAAAAATCAAAAAAAGCTACAGTTGGTTTGCTCATAATGCTTCCTCTAGCCCAGCTATATCTGAATACTTAAATACCGGCCCATCTTTACAGCAATAAATATCATTAATTTGACAATGGCCGCATTTGCCAATTCCACATTTCATGCGGCGTTCCAATGAAACATAAATATCGTCCTGGTTTATTTTTCTATCCAAGAGTTCTTTAATCACAAACCGATACATAATGGGCGGGCCCACAACCACAGCTGTCATATTTTGAGGATCTACTTCTACTTTTGGGATTAAGGTAGTGATTAAACCAACATTACCCTGCCAATTTTTATCACCCTTATCCAAGGTTTCTAAAAATTCTATATTTTTATCAGCATTCCAAGCTGCTAATTCATTGGTAAAAAGCCTTTCTTGCGGAGCACGTGCCCCAGCCAGAATGATTAAGCGACCATATTCATGGCGATTAGCCAAGATATAATGAATATAGGAACGTAAAGGTATTAAACCAATACCGCCGCCAATAACTAATATGTCGCGACCTTTTACATTATCTGTTGGAAAGTTAGTGCCCAAAGGTCCTCTAATGCCAAGGGTGCTGCCAATTTTTAGATTATGCAAAGCAGTGGTTACATTACCAACTTTACGCACAGCCAGTTCAAACATACCTTTTTGGGTGGGAGAAGAACTAACTGAAATAGGCGCTTCGCCAACACCAAATACAGAAACTTCTACAAACTGGCCTGGCTTATGATCCAAATCTCGGCCAGATTTAAACTCTATTTCAAAAAAACGCTCAGTAGCAGTGAGCATTTCCGCCCGATTAATTACGGCCAGTTCAGGCAAATACGGGGATGATTTTTTAACTAACATGTTATTGCCTATAATGACCAATAACCAAACTTCAAATAATTGGAATTTTGAATTTGAAAAATTGTAATTTGTTTGGTCATTGTATCTTGTATCTTGGTTATTCTTTAGCTAGTTTATTTAGCACCTGCACTGGATCGGCAATATCTGGCAAACAAACCGAGGCGCATCTGCCACAACCAACACATGCCAGCTCATTTAATTCTTTTTCTAAATACAGATATTTTCGGTAAAAACGATGCTTAAATCTCTCTTTTCTCTGTTTTCGAAAAACTTCACCACTACCAATTTTGGTAAAATCATGAAGCAAACAACCATCCCAGGTGCGATATCTTCTGCCTTGATTTCCCGCCAAATCTATTTCTTCATGCACATCAAAACAAAAACAAGTCGGACAAATGATATTGCATGAACCGCAACTATAACATTTTTCCGCTTGTTCTTCCCAAACCTTAGAATCCTCTTTATTTTTCAATAAATCCGGAATGCGCTGACCACTGGTTTTCAAACTCCTTTTTTTAGAACACATCTTGGCCAATTTCTGTTTGGCTTTCTGCATTTTCTTAATGTCTTTAGTTTCAGCCTTTTGAGCTGTTGTGTATTTTTGAATTAATATTTCACCCTCATCGCTGCCAACTTCTACTACATATTTTTTGCCAATATCAGTGAGCATAAGATCAAAACCTGTGTGCACTTGATAAGCATCTATAATATAGGACCAAAAAGCCCATTTAGATGCCTGTTTGGGCGTGACTCCAATAATGGTAGTTGTCAATTGTCGCTTTAAATAATTAGTATCTGGGTGATCACCGCTTAAGAGAAGCCTATCTAATTGATTTATTGCTCTTAAATCATAAGGATGCACGCCAATGATGGTTAATGAATTGGCTGTGCTTGTTTCTTCAACCTCAATTTCTGGTTTTAACTTAAAACTAATTAAATTTTCATATTGGGGGTATAAATATTTTTTAGGAGAAAGCAGAGTAACATCATAATCTAAAACCAAATCCTGGGAGTTTTTAAGTGGAGCAAAAACATATTTATTTTCTTTTTGAGTAACCCCAACCACATCGCCAGTAGTAATTAATTTTTCTACAAATAGGGGAAAGTCTTTTTTACTAATAATATAAATATTCATGAAGATATAATTTATAACTATTTATAATCTCATTTGCAATATTTGTTATTTATAAGTAAGTAAGAATTTAATGAATAAAACCGGAATTATCTGGGATGAATTATTTACTCGCCACAGCATGGGTCTGGGCCATCCTGAATCGCCAAGTAGACTTTTGTCTATCAAACAGGTTTTAGATGGTGATGGAGTTGGAAAAAAGGTTTTGTCTGTAAAACCACGGCCTGCGTCTATTGAAGAAATGGCTTTCGTGCATGCTAAAAAGTATATTTCCTATATTGAATCAACCAAAGACCAAGAAAATACTATTTTAGATCCTGATACCAGCGCTAATGCTTTTACCTGGACAGCTGCTTGCTTGGCTGCTGGAGCTGGAATAATCCTTGCCGAACAAGTGGTTGCTGGAAGATTAAACAATGCTTTTGCCTTGGTTAGACCGCCAGGACATCATGCTGAACAGAACCAGGCCATGGGTTTTTGCATCTTTAATAATATTGCTATTGCCGCCCAATATGCCTTAAAAAAATTAAACATCGAACGCATTTTTATCATTGATTATGACACCCATCATGGCAATGGCACGCAAGATGCTTTTTATGAAAATCCAAATGTTTTTTACTTTTCTGTGCATCGCGCTCATTTTTATCCAGGCACTGGCACTGCTGAAGAAACAGGCAAAGGATCTGGCAAGGGTTTTAATTTAAACATACCTTTAGAATCTGGCGCTACTGACGATGTTTACAAAAAAGTATTTGATAAGCACCTCATTCCTGCTATAGAAGAGTTCAAACCACAATTAATTTTGGTTTCAGCTGGATTTGATGCCCATGTGCGCGATCCTTTGGGTGGCATGAAAGCAACCACCAAAGGGTTTGCCTGGATGGCCGAGACTATTATGCAGCTAGCCCAGACAACTTGTTCTGGAAAAGCAGTCTTTTTTTTGGAAGGCGGTTATGATTTGAAAGCATTAAGGGATTCAGTAGAAGTAACATTAGAAGCCATGGTTAGTACGGATTAATATATCAAGATACAAGATACAATGACCAAACAAATCACAATTTTTGAAATTCCAATTATTTGGAATTTGATTATTGGAATTTGTTTGTATCTTGTTTCTTGGTTATTGGTTATTAAAAAGGAGAGATTATGAGGAAACTGTTAGTAGTATCGCTAGTATGTATATTGGCCATGGGCCTAGCTTGTAAAACCAAAGCTAAACCTGAAGAACCAGAGCAAACCAAAGAACCAGAAAAGGAGAGCACTATGACTGGAGAGGCAACAACAAAATTTGCAGAACCCAAACAAGCTGCCATAGATGATGGCAAAAAATATACAGCAGTGATTAAAACCTCCAAAGGTGAAATTGTTTGTGAATTATTTGCCAAGGAAGCACCTCTTTCAGTTACTAATTTTAAGCAGCTCGCTGATGGTAATTATTATAAGGGGTTAACATTTCACAGAGTAGTACCTGATTTTGTGGTTCAAGGTGGAGATCCAACTGGAACCGGAGCTGGCGGACCAGGCTACACCATTCCCGCGGAAATCAAGATGACTCATAAACAAGGCGCTTTGGCCTGGGCCAGAACAGGTGACGAAGTCAACCCAGAACGCAGATCCAGTGGTTCTCAGTTTTATATTACGCTTAAACCAACTCCTTTTCTAGACGGCGCTTATACTGTTTTTGGACAAACCATACAAGGTATGGATGTTGTGGAAAAAATCACCCAAGGTGATGTAATCGAAGATGTAATCATTAAAGTTGATTAAAATTTAACAAAAAAGATAACCTAAAAGGAGGGAAATATGGGAAAAAGATTTTTTAGTGTATTAGCTGTGCTGAGTTTAATTGCTACAGCAGCGTGCGGCGGCAGCGGCTCAGGCAGTAGTGGCGGCAGCTCAGGTAGTGTAAGTGGCGACACAGCCGCTGTTTCTTCAGCAGCAACAGGCGTGGCCACAGCCTCAGCCATAGACGGCGCTACAGCGGTTGGCGCTCAAAGTATTAATAATCAAGCAGTAGCCAAAGTTAAACAGTCTTTATTAGATTATATTGTTGGTGAATGTGCAGATGAAATTATCTATGATCTTTCAGGAAGTGGTCTTGATAAAACTGTCAATGTAGCTGTGGGAGAAAACCAAATTACAGTTACCTTTACCAATGAAGTTGTAAATATTGGCACTGGAACTGCAACATTAAATGGCACTCTAACTTTTACCTATACTGAAACCAGCGCCACTCAAGCCACACTTACTGCCTCTGGCATAATTACCACTGCAATTGCTAATGCTACTGATTCCGTGGTTATTGACGGTATCACCTATAATGAAACTCTGAATGGTACTATGACCTTGACTTTCTCTGGCAACTTCCAAGCAACCATGAACGCCCAAGAAGAACTAACCTCTTTGGTTAGCAATTTAGTGGCAACTATTGCTGGTGAAAATTTGCTTGTCACTGGCGATGCCAATGGCACTGTCACCCAAATGAGTGTCACCACAAATGTATCTGGTGATGGCATGGATGAGTCTTCAATTACAGTTACTTGCAGCGGTTCTGTTTCAGTTACCACAGAAGCTGGTTCGCAAACCTGCACCATTGCTTCTGATTGCACTGGTTGCCAGTAAGCTATAGAATGTGCTATAAGAAAACCCTCCGCCTAAACGGAGGGTTTTTTATTTGCCTAAAGGAGAAAAATAGCATGGACACCAAAATACGCTCGTGGGTAAAATCTGTTACCTGGAGAATAATCGGCATAATTATCTTGGGCGCTATTACCTATTGGATAACCGGGTCTTGGAAAGAAATGACCGCAATTACCTTAATCTTTCATACTATCCGTATAATTTTATACTATTTTCATGAACGTATTTGGGAACATTGCAAATGGGGTAGAATTCAACATCCTTTGTGCGAATTGCCGGTTAAAGAAAAACTAAGGCCGGAAGATTTGAAGATAATTAAAGAAAAACTAAAATCCCTTGGTTATATTGATTAATTTATCCTCGCCAATGTTTATCATGCCCCTTAAAAGATCTGGCAAAGTGATGGCCTTTGCCGATACTCATATGAAGCTGGGTTAATTCTCCTAATGTATCGATTTTACGTTGCCTAGAAACTGGGCGCCACCCAATTTGGGATTGTTGCCGGCCTAACGTACTGACCATACTATTTTTTTTGTGCATACTTATCCCCCTTTCAGGTCTTTGTTTAAATTATACCAAATTATGCGACAAAAAAGAATGGCGAGTTTAAAATGCTTGTTATTCTAAGGGGTTACCAGGCTGGTCAGTTGAGTATTCTTCTAGGTCTTCTTCAAAGAAGACACCTGCTCGATCTGCATTTTCCTCAACTGAAAAATCTTCAAAATAATCACGCGGGCCAAAAACTGCTGACCCGCCAATTAAAGTTGCCATATCTCCACCAGGAAAATGGGCAGGTCGCTCAAAATTTTTGGCTTCAAAACCCTGAACTGCTTCCTGCATAAAATCCACAAAGATTGGGGCTGCAGTGCGCCCTCCTGTTTCCTTGCGTCCAATTGGTTTAATCTCATCAAAACCAACCCAAACCCCAGCCACCAGATCTGGAACAAAACCAATAAACCAAGTGTCTGTTTCATCATTAGTAGTACCGGTTTTACCAGCAGCAGGTCGTTTTAGTTCTCTAACCCTGGTGCCTGTCCCACCCTCAACTACACCTTTTAAGAGATTAACCATCAGATAGGCGGTTTGAGGTGTGATAACATGTCCTTCTGGGATTTCATCTCCATACAAAATTTTCAGCTCATTTTCTGTAAGATTTAATTTATCTTTTTCCAACCAAACTTTATTTTGTTCAAATAATTTGGAATTTAACTTAACATTATCAGCAGCTGCGCTCATTTTCACAGCCTCAGCTTTTGGTGTTATTAGTTCTTGATATTTACTAGGTTTAACTGCCTGTAAAACCTGCCCTTTGGCATCAATGATCTTGCGAATATAAATTGGCTCCCTATATTTTCCATTATTTAAGAAAGTTGCATAAGCTGGCACCATCTCGCTTAAAGATACACCATTAGCGCCTAAAGCCATGGAAAGATATTTATCCAAAGGTGAGGTAAGACCAAGTTTTCTGGCATAAGCAGTTAAATAATCAGTGCCAATATCTGCCACTATTTTTACAGTTGGAATGTTTCTGGAAAAAACCAGGGCATTGCGAAAACTGGTTGGGCCTTTATAGTCTCCATAATTTTTAGGGCGCCAAATTTGGCCGTTTCCTAAAATATATTCCACTGGCATATCTAAAATCTGAGTTTCATAATTATATCCTTTGTCTAAAGCTGCAGCATAAACAAAAGGTTTGAAAGCAGAGCCTGGTTGACGCAAAGATTGGATAGAACGATTGAATTCGCTTTGCTTAAAATCATAGCCACCTATCATGGCTTTAACTTCACCTGAATATGGATCTATGGCAAAAATAGCTGCTTGAACTTCTGGCGGCTGAAACAAGGCAAATTCTGCGCCTGCAATATACTTTACCCAAACAATATCACCTACCCTTAAAATGCGCCGGGGATCAGAGATAAAGCTGGCATCATCATAATTTGCTCTTTTATTGGAAAACTCACGCGCCCATTTTAAATTCTCTTTTGGAATAATACCTGCCACATTTCCTACCAAGACCTGAGTGTCGTCACCAATAAATCCTACCACAATAGCTTGATATGGTTTTGTCTCATCTAAAACCAATTTTGTTATTTCTTGATTACTAATGTCAGCTGGCCAAACAATATAATCTCCAGGTTGCTGCTTAGAAATTTGGCTGGCAATTTCTGCTGCTTTTTTTTCAATATCTTTAGGTTCTACATAGTCAACAGGTCCTGTCCACCCCTGTCGCTTAGCAATCTTTTCTAATCCCTGATGCACCGCTTGATAAGCTGCTTTCTGCATGTCCAGATTTAAACCAGTATAAATTTTCAAACCGCCTTTATATAATGCTTTATCTCCATAATTTTCTTTAACCAAACGCCTAACTTCTTCCACAAAATAGGCAGCTTCTGGAACAGTGAAATCTTTATCAATGCCAGCAACATAAATATTGAGTTTTTGTTCTAAGGCTTGTTGCATTTGAGCAGATGTAATTATTTTTTCCGTAAGCATCCGATTTAGAACATGACTTTGCCGCTCTCTGGCTTTATCTGGATTATTTAGTGGTGAAAATAAATTTGGCGCAGATGGCAGGGCTGCCAATAAAGCAATTTCTGCTAAATTTAATTCATCAACATTTTTATGAAAATAATTTCTAGCTGCCGCCCCTACACCATAAGCGCGATTACCTAAATAAATTTGATTCAGATAAAGGGTCAAAATTTGCTCTTTATCCAAGCGCCTCTCCAAACGCGTAGCTAGAATTGCTTCCTTTATTTTACGATCAATAGTGCGTTCGCTAGACAAAAGAATTGATCTGGTAATTTGTTGGGTAATGGTGCTGCCGCCTTGAGTGACTTCGCCAGCTTTTAAATTAGCCTTAAATGCCCTGACAATAGAACGAATATCAACGCCGCGATGTTCAAAAAATCTTTGATCTTCAGCTGCAACAAACGCCTGCCTTAAAAGTGGAGGTATTTTTTCAAACTGTAAAAAAATGCGGCATTCGGTCCAAAACTCGCCAATTACTTGGCCATCACCAGCTTTAACCTGGCTTAGAACAGGAGGTTGATAATCTTCAGCTGATTTAATATCTGGCAGCTCTTTGGCATAATAAAAATAAACCGCCACAAAAGCTGTAGTGATCAACAAAATCAAACCACTAATAATTGTTAAAATTATTTTGATTAGGCGAAAACAAGTTGAAAGAATAGAAAGAAACATCATTGTGCGAGAGAGGGGATTTGAACCCCTATAGCCTTCACGGCCACAAGATCCTGAATCTTGCGCGTCTGCCAATTCCGCCACCCTCGCTTCATGCTTTAGAACTCTTCGCTATCGTCGTCAAAATTGTCCATCTCGTCTTCATTAAACAAAATAGCTCCGCAATGAGGACAGCTGTTTTCTTCGCCCACAAATTGGCCGCAATTTGGACAGGTCTCAGGATTTTCAAAATCAAAGTCGTTCATATTATTCATAACAAAAACCTCCATGAACATGGTTCAGACTCATGGAGTGTAAATCCGAAAATCAGAGTAAATGTCAAATAAAAAAACTAGGGCCTGACATGAGTGCCTGTTTTCCCCCTTAAAGCAGCCAGACACTTAGGAATAGAAGTTATAATGGCTTGTTTTCCCCCTTGTTCCAAAAAATTGAGGCAAGCCTCAATTTTAGGCCTCATACTACCTATGGCAAACTCTCCAGCTTCTAAATAAGCCTTAAGTTCCGCGGCCTTAACATTGGTTAAAGCCTTTTGTTTTGGAGTTTGGTAATTAATATAGGCAAATTCCACGCTTGTCATAATCAGCAAAATATCTACCCCAACCTCATTTGCCAATAAAGCACTTGAACGATCTTTATCTACCACAGCCTCAATACCGTAAAATTTGTCATGTCGATTACGACTAATTGGTACTCCACCCCCGCCAGCAGCAATCACAATATGTTTATTATCAAAAAGCAGTTTAATAGATTCTTTTTCTACCACATCTATTGGATTGGGTGAAGCAACCACTCTTCGCCAACCTCGGCCAGCATCTTCCTTAAGCGACCATCTTTTAGCAGCCATTAATTCTTTGGCTCTTTTTCTGGTATAAAACATGCCAATTGGTTTAACTGGATTATCAAAAGCAGGATCATGAGCATCAACATATACTTGAGTTACCAGCGAAACCACAGGTTTTTTGATCTGCCTCTCGCGTAAACAATTAATGAGCACCTGCTGAATCATATAACCCATGCCACCTTGGGTATCAGCTACGCAAATATCCATAGGCAAGGGATATACCGCACCTGATGCCAATTCAGAGCGCAAAATAGCACTGCCAACTTGCGGTCCATTGCCATGAACAATTAAAATTTTTTCATAACCATTGGCCGCTAAATCAGCTACATGCTGCATGCTCTCTCTGGTAGCATAAAACTGTTCAGGTATATCATCTCCTCCCCGCATACCTGGTTTGCTAATGGCATTGCCACCAAGAGCTATGGCGATACTAGGTTTTTTAGTCATCTACATTCCCTTTTTTATGAATTGACCATTAGCATCTACAATTAAACCCCGAGCCTTGATAAATTCATCCAAAAATTTAGAACCTTCCTGCGGTCCCATGACATAAACAGCTTGGGCCACACCTTGGGCAAACACTGCTGTATTCATGACCAAAACCACGCCTTTACATCCTGGATTAGAGCTTTTACCAGTACGATAATCTTTTACCGTACGGTATTTATTATCTGTAGCGCTAATTGCGGCAATAGCAGAATTAATCACACTTAATTTTAAGGCATGCTGAACACTAGAAGCGAAATTTTCCTGAATTTCAATTTTCCAAGTACCATTAACAGAATTGCCTATACCCCGAAAAACCGTGCCAACCTTGAGCAAGGCATTTTTCATGCCAGAAGCTTGAATTAAGCGCATCATATAATCTGCCAGTAAACCATCCATTACTTCTTGAAAGTTCACCTGCATATTAGTGCGCATTAACCGGATGGTAGAATTTTTGGCATCAATTTCAATATTGCGATAAGAATTTTTTCCATCCACAATATCAAAAACACCACCCGTCCACTTGGAAATACTTTGAGCTGATTTAAAAGCATCTAAAACCTGCCAATTTACTTTTACGCCGTCCTTCTTACCAGCAGCAGCATTAACCTGCCCCACCTGACTTAAGGAACTATTTGCATCCAGAAGCAAATAGGTGTGTTTGGCCTCTTCTACAACAGAGTCCATCAACTTGTTAATATCTTTTTCATCTGCAACATAACCTACAATGATCATGGCGCCACTAATATTTGGCGCCAACTGAAATTGCTTGGAATATTGCTTAATATCAGAGGCCTGACTGACCTGACCTAACAGCGCTAAGATAAAAACACCCGGTAAAAATCTTAAAAAATTAATTTTCATAAATAGGAAAAGCTCAATTTTCTAATTCTTCTTTTTCACGCAGTTTCTGATCAGTTGGACCCAAATCCTGGGCCGTGGTAGTGGCCAGATCATTAGCTGAATGATCATAAGGATTAATTTGCAAACCTTTTGAAGTTACAAACTCTCCCTTGTTATTCACGCAAATCACCTTGATCTCTGGATGTTTTTCAATAAACGGCACTGCTCCTTTTGGACCAATAGTATATAGCGCAATAGCCAAGGCTTGAGCAGTCATGGCATCTTGGGCAAATACAGTTACATTTCTAAAATTTGCTTCAACTTCTTTTTTGGATTTTGGATCAATTAAAGGTGCAGCAAAACTGGTTGGGGTAAGCTCAGCCACTGCTTTATTGGTAAAAGAATAGGCATAGGTTCGATGGGCATATTGTGATTTTCCACCTGTCTCCTGTAAACCAATGGACACTGTCCAGGGGGTATAGATATCTTTACCAACATTTTTACTGGTAGTACCAACCTCCACTTTGGCATTAGCATATCCTGCTTTAACAATTTCTTGCATCAACAGATCTGTTAAATAAGCGGGCCAAATATTATGCATATCCAGCTGCATATTTTTACTTTTAAAAGCAAAAGTATGTTCTTCCTGATCAAGTTTTAATTTGCGATAATCTTTAGGAGCAAAAAAACCCTTATCTGTAGTAGCAACAATGTCAAACCAGCCATTGGTCAGAGCTGCTAAATTTTTTGCTTTGGAAATTAAATCAAAGGTGTAATTACTGATTTTGGCCTGTTGGGAATTGGTTAATTTATTAATTCTTACAATATCTCCGTTAGCAGGGCTGTTAAGTTCTGCATCAAGCTGGGAGGCCTGGCCCAACAAACGGCTAATAGTGGCTAAAACCAGTTCTTCCTGACTTTGATCAGCCACAATAGTGATGGTGGCTGAAACACCATTACTAAGAGCAATGGTTTGGTCAAATTGCCTGGCCATTGGACCTGTGTAAACCGCTTCCTTGACTTTACTTTTTTTGGCAAAACCTAAACTGGGCATAACTAAAGCTAAAACAACAAATAATGCTATAAACCCGATCACTACTTTTGATTTCATAAAACCCCCTAATAATGACCATGGACCTAAAAGGTCTATGGTCTATGGTCCATTAACTTTAAGCTCTTTGCGCAGATACTTTCCAGTATAGGAACCTTTGTTTTTTGCTAATTCTTCAGGTGTACCTGTGCAAACAATTTGCCCTCCCAGATCTCCACCCTCCGGCCCCAAGTCGATACAGTAATCAGCAGATTTAATCACGTCAAGGTTATGTTCAATAATTATGATCGTATTTCCCCTGTCCACTAAATGGTTTAACACATTTAATAGTTTAAACACATCATCAAAATGCAGGCCTGTAGTTGGTTCATCCAAAATATACAAGGTTCTGCCTGTATCATGCCTGGAAAGCTCCTTGGATATTTTGATTCTTTGGGCCTCCCCACCTGAAAGCGTGGTTGCAGATTGCCCAAGAGTTAAATAACCCAAACCTACATCTAAAAGAGTTTCTAGTTTATAACGAATAGAGGGTATGTTTTCAAAAAACTTATGGGCCTGATTAACGGTCAGGGCCAAAACATCGGCAATGGATAAGCCCTTATATTCAATCTCCAAAGTCTCTCGGTTGAAACGCTTACCTCGGCAAACTTCGCATTCCACATAAACATCTGGCATAAAATGCATTTCAATTTTGATCAAGCCATCACCTTCACAAGCTTCACAACGTCCGCCTTTAACATTAAAGGAAAAACGTCCGGGTTTATAACCACGCGCTTTAGCTTGGGGCAGTTGAGAAAAAAGATCGCGAATAAAAGTAAAAACTCCGGTATAAGTGCTTGGATTAGACCGCGGAGTGCGGCCAATTGGCGATTGATCAATATTAATTACTTTATTTAATTGTTGCCAACCCAGCAAATCATCCATTTTGCCAGCAGGTTCTTTGGAATGATAAAGCTTCTGCATCAAACCTTTATATAATGTGTCATTGATTAGGGTTGATTTTCCAGATCCAGAAACACCAGTAATACAAGTAATCATGCCTAAAGGAATATCTACATCGATATTTTTCAAATTATGTTCAGCAGCATTAAGAATTTGCAGCTTTTTATCTGAGCTGCGCCTTTTCTTGGGTGCGTCTAAAGTCTTCTTACCTGAAAGATAAAGTCCGGTTAAGGATTTGGGATTAGCAACTATCTGTTGCGGAGTGCCTGTGGCGACTACATATCCTCCTTTTACACCAGCACCTGGACCCAAGTCTATTATGTAATCAGCAGCCAACATTGTATCCCGATCATGTTCAACGACCAAAACCGTATTACCCAAATTTCTGAGCTTGATTAAAGTTTTTAATAAACGATCATTATCGCGCTAATGAAGACCTATCGAAGGTTCATCTAAAACATAGAGCACGCCAGTTAAGGCAGAGCCAATTTGATTGGCCAAGCGAATACGCTGATCTTCTCCACCAGCTAAACTAGCTGAAGCGCGATTTAGGGTAAGATAATCCAGACCCACATCCACTAAAAAACCCAAACGCTCTTGAACCTCTTTTAAAATTTTATCAGCAATAAGCGCATCTTTTTTGGATAGGTTCAAACTCTTTAAAAAAACCAAGGCCTGTTTAATGGAAAAATTTGTTATTTGAGCAATATTTTTTGCTGCAATCAAAACATATAAACTTTCATTTCTTAACCTGGCGCCATGGCAGTCAGGACAGGCTTGAAAATTCATATAACGTTCAATATCTTGGCGAATGTGGTAGGAGCTGGTTTCTTGCCAACGTTTTTCTAATTGAGCCAGCACACCTTCAAACGGAGCCTTATAATAATGGCGCTGGTCTTCTCCTTCTTCATAATAAAAGTTAATTTTTTCTTCTCCAGAACCATTCAGAATTAAAGATTTAATTTTGTCCGGCAAATCTTTATAGGGAGTATAGATGCTGAATCCATAATGCTTAGCCAATGCTTCACAAATATTAATATAGTGGGTTGAAGTCTTGCTCTGCCAAGGAATAATTGCTCCATCTCTTAAAGAAAGATTTTTGTTGGGAATAATCAAATCAGGATCAAAATACTGGCGCGTGCCTAAACCATCGCAGGCCTGGCAAGCTCCCTTGGGACTGTTAAAGCTAAACATCTGGGGTGAAATTTCTGGATAAGAAACTTGGCAATATACACATGCGTGTTTTTCAGAAAGCAAAAGAGGCGCTGAAGAGCCTTCAACTTTTACCAAACCATTGCCAAATTTAAGCCCAGTCTCCAATGAATCAGCTAGCCTGGACTTGACGTTTGGCTTAACCTGCAAACGATCAATTATGAGATCAATATCATGCTTTTTTTTCTTATCTAATTTAATCTCTTCACTTAATTCATACATTTGCTGATCGATTCGTACGCGTAAAAATCCCTGTTTTGCCAAGATTTTTAGTTCTTTAACATATTCGCCTTTGCGACCTTGAACAATTGGGGCATAAATAACGATTTTAGTGTCTTGGGGAAGATCTAATATTTGATCAACCATCTGCGAAACAGTTTGAGCAGCTATTGGCCGGCCGCATTTATAGCAATGGGGCTTGCCAATCCTAGCAAAAAGCAGGCGCAAATAATCATAAATTTCCGTGGAAGTGCCAACAGTAGAACGGGGATTTCTGGAGCTGTTTCTTTGTTCAATAGAAATAGCTGGGGATAAACCCTCAATTGAATCTACATCCGGCTTGTCCATTTGCTCCAAAAACTGGCGAGCATAAGCAGAAAGAGATTCCACATACCGGCGCTGGCCTTCGGCGTAAATCGTATCAAAGGCCAGGCTGGATTTTCCAGAACCAGAAAGACCAGTGACCACCACTAATTTTCCCCGAGGAATTTGAACGTCAATATTCTTGAGATTGTGCGTTTTCGCACCTTTAACAATGATATCTCCTGGCGGCATAGCAGGTCAGTGTAGCCAGAGGGACCTCTATTTGCAATCAAAATTCGTCTTTCGCACGTCGTCTGCCATACAGCTTATTTTATATTTTGAATACCGTATTCTTATGATATAAATGAAATTCTGGTACAGGGGGTGTTGCTTCGCTAAATCCAAAATTTACCTTAAATGTTTGGTAGTCCTTAAGGATTAATAGTCCTCTAACTCGCCTTAAAAACAGCGCTATTTTAACGATGAATAACCCGGTTTCGTGCGCCCGCTTTGAAGGCCTTGCCTCCGAAAGGGAATTTTTAAGTTGTACTGGAAATTGTCTTTTTCTTTCCAAGGTGACTTTGAATTGTGCCCATGGGGCAGAATGTGCACCAGGTGCGGGGGTGAAAAATAATTGCTAACATTACGCCAATAGCTGTGGTTACCGCACACAATCTGACAAAAACTACTCCCCAATGAGTTATATTTCCTGCATCTAAGGCTATTTGCAGAATCATAAAACCCATGAGCAGGACTAATAAACTATAGCGCGCCAAAGAATTTCGAAAAAATTTTGGAATTGTTTTGTTTCTAGATATCTTGGAGATAACCAAATCATAAAACGAACCACGCGGACAAATCCAACCACAGATAAAACGACCTCCGTAAATAGCCGCACCGATAATTCCGGTTAACATAACTATGGGCACAATAAAACCCAACCAAGGATAAAATTGGCCACCAATTATAGTGATCAAAACCAAGGGCCATAAAACATTGCGCACAGTATTTTTGGTCTTTGCTGAAATCATATTTTATTATTTAGATTCCCGCTTTCGCGGGAATGACAGCCTTTACAATCCTACGGCCTTCATGCCCTCTTTCAAAAATGCCTCTACTTGCTCCATGGTTGGCGCTTCAGCATAGACCCGAATTAAAGGTTCTGTGCCTGAAGCGCGGAAAAGTAGCCAGCTTTCATCATCAAACAAGAAATGATGGCCATCTATGGTAGTGTGTTTGGTAACTTTGCGCTCGCCAATTGCCTTGATATTTAAATCTTTCATGCGCTCTCTAACTTTTTGAATTTGTTCTTGAGAAAGATGGTTATCAACCCGCTTGTAAAAAGTTGGGCCAACATCTTTTTGCAAATCAGCAACTAGTTCACTTAATTTTTTGCCAGTTGTGGCCATAAGTTCAAGCAAGAGCAAATCAGAAAAGATGCCATCTCGCTCTGGAATATGCCTGGGCAAACCAAAGCCTCCGCTTTCTTCACCGCCAATTAAAACTCCTGGCTCTTTCATGGCTGGGCTAATATATTTAAACCCAACTGGCACAGTATCAACTGGCAACCCATATTTCTTGCCTAAACGATCAATCATCATGGTTGTGGAAATAGATTTTATAATTTTCCCCTTCCATTTCTTATCCTCAACCAAATGTTTGATTAAGAGCGAAAATATTTCATGAGTAGTAACAAATTTGCCTGTTTCATCAACAGCCCCTGCCCGGTCTGCATCGCCATCCATCAGCAAACCAGCAGTATATTTGCCTTTTTCAACTTTATCGACTAATTCATTGGTATTGGGTGGAATTGGTTCTGGATGCAAACCGCCAAAGGTAATGTCGGCTTTGGTATGAATTTCCTCCACCATATCTCCAAAAAGTCTGGTAAAAAATCCTGTACCTGCCCCATATAAAGGATCAATCACAATCTTATATTTTTTCTTCTTGATCAGATCCAGGTCAACCATGCTCGCAAAAACACTCAAATACTCGCCATAAGGATCAAACATTTCTAATTTAGGATGATTTTTAATCTCTACTGTTTTTGGAACTTTTCTTTGAACCTCATTTTTAGCGATATAATCTTCAATAAGATGCACATATTTTTCCGAGGCAGCTCCACCATAACTTTCCTTAAATTTAATACCGTTCCATTGAGCAGGATTATGACTGGCAGTTACCATAATTCCGGCAGCGCATTTTTTATTTTTAACCAGCCAAGAAACAGTTGGAGTAGGACAAAAATTATTACTTAAGATCGTTGGAATATTATTGGCCAATAAAACAGAAGCAATCAAGTCGGCAGATTCTTTGGATTTGTTACGACGATCGTAACCGACAGCTACTGGCCTTCCAGCCTCTGGCAGCTCAGGATAGTAGTCAGCAAAAGCTTGAATAACTTTTTTGATATTTTCTGGAATAAAATCCTTATCAACAATTGCCCGCCAGCCATCAGTGCCAAATTTTATTTCCGACATTACTTCCTCCTAAACCTTGCCTTGTTTTCTTAATAAATGATCTGCCATTTCAATTGCAGAAATCATACTTTCTGACCTGGCTTGACCACGCCACGCAATATCTTCAGCAGTGCCATGACCTGGCGATGTGCGGACAAATGGCAGTCCTAATGTTACATTTACCACCCGATCCGGGCAGATAATCTTCATGGGTGTTAAACCCTGATCATGATACATGGCAATCACTGCATCAAAATCAATTTCTTTTTTACCGAAAAGCGCATCTGAAGTAAAAGGACCAAAACAAATAATCCCTTCTTTTCTGGCCCGACCAATTGCCGGAACAATAACTTCCTCTTCCTCTGTACCAAGCACGCCACCTTCTCCTGCATGAGGATTTAAACTTAACACGGCAATCCTGGGACGCTCACAATCAAAAAAGCGTTTAAGCGCTTCAACGGTTAAATGGATGGTGGTCAAAATTTTATGTTTGCTAATATGAGCTGAGACCTCTTTCAGAGGTAAATGAGTGGTGACCAAACTAATGCGCAGCTTGTCATAGTAAATTGGTTTAGTATTTGCAGAACAAAGATTAGCAATGGGCAATCCAACTTGTTTGGCCAAGGTACTATCAGGCATAACAGGCGGACAGGCAAACATCATAATTACATCGCGCACACCAGCTGCTTTGGCCAAAGTTTCTGTATGACCAGTAAAATTGGGTTCGGTAATCTGCATGCGAAACTTATTGACTGGTGCGGTTACCAAAGCATCTATAGAACCTGCTTTTATATCAACAATGGCCGCCTTTAGGGCAAGAAGTGTAATCCTGGAAGCGTCTGGTTCAGAAATATTACCAACTGGACCGGCAACGCTAGAGGTAATGACCAGTTGTTTTGGATCAAATGTCGTGCCCACCATTTTGGCTGAAACATCTAAAACAGTGCGATCTCCATAAATACGTATCTTTTGACGAATGGCCGGCTCCATTTCTTTCCAAGCCTTGGCAATAAGTTCTGGACCTACACCTTTTGGGTCACCCATGGTGATACCAATCCGCGACATCATCTCCTCCATAAAGTAACTAAAGTCTAATATCTATGTAAGCCTTTTGACGCAAACGAAACAAATAATTTTGCAAACCTTCCTGGGTTTTTTCTTCATATAAGGCATCATGCACTTTTTCCTTGGCCTTCTCAAAATCTACATCTCCGCCACCAAACATATCTTGATGCTTTTTAAAATAATCTCTTAACTCAAGTTCCTCAATTTTTATTTGGGAACCAATCACTTGATTAACAAATTTAATCATCTTTATTTGATCTGTAATCTGCTGTTTATAAACATCATAACTAATACCTTTTTTAGCCAAGTCTGTGCGTAACTGTTCTGGGCTTATCTGATTTTGACGTAAAACGCTGGCAATGGCCCTAGTTAATTCTTCTTCATTAACTTCTATTTTTGTTTTTTCAATCTCATGTCTAAGCAAGATATCATCAATTAAGCCATCCAAAGCTTCGCTTCTAAAGTTTTCCATCTTCTGTTCTAAAATTGGCCGACCCTGTTTAGGGGTCATATCTATAATTTCTTCTAAATCTGACATGGTGACCACGTCTCCATCTACCACAGCCACAACACGATCAACCATCTCAACTGCAAAAGCATTAAGACTTAAAAAAATTAACATGCTAGCAAGCATTAAAATCTGCCTGATTTTAATGATCTTAATCAATTTCAACCTCCTTGAGTACTTCTTGATTTATTTGCACGTTGGCCTGCTTTTGTAAATCAGCAAACCATTGACTAAAAACCTTTTGGCCTTGCTTTTCCTTTAACAAAAACTCTATGTTTTTTGAGACTTCATCCAAACTTTTTTGACGTTCTTCACGTCTTCCTAATAGCTGAAAAATCTGATAGCCATAATCTGTTTTAACAACTTCACTAACTTCGTTTATGTCTAATTGTTCACAAATTCTGGTAAAAACTGGCGGAAAAGACTGGACATCGAAAAAACCCAAATCTCCCCCTTGCTCAGCATCTGGACTTAAGGAATATTTTTTAGCCAGTTCGGCAAAGTTTTCACCTTTGCTAATCTTCTGCAAAATATCCACCGCTAATTGCCTGTCATCTACAATAATTTGGCGTGCTCGAAATTGCTCTGGCTGAAAAAAATCCTGGCGATGGCTGTTATAATATAAGCTAATATCTTTAGAAGATATTTCAATTTGCTCGCCAATTTTTACATTAATCAACTTATTAATTAGCAGCTTTTTTTTCTGCCTCTCCAACCAATAATCATCATGATTTGTTGAAGTTTTGATCCCTTCTTCTTCAGTCGTGGTTAATTTTAATCCAGCTTTTTTAGCTTCATTAATCAAAATTGTCTCTTGCACCAATTTGTTCAGCAAGGCCAATTTAAAATTGGCTGCATTTTCTTTAACTTTTAAAAGCAAGGGGTCGTAATTTTCTTTTTCAATATTTAAAGCATGCTGCAAGTCTGTCTGGGTAATCTGAAAACCATCGACTGTGGCCACAATCTTTTCTGGCTTGGAACAAGCTGCCATTAAAAACAGGCTTAAAATTATTATTTTCCGAGCTTTATTCATAGGCTATTTATTGTTTGGTGCTAACACAGCTGCCAAGCTCTCTCAAGAAGTTTTTAGCCTCTTTAATTATCTCTGAAGCTTGCTCAATTCCGTTGGTTACATATAAAATCCGGTCTGGTGGCCGTAAAATATAACGCTGACTGTCTCTGCTAATTAGCTGGGCTAGTTTATTAAGATCTACTTGGTTTGTTTTATCCAAACGACCAGAAAACGTGCGACCATCAAAAGTAATTTGATTGGTCCGAAGTTCTTTGGCCATAACTTTGATTTCCATCACGCCCAATAGATTTTTGGCCTCTTCTGGCAGCCCACCAAATCGATCTTCAATTTCCTGCTCCATTTCTTTGATTTCTGCCAAATTTATTCTGGAAGCCAAACGGCGATAAATATCTAACCTGGTTCCACTATCTTCAACATAATCAGGAGGCAAATAAGCTGAAATGGCTAAATTTAGATCTGGATCAATTTCAGTTTCAATTTTTTTACCCTGGAGCCTACCTATTTCTTTAGCCAAAAGCTTGGTGTACATTTCATAGCCAATCGCTGCTACATGTCCTGATTGAGCGCTTCCCAAAATATTACCAGATCCGCGAATTTCTAGATCATGCATGGAGATTTGAAAACCACTACCCAAATCAGTAAACCGCTGCAAAACCGTTAAACGTTTTTTAGCTGTGGGCGTAATTGTCTTGTCTTGAGGCAAAAGCAGATAGGCAAAAGCCCGTCGGTTGGAGCGACCGATTCGGCCTCTAATTTGATAAAGCTGGGCCAAACCAAAAGTGTCAGCCCGATTAATAATAATTGTATTGGCTGAAGGAATATCCAAACCAGATTCAATAATAGAAGTGGTTAATAAGACATTTAGATCTTTTTTGATAAATTTGGTCATAACTTCTTCCAACTGTCTTTCTTTCAGCTGGCCATGAGCCACGCCAATTTTTGCTTCAGGTAAAAGTTGGCTTAAATATTCCTCCATGGAACGTATGGTTTGCACTCTGTTGTGGACAAAAAATATCTGACCATCCCTGGCCAGTTCTTCGCGAATAGCATGCCGAATTATGCCGTCATCAAAGGGCACCACTTCCGTTGATATTGCCAAACGATCCAGAGGCGGAGTGTTGATAATGCTGATATCTCGAATACCGGTTAAAGAAAGGTGCAAGGTACGCGGAATTGGCGTGGCAGTTAAAGTTAGGCAATCCACTGTAGTTCGCAATTTTTTCATTTTTTCTTTGTGCGAAACTCCGAAACGCTGCTCTTCATCTATTACTAAAAGCCCAAGATCTCTAAAACCAATCCCTTTTTGTAGTAAGCAGTGCGTGCCAATAACAATATCAATTATACCTTTTTTTAATTCTTCAATAATAGCTTTTTGTTCTTTGCTGCTGCGAAAACGCGAAAGCATTTCCACTTTGATTGGTGTTTCCTCAAAACGCCTTCTAAAATTTTCATAATGTTGAAAAGCCAGCAAAGTGGTGGGCACTAAAATTGCCACCTGTTTTCCAGCCATAATCGCCTTAAATGCAGCGCGCATAGCCACTTCTGTTTTTCCATAACCCACATCACCGCAAATCAAACGATCCATAGGTATTTCCAGTTCCATGTCGCGCAACACATCATCAATGGCTTGTTTCTGATCTGGTGTCTCATCATAAGGGAAACTAGCTGAAAATTCTTCATAGGCAGCGTCTGGTGGTGGGAATTTAAACCCAGGATGCACTTGCCTGGAGGCATAAATGTGCAGTAGTTCTTTGGCGATTTTGACAATGTCCTTTTTTGCTTTTTCCTGAACACTAACCCAACGCGTACCACCTAATTTATCTAAAAGCGGCAAACTATCTCCAGGGCCAATATATTTTTGCAAAAGATTTAGACGATAAACTGGCAAATAAAGTTTGTCTCCTTCTAAATATTCCAAAAGGATAAAATCATTGTTGTGATTATCTATATTCAGATTTTTGAGTCCTAAATAACGCCCAATACCATGCTGATCATGCACCAAATAGTCACCTTCAACCAGTTCTGAAAAAGAAGTAAAAAACTCAGCAGGAGGACGTTGCTTAACCTTACGCACAACTTTAGTACCAAAAAGTTCTTCATCAGTAATGATGGAAATCCCAAGCTCTGGCCAGCGAAATCCTCCGGAAAGTTTAGCTATTCTAATCTTAAACTGAGCTTTGCTAAATTCCAAATTTTCAAAACCAGCCGTAAATTCAGTTAGATCAATACCTTGCCATTGAAATAGACTTTTTAAGCGTTGGGCCTGCACAGAAGTATGGCAGGTAAAAACAATCTTTTCTTCTGGTAAACTGCGTTCTTTGAGATATTTAACCAAAGGCCTTAATGGATCTTCATCTTTAATATGTCCTTCCATCTTTGGTCGCAAATCTGTATTAGCAAAGGTTTCAATTTTGATATTTTTTTCTGGCTCAGCATTGGGTTGGCTTACCTGTAAGCTACCCAACTTGATTTGTTGGAAAGCATTCATCTGCTCTCCCAACTTTTCCCAGGAAAGATATAAACGCTCTGGGGCAATCAAACGCTCTGGCCCTGTGGTATATTTAGCCAAATCATGGATAGAAGTTAAAAGCTTGCTTACAGATTGTTCCAACTCAATTGGATCATCTGTCACAATCAGTGTATCTGGGGGCAAAAAATCAAATAAAGAAGCGATTGCTCCGTGAAATAATGACAGAAAAGTTTCAATACCTGAAAAAGCAACCCGGTCATTTAAATATTCTATTAAACGCTGGGTTTCCTTTTCTGGAAAATTATTCTTCTGGGCCAAGGCCTGAATGGACTGGATGGCCAAGCGGCAAGATTCAATATTTAAGGGAACATCCCGCACAGGAATAATACTGAATTTTTGTAAATCTTTTTTAGAGCGTTGCGTAACTGGATCAAACTCGCGCAGAGAAATAATTTTATCTCCCTCAAGTTCAAAGCGAATAGGTTTTTGCGTAGTAGGACTCCAGATGTCTAAGATACCACCGCGTTTGGCAAACTCGCCAACATCCTCCACCACTGAAACCTCGGTATAGCCATTTTCTAAAAGCCAATAGATTAGATCTTCTCGATCTAATTGTTGGGCCAAGTGAATATAACGCACACAATTGGCCACGAAAAATTTAGGAGGCACATAGCGCAAACAAGCAGCAATTGGCGCCACCATCATACCTTTTTGGCCATGAGCTATTTCATAAAGCAGGCGTAAACGTTCCGACCAAATTCTAGGTTCAGGAGAAAGCTGCGTATAAGGCAAAACATCTGGCTCGGGAAAATAAAAAAGCTCTTTTGCAGTTTGAGGCTGAACAAAAACCAGCAGATCCTCATAAATAGCCCTGGCCTGCTCAGGAGTAGCAGCCAACACCAAAATATTTTGTTCAGGAAAGGTTTGCCAAATTTTGGAAAGCAAAAAAGCAGGCGCAGCTCCGCATAAGCCATTGATATTAATCCTTTGGTTTTTGGCCTTAAGCGCAGCTAAAATTTCCTCAAAAACCTGCATAAGTTGCCTTCTTAGCAAGATAATAACTAAATGCAAGATGACAGTGTAGGCAAGATATAGTATAATTCCCAACATGGAGGAATCATGTCTTTTCCCGCAGGAGACAATTTAGGACCAATAGATCAGGCAGTTCGTGAATTATATAGTGCTATTGAAAATCACGCGCCCCAAGAACAAATTGCTTCCTTGCAGCGCGACCTAGTACAGCGGGCTGGTCGGGATGGATTTCAATTAGCCAGAATGCTACCTCATTTTATGCAAGCTGCCGCCAGAAACGTGAATGCCACCACAGTTTATGAACACTTTCGTCTGCCTGGCAGCAATCGGGTTGTTGAAGATAACCGGGAACAACCGCAAAGAGCTGGGCAAAGAGCTGATACTAAAGAAGAAGCTAAGCAGGAAGCCCGAACCAGAAGCAAGGAAGAAGCCAAACAAGAAGCTCAAATGGAAATTCGTAAAGGAAAATTAGAAGCTGCCAAAGAAAAAGAATATGAAAACTATTTTGCTGATCGTGCCGGTCGCGCTACCGCCAAAGAAGGCACTACCGAGGGCGAGAAAAACCTGGAGAAAATGCTCTCCAATTTTGAGCGCTTTATTTTAGAACGATTTGAAGGCGGAAAAAAAATGGCGCAAGAAGCAGCAGATGGCAAACCAAAATTTCTGGAAAAAACAGAAGAACAATGGCGAAACTTTTTTAATGCTTTCAGAGAACGACTGGCTGCCAAAAAAATATCTTTAGATGATGTGCGCGAATTTTTTCTACGCGGAGTTATTATGAAAGGTGAAAAAGGAGTAATCATTTCTGACATGGCTTTAAAGAACGGCCAAGTCGAAAAATATGTTCGTTTTAGTGTATTGGCAGATATCTTGGCTAAGTTGGCCAACTTAAAACCTGGCGATTCTTTTCGGACTGAACTTTTAAAAACCATGCGCGCCGAACTGGCCTATTTAGGCCTAGCTACTTCCAAAGGTCGGGAAATGGCCACCTCACCTCTACCAACTGCTGGCAAATTTATTGGTGGTAAGGCAGAAGGTGAAGCTGCCAGAGAGCTGGGTATTATGCCACCAGCTGATCAAAAAGCCGAAGCCAAACAAGAGCAACAGAGCCAAGTTAGCAGCAAAGGTCGCCGTTCATTTCTAGGCTGGCTATTTGGCGAAAAAGAAAGGCAATATCCAGAAGAAAACCCCTATAGATTTGTACCTTGGTGGGAATGGGGAAAACTGCCCAAACCAGCCAAGTTTAGCTGGACCTTAACTGTTTTTTATGGAGCTTTGTTGATTATGGCCCTTCTTGGCATTGTGCTATTAACTTACCGCTTACTCTCTGGCAGCTAATTCTATTCAGGAAGTTCAATTACAGGCTTAGCTAGCACTGGCGAGGTCCTGAAAAGAATTGAATTTAAGGAATAGATTAGAATTGCCAACCAGATAATACCAAACACAATTAAATGATCTTTGCTGAACTTTTCTTGATAAAGCAGAACTCCAACTACCAACTGGCAACTAGGAGCCACGTATTGCAAAATTCCCATGGTAGTTAATTTTATTTTTTTCACAGCATGAATATAACATATCAGCGGTATAGTGGTTATAATACCGGTACCAATCAATAAAAAATTAGTTTTTAGATTTGCGTTTCCAAAAAAAATCTTTCCCTTAAAAGCTAAATACAAAAGGAAGCCTAAAGCCAAAGGGCTAATAACCAAAACTTCCCAACCCAGACCTACTATTGGCCCAACTTTAACCTGCTTTCTGATTAAGCTATAAAGACTAAAGGTAATAGCAATGGAAAGCGCGATCCAAGGGAAAGAACCAAGCTGATAGATTGAATAAAAAACGCCTACTAATACCAAGATCACAGCCATGATTTGCCAAAGATTTAGACGTTCTTTTAGAAAAATCACTCCCAACAAAACTGTGAGCAAAGGACAAATAAAATAACCCAAAGAAGCATCTACAATATGACTAGCATTAACTGCCCAAACATAGATAAACCAATTAGCGCCCAGGAGCAAAGGACTAAAAAACAAAATTTTTCTCTTAAAATTAAACATGTCTTTTAGTTCAAACCAGCGTCCTTGCAAAAGAAGCAAGCCTAAAATAAATACTGTGGACCAGACAATACGATGAGCCAAAATCTCATAGGCAGGGACTTGTTTTAATAACTTCCAATAGATTGGGAGCAATCCCCATAATAAATAGGAAGCTAACGCATAGGGAATTCCATGCATAAGAGTGCCTCTATATTTTTTTTCTGCTAAAAACTTTCAAAAAGGCAGGGATTGCTTTGGCTTTAATTAACCAGTTATCAGTTAAATATTTTGCCAGATCCTTAAAACTATTTACCACCTGCTGAGAATAAGGATACCACCAAAAATTTTTACCAGACAAATGATTGGTATGAATGTGATGAACTGTAACCAATTCCTGTAAACCAAAACGTGAATGGGTGCGGCCAAAACCAGAAGCTTTTCTGCCGCCCCAAGGGGTTTGGCTTAAAGCATGCGTGAAAACACAATCATTAATAGTTACCGTGCCAGCCAAAATGTTGCGCGCCATTTCTTGTCCTTTTTTCAGATCTTTGGTCCAAACCGAAGCAGTTAAACCATATCTGGTATCATTGGCTAGCTTGATGGCCTGGTTGTCATCTGCAAAAGACATAATCGGCATTAAGGGGCCAAAGGTTTCTTCACGCACACAGCGAAAACCATGATCAACATTGGTCAGCACAGTTGGTTTATAAAAATAGCCTGGAAAATCTAAATTTTGCTCGCCACCGCACAAAATATCAGCCCCGCGTTCTTTGGCTTCTTGCACGTGTTCTTTGACCAAATCTAACTGGCTTTGGTTGGTCATAGCGCCAATATCATTTTCAGGATCAATACCAGGCCCTTGTTTTAACTTTTTAGTTTTTTGCACCACCATTTCTACAAATTTAGCAAAAATTGATTCATGCACATAAACTCTTTCCACACCAGCGCAACACTGACCACTATTAACAAAGGCTCCCCAAACCGCGCCAGAGCTGGCTTGCTCTAAGTTAGCATCTGCACGCACAATCATCGGGTCTTTGCCACCCAACTCTAGCACAACTGGAGTTAAGTTTTCAGAACATTTGGCCATAATTCTACTGCCAACAGCTTCACTTCCGGTAAATAATATTTTATCAACTCTAGATTCAACTAACGCTTCTCCATTCTCTGCCCCACCTGAAAGTAGTTGAAAAATTCCAGCAGGCATTTGGGCAGCATCCAACATTTCTTCAATTTTTTTACCTACCAAGGGAGTAACTGAAGATGGTTTTAAGATTACTGCATTACCACACAAAAGAGCCATCACAGCTTCACCAGCTGGAATGGAAAAAGGGAAATTCCACGGACTGATAATGCCAATCACACCCAAAGGTTGAAAAGAAATACGTGAGGAGCGCGCCAACAAGCCCATTACACCAATGGGCACTTTATATTCTTTGAGTAATTTTTCCGCATGATGGCTAAAATAATAAATCAAATCTGCAATAGGATAAATCTCCGAGGTTAGAGCTTCAGTTAAAGGCTTGCCGTTTTCTAAAGTAATGGTTTTGGCAAAATCATCAATATGCTCCAACAAATACTTGCGTGCTTGCAATAAATACTCTGCGCGTTTTTTAAAACCCAGGCGCTGCCAAACTGGACAAGCAGCCCTAGCCTGGGCTACCATGCCGCGCACTTCTTCTTTGGCAACAGCAGGCACGCGCCCTATTTCTTCTAAAGTTGCTGGATTTATGGAAATAATCTCTGCCATAAAAATTTAACCATGGACTATTGACTATAGACCATAGACTTTTAAGGTCTATAGTCAATGGTCGCTTTTATCCTAGACCTCGCATTGGTCGGCCACCTAAAATGTGAAAATGCAGATGAAATACCACCTGACCGGATTCTGGATTAGTATTAACTATAGTGCGATACCCTTTTTCAGCCACACCCTCTTTTTTGGCTATCTCTTTAATCACCGCATAGATCTGGGAAATAATATTTAAGTTTTCTGCAGGAATATCATTTAAAGTAGGATAATGCTCTTTGGGAATAACAATAATGTGGGTGGGCGCTACAGGGTTAATATCTCGAAAAGCAATTATATCTTTATTTTCAAAAACCTTATCTGAAGGCATTTCCCCTTTGGCAATTTTACAAAAGATACAGTCGCCTGCCATTTAATCCTCCGTTAAGGTGGGCTCATTGCTAGAACTGACAGAAAGATCTAAAACCAAGTTGATTGCAGCTTTAAGATCAATGCGGTTTTCATAAAAGGCATGGGCTAGAACCAAACCATTCAAACCAGGAGCGCCAACCGTCATTAGTTTTTCAATATCACCTGCATTTCTAATTTCACTGGTGCAAATAACATTGCTGTAAACTTTTTTGCAAAAGAACAAAATATTATCCAGATTTTTTTGTTCCAGAACACCTTTTTCAGAAATATCAGAATAGAAAAAACTCTTAACTCCCATATTACCAAACTGCTGGGCATAATCTATTGCCGTTTTGGTGGGCGAAACCGCCCAGCCTGGAATGGTAATTTTTCCTGCACGCACAAAAATTTTCACGGCAATTTTTCCAGAATAACGCTGACAAGCTTGTTTAACCAAATCTGGTTCTTGATAGGCCACTGTCTCTAAAACAATTAGTTTTGGATCTAATTTAGCATAAGGATCAATTGCCTGCACTGATCTGAAATTATCTCCTAGAAAAAGTTGCAAGCCAACTTCTTGTTTGATTTTTTGGATAAGTGGCAAATTTGGACCATCGCCGATTGTAGAAATATTTAAATCCACCAAATAAACAGCTTCAGCTCCAGCATCTTTGAGACTACGACACATTACAATTGGATCAGCATCGTAAAGAGGTGTATTCATGCCTTCTACAGACACTACTTTATTATTTCTAAGATAGAGCTGGGGGATTAAAAGCATAATAATATTACCTTATTACCGCTTTTAAGAGGTGAATGCAAGAATTGTTGTCATCCCTGCGAAAGCAGGGATCTAATTTTTACTCAAGTAGATTCCCGCCTGCGCGGGAATGACACCTTGATTTCCGCTTGGCAACAAAAAAATCTGATAAAAGCTGGGCGCACTGCTTGGCTAAAATACCGCCTGTGGTTTTAATACGATGATTTAAGCGTTTATCTTCTGGCACATTATATAATGATCCGCAAGCACCGGCCTTAGGATCAGAACAACCAAAATAAAGTTTACCGATTCTAGCCTGCCACAAAGCACCAGCACACATGATACATGGCTCACAAGTGACATAAATGTTCACATCACTTAAGCGCCAGCGTTTTTGTTTTTTAGTTAATTTTTGCAAAAGCAGAATTTCAGCATGCCCCAAGGGATTGTGCGTGCTTTCCTTAATATTGTGCGCTCTGGCTACGATCTTTCCGTCAACCACAGCCACAGCGCCAATTGGCACTTCGTCTTTGGCCCAGGCTTTTTTGGCTTGAGCTAAAGCTTTCTGCATGAATTTTTCATTGAGCTGGTTCGACAAAGACAACCTCATTTCCCTTAAAACTGGAAATGGCAATTTTTTTAGACATTCTATTATAAGCAATACCTGTTGGTTCTTGCAAACCTTGCTTAAATCCTAACAAGGCAAAATTAGAAGGAATAAGATAAACATTTTCCAAACTCATATCAGCAACGTAAATATTACCACTATCATCTAACCCCAGTCCTTGCGGTGCTTTCAAGAAGATAGACGGTAATTGTTTAGTGGCCCCATTTTTATCATAAGCAGTAATCTTTCCAGATACTGCACCAGCAACTATGAAACTTTGACTTAGCGGATACCAAACAATACCGCGCGGTCCACCTAAATCTAGATTAGCAATAAAAGTGGTTACTTCATGTTGCTTGCTCACATCTATTCTATAAACCCGATTGGCATCAGCATCAGTTACATACAGCGCCCCATCAGGACCAATAGTAATATCATAAAAATGCTGCACTGGCAGATCGCCAAAATTGACATTGAACATAAATTTTTTATTGAGCAAATTATAGGCGCGCAAAGCATCAATATCACAAACATAAAGCGTGGTATTCAAAACTACCATACCTGTGGGCGCATTTAAGGCATCTTTACTATTGCCTCCATTGATGAATTTAATTTCATCAACTGTACCGTCACTTTTTAGGCGGGAAATATAACCATTGCCATCTTTGGCAGTGAGTTCGCCATTAACATTACTGACATACATAAACCCGGTTTTCTCATCCACTGCGATGCCGTAAGGATTGGCAAAACTAATGCCATTACCGTTCCCATTGCCATTGTTGTTGCTGTTTCCGTTGGCGATACTGCTTTCATTTTTTTTCTTAAAATATTTATCAGGAACTTTGGCCAAACCAACTTGGGCCACTAAAGTCAATAACAAAGCAACCAAAAATATATTTTTTATCTTCATAGGTTTGCAACCTATACACTTCTTGCCCCAGTGTCAATAAACGTTAAAATTCCCTTTCGGGAATTTTAATTACTCATTTAAGTTGCTAAACAATATTTTAAAAATATTTCCAGATGAGATATGCCAACAGAAGCGACAAGGATACTATAAGGATTTTTTGAATAAAGTGATCGCCGCGTTTGATGGCAAAATGGCTGCCGACAATGTTGCCAGCAATATTAAATATTGCCATGATAATAGCATAAGGGAAATATACTGCTCCGGATATTACAAACATCGCAAATGCGCCTACGTTTGAAGCCAGATTAAAGGTCTTGGCCGTAGCGCTGGCTCCGATCAAATTTAAGTGTGTAAAAAAAACCAAGGCTAAAATTAAAAACGAGCCAGTCCCTGGTCCCAAAAAACCATCATAAGCGCCAATTAATAAACAGGCTAAAGGAGTAAGCACCCAAAAATTTAATTTCTTCATTTTGGCTGGCGGACGATGACGCAAAATTGAGCGCGAAAATAAAACTACAACTACTAACGGTGGTAGAAAACCAATAATGATTTTGGCTACCAGCGAAGGATTTAAAAATAAAACCAAATGCGCGCCAAGAGTTGAACCAACTAAAGCAAAAGGCACACCCAGAGCTGCTACTTTCCAAATCACTTTTCCTTTGCGGGCAAAGTTAATGAGCGCACAAGTTGTGCCAAACATAGATTGAAATTTGTTGGTGCCTAAAGCCAGATGAGGAGGAAGACCTGCGGCCAAAAGCGCTGGCAAGGTAATCAAACCGCCGCCGCCAGCAACCGAGTCTATAAATCCTGCCAAAAAACCTGCAGCACCTAGGAATATAAAAGTGAACATTCTTAGTGTGTATTAAATGCCTTCTGGTATGCAGTATCTAATCCATAAATATCTTCTCGAAGCTGCAATTGATTATTATCATCCACCCAGGAGGTCATGTAGATAACATGAATGGGTATAGGGTTGGTTAAAGGAACAACTTGCTCATGTCCTTGGTTCATGGCTCGCTTGATCTTTTCTTCATCCCAGCTTTTTTTATCCTGAAGCAAAAATTTTGCCATATCAATGGGTTTTTGAATGCGCATACAACCAGAACTAAAAGCCCGGTACGCATTGTTAAACAAACCCTTGGTTGGTGTATCGTGCAGATAAACCGCATGCGGATTGGGAAACATAAATTTAACCCTGCCTAAAGCATTGCCAGCACCTGGGCCTTGCACCACCCTAAATGGCACATCTTCTGGATCATCAAAATCAATTTGCGACCAATCAATAGTTTCTGGATCAATAGGCTCGGCCTGCTTAGATCTTTCCCCGCCTTTTTCATAAATCTTCATGCCATGTTTTTTAAAAAACTCTGGATCATCTTTAACTAAGGGCAATTTATCTTCCACTAAAATAGTATCTGGCACAAACCACTTGGGACTAAAGATTAAATGATTAATTTCAGATGACAACAAAGGTGTCATGCGCTTTTTCATACCAACAATCACGCGCATTTCCATGATCTTTTGGTTATTGTCTCTAACTTCCAAACCAAAATTGGGAATATTTACTACAATATTTCTGGGTTCATACAAAAGAGATGCCAGCGCCCTTTGACGATCTAAATTGATTTTAACTTGTTCAATTTTTTTAAATATAGCTTCATTTAAATTGTTAATGGTGCGCCAGCCAACTACTCCATCAACTAATAAACCATGTTGTGCTTGAAATTCTTTTAGAGCCACTTCTAATTCCTGGTCAAAGACATAAGCTTGTTCAGGCCAGATATCTTGCTTAAGATTTGGCAACAAATCTAAACGTTGCTTAATCAAAACAATGCGTTCGTCCTGATCACCAAGTTTGAGTTTCTTGTTTTTAGGCAAATCTGGAATTGGCGTCCAATTTGTTTCTTGAGACAGCTCTTTTAATTCTGCTAATTTTTGCCGCAACTTTTGATAACCTGGTGTTTTTGGCAATAGATCAAGCAAAGCTTCCCGCACCTGGTTGTTAGCAACAGCCTGATCCATAATAGCTGGCAAACCATTTTCAGAAATTGGCGCATACCAGCGCGCTTTAAAATTCATAGGATCTACTTTTCCATAGGAAAAATGGAAACCCAGACTTAAAAAAGCATCGCTTAAAAGCAATTCTAGATCTGCCAAATCTTCCAATTTATCTTGCTGTCTAAATTTTTTAGCTTGATCCAGGTTCAAAGAAATTATTTCAAAATGGTAGTCTTCTGGATTTAAACCTTCCTGATCAATTTGATTCAAAATTTTTAACAGATCTTTAGCTTGTTTGGTTACTTTAAGGTCAGATTTTATCCAAACAGGTTCAAAGCTCCGATCTTGATAATATCTTTTTAAGATTGGATAGGCGTGCAAGACTTGACCAGATACAAGCTGGCTCTTTTGCAACTTGTCTTGTATAGAAAAAACAAGGCCATTTTCTTGAGCAAGAGCAACGCCACTGCTGGCCAAACAAAAAATAACTAAAATAAAAATTTTTCGCAAAAACATAATAGTTGTAAACGAGTTTAAACTGCTTTATACCGCATTATAAGGAATGAGCAACCTCTTTTATGTGGCAAACTTTAATAAATAATCAAATCTTACCCTTACTCTTAATTGTCCTGGTTGGTTATTCTTTAGGACATCTTAAATTATGGGGCGTGTCTTTAGGAAGTAGCGCCTGCTTGTTTGTGGCCATTACTGCTGGGTTTGCTGGCTATCAAACACCAACAATTATTACTGAGTTGGGCATTGTATTTTTTGTTTATGCTGTGGGCATTCAAGCTGGTCCTCAATTTTTTCGTTTATTTAGGGTGCGCGGCGTAAAATTTTTACTGCTAGCTTTTTTTGCAACTGTATTTGGCATTGCCCTAAGTATTTTTTTGGCCAAACTTTTTCATATTAATACCAGCCTAGCTGTAGGAACTTTTGCTGGAGCTCTAACTAGCACTCCTACTTTGGCAACTGCAATTGATGCTATTCAAAATTATATTCCTGGCACTGCTGGCGCTGCTTCTTTAGGTTATGCCATCTCTTATCCTTTTGGTTTAATAAGTCTCATCCTTTTGGTCCAACTGGTGCCAAGATTTTTTAGCAAGCAAATCCAAGAAGACCGCTCTCTAGAAGCCAAACAACATACCCAACATGAGATAAAAACCAGATGTTTTCGCCTTACCAATGCCAATCTGGCTGGTAAGACTATTAATGAAATTAACTTGCATGATTTTTGCCAAGTGAATCTTACCCGCTATCAACGCCATAATGAAATCCACTTATGTTTGCCTCAAACTAAATTGGCCTTAGATGATATTGTGGTTGCGGTTGGTAAGGATCAGGAACTAGATAAAGCAAAAATGTTGCTTGGCGAAGAAATGACAGGTGAGCTGCCATTTGAAGGTACAGTTAATATTAGAGATATCTTTGTTAGTGGTTCAAAAATAACCGGCAAGGCCCTAAAAAAATTACGTTTAAGGGAAAACTACGGCATAACTGTTACCAGAATTTACCGCGGTGATATTGCCATCACTCCTACTAGTAACATGTTTTTAGAAGTGGGAGATTCTATTCGCATTATTGGCAACAAAGAAAATTTAGAACACTTTATTAATGTTGCTGGTTCAGAAAAACGCAGATTAGATGATACCAATATTTTAATTTTATCCCTAGGCATGCTTACTGGAGTTCTGTTAGGAGAAATCCCAATAGTACTTGGTAATTTTACTTTTAAATTGGGTAATGCTGGTGGTCCTTTAATCATGGCCTTAATTATCAGTCATTTTGGCAAAATTGGGCCTTGGTCAGTTAGGCTGCCTAATGCCACAAAATTCTTTTTGCGCGACATTGGCTTAGTCTTTTTTTTAGTGGGCGTGGGAACTAAAACTGGTCATTTTTTACCAGAAATCATTGCTCAGCATAATATTTGGCCAATCTTTGTGTTAGGCGCTTTGATTGCTTCAATCACAACCATTGCTGCTTTTATCTTTGCCCATAATATTTTACACATACCCATGTTAACCTCTTTAGGCGCAATTTGTGGCGCCTTAACCAGCAGCCCAGCCTTGGGTGTTTTGGTTAAGTCTTTAGATGATGAATCCCCGGTAATTTCCTATGCAGCAGTTTATCCAGTGGCAGTTATTTTGCTAACCATTACTGGCCAAGTTTTTGTCTTAGCTGCTATTCATTTTTTAGGATAATTACCTTGACATTGTGCTAATAGTAACTATTCTTGATAAGAAATGAATAAAGAAAATTGTCCAATTAGTAGAAATACTGAACAACGGCAGGTTATTTTTGAGGAATTAGCTAAACTACACACTCATCCTACTGCTGATGAATTATATAATATTGTCAAAAATCGCCTGCCTAAAATTAGCTTGGGAACAGTATATAGAAACCTTGAGTTTTTAGCTAAAACAGGTGAGATTACCAAACTAGAATTATCTGGGGCTCAAAAGCGTTTTGATGGTAAAAAGCACGCTCATTACCATCTACGTTGTCAAACTTGCCAAAAAATATTTGATCTCCCTTTGAAGCAAATTGCCGAACTTGATTCAGCTTTGGGTACAATAGAGGGATTTGAGATTACTAGTTTTCGCTTAGAGTTTAATGGATTATGTCCAAATTGTCAGAAAAAAGCCAAATAGGCAGAAAGGGGAAGTTATGAGTTTGAAAGGAACTTTGACTGAAAAAAATTTAGTCACTGCTTTTGCAGGAGAATCTCAGGCTAGGAATCGTTATACCTATTTTTCCAGCCAAGCCAAAAAAGAGGGGTTTGTGCAGATTTCTTATATTTTTGAAGAAACTGCCAACCAAGAAAAAGAACATGCCAAACGTTTGTTTAAATTTTTAGAAGGCGGCGAAGTAGAAATTAAAGCCAAATTTCCCGCAGGAGTAATTGGCAACACTGTGGCAAATTTGGCAGAAGCAGCTGGTGGTGAAAATTATGAATGGACAGACATGTATCCTTCTTTTGCCAAAACTGCCAGAAAAGAAGGTTTTGAAGAAATAGCCAAAGCATTTGAAGCAATTGCTGTGGCTGAAAAACAACATGAAAAAAGATATCTAGATTTAAAAGCCAATATTGAAAACGATGTGGTATTTAAAAGAGAAACTCAAGTTACTTGGCGCTGCCGCAACTGTGGATATTTACACACTGGTCATGAAGCACCAGAGGTTTGCCCAGCATGCGTTCATCCCCAAGCTCACTTTGAATTACTTGGTGAAAATTGGTAGAGGAGAAAAAAATGAATGAAAGAAAAGGGATTGTTACTTTCCAGGGTAAACCATTAACTTTGGTAGGCAATGAAGTAAAAGTTGGCAGCAATGCCTTAGATGCCACACTTCTTGATAATAATTTAAACCCAGTAAAATTATCTTCATTTAGGGGAAAAATTTGTGTAATTACAACTGTGCCTTCTCTTGACACCCCAGTTTGCGATACTGAGGTTAGAAGATTTAATCAAGAAGCAGTTAAACTTGATGAAAATGTTGTAGTGTTAGCTATCAGCGCTGACCTACCTTTTGCCCAAGCCCGTTGGTGTGGAGCTGCAGGTGTTAATAAAGTTAAAACTCTCTCAGACCATTTTGATGTTAGCTTTGGCAGAGCTTATGCCGTTCTTATTAAAGAGCTTCGGCTTTTAGCTCGTTCTATATTCGTTTTAGACAAAGAAGGTGCTGTAAGATATACTCAATTGGTGAAGGAGATTACCAACGAGCCTGATTATGCTGCAGTTTTAACTGAAGTAAAAAAACTATTATAACAAATATAACAAAATGGGGGTAAAAATGCCTAAAAAACTGGAAATTTACAAATGCGAAATCTGCGGAAATATAGTCGAAATGGTGCATGAAGGAAAAGGTGAGTTGGTTTGCTGCGAGCAACCCATGAAACTTTTCAAAGAAAATACTGTTGAGGCAGCAAAAGAAAAACATGTGCCAGTTTTGGAAAAAGCTGGAGAAGAGACAAAAGTAAAAGTTGGTGAAGTGCCTCATCCAATGGAAGAAAAACATTATATTGAATGGATAGAAGTTATTTCTGGAGAAAAAGCCTATCGGGAATTCTTAAAACCAGGCCAAGCTCCAGAGGCCAGTTTTAAAATTAAAGGAAACCAAATTATAGCCCGAGAATACTGTAATATCCATGGGCTTTGGAAGGGAGAATGATTTATGATTAATGAAAAAATGCAGGAAGAGATTAACAAACAAATTATGTATGAGTTTTATTCGGCTTATCTATATATGGCCATGGCTGCCTATTTTTCTGCTAAGGGCTTAGACGGCATGTCTTCCTGGATGCGAGCTCAGGCCCAAGAAGAATTAGTGCATGGCATGAAGTTTTATGATCACCTGCGAGATCGAGATGGAAAAATTAATTTATTGGCTATTGAGCAGCCAAAAGCAACCTGGAAATCGCCTTTAGACGCCTGGCAAGAAGCTTACAAGCACGAACAATTTGTAACTTCCAGAATTAATACTTTAGTCACTTTATCCAGAGAAACAAATGATTATGCTTCAATGCCTCTGCTTAATTGGTTTGTAGAAGAACAAATTGAAGAAGAATCTTCTACTTCTAAAGTTGCTCAGACCTTGGAACAAATTGGAAACTCTGGTAGTGGCTTAGTTATGCTAGATCGAGAATTAGCCACACGCACTTTTACTTATCCCACAGCCACTCAAGGGGGTGAATAATGGGTATTAAATTCAGCGCTGATGAAGTGTTTGAAATGGCGGAACAGATTGAAAAAAACGGAGCCAGCTATTACCGCAAAGCTGCTGAAAATTTCACTGATCCCAAGGTCAGTAAAATTTTAAATGCTTTAGCTGAAATGGAAATGGCACATCGCATTATTTTTCAAGCCTTAAGACAAGAACTAAAAGATGCGGAAAAACAACCTGGCGCCAAAAACTATGCTGATCCTGAGCAAACTCAAGCCTACCTTAAGGTTATGGCTGACGGCAAAGTTTTTGATGTTAAGGAAAATCCTGCGAAAAAAATCACTGGCAAAGAATCTCTGGCTGATATTTTTAAAAAAGCGATTGGCATGGAAAAAGACTCAATAGTCTTTTATATGAGCCTTAAAGAATTTGTACCCAGCGCAGCAGGACGTGACAAAGTTGACGGCATCATTAAAGAAGAAATGAATCACATTGTAATCTTAAATGAAACTTGGGCAGGAATGAGGTAATGGCAAACACTTTAAATATTCTAATTGGCGGAGAAGCTGGGCAGGGTTTAGTCACAGTTGGCACATTGTTAACCAAGGCTTTGGGGCAAAGAGGTTATGCTTTTGTGGTTACCCAAGGTTATCAATCGCGCATCAGAGGTGGGCATAATTGTTTTGAAATACGTGTTAGCGATCAAGAGGTTTATGCTCCTCAAGAGACAATTGATTTACTTATAGCCTTAGATGCAAAAACCATTGACCTGCATCAACCAAACCTTAGTCAATCTGCTTTGATTCAAGATCTATCATCTTCTAAAACCAAAAATATAACTGCTCTAGGAGTAATCGCCGCCTTGCTCAATTTAGACCATAATTTAATCCAACAAATAGTTTCTGAGACCTTTCAAAAAAAAGGTGCAACTATAGTTGAGCAAAACCTAAACGCCCTACAAGCAGCTACAGATTTAGTAAATAGCCAGGCACAAAAATTAAAACAAGTTCCTCAACCATGCTATAAAGAAAAACGCAAAGTCATGAACGGCAATGAAGCAATAGCCCTGGGCGCAATTAGCGCTGGTTTGAAATGCGCATTTTTCTATCCCATGACCCCAGCAACTTCGATTAATCTTAGCTTAGTAGCTCAAGCAAAACAGCATAATTTGATTGTAGAACAAGTTGAAGATGAAATCGCGGCAATTAATATGGCTATTGGCGCTTCTTTTGCCGGAGCGCCCAGCATGGTTGCCACATCTGGCGGTGGTTTTGCTTTAATGACCGAAGCTATTAGTCTGGCTGGCATGACTGAAACACCTTTGGTGGTAGTAGTTGCTCAACGTCCAGGCCCAGCTACTGGCTTGCCAACCAGAACCGAGCAGGCAGATTTGGAATTTGTTTTATATTCAGGTCATGGAGAATTTCCGCGCAGCATTTTTTCTCCTGGTTCGGTTGAAGAATGTTTTTATACTACCAGACAGGCCTTTGAAGTGGCTTGGAAAACCCAAGGTCCGGTCTTTATTTTAACTGATCAATTTTTAGCAGATTCCTATCGTAGCGTAGCGCCTTTTGATTTGGAAAAATTTTCAAGCTTAACTGGAACCAGTGAGACAACCATAGAAGAACCTTATTTAAGACATAAAATTACCAGCACTGGACTTTCCCCCAGGCTCATCCCTGGCCAAACTAAACATTTAGTTGTTACTGATAGTGATGAACACACTGAAGACGGGCATCTAACTGAAGATTTAGGTGTGCGCAAGGCTATGGTGGAAAAGAGATTGCGCAAATTAAATCTGCATTTAGAAAAATGCATCGCTCCAACTTTCTGGGGAGACAAGAGCCCAGAGCTATTATTTGTTTGCTGGGGATCAACTAAAGGATCTGTGCAGGAAGCTATAACCCAACTTCAAAACCAGAGCCAAAAGGCTGCGCTGCTGCATTTTTCACAAGTATGGCCCTTAAAATCTGCTGATTTTATTGACCATCTAAAAAATGCCAAAACAGTAATTGGTGTGGAAGGCAATGCTACAGGGCAATTTGCTAAATTATTGCGCCAGGAAACTGGTTTTGAAATTAAAAAACTAATCCTTAGGTATGATGGTCTGCCAATTACACCAGAGTATATATTGAGGCATGTTAATGGTAACTCTTAACGATTTTGGAACATTTGAAACTGCTTGGTGTCCTGGCTGCGGCAATTTTGGGCTGCTCAAGGCTATGAAGCAAGCCTTGGTAGATTCACATCTAGAACCGCACCAGGTTTTGTTTGTTAGTGGCATTGGTCAAGCTGCCAAAGCACCTCATTATCTTAAAGCTAATGTATTTAATGGTCTGCATGGCAGATCTTTACCAGTTGCTACTGGCGCCAAACTAGCCAACAAAGATCTTACGGTAATTGTTGAAAGTGGCGATGGTTGCAACTATGGAGAAGGTGGCAATCATTTATTAGCAGCAATTCGTCGCAATCCCAACCTTACTTTGGTTGTGCATAATAATCAAATTTATGGTCTAACCAAGGGGCAAGCCAGCCCTACTTCAGAACACTTACTTAAAACCAAGGCCCAACCAAATGGCGTGGCAGAACACCCCTTTAACCCAATTGTTTTAGCTGTTAGCATGAAGGCTAGCTTTGTAGCTAGAGGCTTTGTTGGCAAACCTGAACATTTAAGCAATTTAATTGCCCAGGGAATTGCTCATCAAGGTTTTTCCTTGATTGATGTATTGCAACCTTGTGTTACTTTTAACAAATTAAATACCTATGCCTGGTATAATGAACGCGTCTATGAGCTTAAAGGTCATGATCCTGCAAATTGGGAAGCTGCGCTAAAATTGGCCTATGAATGGCCAGAAAAAATTCCCCTGGGCCTAATCTATAAGCATCAGTAGGAGGTTACTTGGATTTTACAATTGTTACTGAGACCAGAGGTTTAAACCAAGCTCTATTTCAAGTTACTCACGGCTTGTATATCCTAACTGCTTTTGACAATAAACCTAATGGCCAGTGTTTGGATTCTTTGATGCAAGTCACAAATATGCCGCCCAGGGTGGCAGTAGGTGTTGGCAAAAAATCTTTAACTCATGAAATGATCAGCGCCACAGGAAAGTTTGTGGTAAATGTCATAGATGTAGAAAATCCAGCTTGTTTTGATCAGGTTAAACATTTTGGTTTTCAAACTGGCAGAAAAGTGGATAAATTTGCCAATTATAATTATGAAAAAAATGAATTTGGCATACCTATTCTTCCTGATGCCAAGGCTTTTTATGAATGCACGGTTATTCCAGAACTAACTCAAGATTTAGGCACACATTCTTTATTTGTAGCAACTGTAACCAAGGCAGGCACTAAAACAGCGGGTAAACCTTTAACCTATAATTATTATAGGGAAAAAATGAAGGGGGAATAATATGGAAAAATGGACTTGTACAATTTGTGGTTATGTTTACGACCCAGAAGTTGGTGATCCAGAAAATGGCGTTGCTCCAGGCACAAAGTTTGAAGACATTCCAGATACCTGGGTCTGCCCAGTTTGCGGTGTTGGTAAAGATCAATTCAAGAAAGAAAGTAAATGAGCTTTAAGGCAAAAAATATTTCTAAAAACATCTGGTGGGTTGGAGCCATAGATTGGAATTTGCGCAATTTCCACGGCTATCTTACGCCACGTGGTTCTACTTATAATGCCTATCTTATTGTAGATGAAAAAGTTGCCTTAATTGATACAGCAAAAAAACCTTTTGCTCCTGAACTTATGGAGCGCGTTTCTTCTGTTTTACCTGTGGAAAAGATTGACTATGTAATTGCCAATCATGTGGAAATGGATCACTCGGGTTCTTTGGCAGCCATTAAACAAGCTGCTCCAAAAGCCAAGCTGGTAGCAGATGCCCGGGCTGCTCAGGATATAAATCGCCATTTTAAACAAAACTGGGAGTTTCAAGTTGTCAAAACTGGTGATGTTTTATCGCTGGGCAGCAGAAGTTTAAACTTTGTGGAAGTACCCATGGTGCATTGGCCAGATTCTATGGTTACCTATTGTCCTGAAGAAAAGATTCTATTTTCCAATGATGCTTTTGGCCAGCATCTAGCTACTTATGAACGCTTTGATGATCAACTAAACTGGAATGATTTAAGAGCTGAAGCAGCAAAATATTATGCTAATATTGTCTTGCCCTTTGCTGCGCCTACCACCAAAGCGCTTAGTGCAGTAGCTGGCTTGGAGATTCAAACTATTTGTCCAAGTCACGGTCTAATTTGGCGCAAAAATGTTGGCGAAATAATCTCTTGTTATAAAGATTGGGCAGCAAACAAAACTAAGCCTAAAGCTGTAATTGTTTATGACACCATGTGGAATTCCACAGAACAGATGGCACTGGCTATTGCTGAAGGAATTTCCAGCAAGGGAATAGGATGTAAAATCTTTGATCTCAAGATTACTGATATTTCTGAGATCATGAAAGAAATCTTAGAGGCCAAGGCTATTATTGTCGGCTCGCCAACTTTAAATAATGGCATGTTACCAACTGTTGGTGGATTTTTAACTTATCTTAAAGGACTCAAACCCCAGAACCGTATTGGTTTTACCTTTGGTTCCTTTGGTTGGGGCGGCGGCTCAGTTAAGGCTATTGAAGCTGAACTAAAAGCCACTGGAATTGAACTGGTTAAAGAAGCCATTACCGCTAAATATATTCCAGATGAAAACGAATTAGAAAATTGTTATCAATCTGGCCAAACTGTAGCTAAACTTATAAAAAATGCCTGAACTCCCAGAAGTTGAGACAATTGTCCGCGGACTAAGAAAAAATATTATTGGCCCTTCTATTTCTGAGGCTAAAGTCTATTTTGCGCCCATTGTCGGTGGAAAGAACCGATTTTTTGAAAAGCAACTTAAAGGTCAAAAGTTTACAAAAATTTCCAGGCACGGCAAATATATCAAACTTATCACTAATCAGGGAAAAAACTTATTAATTCATTTGCGCATGACCGGTCAGCTATTTACAGCTCTTGCTAATCATCAAGTGGACAAACATACTCATGTGGCTCTAACTTTTCAGAATGGAAAAAAATTAATTTACCGGGATGTGCGCAAATTTGGGCGATGGACAATTATTCCAGATAATAAAGATTTTTCAGATTACATTAATGCTGGCCCAGATGCCCTGGCTATTACGCAAATAGAATTAAAAAATCTTCAGCAACGTTACCCTAAGATGAAACTAAAGGTATTTTTGCTTAATCAAACAATTATCGCCGGTATTGGCAATATCTATGCTGATGAAATTTGTTATGCTCTAAAAAAACATCCTGAAGTTTTGGTTGAACAAATAGATACGCAAAAACTTTACCAAATTATTCAGCATATCCTTAATTTATCCATCAAACATCAAGGAACCACTATTTCAGATTATCGCACCTCATCCAGAAGCAAAGGTAATTTTCAAAACCTGCTCAAAGTTTACGGCCAAAAGAAATGTCAAAAATGTAAGTCAGTTGTTTCCAAGATAAAAGTTGCTGGCCGCAGCACCCATTTTTGTTCACAATGTCAAAAACCTTGTTAATTGACACTGCTGATATATTCAGCTAAATAAGTTTAATAACTTACCTAAAGGGGGGATTATGAAAAAAATATTATTAGGTTTAACCATGTTTCTGGCCACCTGCCTGATATCCAGCGCGGCTTTTGCTTTTGGGCCGGATTTTCCAGAAAAGGGCTGGCATAAAGGGCCCTATCTTGCTGCGAATGTAGGCATGGTGCAGGTAACCAACGATCGTCATGTAGTTACTGACCGTGCTTTTGACAGCAGTATTATTCCATCTTTTGGCATAACCTTTGGTTGGGATATTGCAGATTGGATTGGTCCGATGTTGCAAATCAATTATGCTACAGCAACTTCTCAGGTGGGCGATGCTAATGGCGGAAATAATAATGGTGTTCCTTATGCATCCAATCCAACGATTACCTTTCCAGCTGGAACCTTTCCTGTGGAAAATGCCCGTCAGCATGTCTTAGATTTTGGGATTTATGCTAAAGCAACCTTACCTTATTTCACCAGAGCTAGCTGGCAACCAAATATGGTCAAAATTATTCCCTATCTGAAACTTGGCGGAGCTTTTCAGGGAATTTTTATTAATGCCCCAACTGATGCTAACAAGGGCGGTGTCATAGGTGGCGGACCAGCTATTGGCGCAGGTTGCGAGTTTTTTATCTGGAAGGGTTTGTTTATTGCCATTGACGCAACTGAACATCTGATTATTCAAAAATCATTTTATAGAAATATTAATGACATCGCAGGAACTGCTCAAAACGTCAAAGTCACCCAAGGTGGCTTTAAGCCTCATTTTGCCCTGCAAGGCTTATTTGGCTGGCATTTCTAAAAAGCAGTACATCGTCTTTCGTACGTCGTAAATCGCAAAAGGGATGAAATTTTTTCATCCCTTTTTTTATTAGAAAAAGCTTGAAAATAAACCAGCTTCTGATGTAGGACAAGACGTGCTTAAACGCGACCTTTCAAAACTAGACAGTTATGCCACGATTATTGGCATGTTAATTGGCGCTGGAATTTTTGTGGCTATTGGCCAAGCAGGCAAAGATGCAGGCCCAGCCACTTGCCTAGCTTATCTTTTACTTGGTCCGGCAACTCTGCTCATGGCCTTGCCTTATGTAATTTTTCAAAGCACAACTTTGGGAAATTTAGCTGGCGGCGCCTATATTCATATTAGCCGCACTTTTAAGTCACACTTCCCGGCTTTTATTGTGATGTGGCTAACCTGGCTCACCTATTTAGGTGTGTTAAGCGTGCTCGCTGTTTCTGTTGGACATTATATTCAAGCCATCTTTCCAGCAGCTCCTCCTAAAATTATTGCTACATTGTGTTTATTTTTATTTTATCTGATTAATCTGGTGGGCATAAAACAATTTGGACGCATGCAAAGAATAATGTTTTTTGCCCTAATTGGCAGTATTGCTTTATTAGTAATTCCTGGTTTATTTGCTATCAAGTCAACTAACTTTACTCCTTTTTTACCTCATGGCTGGTCTGGTTTCTTGCACGCCCTGCCAGTTCTTTTCTTTGCCTATGCAGGGTTTGACGCACTTTCTCAAACTGCTGGGGAAACCAAAGATGCCAGAAAATCACTTCCGCGCATTTTTATCTTTGGCATTTGTACTTCCATTGCCATCTATGTTGGTGTTTCGCTAGTTGCCTTTGGTACAACTCCCTATCAAACAATTATTAATTCTAAAGCTCCTTTAGTAGATGCCGCCCAAAGCTTTCTACCCTTTGGTCATTTAGTAGTAACTATAGGCGCACTCATGGCTTTTCTAAGCACCATCAATGCCTGCATGATGGTGCCTTCTAGAATTTTATTTGCCTTTGCTGAAGATAATGTTGCCCCACGCTTCTTAGCTAGGGTAAATAAAAAATATCAAACACCTCATTTAAGTTTAACCATTAATTTTATCTTAGCAGCTATTCTGATCTGGACCAAAAGCGTTAGCTATTTAATTGGCATTTCTATGCAATCTTTGATTATTCTTTATATTGCTGAGTGTTTTGCCATGGCTTGTTTACCCTTTGTTAATAAAAGTTTATGGCAGCAAGTGCCTTATCAAGTAAACAAATATTGGATCAGTTTAGGCGGCATACTAGCTATTATTATATTAGTTCTCCTATATATTCACATCCCCAATCCAATCCCCATTCCAATGGTAATCTGGATAGCCTTAGGCACTGGTTTTTATCTGTTTGAACGCTATCGCAGTCAACTAACTGCTTATCTTAAACCCCAAAGGGAGTAGAATAAGCCCTTCGACATGCTCAGGGCGAACGGAACTCCGCTCATGCTGAGCCTGTCGAAGCATGAAAATTTATATTTTCTTAGCAACATTTCCCTCCCAATTGCCGATAATATCTATGAAAGGCAATTTCATGAGATATTTCGCATTGATAGCTATATTAGGTCTAATTTTCAGCTTCTTACCAGGCCAAGTTATGGCTAAAGAGGAAAAGAAAAGCGCAAATGTCCACACTGAAAAAATAGATATCAAAAATTATCAGGAAAAAAGTCCTTCTGATTTTATGCAAGGAATTACTACAATTGCCGGAGGTATGGAGTTTCAATCTAAGACTAACCAGAATACCAATATTACAGTCAGTCCCAATAAAGCCAATCTAAAAATAGGATTTTAATTATTCATTAATATCAAATTGTTCTAAATGATAGTCATTCATGCTCTTGATGGAGATGCGCTTTTTATGTTCTTTTTCCAAGGCTTCTAACTGGGCCCTTTCTTCATCATATAAAAGACCAGCAATTGAAGGATGACAAACCACAGTTAATTTTTTAGATTTTAGATAATTTGCCTCTCTTTGAATTTCCCGAAAAATTTCATAACAAACAGTGGTCGGGCTTTTTAAATACCCTTTACCTTCGCAATAAGGACAAGCATTGCTTAAAAGCCTGCGCAAATCTTCACGAGAGCGGGCACGGGTCATTTCCACCAAACCCAGTTCAGAAAGTTTAGTAATTGTGGTTCTGGCTCGGTCACTTTTCAAAGCTTCTTTTAGCGTACCAAACACTTTTTGGCGGTTAGCTGGTTTTTCCATATCAATAAAATCTAAAATAATAATGCCGCCAATATTTCTTAAACGCAGTTGGTAAACAATTTCTTTAACAGCTTCCAAATTAGTTTTCAGAATTGTGTCTTCTACATTTCTTCTGCCGACAAAACGTCCGGTATTAACATCTATAGCAGTTAGAGCTTCTGTTTGCTCAATGATGATATAGCCGCCGCTTTTCAACCAAACCTTTTGACCAAGCGCGCGAGTAATTTCAACTTCAATGCCAAAGGCATCAAAAATTGGTTCATTACCTTGGTACAGCTCAACCCGTTCTATAGCTTCAGGCAGAAAATCAGAAATAAAATCTTTTACCTTTTCCTTGGCTATAGATGAATCCACCACCACTCGGTCAACATCTGCAGTAAACAGATCTCTAATTACGCGCGATAACACATCCAGCTCTTCATGAATCAAGGTTGGCGACTTGGCAGGTTTAGCTTTCTTCTCTATGGTGCGCCAAAGCTCATTTAAATAATCAATATCTGCTTTAAGCTCTGTTTCAGTTACTCCTTCGGCCACAGTGCGCACAATATAACCACCACTGCCTTGATGAAGCTCCTTGATTAACTTTTTCAGACGATCGCGCTCACTAGAATCTTCTATACGCCGGGATACGCCAATATGATCAACTGTGGGCATGAAAACTAAATAGCGGCCAGGAAGGGAAAGATGGGAAGTTAGGCGAGCTCCTTTGGTGCCAAAAGGTTCTTTTTCAACTTGCACCAAAATATCAGTTCCTTCTTGTAGCAATCCTTGAATACTTTTTTTAGTTTTTTTACGTTTATTTTTTTTCTCTTCAATTAAAGCGTCTTCTGTTTCTTCAATTATACCCTCTTCTAACACCTCGGATATTTCTGCTTTTTCTTCTTCATCCAGCTGCATAACATCTTTGGCAATATCTGCTGCATGCACAAAAGCAGTACGCTCCAGGCCGATATCAATAAAGGCTGCCTGCATTCCTGGCAAAACCCGGGATACCTTGCCTTTATAGATATTGCCAACCACACTATGATCTCTGGCGCGTTCAATAAACAGCTCGGCAACAACACCGTTTTCTAGCCTAGCTACGCGGGTTTCACCTAAAGTAAGATTTACTATTAATTCATTGGGCATGCTAATTTACTTCTCTTTTCATTATGAATATTTTCTTTAATTCTATACCCTCTAAACCAAATAGGGCTTGGATAACTTCTTGTATTCTGACCATTGGTTGTTTTTCAAGAAGTTGGATTCTTATATCATTATTTTCCAAAAGCGCAAGCTCTGCCACATAATCTTTTAGATTGATTTTATTGCTTTTTTTCTTTCTTTCCAGCTCAAACAAAAACAAATCCTGGTGATCAAAACTCGCCATGGTTGCCTTAAGTTGATCTATAGCTATTCCCATATTTGAAATTTCATAAATACTAGCTTTTATTGAATCTTCAATTGCCAGGGATTCAGGCGCAATCTCACTGACTTCTTTAATTTTGATACCTTGCGGAAAAACCTGTGCGCATTTTTCTCTTATTTGTTGTGAAGAAATATTTTCCAACAGTTCTAGATCACAAAATTCACATTCACTTTCAATACCCACGCTTAAAGCTTTGCCAAAACTCAGCTTTGGATGCGGATGAAATCCTTGAGAATATATTAAGAACAATCCTGCCCGCCTGAATCCGGTTTTTAAAACATTTATCAATTCTAAATGTCCTAAAAATGCCGCCTCCCCTTTTTTGCTGAATTTTATTCTATACTTCATTTACAGACTCCACACCCCAAGCAATTAGACAAAGAACAAATCGGACTGGTTTGCCCTTTTAATGATTTTTCATATTCCTGCCATAAAAACTTCTTTTTTAAATCAACATAAAGATGATCCCAAGGCAGTTTAGCATCTTGATCTCTTGCTTTAAGATATTGTTCTGGATTAATTCCAAATTGGGACAAGGCAGCTTGCCATTTTTCCAAATTAAAATATTCATCCCAACCTGAAAAATATTGGCCTGATTTATATGCCTCAACCAAGACTGGGGCTAACTCTTGACCTCCTCTGGCCAGCACTCCCTCTAAAAAACTCATCTGGGAATTGTGCCAGCGATAACTAAGCCCGCGTCCTTTTAATTGTTTTTGAAGATATGCTATTTTAGCCTGAGCCTCAGCCATGCTAATTTGGCTGACCCATTGAAAAGGTGTATGCGCCTTGGGCACAAAAATAGAGGTGGAAACTGTTACTTCAGCTCGTCTATTGTGTTTTTTACCGATTGCCAAACAGTGTTTGGAAATTTTAACAATACCTGCTAATTCTTCTTCGTTCTCCCCAGGCAAACCAATCATAAAATATAGCTTAACCCGATGCCAGCCTGAGGAAAATATTTTCTGTACTGAAGCATATAAATCTTCATCTGTATTTCCTTTATTAATAATTTGACGCATGCGTTCAGTGCCTGCTTCAGGTGCTAAAGTAAAACTTCCGGAACGCGCTTTTTTAATAATATCTAAAGTTTCATCTGAAAGCGATTCTGCTCGCAAAGAAGGAAATTGCGGATTTACATATTGATTTTTGGTAGCTTCCTGGGTGGCTTTTAACAAATTGCAAAATTCTGGATAATCGCTCAAGGATAATGACAAAAATGAAAAATCTTCCTGGCCTGTACTAGCCAAATTTTCTTTAGCTAAATTTACAGCTGTAGCAACTGAGCGATGACGCAATGGTCGATATACAAATCCAGCCTGACAAAAACGACAACCTCTTTGGCAACCGCGGCTGACTTCAATGCCAGCCCGGTTATGCGCAGCAGCGTAAGGCACAACTGGATGAGTTGGATAGGAAACAGCTTCCAAATCATCTACTGTTGATTTATGAACCTGCTGTTCTTGACCCAAGCTTGACACATACACGCCTTGAATCTGGCTAAGCTGGTTTAATTGTTCTCTTCTGGTTTTAACAATCTTAACAATTTCCAAGATTTGAATAATTGTTTGTTCACCATCACCTAGCACAATAGCATCAAAAAATGGGGCAACTGGTTCTGGATTAAAGGCACAAGGCCCACCCCCAATTATCAAAGGATACGACTCATTGCGATCTTTGCTATAAAAAGGAATGCCAGCTAGGTCTAAAATATTTATGACATTAGTGTAAGAAAGTTCATAAGGTAGGGTAATACCCAGCACTTCAAAATCTGCAACTGCCCTTTTGTGATCCAAAGAAAAAAGAGGTAGCTTATTTTGTTTAAGCTGAAAGGCCATATCTGGCCAAGGCGTATAAACCCGGTCTGCTAGAAAATCTGGATGATTATTAACTATATTATAGAGAATAGGCAGGCCAGTATTGCTCATAGCCAGCTCATAAACATCAGGAAAAGCCAGGCAAATACGCACCTTAGCCTGATCCCAATTTTTACCAGCTATACCCACCTCGCCGCCAATATAGCGAAACGGTTTTTCCACCAAAGGCAGGATTTGTTTGATAATAGACCACATGCAGCCCACGCCTATACTATGTGGCCTACAAAAGCAAGAAATGCTTCACTTTGTGGTTGATTAATTAATAGCTTTCTGGCAAAAAGCGTTTCCCCCAAAGGAGCTAAACATGAGTATGACCATTAATAATTTCCCGCAAATAGTGGCTCAATCCGGCCTTGATCTTGATTTGAATCTAGAACCAGGCGCTTATGAAGTGCGCCGGCGCATTGATGATGTTTTTATTATTTCCAGAAGAGATAACGCTCAATGCAGATTTATATATCTTATTGAACCTGCCAACATAATTAGCACTTATTCTTGTCGTCTTTGTTTACCTGTGACCAACGACCAAAGCATTTATAATCAAGCTGGTTTTGGTGAAACGCACGCGCCGGAAATAAATAATCTTTATCATGAATTAGATGCAATGTGGCAGTCTCGTCAAATAAGCTTGGCTGGCAGCTGCAGCTTTTCTGGCAGAATTACCGAAATCTCTTGGCTAAGGCTTTTTATTTTTTAATTTAATTTTCACCAGATACCAGGTGCCATGAAGACTTGGCGAAGCCTGCCTCCCAGCCACCTAGATTTCACTCAGTTTTTCCTTAAAACCAACCCCTTGCTAATCCAAGCCTCTGGAGTTAAAATTGGTTAATCCAATTATTTATTATTGAGAATAAACCTGGAGAGGCATTAGCTGATAACGTCGAAGCTGATTGGTTATCCTAATTTAATCTAAAAAAAGTGTTTCGGTGGATGAGGTGTTGTCCGAAAAACAGACAGCTTAAGTGCCATATTTGCGCACTTATCCCCGGTAGTGAATGGGATACGGAGATAAAGCCACCTTATGGATGGGCTCCCAGATGCTGGGCGTAATCTCGGCAAATTTGAGCATCAGCTGTCTGTTTTATCGGACTGCTCTGTCACCTCAGACATCCAAACTCTTTTTTTAGATAAAGACTAGATTGCTTCGTCGCTTTGCTTCTCGCAATGACACCCTTCGACAAGTTCAGGGTGAACGGTTTCAAGTCGACAAGCTCAGGATGAACGGGTTTGGCCTTATGTTGGAAATCTGGTTTTGATGAATTCTTGGAAATATTTTTGGTTTCTTTGCATTTTGGCAAGATAGCTTGGAACTGCTGATTTTATATTTTGAGAAACTTGTTCGCTATTTGCTACTAATTTTTGGGTTTTATCTCTTAGTTTCTCTAAAATATTTTCTTCTTTATAATCTATAAAATAATCTTGTTTAAGACTTAATTCTTGCATGATAGTTTCTATGCGCTCATCATGGGCCAAACCAATTACAGGAATCCCCCCACCCATAGACAAGACTAAGGCATGATAACGACAGGTAACCAGCCAATCTAAGCGTCTGAGCAAGCCAGTTATTTCCGCAGCATCATAATTATTAGAATCAAATAATACTGTAGGCATTACCATTTTATTTATAACATCCAAACAAGGATCAATATCTAGACGTTCCATGGCAAAGAAAACCACTTGCGCCTGATACTTTTCCCGAACCCATTCTGCATAACTTGCCATATTTTCTTTGAGTAAAGCTGAAGCTTGTTTATCTTGCCTGGTCCAGGAATGATAATAAACAGATTTATAATGATCTTCTTTTACTCCGCGCAAAGCCTTCCAGAAATTGACATTAACTGGCCACCAAAATAGTTCTTCAAAGGCAATCCCTACAATGGGCTTGCTAAGCTCTAGATGATTGGAAATTAAAATTTCATCTACCCTTTCTACACTGGCTTCTGGCTGAGTAAAAGCTGTGTCGGTGGTAACCTTAATTTGATTAGTCACTCCCATGCGTTGCAGCAAATTAGCAGCAGCCTGGGTTCTGGTAATAATCAAATCCATTTTGTTGGCTACCTGCCTGGCCCATTTTTTGTTACCAGGTCTCATATTGCCCGCATCAACTGCATAGGCCATTGTTGGCTTACCAAGTTTTTGCGCTAAGCTAGCTGCATACATAAAAAACCACAGAAGCGCAGAAGCAAAATTATCCTTAAAACAACTGCCCTCCACTAAAACAACTAGATCTGTTTTAAGGACCAAATGCAAAATTGAAAAAATAAAAACAGAATTAATTTGCGCAACTTGCAAACGTTCAGTTTCTTTTAAATATCTTAGAGTTTGTTTTCTATCTAAAGAAGTAAGGGTAAGTTTTAGACGATTATCAGCACCCAGCATCTGCTTCAAGGCTTCCACAGTTCTAGATTCCGCCCCAGTATTATTAGCTCCGCCATAACCAACAACCAAACATCTAATCTCATCCCCTTTTTTCCACTTACGGTTAAAGGGACGAAAGATAATTGAGAACAATAAAATTAGTACGCGAAGTAAAATAACCATCGGTTCCTCAAGCTGTCATTCCCGCGAAAGCGGGAATCCAGCCCATTGCAAAGCCCTGGATCCCTGCCTTCGCAGGGATGACAATCTAGCAAAATATTATCACAAATTCGAATTCCCCCGTAAAACACTAGCAGCTGAGATTATGTTTCCCTGCAAATCATAAGCATCAAATTCAGTTATTTTAACTAACACAAAATCGCCTGGTTTAGCATTTCCTTGCACAATTACCTGGCCATCGATTTCTGGGGCCTGGCCTTGATGGCGGCCAATTAGTTGACCATCTTCCAATCTTTCATCAATTAAGACTTGGGTGGCATTACCTAAAAAGGAGCGATTATTATCAAAGGCGATTTCATGTTGCAGTTTCATAATTTCATTACAACGCTCTTGAGCAACTTCTGCTGGCACTTGATTAGGCAGTTTTGCCGCCAGAGTTCCTTCTTCTTTGGAATAAGGGAAAACTCCTAAATGATTAAATTTGGCTTCTGAAACAAAATCCAATAATTCTTCAAATTCTTCATCAGTCTCTCCTGGAAATCCGGCAATCAAACTAGTGCGCAAAGAGATGTCTGGAATATGAATCCGCAACTTATCGATTAAACGTCTTATCTCGTCTTTGCTACTTTGGCGTTGCATATCTTTTAAGATGCGATTGCTGATATGTTGAATTGGTATATCCAAATAATCACAAACTTCTGGAAATGATTTAATTACAGTTACAAGTTGATCTGGGAAGTTGTGCGGATAGGTATAAAAAATCCTGATCCATTTATCTCCAGCTAAATCAGCCAATCCTTCTAACAAAGTTGCCAAATTTGTATCTTCATCTAAATCGCGTCCATAGGCTGTGGTATCTTGGCCAATCAAGTTAAGCTCTCTAACACCATTTTCTAACATCTTTTCTGCTTCAGCGATAATTGAATCCATTTTGCGACTACGATATTTGCCACGGATTTTAGGAATAACGCAAAAAGAACAAGGATGAAAACAACCTTCAGAAATTTTGATATAAGCCAAATGATTAGGTGTAGTGCGAATGCGCGGTGTTGTATGATCATATAAATATAATGGCTTATTAACTATTGTGGTTTGTTTTTCAAACTTATTAATTAAATCCGCTAATTTAGGAAACTCGCCAGTGCCAATAAACAAATCTACCTCAGCTAAAGATTTCATTAAATCCTTGGCATAACGTTGAGAAAGGCACCCGGTAACCACCAGCAACCTACATGTTCCTTGTTTTTTAAATTCAGCCATTTCTAAAATTGTATCAATAGCCTCTTTTTTAGCATCATCAATAAAAGCACAGGTATTAATGATAATAATTTCTGCCTGATTAGGATCATCAGTAAAACTAAAACCTGCTTTGGCCAAAAAGCCCAGCATTACCTCAGAATCAACCTGATTCTTGGGGCAACCAAGACTGATAAAGTGAATCTTCTGCATAAACATATTAATTAGCATATTCTTTATAAATATCAGTAAAAATATAGACCAATGACCATTGACTATGGACCACAAACCCTACAGGGTCAATTGTCTATGGTCTATGGTCGATGCAGTTTTAACATTGATCTCTCCATTTGTTCATGCCATGAAACCAACATGGGCTTTAATTGTGGCATAATTGGTCTTCCAAATGTTGGCAAATCAACACTTTTTAATGCCCTGACTAGCCAACATGTGCCTGCGGAAAATTATCCGTTTTGCACCACAGATCATCACGTGGGCATGGTTAATGTTCCTGACCCAAGGTTAGCTCAAATTGCTGCTATTTTTAAGCCAGAACGCATAGTTAATACTAAAGTCGAATTTGTGGATATTGCAGGCCTGGTGGAAAATGCCCACAAAGGCGAGGGCCTGGGCAATCGCTTTTTAGCCAATATTCGTGAAGTAGATGCCATTGCCCATGTTGTGCGTTGTTTTGACGCACCTCAAGTTGCTCATCCTTATGAAAACCTAGATCCAATTCATGATATTCAGATCATTAATACTGAACTAATGCTGGCTGATCTGGAAACAATTAATAAGCGTTATGAAAAACTCCTTCCCCAGGCCAAGAGCGGTGAAAAAGAGGCAAAGAAGTTGCTTAGCCTTATGGAAAAAATAAAAAGCGGTCTGGAAGCAGGCACGCCTATTCGCCTGTTGAATTTAAGTATTGAAGAATTGGAGCTAACTCATAATTTCTTCTTGCTTACTGATAAACCAATTCTTTATGTCTGCAATGTTAATGAGACTGATATCAAGCGCCCTTCTGAACGAGTTAAACAAGTAGAAAGCTTGGCTCAGAAAGAAAATTCTCAGTCTATTTATATTTGCGGCAGCATTGAAGGAGAGTTGGCTGATCTTTCTTTAGAAGAGCAAAAAGATTTTTTGGCAGATTTGGGGCTGGAAGAATCGGGTCTAGAACGCTTAATCCATGCAGGCTACCAGCTTTTGGATTTAGTTACTTTTTTCACTAAAGATGGCCCAGAAGTAAAGGCCTGGACCGTGAAAAAAGGCACCAAAGCGCCGCAGGCTGCTGGCAAAATTCACACTGATTTTGAAAAAGGATTTATCCGGGCTGAAGTTTATGCTTATGAAGATTTGATTAAAGTAGGCTCTGAGCAGGCTCTAAAAGAGTCTAGTCTGCTGCGCATTGAAGGCCACAACTATATTATTCAAGACGGAGATATCATTCATTTTAGGTTTAATATCTAACACACAAAGACTTGCATTATACTCAAAAATAATATTCTATTGCCCCTGTTTATGGACCAAAAACCCATTAAAAAAATAGTTTTTATTGAACCAAAAGCACCTGGCTATCATATTTATCTAAAATGGGGATTACCTAGACTAGGCACTATCATTTTGGGCACAATTCTTAAACAACATGGTTATGATGTTAAAATCTTTGTAGAAGAAATTAAGCCCATAGACTTTGAAGAACTGTTTAATGCTGATGTAGTGGGCATTTCCACCATTACTTCGACTGCTCCCAGGGCCTTTGAAATTGCCAACCAAGTACGCAAAGCTGGCATCCCAGTCTTTATGGGTGGACCACATGTTACTTTTTTACCTGAAGAAGCACTTAAATATGCTGATTATGTAGTTCGCGGCGAAGCGGAAGATACCATTGTGGATCTAATTAAGGCTTTGGAAACAGGTACTGGCATTGAAAAAATACCTGGCCTTTCCTATCAGATGGGCCATCATATCCGGCATAATGAAATTCCGCCTTTTTGCGCTGATTTGGATAAATATCCTATACCTGATTTTTCTTTAATCCACGGCTATAATGATGCTGATAATCAATACGAAATAACCCCCATTCAAACTTCCAGAGGCTGCCCTTTTGACTGCAATTTTTGCTCAGTAACCGAGATGTTTGGCAAGCGCTATCGTTATCGCTCTAACGATCATGTAATTCAGGAAATTAAAGAGAAAAAACCAGAATGGATTTTCTTCTATGATGATAATTTCACAGCCAATAAAAAGCGGGCTAAAGATTTTTTGCAGCGCATGATCAATGAGAACTTAGTTGTACCCTGGTCTGCTCAAGTGCGCACAGATATTGTTAAAGATCTGGAGCTGATGGAGCTCTTAAAAAAATCCAAATGCAGGCAACTCTATATTGGTTTTGAATCTATTAATCCCAAGGCCTTAGAAGAATTTAAGAAAAGCCAAAGTGTGGATGAAATAAAAGAAGCGATTAAAATAATCCATAGGTATGGGATTAAGATCCATGGCATGTTTATCTTTGGCGCTGAACATGATGATTTGGATACTTTTCGCAAAACCGTAAAATTCGCCAAAAAAATGCAGATTGAATCTGTGCAATTTATGATTCTAGTACCTCTTCCTGGCACCCAGCTTTATCATAACATAGAAAAAGAGGGTCGTTTAATCCCTTGTGACTGGAGTTATTATGACGGTCACCATGTAGTTTTCAAACCTAACAAAATAAGCATGCTAGATTTGCAAGTGGAGACTGTTAGATCCATGATTCGTTTTTATTCTGTGCGCCAAATTTTGGCTGGCTTAAATCGTTTTGATATCTGGACCATGCTTATTCGCGCCTATGGTTATAGGTTTATGCGCAAGTGGAGAAAGAGCAATTTTGAATTTGTGGATCAACTCAAGCAGTTTTACCAACATGCAGGAAATGAATTACATTCTGCTGGTCACAAAATTGAATTAAAAGCTAGAAAAACCACTGACGATCTAATCGAAGCTTACCAAAAATACCGCCCACATATTAAGTCTAAAATGAAATCCAGATAATATTCTTGATATTTTTGGGGACGTTTCCCCCCTAATTAACATATTGAAATAATTAATCAATTCTGGATGACTTGAATTTTTTAAACCTCTAGAAACCTGAAGAACGATATAGAAGCCTCAATAGCACAAAAAATTCAACTCGCCTTTTATTTAGCAATAATATTAATGTGTTAAGAATAGGGGAAACGTCCCCAAATATTATACAGCTGGTGGTACTGAAGAACCTATTGATAAGGTACGGGTAATTACTAATCGCTCATCTGGGAAAATGGGTATTTGCTTGGCTGAAGAGCTTGTTAAAAGAGGCGCACAAGTTACTTTGATTAAGGCCAGAACAACGGTGGAACCAAAAGTGTTACTGAAACAAGTTAGCGCGTCTAATTTTAAGACAATGTATCAAGCTATAAAAAATGAAGTTCCTACACATGACGTTATAATCCACTGTGCAGCTATTAGTGATTTTAGAGTGAAACAAATTAATGGCAAAATTGATTCTAATCAAAAATTATCCCTTGAATTAATTCCCAATGAAAAAATCGTAAATTCCATCAAACTATGGAATCCAAATATTAAACTCATTTCCTTTAAGGCAGAAGTAAATCAAGATGAACCGATTTTGAAGCAGGCAGCGCTGGCATCCATGCAGAAATCCCAAGCAGATCTAATTGTTGCCAATGATGTGGGAAAAAATAACATCTTTGGCTCAAATGAAACTAAAATATTGATTGTGAAAAAAGACGGCAGTTCTACAAAAATAGCCAGATGCTCCAAAAAAACTGCCGCTGAAAAAATTATAGATGAAATACTTAACCTGTCCCATCACAGCTGTGAGTTTTAAAAAACTGGTATAACACGTTTCAAATAACAGTCAAATAACGGCACTGTAAAACTATTGTCACCATGCGAAGGGCTATAAATCATTCCCTTATGAATCAAAGAAGCTCGAATGGGCGCAACAGCCTGAACCTCTCTTTGTAACAAATTGGCAATATCCCCAGATCTATGAGGACCAATTCCTAGTTCTGCCATGGCTCGCAAATACCTTTTTTCGCTTGGCGTTAAGCGATCAAAGCGAACTCGAAAAAAACCAGCATCAAGCTCGGAGATTGCCAATTCAGTAGCAGAAGATACATCAAGTTGGGTAATGGGTGAATGTTTTGTACAATTCCAACAATGTTTGCCCCACTCTTGCAAAAAATATGGATAAGCTTGGGTATGTTTCAAAATTATGTCCAAAGCTTCTTTTTCGTAGTTCACTCCCAACTTTGAAGCTGGAGTTTCCAATGCTTTCTTGGCAGCAGCTTTAGTAAGAGGTCCTATTTCAATGTATTCGAATAATCTCTCAGCGTAAGATTTTGCACGGCCAGCCTGACCAATAAGTTGAGGCAAACCAGCACCAATAAGTGTAATGGGGAGCTGTTTTTGAGTACATTTATGAACGGCCATAATCAAAGCTGCAAATTGCTCTTCATTAATATATTGAATTTCATCAATGAAAAGAATAAGAGCTGTATTCTTCTCTTTGGCAGCCTCGCCTACTTCAATAAAAAGGGCAGTAAGATCATGTTCAAGATCACCTGTATCTGCCACACCTGGTTCAGCGCCCAAATCTAGCCCGAATTCAACATCTTGATATTTAACTTTCATTGCACCAACAAAACCGCCGAGAGCTCGTAAAGCACGTTTTACTATATCACCTGTGGCTGCCATTCTATCTAATTTTAGAAGAGCTGTTCTTAAATTAGGTATCAGCAATGCTGGCAATGAACGTTTTTCCGGTGTTTCAATTGAAACTATAGCAAACCCATTTGCTTCAGCATCCTGCGAAATGCGAGCAAGCAAAACGGTTTTTCCGACACCTCGTAAACCAACAAAAAAAAGACCTCTTGTAGCAAGCCTATTTCGACAACGATCCAAAGCAATTGATGCTTTCTCAATTATGTCGTCACGGCCTGCCAGTTCAGGTGGTATAGTGCCTGCTCCAGGAGCATAGGGGTTGGTGCGTGGGTCCATATATAATAAAGTTATTATAGTTTATCTAATAATAATAAACAATGATAATTTTGTTATATACAGAGCAATATGAATCTAAGATCTAAATCAACTAAAAATACTGTAATTACATATAGTTATGGTATAATGAGAGTGGTGGAAACCGAGAGTTTTTATCACACATACATCCTGGAAAACCAATTCATAAAGATATTGGAAGTGGCATGGAAGAGGATGGGGGCTAAGATATTGCCGGTGCGCAAACGTAGATAACCAAAGAGCAAGGCTGGGAAAAAAATTGAAAAGTGCCACCACTGGTAGGTGATCACACTGTGAGCAAAGGCAAAAACCACAGCTGTAATTAACCAACCCCAACCCAACTCTACTCCTAAAAATTTTCTGCGTTCCAAGAAAACTCGATCAATTGTGGACTCAAAATAACCGCGAAAGAAAAATTCTTCAGGCAAAGCCACGATAATTAATTGATATAAAACTAGCTGCCAGATATTGGAAAAAGTTGCCCATCCTAAAAAGTTTTTCTTAAACACTAGGATTTGCCAAAAATGAGCTACTACAAAAAAAACAGGAAAAACAATTAAAGCAGCAATAATAAAAGCAAGCACAGACCTTCTGACTGCATTTTTATCTCTTTCAATAAAATCTATGGGACGGCCTCTTTTCCAAAGCACTAAGATTGGCCCATACAAAAGCACAATAGCCACCAAAGCTGGAACATAATTATAAGCCCAGGAAATATTGTTTAATAATAATAAGAGACGGGCTAAAACCAAGACTGCTATAGTTACAATAGCTAGTTCGTAGATTAGTTTTTTGGATGTTGGGTTCATAGGTGGTCAGGATGACAACCCCTTGCTCCTTTTTTTGACAACCAAATATATAAAAATATACCTACCCCAATTGAAACCAGCATGGCAATTTGGCCGGTGGAAAGCAGATCGCCAAAAAATAGGCCACGGTCTTCATCACCACGTAAAAATTCAATCATGAAACGAGTTACACCATAATAGATAAAAAAAGTTGCTAACACTTGGCCCTTAAATTTGCGATGTTTATAAACTAAATATAAAACTCCGCCCATAATCAGAGCGTTGATCATGTTATAAAGTTGGGTAGCATGCAAAGGTTCTCCTAAATGATAATAACCAGCTGCAGTTCCTGGATCATTAAATGTTAGATGTATGCAAAAATCTGTGGGCTTGCCATAGCAGCAACCAGCAGCTAAACAACCAACTCGCACAAAAAATATAGCCAAAGGAATGGCTGTTGCTGAAATATCAAAATAGCGCAGGCTATCCAAATGTCGCCAGCGAATATAAATCAGCATGGCTATAATCGTAAAAACATAAGCTCCAATTGAAACAAACCCGCCCTGCCAGAAATAAAAAACCCGAATTGGTTTTTCCCAATAGTAAGCTGGATTTTCAATTAAGATATGAAAAATCCTGGAACCCAGCACAGAAGCAATAATAGCCAAAATGCCAAAATCGAGTAAAACTACCGGATCAGCTCCTTCTCTTTTAGCCAACCACTGGGCATAGAAAGTTGCTGAAAGCACGGCCAACATAATCATAAAGAAAAAAGCTGGCACTTCTAGCGGGCCAATTTGAAAAAGAATTGGTCTCATAAACTCCCCCGATCAGTTTTAAAAACCGAAATAATCAACAAACACATAGCAATAGTAATCGCGCTATCTGCTACATTAAATGCTGGCCAATCAAGTGGAATAGAAATATTTTTTCCCCATAAAGTCCAGTTAACAACCTTGTATTGAATGTGCACAGAAATAAAATCAGTTACTGCACCTACACGAATGCGATCTATAATATTGCCGGCAATGCCGCCAAAAATCAGGGAAAAGGTGATTGGCAAAAGCCTGGACTCTTTGGAAAGTTTTAAAAAATATATGGCAAAAATAATTATCGCAACAACTGTGACAATATAGAAAAATGGCTGGCGAAAACCTGGTGCAGCCTGGGCAAACATACCAAAAGCAGCACCTGGATTTTGATAATGCACAAGATCAAGATAACCAGCTATGATTGGAATTTTACCAAATAAGGGAATATTTTTGATTACCAGCCACTTGGTGAGCTGATCAAAGAGGAATACCAACGGTGTTATTATTAAAAGGACTTTGTACTTAAATTGCATAAATTTAATATCTAAATCCTAAATTCTAAATCCTAAACAAATTCTAATTACCAAAATTCAAAAAGTTTTGATCATTTGAATTTTGATATTGTTTAGAGTTTAGATATTAATATTTAGAAATTCATTAAATAACATTAGCACACCTAGCGCATATTTCCGGATGCTCTTTGTTTTCTCCCACACTATCAGCAAACTTCCAGCACCGACCACATTTTGCACCTGAAGCCTTGGCAACTGCAACCTTTAAGCCAGGCATTTCTTCAGTTTCATAAATATAATTTCCTTGAGCTGAACCAAATTCAACTTGAGAAACAATAAAAAGATCTGGTAAATCTGCTCCAAAGCTTTTCAAAAATTCTTTGAGCTCAACAGTTGTTTCCAAAATCAACTTAGCTTCTAATGGATTGCCGATAAATTTTTCCGCCCTAGCCATTTCCAAGGCCTTAGTTGCCACTTCCCGAATTTGCCGCATTTTTTCCCAACGCGCACCCAACTCTTCATTAATATATTTTTCTTCAACTTGAGGCAAAGAAGCAAAAAAGACGTTTTTTGCTTTATCCTGATATGCTGGCAGGTGTTTCCACAATTCATCTGCAGTAAAGGAAAGTATTGGCGCCATAAGCCTAACCAAAGCTTCGCCTATCTGCCACAATACAGTTTGTCCTGATCTTCTCAAATCCCCATCTTTTTTCTCGCAGTACAAACGATCTTTCATAATATCAAAAACAAATGCTGATAAATCTACAATGCAAAAGCGATTGAGCTCTTGAGAAATTACGTGAAACTGAAAACTATTATAAGCTGCTTCAACTTTTTTCACCACTTTTTGCAAATCATGCAGGGCAAACTTATCTATTTCTTTGAGCTCTTTATAAGCAAGCGCATCCCTGTCTGGATTAAAATCATTAAGATTAGAAACAATATAACGACAAGTGTTTCTGATCTTGCGGTAAGAATCAATTAAGCGCGTTAAAATTTCATCTGAAAACCTAATATCATCCCGATAATCTTCAGCAGCAACCCAATATCTAATAATCTCTGCACCATGTTTTTTGATTAATTCTTCAGGCGGCACGTAATTTTTTGCTGATTTTGAATATTTTTTACCTTGGCCATCTACCACAAAGCCATGAGTTAACACCCTTTTATAAGGCGCGCGGCCGCGCGTGCCAATAGAGGTTAATAGCGAGGTATGAAACCAGCCACGATGTTGATCGCTACCTTCTAAATATAAATCTGCCTGTTCTTTAATATTCAAAGTATTTTCCAGAACTGCAGCATAGGAAACACCTGAATCAAACCAGACATCTAAAATATCATTTTCTTTGCCAAATTGTTTGGTCTCCCCGCAATTGCTGCACTTAAAATTAACAGGCAACAAATCTTCCACTGGCAAACTAAACCAGGCATCTGCGCCCTGTTTTTCAAATGCTAAAGCCGCGTTTTCCACCAGTTCAGGAGAGGTTTGAATTGAACCGCAAGATTCACAAACCACAGCAACAATTGGCACACCCCAGATGCGCTGCCTGGAAATGCACCAATCTGGGCGCACCGAAACCATGCCATGAATGCGATTTCTGCCCCAAGGTGGAATCCATTGCACATTTTCAATTGCTTCTAATGATTTCTGGCGCAAATCATTTTTTTTCATGGAGATAAACCACTGCTCAGTTGAACGAAAAATAATTGGCTTTTTACAACGCCAACAATGAGGATAGGAATGCGAAACTTTATCACTTTTTACCAAGGCATTAACCTGTTTTAGTTTTTCGATAATAGTGTCATTGGCTGCTTCCACAAATAAGCCCTGCAAACCATCAATATTTACTTCTGAAGTAAATTTACCAGTGCTATCAACTGGCGCAAACACATCCAAACCATATCTTAAACCAACTTCATAATCTTCTTGGCCATGACCAGGAGCTGTGTGTACTGCACCTGTTCCAGCTTCTAAAGTCACATGCTCGCCTAAAATTAATATTGAAGGACGATCAATTAAAGGATGGTGGCAGTGCTTGTGTTCCAAGCTTTGGGAAGTTGGCTGGCCAATTACCAGGTAATTTGTTTTGCCAGCAGCAGCCATGACTGTTTCCATTAAACCTTCAGCCATTATCCAAACTTCGCCATCAACTTTAACAGCCACATAAGGCAAATCTGGGTGCAAACAAATTCCCAGGTTAGCTGGAATAGTCCAAGGTGTGGTAGTCCAAATAACCACATAAATTTTTTCGTCTTTTAATTTCCATTCTTTTCTAAAATCTTGGTCATCTTTTAACTCAAATTTTACATAAATTGAAGGCGCTTCATGATCTGCATATTCCACTTCAGCTTCAGCCAGCGCTGTTTCACAAGAAGGACACCACAAAATTGGTTTTTTCTCGCGATATACTCCTTCATTTTTAACAAATTTCCCAAACTCACGGGCAATAGTTGCTTCATAAGCAAAGGACATGGTTTGATAAGGAGCTTCCCATTTGCCCAAACAACCTAAGCGCTGAAATTCTTCTCTTTGAATATTAACAAATTTCTCAGCATGTTCTCGGCAAGCTTTTCTTTTAGCCAACGGGCTTAGTTCACGCTTCTTCCCACCCAGTTTTTTATCAACTTCCAATTCAATGGGCAAACCATGACAATCCCAACCAGGCACATATTCACATTTGAAGCCAGCCATGTTTTTATATTTCACAACTATATCTTTAAGAATCTTATTTAAGATAGTTCCCAAATGCAGATGGCCATTAGCATAGGGAGGGCCATCGTGCAGGATATAGGCTGGCTTATCTTTATTATGCTCAATTAATTGAGCATAAAGACTATTTTCTTTCCAAGTTTTCAGCTGCTCTGGCTCACGCTGAGCAAGGTTAGCCTTCATGGGAAAATCAGTTTGAGGCAAATTCAAGGTATCTTTGTAATTCATACGATCTGTTACTCCTCTAATCCGACATTACTAACAGTTGGTTCTTTTTTTCTTAAATATTCTTTAACATCACGCAAAATTCTGCGCTCTTCAATTCCAGTTGATTTTACTCCACTAGCTACAGATTTAATACGTGTTCCTACATCTAAACGGGTTTCGCCATTATTGGACACAACTTGCACAATCATCTGATAATAGGCGCCATTAACTCCCAAATCTCGGCGATTGAACATCACCAAGGCATGGGAATCTGTTTTGCTGGGCACCCAAGCAGTTTCCAAAAGACCTTGTTTTTCATCTTTGGTGGCTAAAGGATAGCCATTCATTACCAAAGACCATTTAGCGGCATCATAAGCTTCTTGTTTATCTGTTTTAACAGTTTCGGAAACATATCTGATATCAGGTTCAATCGTGGCGTTAATCATGGGTTTGGCGCATTGGGCGCAAAACGCAGCAATTGCGCTGAAAAAAACTATACAGCTAAGATTAATTTTCTTCATAAAGATTTCCTTTATTTTTCTTTCCAGCGTTTAACATAAATCGCCAAACCAATTATCAACATTATTACGCTGATAAACTGTGAAGTGGAAAACCAAGGATCAATCACAAATCCGCGCACCACATCTCCCCTGAAATATTCAACAAAGGCGCGCAAAATTGCGTAAGCAATTAAATAGGTCGCCAACAACTGGCCTTCAAATCTTTTCTTGCTGCGCACCACTAATAACATACCAAAAATAAATAACTCGCCAATTGCCTCCATGAGCTGAGTTGGATAAAGTGGTATACCTGTTGGGGCAAAACCATGTTCATGAGCAGGAAATATAATACTAAACCAGGCATCATAACCAAGTGGTCTGCCAAAACAACAACCAGCCATAAAACAACCCAGTCTGCCAATAGCATGACCTATAGAAATCGCTGGCGTAAAAACATCAGCATAGCTCCAAAAATAGAGTTGATGTTTTTTCATATACCAATAGGCAGTGATTATAGCGGCAATCAAACCACCGTAAAAAACCAGACCACCTTCCCAAATTTTAAAAAAGATCAAAGGATTTTCCAAAAACCTGGAGCGTTCACTTATTAAAACATGCAAAAGCCTAGAACCAACAATTCCTGAAACAATAACATAAAAACAAAGATCCATGGCTCGGGCTGGATTTAAGCCTTTTAGTTTACTTTCCCGACTCACCCAAAAAAGAGCTACCAAAAAAGCCAAGGCCACCATAAAACCATAGGTGTAAATAGTAACTCCTCCAAAAATGGGAATTCTGAATAATATTGGATGCATAGCTGGATTTTATATGAGATGGGCCCTGAAAAGTAAAGTCACAAATCCTACTCTTGCCTGATTAGCACTGCAAAATTACCATTACTAGCAGTACCTGTAATTTGCATTTCTGGATACACATAATCTAGATCTTGGATATCAAAAAACCTGGCAGCAGAAGCAGCTATAACAGCTGAAGTACTTCCCAGGTAGGTGGTCATATTTACGCCTGTTAAAACCGTTCCCCGATTATCATCTGCTTCGCAAATCAAACATACACCTTCCCAATTTCCAGTTTCACTATTTAAAACTCGGTCCTGATAAATATATCTGGAATCTTGAGTAATACCCTGATTGGTTAAAGCCAGAGCTATAGTCCACCGCGCCATTAATTCATAAAACTCGGAAAAACCACTGGGACCATTAAAGGCATTTACTAAATTATCTACGCCCACAAGATAGGTATCTTCTAGTCTGGCTAAAAAGGCTGCGCCGTCAGCAGATTGCTCATATAAATATCTTAAGAAAAGATAGGCAGCCCCTCGTTCCAACAAGTTTGGCGAACCAGAGTTAACCAAAGATACACTTGAAGGACTGGCCAAAAATCCGCTATAACGGGAAGGATTTTCCAAGCCCACACCTGCCCAATCTTCAATAAAATGAGACATACCTTCATTTAACCAACTTTCTTCAGGAGAACCATTATTAACAAAAACATGTTGATTATAACTGATGGCGTGTTGCAATTCATGGGGGAAAACCGGCATTAGTAAATTGGACAATGCAAATTGCTTGGAAATAGGATAACCCCACTCACCATCAGGATCAGGGGCTAGCATGTAAACAATTTCCATTTCATTGCTGACCGGATTGGAGCTGTTGCGCACATAAAGATCAGCGCTGAAAAAGTAACCCGTGATAATACCGCCGCCCATTTCGCCTAAGCGATTTATTTGAGGGGTAATTAGAGCAGAAAATTTTCCATCACTATCAACATCAGAAGCTTCACCTAATAGGGCTTGCTCTCTTTGAGCAATATCATCATAAAAAACACCTAGCTCATTTATTTCTTCTTGGTTTAAATCATTTTCAGTTAGTTCATTATCTACATATAAAATAATCTCACTGCCAATGTATTTTGCCTGGGCAGTTACTGTCACATAACTGCTGGTTGAAGTTAAGCTAGCCAATACTCTAAAATTTTGAGGATCACCCAAGCCAACTGCCTTTAATCCCATTGATTTACCCAGACCAATATTTTGCGAAATCTCTTCGCCATTTTCTGCTAGATCAAATTCTGCAGCCCTGATCCAGGCTGAAAAAATATCTGAAGCTTCATAATTTAATTCTTGGTTAGACATAACTACATCCAAACTTTTTTCCATAGAAGCAGCTAGTTCACTGGAAAAAACCATGGAAGTGCCGCTGGTCTCACTAACTGAACCAGCAATCAGAAAAAATTTAGCTGTTTGATCCACTCCAGTGAAATCAACTGTAGTTTGATTAGAATCTCCAAAATTTACATACATTAAATCACCTTTGCCAAGTTCAGCAGGCGAGCTGTATTCATTAGAAAATTCTACCCCGCTTCCAGATCCTAAATCATCGCCATTGGTACTACTAAATGTCCCTGTGCTATCTGAACCGCATCCAACAAAAAGAGAAGTTGAAAAAATTACGAGCAAAGCTAATTTATTGTATTTTCTCGCCTTTTTCATTTTTGCACCCCCCTCGTGGATTACACATAGGGTTAAGTGCAACAGATGTGCCAAACACCTGACACAACTCAGGCGATTATTTAGCTTGTTATTTCATATAGTTATTAATATTTGGAAAAGTTAGGTTTTTGTGTGGGGTTTAATTAGACCCAGCAATTATCTTAATGATATGTCAAAATGATATAAACGACTCTTAGGCCGTATAATGAGGACTTTATCGTGGTGTCAATTTGTCTATGATAGGGTATTTTTTTATAAAAAGTGATATTAATCACCACTTAAAATGGGCAGGTTTATTTCACCCAAATTCTGGACCACAACATCTGCCTGCGATAGGTCCTGATGGGTTTCAATAACAGAATTTTTTATACCAATTGCTCGCATTCCAGCTTTTTTAGCAGCAATAATGCCATTGGTGGCATCTTCTAAAACCACACATTCGCTAGGTTTCATCCCCAACTTTTTCGCAGCTAATAAAAACGTGTCTGGCGCTGGTTTAGGATTGGCAATTTGATCACCAGTTACAATCGCGTCAAAATAACCAGTTAATTTGAACTGACGCAAAACCTCACTGGCATATTCCTGGATACCAGAAGTTGCTAAGGCTTTTTTCAAATTCCATTTTTCTATATTTTTTAAAATAACATCCAAACCTGGCATAGGCTCCACACCTTTAGCAACTAACTGCATAAAATATTCATTGCGTCTAGCCAGCAAGGCTTCAAAATCAACATCCATCTGAAAATAATCTACAAAGAGTTGCATAATTTCACTAATGCGCATGCCATAAATTTTCGCGCGCAAATCATCAGGAATTTTAACGCTGGTTACGCCAAACTCTTTTAATGCTTTTTCATAAGCCTCAAAATGTTGCGGTGTGCTGTGCACAATCACATCATCCATATCAAAAAGAACTGCTTTAATCATAAATTTACTCCTTCGTCTTTGTCATTCCTGTATATATAATCTAATTCAAATATCAACCTTAACCATAATACAACATTGGGGATAAGATGCTCAAATAAGCGTCATTTCGCTAAATCCAAAATTTCTTCATACGCCAAATCTGCAACATTCATTATATTCGCCAAAATCGTATTGGTAATCCATATATAATCCTAATTCGCTCAATGAACAATTATCACTTAAATATAAATAAAGGACTCTATTATATGAATTATGAATTTTGTCCTATAAACTAATAAATGAATTGCCAATTAAAACTGGCGCTAAACGCTCTATTGGCATTGTTTATAAAAGTAGCAAGATATTGAATAATATGGCTCTTCGGTTTATTCATTCCTTACAACAGGAGGCTCAGAGGTTAATTAATAGCTTGATATGAGAAATATTATATAATAGTTAGTATAAAATGAAAAAGAAGACATTGACATGGTTCGAATTAGCAAAAGGTGATTTAGAATTTGCTGAAAGTATTGTTGATAGTGCCAAAAGGCCACAATATGCTGTTCATTTTTGCCACCAGGCTATTGAAAAAATATTAAAGGCCATTATCCAAGAACATACAAATAGCATTCCCCAAAAAACACATAATTTCAAAATTCTCATTGAACAAGGTGGAATTGATTTGCCTGACAATCTTGAAGCAAACATTGCTAAGCTTTCCCCTCATTATTTGGCATCAAAGTATCCAGAGGATTTAGAGAAATTACATAAAGTGTATACTGTTGCCTACGCTTCAACTATTCTCGAAATCACTAAGGAGTTATTTTTATGGTTAGAAAACTATCTGATATCAAAAAAATAGTAGAAAAGTTATCTACTTTATTGGAAAAGCAAGGCATACATATTGAACAGGTTATTCTTTATGGTTCATGGGCTGTAAATCGGCAAAATGAAAGCAGTGACATTGATTTGGTTATAATATCAAAAGATCTTAAGAGATTTACCTATTTAGAGCGTTTAGAATTTCTTTCGATAATTTCCTGGAAACTCCCAGCTCCCTTGGAAATTATTGGATATACTCCTGAGGAAATTAAGAATAAAGGACCAGATAGTATATTCTGGGAGGAAATTCAAGCAACCGGAAAAGTCATTTACAAAGCAGCTTAAAACAAAACTGTTCCAATTCGAAAGTTGGCAAATTAATTATTGATTGCACGGAGGTTATTGTTTTAATAAAAAATCGGAGGATTTATGAAGAAAATTTTGATGGTTACTTTATTGAGTTTGGCGATTAGCACCACAGCAATGGCTAAAGTGAAATTTATTCAAAAGCCAGATAAAAGTTATGATTTTAAGGAAGTGAAAAATATTGTGATCATGCCTGTCACCAGTAAAAATGTGGATTTTGGCAAAGTAGATAAAGATCGCATGCCCAAGATTGAGACCTTACTAACCAAGACCAAAGACACTTTGCGCAAGAATATGATTGAGGGGACAAAGAAAGCAAAAACAACTATCCCCTTTCATTACAATGCACCTAACCGCAAACCAACTACTTTGATTATGAAATATAATATTGATCAGTTTGATAACGGTAATGCAGCAGCCAGACTTGTGCCTCTTGCCGGAAAAGCAAAAGTGACCATGACTGTGGAACTGATTAATGCCAAAGATAAATCAGTAATCGGTGTGCTGCAAGCTTCAGCCAAGGCCAAAGGCGGTTTTGTGGGTGGCGGCCTGGATTCAGAAGTATTGTGGCACGCTACAAATATGGCCAATGGCGATATTATGCAATATATCAAAAAGCAAACCGGCCTAGATTATAGTTTTTGGGCAGGCGCTGCTGCTGGCACTAAAACAGCTGTAAAGGATCAGAAAGAAATGATGAAAGAAGAGAAGCAGGAACTGAAGAAAAAGAAATAACTATTGAATGACTTTAAGACTATTGTCTCTGGTCATTTTTTTATTTAATCTCAGTCATATAAGAAATTTCATCATAGGGCGTGCGATATAATGGTTGCTTAAGGCGAATTTGGTCAAAGATGTGGCCAAAGATACCAATAGAGCGACCAACCACAAACAAGGCATTCAGGCAACCCAGATGAATGATTTCATCCACTTCTTCTTTGTTAAATAGCTCTGGCAAAGACCATAACAGATCCACAAAGGTAATGCCAATACAGCCATCAACATTAAGAATCAGGCTGCCTTTTTTCTGAGTGGTAATTTCTTCTACTTGCAAGGCATAATCCAGAAGTTTTGTTTTTGGAAAATTTTCTTTTACAAAAGATTTAAGCTGCGTAACCCGCATATCCGGGTTGGTCACGCTTTTCACCAAATGTCCGATTCCTGGAATATTAATTCCTTTCACTTTCATATCTTTGACAAAGTTTTCTGGTGTTAGCCCTGCTTCAAAAGCGCGTTTGAAATTTTGGGCAGCGCCGTCAATTGCTCCGCCAAAACGCGGGCCAATGGTAAGCAGGCCGGAAACCAGGCTGGAGATAATATCCTTGGCAGCTCTGGCGCAAACAATGGCGTTATGCGCGCCAGAAACAGCCGGGCCATGGTCAGCAGTTAAAACCAACACTGTTTCCAAATAATCTCTGGCAAATTTAGGAAGTTCACGCTTAAACCAAAGCAGACCGATTACGCCGCCAATGCCGTAATTTTCAGCAACAACTTTGGAAATAGGCACATCTGAATAGGTTAATTCTTCTCCTTTATCATTGGAAATGGTGCAAATAAATTCTGAAGGCTTGCGCACCAAACCGCGTTTTACTGCCTGGGCATAATCCATTGGAAATTGCGGGGCATCAGCTTCTGTTGCTGGTTTAATCTTTCCTTCTTTTACTAACTTTTCATAAGTCTTATGAATCTTCTCGCCATAATCGTCAAAAGATGTGGGCACTATTGCGCCTGCATCTTTCAGGGCCTTATTTTTGGCATCTGCTGTTTCCAAACTAGAATCTGCTTTTGCGCCTGCATGGCCAAACTGCACGCCAGCAGGAAACATTTTAGAACAGGTGCCAGTTACCCAGATCACCAAAGGCTTTTTAATTTTTCCAGCCTTGAGCGCATCTACAATTTTTAGTTCTTCAACTCCGCCGATTTCGCCTAAAGCTGCAATCATTTTTACTTCTGGGATAGATTCATAGCGCAAAATATGATCCAGCAAGGTTGAGCCAGGATAGGCATCGCCGCCAATGGCTATGCCTTCATATAAGCCATCAGTATTGCGGGCAATAATATTGTAACATTCATTAGAAAGACCGCCAGATTTGGAAACAAAGCCCACGCTCCCTGGCCGATTAAGTTTGGAGTCAATAATATTTTCAATGGTGCCAGCGGTGTTGCCAATCTTAAAACAACCAGCTTTGATACCACCCACTGTTGCCGGACCAATAATCATTTTACCCTTGGCCTTAGCAGTTGCAGCCATGATTCTGCTTTTGCGTTCTGGTACACCTTCAGCAATCACTGCCACAGTTTTGATATTAGGTGTTTCTAAAGCTTCCATGGTGGTGGAAAAAGCAGAACGTTGGGAGGAAAAATTAACCATCACATCTACTTGAGGATGTTTGACCAATGCTTCTTCTAATGTGCGATACATGGGCAGCAAAATTTCTTTTTGCCCATAAAAAACCTTGTGCCAGCCAGCGCGGGAAGGATTAACAATTGCCGCTACTGAAGGTTTTTTCCGGCCACAGGCAAAATCAAAATCCAACATACGCTGAATGGCGTTTTGTTGATAACCATATACTATGGATTCGGTTTCCTTAGTGAACAATTCTGCAGACTGCATATAATAATCTCCTTCCATACCTCCCCTCCCTTGATGGGAGGGGATAAAGGGGAGGGTGATCACCCCCACCTTAATCCTCCCCCATCAAGGGGGAGGAAAAATCACTTTAATGCCAACGAAACAATCTTAGTCATATGCGTTTCTGGGCCGTAAACTTCAATAGGCACGCCCAAAGTTTGGCCAAGCTTGCGCATTTTAGCCAAACCTTCTTGATAATTTGGCCCGCCTCGACGCACATAGATCTTTACCTTATTTTTAATTAATTTTTCCCTAAATTCAGTTAATGCCTGAATTATACCGGTAAACGTTGCCGCAACATCTGTAAAATTAGCAATACCGCCGCCGATAATTAAAAATTTTCCTTTGGGATCTCTTTTTCGGGTCATTAAATCCAAAACTGTTTTAGCATATTGATAGGTAAGTTCGCGCGAAGGATCACCAGAATATTCGCCGTAATTGGCCAACTCTTTGGCAAAACCTAAATCGCAAACAGTGTCTGCATAAATAACTGAAGCACCACCACCAGCAACCATGGTCCAAACTCTACCTTCTGGATTTAAGATAGTAAGCTTAAGCGAAGCGCCGCTTTGCTCATCAAGATAACTTACAAATTCTTCTTCTTTAGTGGAAGTGGTGCCAAATGGTTTGGGAAATTCCAAATTACCCCAAGTGTTGCGGCAATCAAAGCTGGCTGTATCATCTACTTTAGCCACCATATCCAGCGGGATAATTTTACCAACTTTATCAAAAGTAAAGGGGTTGATTTCTAAATAGGCAAAACCATTTTCTGCATAAAAATTATATAAAGATTTGATAAAAGGCAGGACCTGGTCGCCCCTCTTGCCCATCATTGATGCTAATTTGGAAAAATCAGCTTTTTCTACGTCACCTAAAATCGGCACTTTTATTTCCGCAACTTTATCCCAATTTTCTTCCACAAAAATTCCACCTTTGGTGGAAAAATAGATTAGGTCGTTTTCTCTTTCAGAACGAATAGCCACATACCATTCTTCATCTTCCTTATGTGGAGTAAATGGTTCAATCAAGAAATGGGTGAGTTGGCCTGTGGTTTGGCCCACTTTAGTTTCTTTATTTTGATGCTCTTTAATCCACTTGCTGGCTTTGGTCCAATCTGCATCTAGCAAGAGCAGGCCGTGTTTTCCTCTTTTGCCAAAAAGCTGATCTGGCTTAACCACTAATTTTTCTTTTAATAACCAGGCATGCTTTTTGGTAATTGTTTTTAGATCTGTATCTGGACCAACCAGCGCCACTTTTGCCTCTAAGCCTAAAGCCTTGGCCAGCATCCTTTTGGCGTCATATTCACGAATACCTTTTTGAGCCATTGCTCCTCCTACAAAGATTTTTCCAACTTCTTAGCTACTTTATCAATAAACCCTTCAGTGGTTTCATATTTATCAAGAGCTGGAGTTACCAAGTGCGTTAAATCTTTGGTCATAATTCCAGATTCAATACAGCTAATTACACTGTTTTCAAGTTTGGTGGCAAAATTAACTACCTCTGGCGTGTTATCCAGTTCACCGCGTTTCTTTAAGCCACCTGTCCAAGCAAAGATAGAAGCTACGGAATTAGTGCTAGTTGGGTTTCCTTTTTTATGTTCAGCATAATGTCTTTTTACTGTGCCGTGCGCTGCCTCATATTCAAATTTGCCGTCTGGAGAGACCAGCACAGAAGTCATCATACCCAGGCTTCCAAAACCTGCAGCCACCATATCTGAAAATACATCACCATCATAGTTTTTGCAGGCCCACAAAATTCCACCTTCATGTTTCATGATTTGAGCAACTGCATCATCAATCAATAAATAACGATAAGTAATTCCAGCCTTGTCAAATTTGGCTTTATTAGCTTCCACCTCAGCATTAAATACATCTTTGAAATGGGCATGATAGGTTTTGCTAATAGTATCTTTGGCGCCAAACCAAAGATTTACGCCATCGGACAAGGCATAGTTCACACAAGCCTTGGCAAAAGAGCGGATAGATTTATCTGTATTATGGATACCCATAATAATGCCCTTACCCTTAAATTCATGAATAGGAAGTCTGACTTGTTCTGAACCATCAGCTGGGGTAAAAATCATTTCTGCTGTGCCTGGTCCTGGCACCAAATATTCTTGGCTCTTATAAAGATCGCCATAGGCATGACGGCCAATAATGATGGGTTTTTTCCAAGAACGCACAGCAGGTAAAATATTTTTGGTCATGATCGGCTTGCGAAAAACCGTTCCATCTAAAATACCGCGGATAGTGCCATTAGGAGATTTCCAGGCTTTTTTCAATTTATATTCTTTGACCCGCTCAGCATCTGGAGTGATGGTGGCGCATTTTACACCTACACCATATTCACTAATAGCCTCTGCTGCATCAATGGTGATCTGATCATCTGTTTCATCTCTTTTGGTAACTGCCAGATCAAAATATTTAAGATCTACTTGCAGATATGGAAAAATCAGTTTTTCTTTGATCATCTGCCAGATGATTCGCGTCATTTCATCACCATCAATTTCGACAATAGGCCTAGCTACTTTTATTTTGGACATATGTTTCTCCGTTATTTTCCCCTCCCTTGATGGGAGGGGATTAAGGGGAGGGTGATAAAGGGGCACCCTCACCCTGACCCTCTCCCCTCAAGGGAGAGGGAATAGGTTAAATTGTAGTTGTATAATTCAACAACCCCCCAGCCAATATCATCTTCTTCTGCCTTTCAGACAAACTGGTTTGGCATTCAATAGTTTTGTTTCCAACAGTGACCTTGATTGGTTTGCTGCTTTCTATAGCCATTCTAATATTGGCAATTTCAATCTTGTCGCCATTATTTATGGCTTCATAATCTTGAGCATTGGTAAAGATTAGAGGGATAATGCCAAAATTGACTAAGTTATCAGTGTGGATGCGTTCAAATGACTTGGCCAGCACTGCTTTGACTCCTAAATACATGGGGCAAAGCGCTGCATGTTCGCGACTGGAGCCTTGGCCATAGGATTCTCCTGCGACTATAAAATTATGTTTGCCTTTTTCTTTGTTAGCCAAACATCTTTCTGCAAATGTAGCATCAATGTGTTCAAAGACATAATTGGCATACTTGGGAACATTGGAGCGAAATTTCAGCCTAGGACCTGCTGGCATAATATGATCTGTTGTGATTTTATCGCCAACTTTAATCATTACTTCGCCAACCAATTTTTCCGGAAGTTCTTGATTGCTAGGTGGAGCACCAATATTTGGGCCACGCTTGATCTCCGTGTTTTTCATTTCAGCAGTGGGAAAGATAAACATAGAGTCATCAATATTATATCTTTCTGGCATAGCAATTTTAGGATAGTCACCCAAGGTACGCGGATCTGTAAATTCACCGCTTAAAGCTGATGCTGCAGCAACTTCACAACTGGTTAAGTAAACATTTGCATCTTTGGTGCCGCTTCTGCCTTCAAAATTACGATTTACAGTTCTAATAGATACAGCACCAGATTTAGGCGACAAAGAATTGCCAATACAAAAACCGCAAGTGCTTTCCATAATACGCGCACCAGCGCTTATTAAATCTGCCAAATGACCTTCCTTGGCTAGCATGGATAAAACCTGGCGCGAGCCAGGGGCAATAGCCAGGCTAACATCTGGATGCACGGTTTTACCCTTTAAGATCATGGCCACAGTTACCAAATCCTGATAAGAAGAATTGGTGCAAGAACCAACGCACACTTGGTCAACTTTTTTACCAGATAACTCTGTTATCTTAACTATATTACCAGGGCTATGCGGAGCTGCTGCTAATGGCTCAATCGTGGAAAGATCCAGTTCAATTACTTTTTCATATTGGGCATCTTCATCAGCTTTAAGTTCTAGCCAATCATCTGCCCTACCTTGGGCAATTAAAAATTTCTTGGTTTCTTCATCTGCAGGAAAGATAGAAGCAGTTACTCCCATCTCAGCACCCATGTTGGTAATAGTGGCCCGCTCTGGAACAGTTAAGGTTTTCACACCAGGGCCAGCATATTCTAGCATCACACCCACATTGCCTTTAGTGGAGAGCATTTCCAGCATTTTCAAAATCACGTCTTTGGCTGTAACCCAAGGCTTTAACGCCCCAATTAAATTTACTTTATACACTTTTGGCGCTGACAAATAAAAAAGGCCGCCCCCCATTGCCACGGCCACATCCAAACCGCCCGCCCCAATAGCAATTTGCCCCACTCCGCCTCCAGTGGGCGTGTGCGAATCACTGCCCAGCAAAGTTGTGCCAGGTTTGCCAAAGCGTTCTAAATGCACCTGATGACAAATGCCATTTCCTGGCCTGGAAAAAATTATACCATAGCGAGCAGCAATGCTTTGCAAATAGGCATGGTCATCTGCATTTTCAAAACCAACCTGCACTGTGTTGTGATCAACATAGGAAACAGACAAATCTGTTTTTACCCTATCTGCTTTTAAGGATTCAAACTGCAGATACGCCATGGTGCCAGTAGCATCTTGGGTTAAGGTTTGATCAATTTTAATACCGATTTCTTGGCCTGGATTTAATTGGCCTTCTTTCAGGTGAGAGCTTAAAACCTTCTGGACGATATTTTGTCCCATAAAATTACCCCCTTTGTTTGGCGTTGCCGCTTCTGGGGCAATTTTATATACCTGAACAAAATTTTTTGTACACTAATTTCGACAAAATTTTTACGATTTATCTAAAAATCCACATTAAGCTGCAAGGCAAAAGAATTGGCGCTCATCTTCATGCTAGCACCACCAGGGGCATTAACCGTGCCATCATCAGTCTGGGTATTTTCCAGGAAATGACTATAAGAAACATTTAATCCAATCTTTTCCGTAAGATCATAACCCACACCAGCAGTAATATGATGCTCGGTAATTGCTGGTATTAACATATTTTGATAAACAAATTGGTTAGGAATCATGGTACGTCCATAATTATAGCCAACCCGCACAGTTAAAGGCACAGTAAACTTGGGATCAAAATCATATTGCAAACCCAGCATGCCAACATATTGATCTCGCCAGCCAAAACCACCATTAACTGGTGAGTTGCCCAAAGTACCAACCCCGCTCCAGTTGATCCAGCGAAAATCTGCTAAAACCAATCCGCCTTCAAACGGAGTAACAGTTACGCCAGCAGCAACCTCTTGAGGCATATCCATACTGCCCAATAAAACATCCTTATAACGATCAAAAACTTCAAAATATTGACGCGTGGTATAGGTTACTCCCAAAGACAGCCAATCAAGCGGCTGATAGATTAAACCAAGATTGCCACCAATACCCAGAGCTGGATCAAACCTGCCGCCGCCAGAAGTTTCTGGAAAACCTGCAGCTGCAGTAGCGCTGTTGCTGTGAATAAAAGCATAATTAATATGCAGCCCTGCCCCTACATAAAGATTATCAATAATCCGATAAGATAAAGCTGGGATAAATTTTATTAAACCATATCTGCTTACTGTATCATAAAGATTGTTGGTAAGCGCTGTTGGTAAACGAGAAGCCCGGTAATCAACACCAAAGGCACAGTTGACAAAACTACCAAGACCAAAAGCTAAGCGGTCATCTAAAAAGGGAAATACCACGCTCACATTGGGCAATATAGCGCCCTCATCTTTACTGGTGGTATTATTTCCACCCATAGTTGTGGAATTCATAGAAACTGAAGGAAAGCCAACCATGATTCCCATATCAAATCTTTGGCCCACGCCATTCATGCCTGCTGGATTTAAAAGAATCGCGGTGGTATCCAAGGGCTTAGCCACGCCAGCTCCACCCAAAGCGCGATGAAGCGCACCAACACCAATTAAACGAACACCGTTCATGGCTTGAGCTGAACTGGAAAAAAGCAATACTATAGATAAAAACAAGCCTGCAATAAGAGTCTTGCGCGCCCAGAGTTTAGTCATATCTATCCCCCTTTTGTTTGTGCTTTGTGAGATTACTCAGTTTTTTGTATAACATTTTTTATTTTGATTGGCAATCCACAGCAAAAAATTATTTTATTTTCCCTAATCCCCCTGAATAAGGATGCTCATTAGAAAAAACTTTTTTTCTCCAAAAAGATTGCAAAAACAGACTTTCAAAAAATTGCTGCACTGGTTTATCTGAAATTTTAGCGCTGCGCCAAACACTCTTTATGGTGTTTCCTAACGAATAAAATTGGCGAAAGGTTTGCCAATAAAGGTGGTATAGCTGTTCCTTACTAAAATTTTTAGGTGTAAATAAAACATTGGTTAAATCATACATTGACCAGCTATCACCTTTATCTAAACGCCCTGCTTGGTCCAATTCCTGATAAAGTTCTGTGCCAGGTAAAGGAGTTAAAAACCAGAACGTGGCATAGCCAACTTTATTTTTCTTTAAAAATTGTAAAGTTTTTTCAAATAAATCTGGGGTATCTTCATCACAACCAAAAATAAAACTAAGTATCGGATTAATCCCAGCATTATGCATTCTAGAAATTAATTCTACGTAAGCCTCTATTTTATTAAATCCCTTATTCACGGTTTCCAAACTAGCCTGATTAATAGATTCAACCCCGACCACTAAAAAATTACACCCAGATTTAGCAGCCAAATCTATTACATCTGGAGTTTTCAATACTCGAGTACTAATTTGCGATAACCAATGAATATTTCTTTTGGTAATGGATTTAAAAAGCTCACGACTATAATCAGGGTTACATGCTATATTATCGTCAGCAAAAATATATTCTTTAGCACCTATACTATCAATTTCAGCTAAAACATTTTCAATAGGCTTAATGCGATAAGATTTGCCAAAAAATTTGGTTACAGAGCAAAACTTGCACCCAAAAGGGCAACCGCGAGTAGTAAAAATGGGTAGTAAAGGATATTTGGCGCCTAGACGTTTGGGATAGATACGCATGTTCATATTATCCCATTTTGGGATTATCAATTCTTTCAAGTCCGGCAAACAGCTATCTTGATAGAAATCTTGAAGCCTATTTTTTTCAGCATCTAAAAGAATTTTCCGCCATAAATTATCAGCCTCTCCAATCACTACGCTGTCTGCATGTTGCTTGGCTTCTTGTGGCAAGGCTGTGGCATGTATACCTCCAATTACAACTTTTACTTTTCGCAACCTAAATTGATCGGCAATTTTATAAGCTCGCTCAATTTGGGAAGTCATGGAGGTAATTGCTACTAAATCGTAGCCTGCATCATAATTAATATCTTCCACTAGATCATTTACTACTCTTACCTTATGTTTATTGGGAGTTAAACTATCTAAGATAGCTAAAGACAATGGGGGGACAAAAGCTCTTTTATATTTAATTACTTTTCCATTAGAATCTAAACTAGATGGATAAACAAATAAGATATTCATTATCTTTCCCCCATTATTTTTTGAACATATAAGATTTTTTCTTGCAAAGCAACCTTAAGCAAAAAACATTGCTAATTAAAAATAATTGACAATTATCAAATAGTTACCGACTATGGGTCGTTACATTTTTTGGGGGCAAATCAAATGCTGAAATCCATCACCAAATTTGGTGATTTTTTTGAGGTCATTATAATCGGGGGTGGCCCTGCAGGGTGTGCTGTTGCCCTTAAACTACATCAATTAAACCCAGAACTTGCCAAACATTCCATTATTTTAGAGAAAAGTTGCCACCCAAGGGAAAAGGTTTGTGGAGGAGCACTAACACTGCATGCTGAAACCATTTTGGCCCAACTGGGAGTTAATCTCGATGTTTCCCATGCCTTTATAAGAAATTCCAGATTTGTCTACGGCCAAGCTAATATCAATCTACCGGAAGATGGGGTGGCTAAAAAAGTTATTAGGCGGGATGAATTTGATAATTTTCTGATTAAACAGGTAAAAAACCGCGATTTTAAGGTTGCTGAACAAACAAAAGTTATTGACATAACAACCCATAGAGATTTTGTAGCTGTTCGCACTAACAGAGGTGATTTAAAAGCCAAAGTTGTAGTTAGCGCGGATGGCGTAAGCGCTATTTTAAGGAAGACACCTGGCTTTAATCCCAAAGGAAGAATTAGTCGTTTATGGTTGATAGAAACACCTGTTGATCCTGCCAAACATCCGGTTTTTCAAGACCAAGTACTGCATGTAGATTTTTCTTATGTGCGATGCGGTATTAAAGGTTATTATTGGGAATTTCCCAGTTATATTAACAATGCTCCGCATATTAACCAAGGCTTGGTAGATAGCAATTTAAAGTGCGGAACTCGTATAAATGGCAAAAACTTGCTTTGCCAGATTTTGCGCGAACGCAATGTTTTATTTCAACCTGAAAATATTAAATGCCATCCTTTGCGTCAATTTGATCCTAAAGATATTTTTGCTCAACCGCGTCGCCTTTTGACTGGAGATGCAATCGGCACTGATCCTTTATTTTCAGAAGGGATTTCTCAAGCCCTAGCTTTAGGGTGCATTGCTGCTGAAAGCATCACCCAAGCTTTTTCAAAAAATGATTTTACCTTTGCTGATTATAAACAAAAAATTCTATCCAGCAGGGTTGGACAAGAACTCAAGACTTACAATTTTTTATCAAAATATATTTGGGGATTCATGTTTGAACCTTTTTTGTGCTCCTTATATAATGATCAAAGCTTGAGAAATTTGATGGGCTATAGTTACGGTGGGCAAACCAATATTTTGAAAAATAAAACTGTTATAGCTAAAGCCTTAATTAAACATTTATTATTGCTTTGGCCGCGCCTGAAAAAGTTTCGCCAACAAACAAGCATAACAACTTTTTTACTTAATATGCCAAAAGCTTAAACCTAGGGGGTGGGCATGCAGGTTGGACAAACAATCAAGGAACGTAGAAAATATTTGCGATTTCCTTGTAATCTACCTGTTTATGATCTTATCAACGATAATCGCCTAGGAAATATTATTGACATTGGCTTGGGTGGTATTTGTATTAAAACTGACTTAAACTTAAAACCGGAAAAAAATTATGATCTTCTAATTGACGCTCCTGAAAAATCTATTCAGCTTAGAGGTAAAATAGCTAATTTTCGCAATGATTCTAATAAACATTTTTTTGGATTAACATTTAGCAATGCCCAGCCAGTTGAAATTCAAAAAATCAGAAATTTTGTCTCTCAACAATATAAGTTTAAGGCACCTTCTTTTTTAGCAACCAACGCAACTTTTCCTTTAATTAATAACACAGATGGGAATCCAGCATGTTTAGAAAACAGCTTTAATGCTGGCTCTCAAGAATTTGCAACCCACTTGGAAAAAATAAAACTTGATCCAAAGCTATTAAGTTTGATTTCAGAATATGATAAAATTGGCACACGTAATCATTTTTTATGGAAGTGGGGTCATGCTGCTATTTGGCTAACCACTATTGATGGCGTAAGAAGCATTGCAGATGTATGCCATACAAAACTAGCAGCTTTAATGTTAACCACGATTTTAGATGACTTAGCTGATAAATTTCAAGCAAGTGAAGCTATAACAGATGCATACTTGGGCTGTTTGCATCCAAATAGATATAAGTCTAAAAAAAATAACAAATGGAAAAACCATTTAGAGCTGGCCCTGACCGCTTGGGAACATATTCAACAAAAAATAAAAACATATCCGAACTATGAAGCCTTAAAGGATGTGCTTGATTTTAGCTATGAGCAACTTTTTAATTCAATGAGATATGCCTGCTTAGCTAACCGCGTGCCCAGCTTTGCCAACTTGACTGAATATTTTCTATATCAACCACCCAACATGGAAGTGATGATTCATGGAACCATTGATCTTATGGATCATCCAGACTTTAATATTAATGAGCTAGCCAAAGCTAGAAAAGCATTTTGGTTAGCCCAAGATCTGGCCCGCATTTCTAATGCCTTAGTTACCTGGGAAAGAGAGCTTACTGAACATGATTTTTCATCTGCTGTTTTTGCCTATGCTATGGATCATGATATTGTTTCTGAACAAGAATGGAAAAGCAAGAAACCTGAATATATTCAAAATAAAGTTGCTAACTCTAATTATCTTAAATACTTCCTAGATCAATGGTTAACCCGTTATAATTTTTTATGCTCTTTTCTAAAACAAGTCCAATTAGAATCTGTTGACTTAAATAGTTATGTAGCCAGCATGCCGCGACTTTTAGTTGATTTTCATCTAAATGCGCGGGGGCTAATTTAAAAATGAAATATTTTTTTAAAGTATATTTTGCTCAGCTTAAGCTTTTTCAAAAATGGCTAATATCATCTATAGTTGGCCAAGAAGTATCACCGCGTTTACAAGATAAACTCAGAGAGGTTTTGCTTCAACGTTCGCGCTATGCTTGTTGGCTAGCAGCTCTGATTATTCCAGGCACTATTATTACCTATAACTACTTTTTTTATCCAAATGTGGTTGTTAGTGGCGCATTAATTAGCGTTCCCTGCGTTCTTATGTCATTTATTTTGCTCTTCAGCCTGAAAACAAAGTTTATCAAAAAACACTATAATTTTCCTCTGGCTTATATGTTTGGGGTAATCGCCACCTTAGCTGGCACTGCTAATGTTCAACTTACTGGTGGCGGACAAGGAAATTTCTTTTTTAGCTATTTTGTCATCTATTTTTCTGCAGGCATTTTTTATCCCAGTCCCCTGCGCTGGATTACCCTAACCTGGGCGCTGCCATTTCTGACCTATATTGCATCTGAATATATGATTGGTTCACATATGCTTACTGCTGAAATGTCCTTAAGAATCATTCTGCTCATAGATATTATTATCATCAGCTTCATCGGTAATCGCGCTTATTATATCTTTTTTATGCGCGATATGAAAAACCAACTGGCCCTTGAAGATGCCAATCAAAAATTAAAAGAGTTAGATCAGGCTAAATCCAACTTTTTTGCCAATATTTCTCATGAATTAAAAACTCCTCTCACTTTGCTAGCTACACCTCTGGAAAGCATCTTAGCCAATTCCCCTGGTGAAACTGAAAAAATTCCTGTGCCACGCAAAACATTTCAATCCATCAGACAAAATGCCTACCGTTTATCTGGTCTAATCGGTGATTTATTGGATTTGGCCCATAGCGAAGTAGGCTCAGCAAAGCTACATGTCATTCATATTCCAAGTCCAACTGATTATTTTGTTTCAATTTTTTCCTCTTTGTCTCCACTTTTAGAAAATAAGGAAATAAAATTTTCTTTAGATGTAGCACCAAACCTTAAACCACATCTCTTTGATAAAGTTAAGATCGATAAGGTTCTAGTGAATTTAATCGGCAATGCTGCTAAATTTACGCCTAGCGGCGGTCAAGTATCTGCGCGTTGTTGGGACGAAGGAAATAATTTGTATATTTCTGTGGCTGATACTGGAATTGGCATACCCAGGGATAAACTAGCTTCAGTATTTGAACGTTTTGTTCAGGTTGATCCTTCTTCTACCAGGTCTTATGGCGGCATGGGATTGGGTTTATCTCTAGTTAAAGAATTTGTCTGGCAACATGGCGGCGAAGTAAAAATTGAAAGTGCCCTAAACAAAGGCACTAAATTTACTTTTTACATTCCACGCGGCACTGAACATTTCAGAGTTCCTTTGGCAGAAGGTGAAGGTGAAATAACCAGCCCAATCCCTTTTAGCGCTGAAAAAAGCATCTTAATGGCCAGCGAAGAAGCTAAAGCTGAATCTACCTTACTCGAAGGCCAAACCGCCACTGAAATCACCCAAGAACAAAACAGACCAACAATTTTAATTGTAGACGATACCCCTAAAATGATTGAATTGCTAAAAGACGTCTTGCATGGATTTAATATTGTTAGTGCCAACAACGGCGAAGAAGGCCTTCAAGCAGCCAAACAATATCTTCCAGATTTAATCATTAGTGACGTAATGATGCCTAAAAAAGATGGTTATGAACTGGTGCGCGATTTAAAAAGCGATGCCAAATTAAACGATATTCCAATCATATTGCTGACTGCCAAAGTGGGTGAAGAAAATCTGGCTATGGGTTTTGCTACTGGTGCTAATGATTATATTATGAAGCCTTTTCAACCCAAAGAAGTAATTGCCAGAATAAACAATCTACTGGAAATGAAACGACAAAGAGAAGAGCTAAAACTGATCAATCACAAGCTCCAAGAAACCCAGCAGGAAATAATTCAACTCGAAAAATTTTCCGCAATCGGTATGTTGGCCGGTGGCATGGCTCATGAATTAAACAATCCAATTGCTGCTGTGCGTACCTATATTCAGGATGTATTAGAGGATTTACCAGAAAGCTCTCCTTTTGAGGAACGTCTAAAAAAAGCAGAACATGCCACAAAGCGTTGCAAAAGAATTATTTCTGATCTACTTACCTTTTCCAGGCAGGAAACCATAAAACGCTCCTGCAATTTAAATAAAGTGATTCAAGAAACAGTGGTTTTAGCTAAAAGAGAAATTAACTCTCCGGAACTTATTTTTGAAACTGAATTTGACGAACAAATGCCGGAATTAATGCTAGATCCATTGCAAATGCAGCAAGTGTTGATGAATTTAATTAATAACGCCAAAGATGCCATGGAGGCCAAAGGCCTAATAAAAATTAAGAGTCATAAGAACGAGTCAAATGTGTTAATTGAGGTGATTGATCAAGGTCATGGCATCTCACCAGAACATTTATCCAAACTGTTTGATCCTTTTTTTACCACCAAAGCCCCAGGCAAAGGCATGGGCCTTGGTCTGGCTTTAAGCTACAACATTATTAAAAGATACAATGGCGAGATTAAGGTCAAAAGTCAGCCAGGACAAGGCAGTCAGTTCACAATTATTCTTCCCATTTAAGATCAAACATTGATTTAGGGTTAAACTAAATGTTATAATATGAAAATATCGCGGGGGGGGTTATGTCTATAGAGCAAAAGGAAAAAATCTTAAAAGTTCTTTTAGTTGAAGATGATCAAGATTTTCGGGAAGCTCTGCAAAACCGCCTAACCAAACGGGGGTTTGAACTAACGATCAAAGCTACAGCTGAAGAAGCCTTAGATGCTTTGAATAAAAATGACTTTGACGCTGTGGTTTCAGATATTAAACTACCCTCCATGGATGGCGTGGAATTTTTGAAAAGAGTGCGTAGCACTAAAGACGGCATGCCGGTCATCTTGCTTACTGGATATGCCAGCCTGGAATCAGCCCAGGAAGCAGTCAGGCTAAATGCTTTTGATTATCTGCTTAAACCATTAGAAAATATCAATGAACTTACTGATCCTTTGCATAAGGCCATTCACACCTATCGTTTGCAAAGAGAAAATGAAAAACTAACTGAGGAATTGAAACTAAAAGTTAAAGAATTAGAAAAAGCCAGACAAGAATATCAAGGTTTATTTGAACTAGCCAATGATATTATCTATGTTACCAATCGAGAAGGAAAAATTATTGCTATTAATAATAGGGTTAAAGAAATAACCACTCATGGACCAGCTAATTTTATCAGCAAACCCATGGAAAGCTTGTTTACTAAAACCAGTCACAAGGAAGTTAAAGAAAAATTTCAAGGAATTCTTAAAGGTAATGGCAAGGAATTGGTGGAAGTTGAAATTATATCTGAAAATAAAGACAACCCTGTAGTTGCCGAACTTTCTATGCGTCCTATTGAAGAAAGTGGTCAAATTACTGGAGCTCATGGAATTTTAAGAGATATTACTGAACGTAAAAATAATGAAGAAGCTCTGCGCCTTAAAACCAATGAACTAGAACAAAGAACGGTTATCTTGCAACGCTTTCAAGATTTTGCTGTAGGCCGAGAATTAAAAATGGTTCAGCTCAAAGAAGAAATAAACGAGCTCTTAAAGGAATTGGGACGATCTCCTAAATATAAATCGCCCACTCAAACAGATCCAGATTCTACCAAATCTATCACTTAAATACAGCTAGCAAGACACCAGCTGCTATTGCTGTGCCAATTACTCCAGCAACATTTGGACCCATGGCATGCATTAACAAGTAATTAGCTGGATTGGCCTTTTGACCTTCTATGGCCGCCACTCTTGCGGCCATGGGCACTGCAGAAACTCCGGCTGCGCCAATTAATGGATTAACCTTTCCGCCGCTTAAACGATACATAATTTTGCCGAATATTACTCCTGCAGCAGTGGAAATAGCAAAAGCTACCAAACCCAGAGCAAGTATACCTAAAGTTTCTAAGCGCAAAAACCTGTCTGCAGAAAGCTTGGTAGCTACACCCAAACCCAAGACTATGGTTACAATATTTATTAATTCATTTTGTGCAGTTTTAGATAATCTTTCTACCACCCCAGATTCACGCATAATATTGCCAAAAGCTAGCATTCCTAAAAGCGGAGTGGCAGTTGGTAAAAAGATAATACAGGCAAACAAAATAATTAAAGGAAAGATGATTTTTTCTGTTTTAGAAACTGGTCTCATTTGTTCCATGACTACGCGACGTTCAGTTTTGGTAGTTAAAAGTCTCATGATGGGCGGCTGAATTAAAGGCACTAAAGCCATATAAGAATAGGCGGCCACTGCTATAGCGCCCATTAAGTTTGGCGATAATTGACTTGATAAAAAAATGGAAGTTGGACCATCAGCTCCGCCAATAATGCCAATTGAACAAGCATCTTGCAGGGAAAAAGAAAAACCAGCATATTTGGTTAGAAGCAGGGCGCCAAATATAGTAAAAAATACGCCAAACTGGGCAGCTGCTCCTAGCAAGGCTGTTTTAGGATTGGCAATTAAAGGGCCAAAATCAGTTAGCGCCCCAATGCCCATAAAGATCAACAGCGGGCAAACTTCAGTGGCTATACCCACTTCAAAAAAATAACGCAGCAAACCACCTTCCAAAGCAATGCCACCCATGGGAATATTGGTTAAAATAGCGCCAAAACCAATGGGCACTAAAAGCAAAGGTTCAAATTTTTTAACAATTGCCAGATATAAAAGCACCAAACCAATACCAATCATGATTAGCTTCATCCAACCTGCTGCGCTAGGAACCTGCTCGTCAACATGGGGCATAAGCATGGTTGCTGGTTCTGGGTCACCTTGTTTGTGCATGATAAACTGATAAACACCAGTTGTTTTGACCAAACGCTCCACTAATACTAATATACTGGAAGCTCCAGAAGTTTCCTGGCTTACTTCTTCACTAGCTTGCACTTGTGAAACGGAAATCAGCGCCATAAGGGTGATTAAGATCACACTAAATAATATAAAGATTTTTTTCATCTAATTCAGTCTCCTGGCTCCTGACTTCTAGCTTTTTAACGCATACAAAGGTTGACCATGGGCAAAATCCTTACCCTCTTCCACAAAATATTTTTCCAAAACACCTGCTGCTGAAGCCTTAATTTCTGTTTCCATCTTCATGGCCTCAATAATTAAAACTGTTTCTGCTTCCTTAATATTTTCCCCTAATTTTTTGATATATTTAACCACTCTACCTGCTAAAGGAGCGTCTATCACGGTTAATCCTGATTTTTCTGCTACACCTTCGGTTGCAGCATGAGTTTGAACTCTATCTTTTTGCACCTGCTTAATTTGGCTTATCTCACCTTCTTCTACTACTACACTATATCTATTGCCTTCTACTGTTACTGTATAAGTAGCCCGACGACTAGTTGTTTCTGAAGCAACCGGCCGATCAGCTAAAGGCTTAGCTTGAGCTAGCTCACCTGTTTCTCCTTTTTCTCTAGCTTCAAAAAACCCAAGAGCAACTTTAGGAAACAACGCAAAGGTTAAAACATCATCAATTGATTTAGCCTGTTTGCCCAGTTCTTTGGCCAATTTTTCCATTTCAGGTTTAAGTAAATCTGCTGGACGACAAGTGATTGGTTTTTCAACACCCAAGGCTTTTTTCTGAACTTCTTTATCCACTGGAGCTGGAGTGCGTCCATAATGACCACCTAATAATCCTTTAGTTTCAGCAGTAAAAGTTTTATAACGCTCTCCTTGCAAGACATTTAGCACAGCCTGGGTGCCTACAATTTGCGAAGTTGGGGTCACTAAAGGTGGATAGCCCAAATCTTTTCTGACCTTGGGAATTTCATTTAAGACTTCATTCATTTTATCAGCAGCATTTTGCTGCTTTAATTGGCTTTCCATATTGGACAACATACCACCAGGAACCTGGCTGATGAGAATTCGCGGGTCTGCACCAACAAATGAACTTTCATAATCAGCATATTTTTTTCTAATTTCCCTAAAATGCTCGGCTATCTCGCTTAACAGATCAATTCTTAAACCAGTGTCATAACTTGTGCCAGAAAGCATGGCCACCATGGTTTCTGTTGGTGCATGCGAAGTTCCCAAACTTAAAGAAGAAATAGCTGTATCAATCATATCGCAGCCAGCCATAACACCTTCATATAAAGAAGTAGCTGCCATGCCAGTGGTAGCATGACTATGCAAGGAAATTGGAACTTTAACTTTTTGTTTAAGACCCTGAATTAGTTTTTTAGCTTCACGAGGAGTTATCAACCCGGCCATATCTTTAATGCAAATAGAATCACAACCCATTTTTTCCAATTCCACGCCTAACTCTACAAACTTTTCCACAGTATGAAATGGACTGGTAGTATAGGAAATTGTGCCTTGCGCATGTTTGTTAGCTTGTTTGGTAGCGATTATAGCGCGGGCTAAATTTCGCGTATCATTTAAGGCATCAAAAATACGAAACACATCTACACCGTTAGCAGCAGCTCTTTCCACAAACTTATCCACCACATCGTCAGCATAATGACGATAGCCCAAGATGTTTTGACCTCTGAGCAGCATTTGCAACCTGGTATTAGGCATGGTCTTTTTCAACTGACGCAATCTTTCCCAAGGATCTTCTCTTAAAAATCTGATACAAGAATCAAAAGTAGCTCCGCCCCAACATTCTAAAGACCAATAACCAACCTTATCTAATTTGCCGGCTATGGTTAGCATATCTTGGGTGCGCATTCTGGTAGCCAGAAGCGACTGATGAGCGTCACGTAACACGACTTCTGTAATGGCTATTTTTTTATTATTACCCATTTCTTTACCTCGATTTCTTTTTTATCTATTTTTTTCTAAACATGTTTAGGGCAGCTGCAATAATTGCCGCTATTGGCGCCTCTGGTTTAGCAGCTCTGCCACTTGTTTGATCTGGCTTTTCCAACAACCGGATAATTCTGGCTGAAATAGGCACAGCCAAAACCAAAAAGAAAAGGATGAGAAAAACTACTCCCATACCAACTACCATGATACGCAAACCTTCAATCAACATGACTGCCTTTCTATTTTTTTTATTTCACCTGAATTAAAATTATGAATTTCGCCTTTATGATCTTTAATCTGAATTGAGCCATCTTTTTTAAAACCATAAACACGTCCTTGCATAGCGTGTTTGCCTAAATCAATCAAGACCTCTTCACCTTTTAAGACCATTTTCTTCTGCCAGCTTGTAAACAAAACATCAAACCCTTTGTTTAAAAATTTGGCATATAAATCATGGAAGATTTCCAAAATAGATTCAATAAATTGGTTCGGCTGATATTTTTGTCCAACTTCGTTAAAGATTGAAGTAGCTGGGCGATCTATTTGCTCAAGCGCTTGCTGATCTTGGTTAATATTAAGACCAAAACTAGCCACGACAAAATCAAGTTTGTTTTGCTGCAATACAGCTTGCGCCAAGATACCTGCTATTTTTTTCTCTTTTATTAATATATCGTTAGGCCACTTAATTTGTGGTTTTAAATCAAGCGCTTCCAAAAATTTCACCAAAGCCAAAGACAATACTGGAGTAATTAAACTAGCTTGAAAAGGGGTAATCTGGGGCTTTAAAATTAAAGAAAGCAATAAACTATCGCCTGGCTTTGAAACCCAAACCCGGTCTTGCCTACCCTGGCCTTGGCTTTGATAATCAGCAGTAATAACCGTTTGATCTGCCAATTTGGAGCCATTTTGAATAGCATATAAATGCGTGGAGTCTATTTGCTCAAAATGAATCTGTTTTTTATTTACCCAAATATCTTCCAACTCTTTGGTAATCTGGGTAATGGTTTGCTGAGATAAGAACTGTTCTTTTGGCTCGGTTTTGGTGTTGGCAGGTTTTTTTAAAAAATCTTTGATTCTTAAAATCTGGGCCCCTTCCATTTTCGCATAATCTAAAATACTATGATCATCGCTAACCACCATCAGCTGGCGTTTATGACGCTTTTTGCTGATCTCTTGCTTAATTACCTCATCAGCGCTCTTATTTTTACCAAATAACACTTCATATTCTCTTTCTTGAACAATATCCGGGCTTTCAAACCCGTCAAAGACCAAAATTACCCTGTTCTTAACGCTCCCGCACAAACGCAACTTCCTGATATAACTGATTAAGGCAATTCGTGGTTCAGCCAGATCGGCAATTTCAGGTATAGCATGGTAGAGATTGTTTCCATCAATCAAATAAATCAGCATGATTTTCCTCTTTATTCCCCTGCTGTATCTGTGTTAGAGGCTCATTTAAATTAGCATGCATAAAAATTACTACAATAGCTTAAATACTTATCTTAAAAAACGCTTTGGTTGCAAGGTTTATAAAGTAGCCCTAAGTTCAGGATATGGCTGCCCTAATCAACCAGGATGTATTTTTTGCAGCTCAGATTCTTATTTAATGGCAGCAAACCTTGATCAAACAATAATTGATGCCCAAGCCATTAATAATAGCCTAACCACTGGCATGGCTTATGTAAAAAAAAGGCATGCTAAAACGGCAAAATTTATTGCCTATTTTCAAAGTGGATCTAATACCAATGCCCCAGCTCACAAACTTGCCCCTTTATATAAACAGGCAATTAAACACCCTGATGTGGTTGGTTTGTCTATTGCCACCAGACCTGACTGTTTAGCTAATGAACACTATGATCTTTTAAGTGAAATTGCTTCTAAAACCATGTTAACCTTAGAACTTGGGCTGCAAAGCGCTAATAATCAAACCTTGCAACGAATTAAGCGCGGACACTTTGTTATAGATTTTATAAATGCCATTCAAAACTTGCAGCAAAGAAATATAACCACTTGCGCCCATATTATTTTGGGACTGCCTGAAGAAACTAAAGAGGATATTTTAAGAACTGCCAATCTCCTGAATGAACTAAAAGTGGACGGAGTAAAAATTCACAATCTACATGTCTTGAAAAATACAGTTTTAGAAAACTGGTATCTGGCTGGCAAAATTAATCTTTTAGATTTAGCAACCTATGCCAGTTGGACAGTTACTTTTTTGGAACACCTTTCCCCAGATATTTTAATTCACCGGGTAAATGGCCATGCTGCCGAACATTTAACCCTAGCTCCAAAATGGTCCATAAATAAGTTGGCTATTCTCAATGCTGTGCAAAAAGAATTTGAGATCAGAAAAACTTTTCAAGGCAAGCTTTATACTACTGGCGCGGCAAAAGCTTGATGGTCGCCTCTAATCCACTTAAATAAATAATTATTTCAGAAAAATCTTCTACTGGCACATCTTCTTTGACAAATAAATCAACTACCTGACGTCCACCAATTGGCAAAGCCAGGGGATAACCAATATGTTTGCGCGCGTTGGCTGGGATAGCATGCCAAGCCTTGGAATCATAAAGTCTAAGATCACAAATAACTTCATATTTTTTCTTTTCATTTTTGGAGGTTTTGATCCACCACTTATCCCTTTCCGGACTTAATGGGATTATTCTAAAAGAATCATTAAGCATAGCTACATTTAACACTTTATATCCTGGAGCTAAATTATCCAACCTGGGATCATAACTTGCTTCAATAGACACTCCCAGTCCTGGAATAGACATGCCTCCATATACTTCAATAGGCTTGTTAGCTTTCTTGCCGCCACAACCCAAAAATGTTATTAAAAATACCAGCACACTTACAAAAGTAAAAAATTTATATCTCATATCTACTCCTTAATCTCAAATTTCGGTATTTCTTTGATAAAATGGCAAGCACCCTGACATTTATCTTTATATGATAAAAGCTCGGGAATTTTTTGGCGACAAACATCCTTAGCATATTGACACCTAGGATGAAACACACAACCTGTTGGCAAATTTAAGGGAGAAGGCACATCGCCAGCCAGCCTTATTCTTTGTTTTTTAACGCTTGGATCTGGAATAGGAATTGCTGAAATCAGGGCTTGGGTATATGGATGCCTGGCTTCATATAATTGATAGGCAGGAAACATCTCCATTATTTTACCTAAATACATTACGGCAATACGATTACTGGTATGGGCCACTACAGTTAAATCATGGGAAATAAAAAGATAGGTTAAACCCAATTTTTCCTGCAGATCTGCCATTAAGTTGATAATTTCACCGCGCACCGAAACATCCAAGGCGCTTACTGGTTCATCAGCAACAATAAATTTTGGATTTAAGGCAATAGCCCGGGCAATACCAATTCTTTGCCTTTGCCCTCCGGAAAACTCGTGAGGATATTTATTTAGAGCATCTACACTTAAACCAACTAAACTCAAAAGCTCTTTCACCCTGTCTATTCTTTGCTGCTTATTACCAACCTGATGCACAATAAGAGGCTCTCCCACAATTTGACTAACGGTCATCCTGGGATTGAGCGAAGCATAAGGATCTTGAAAAACAATTTGCATCTGGTGTCTTAAAGACCTTAATTTGCGCTGTGACAGTTTAGATAAATCCTGGTTTTCAAAAAAAATACTACCTTGATCTGGATCAAGTAGGCGCAAAGTTAAAAGCCCTAAAGTAGATTTGCCGCTTCCACTTTCTCCAACCAGCCCCAGAGTTTCACCTTTGTTAATCTCTAAAGAAACACCATTTACCGCATGCACAGCTGCTATTTGCCGTCCAAACAAGCCACCAGGCACTGGAAAATGTTTCACCAGATTTTGTATGCTTAATAATGTTTCCATGTTTTTATTCCGGGAAAAAACACCTCACTGCTTTGCCAGGTTCTTTTTCCTCTAACTTAGGCTCTTCTAAACGACACATATCTTGCACTCTTGGACATCTGTTTTGAAAACTGCACCCAATTGGCAAATGTGCTAAATCAGGAACTGTGCCTGGACTGGTTTTTAATTTTTCTTTCAACTCGCCCTTTCTGAGAGAAATTATCGAATTTAACAAACCTTTGGTATAGGGATGCCTAGGATTTTCAAACACGTCTTTAGTACTGCCTTGTTCCACAATTTTACCTGCATACATAACAGCAACTTGTTTGGTGACCTCAGCTACTACACCAAAATCATGGGTAACTAAAATCATGGCCATACCTAATTTTTCTTGCAAGCCAGCAATTAGATCCAAGATTTGGGCTTGAATGGTTACATCCAAGGCTGTAGTTGGCTCATCAGCTATCAAAATTTCCGGGTGACAGGAAAGGGCCATAGCAATCATCACTCTTTGCCGCATGCCACCTGAAAATTGATGAGGATAATCATTTAAGCGAGTTTCAGGCGCTGAAATACCAACCAGTCTTAATATTTCAATGGTTCTTGCTTTAAGTTCTTTTTTATTACCACCAAGATGCAATTTAATTGCCTCTTCAATCTGATTGCCGATGGTTAAAACAGGATTCAAGGAAGTCATTGGCTCTTGAAAAATCATGGCCATATTTTTACCGCGCACCTCACGAATGCGTTTACTGGAAAAAGTTAATAGATCAGCTGGTTCTTTGCCATCTTTGAATTGATAAAAAATTTTGCCATCTACAATTTTTCCAGGAGGATCAGGAATTAGACGCAGCAAAGAAAGCGCCAACATGGTCTTGCCGCAACCGCTTTCACCAACAATACCAAGCGTATCTCCCCGATATAAAGAAAAAGACACGCCATCCACAGCCTTTACTATACCATCTGAAGTGAAAAAGTGTGTTTTTAAGTTTTGAACAGATAACAATGCCATAATTAGATTTTTAAATTTGGATCAATTGCATCTCTTAAACCTTCACCAACCACATTATAAGCAGTTACAGTAAGAAAAATCGCAAACCCTGGTGCTAAAGTCAACCACCAGGCAATATCCATATATTGTTGAGCCTGAGACAATAAACTTCCCCAACTTGGCGTAGAAGGCCCAACTCCAAAACCTAAAAAAGAAAGCGAAGCTTCCACCAGTATTGCAGAAGCAATGCCAAAAGTAGCACTTACCAGCACAGGTGACAAAGCATTTGATAACAAATGTCTAACAATAATTCTATAGTCTGAAGCACCCACAACTTTTGCCGCAACAATAAAATCTCGATTTTTGAGTTTTAAACACTCTCCGCGCACCAACCTGGCCACACCAGTCCAACCAGTCAAACCAATAACAATCATAATATTATAGATGGAAGGACCAACAAAGGCCAAAATTGCCAAAATCAGAAAAAAAGTGGGAAAACACATCATGACTTCAATAAAGCGCGAGGTTACTAAATCAATCATACCTCCATAAAAACCAGCAATCATGCCCAAAATTATACCTATGATCACCGCAATACCTACTGCAATAAAACCAACTGAAAGTGAAATTCGACTCCCCCAAATAAGTTGAGCCAGAACATCTTTGCCTTCACCATCGGTGCCTAATAAATGCTGGGCATTAGGATTTTGCAAAATACTTCTTAAATCATAGCCTTGCGGACTATAGGGAATTGGCGGCCAAATCATGAAATTTTCTTGATCCTGAAAATCAACTCCTTGCAAATCAGCAGACAAGTGCAAGGCAGGAAAATAATTTTTCCCCTGATATTGCATAAAGATCGGGCGATCATTAGCTAAAACAGGAGCTAAGATAGCTAAAGCAAACAAGACTCCAACAATTAGCAAGCCTAGCACAGCCAAGCGGTTACGCTTAAACTGCCGCCAGACTATTGCTGAATATGATTGCGACTTTTTCATAAATTAGAGTTCTCGACTACGCTCGAATAATAATAAATAGTCTTCGAGCCCGTCGAGAAGACTATTTAATTAACTACTTGCTTCCTTTAAAAGTAATTCTGGGATCCACCACTACATATAATAGATCACTAATTAAAATACCAACTAAGGTCAAAAAAGCGCTGATAAAGGCAATGGCCATAATTACTGGATAATCTCTGGCCAGCACAGATTCAAACCCTAAGCGGCCCATGCCTGGAATGGCAAAAATTTGTTCAATTATTACACTGCCGGCAATTAAGGAAGGAAGTAAAGTTGCCGTTAAAGTAATTAGCGGGATAAGCGCATTGCGCAAGATATGATGGATAAGCACTCTCCACTGAGGCAAACCCTTAGCCATGGCTACTCGCACATAATCTTGACGAATTACTTCTAACATTGAACTTCTTGAAAAGCGCGAAAGAAACGCTAAAGAAGCATAAGTCAGACAAGTGATAGGCAAAACCAGATGCCAACCAACATTGGCCAGCCAGCCCCAAATAGATAACTCTGAAGCATTGTCAGATACAAAACCAACAATTGGAAACCAGTTAAGATAATCGCCGCCACCTAGCCAAACAATGAGCATCATGGCCACCCAAAAATTTGGCAAAGAATAGAGCACAAACAAACCCAAGGCGGAAATTCGATCAAAAATAGTATTTGGTTTTAAGGCAGTATAGGCGCCCAAGGGTATGGAAATAAAATAGACAATAAAAATACTAATGATGTTTAGGGTTAAGGTAATGGGTAAGGCTTCAGTAATTTTAGCAAGCACTGGGCGATGGTCACGCAGGGAATTGCCAAAATCAAGACTGGCCAAGCGTTTTAACCAAATTCCATATTGCACATAAATAGGTTTATCCAGACCATAAAGTTTGCGAGTTTCCTCTACCACCTGGCTGGCCATTTGCGTGCCTGCCAGCTGTTCAGTCATGGATTGGGCCTTGAGAGAAGCAGGATCTCCTGGCGCTAATTGAATTATAATAAATGTAACTAAGGTAATCCCAAATAAAGTGGGAACCATGAGCAGTAATCTTTTTAAAAGGTAAGCAGTCATTACTTAACCTTGGAACCGATTTTGACATCCTTAACTGGTGTTAAAACACTAATTGTTTCTGCGTCTGAGGCAGCTAAAAGCATGCCCTGGGATTCAATTCCCCGCAATTTGGCTGGTTTTAAGTTAGCCACGACCACAACTTTTTTACCCACCATCTCTTCTGGTGAATAATGCTGGGCAATTCCTGCCACAATTTGGCGTTCTTCTTGCCCAAGATTTATTTTAAGCTTTAAAAGTTTATCTGCGCCTTCAACTTTTTCAGCCTGCACAACCTCAGCCACTCTTAAATCCACTTTAGCAAAATCTGTAATCTCGATCTGTTCCATGAAATTGCTTTCCATTTTCTTTCCTTTCTCTTCAGATTCTTTTTCTTCGATTCTGGGAAATAAAGCAGTTGTTTCTTTAACAAATACCTCAGATTTAATTCCACCCCATTTTTCGATTTTAGTAAAATCTTGCTGGGCTAATTCGCCTAAAAAATCCAATCCTAATAGTTGCCAAATTTTTTCAGCGGTTTGGGGAATAAAGGCCTGCAATAAAATAGTCAAAATTCGTAAAGACTCCAGCAAGTGATATAAAATACAATTTACCTGATCTAATTTTTTCTCTTTGGCCAAGGCCCAAGGTTTTAAATCACTGATATAACGATCTGCTTTGGCCATGGCCTCCCAAAGCAAAGCCAGCGCATGATGAAAATTAACTTCCCCTTTGCTATAGTCTAAATACTGCCGCAGTTTTGGCAAAAGAGAGACCATTTCTGTTTTAAGTTCTAGTTCTCGTTCGCCAATTAATTTTTCTGCAGGCAAAGAAACTTTTCCTTCAAAGTAACGTCTGGCCATACCAATTGTTCTGGAAACCAAGTTTCCCAATTCATTGGCCAAATCACCATTATAACGCCTGATAAAATTCTCCCAGGTAAAATCACTGTCTCGGCCAAATGCTCCTTCTCTAAGCAAGTAATAACGCAAGGGATCTGCTCCATATTTTTCACAAACATCTAAAGGTGTAACTACATTGCCCAAGGTCTTGCTCATTTTTTCGCCTCTTAAAGAAACAAAGCCATGAGCAAAAATAGTTTTGGGTAGTTTAAGTCCAGCGCTCAAAAGCATTGCTGGCCAAATTACACAATGAAATCTGGTAATATCTTTGCCAATTACATGCACCTGGGCTGGCCACCACTTTTTGAATTTTTTTTCATCCCAACCATAGCCAATAGCAGTGATGTAATTAATTAAAGCATCAAACCAAACATAGACCACATGCGAAGGATCATTTGGCAAGGGAATGCCCCAAGGAAAAGAGGCGCGAGAAACGCTGATATCATCTAAACCCTGATTCAATAAGCTAAGCACTTCATTGCGCCGTACCTCTGGTTGAATAAATTCTGGATTATCCTGAATATGTTTCAACAAACGATCCCGATATTTGGAAAGGGCAAAAAAATAGTTTTCTTCCTGCAACCATTTGGGTTTGCTTTTATGATTGGGGCACTTGCCTTCCACCAAATCTTTATCAGTTAAAAAAGCTTCGCAAGACTCACAATACCAGCCTTCATAATGCGCTGAATAAATATCGCCTTTATCGGCAATAATCGCGAACAGTTTTTGCACACCTTGTTCATGATGAGGATCTGAAGTCTGAATAAAACCATCATAGGAAATATTTAATTCCTGCCAAATTTTTTCAAATTCCAGCAGCATTTGATCGCAATACTTTTTAGGATGAATTCCAGCTTTATCAGCTGCTTTTTTAACATTTACGCTGTGTTCATCGTTGCCCATCTGAAATAACACCTGGTAACCATCTAGCCGTTTAAAACGCGCCAAGACATCAGCGCCAATTTTTTCATAAGCAGTACCAATGTGGGGAAGGCTGTTCACATAATCAATGGCTGTGGTGATATAAACTTGCTTGCTCATCTTCTCTTTCTATCCTTTCTACGCTCTCTTTTGGTTTCCACTCTTTTGGGTTCTTCTCTTTTTACTTCTTCTTTTTTAGATTTTTCTTTTCTTGGTTTTACTTCTTCCACAGGCACCCTGGTGATTGGTCCTTCATCTAAGAGCACCACACAGATTTTTTTTAAGATATTAAAATCTATAATTTTTCCATCTCCCTGAGGAGTCGTAACCAAAGTGTTAAGGCGGGGCAAATCTTTTCTAATTTCTGCATATTGCTCGTTTTCATAAGCCAAACAACATTTCAACTTGCCACAAATACCTGTGAATCTGGCTGGATTCGGCATCAAACCCTGAGTTTTGGCCATCTGAATGGAAATTGATTTAAATGTTCTTAAATGTTTAGAACAACAAGTAATTTGTCCGCAACTACCCATTGCTCCTGCACATTTAACTTCATCTCTGGCGCCAATTTGACGCATTTCAATGCGCAAATGAAGCGCTGAAGCCAACTCTTTGACCAAGGCCCTGAAATCCACCCTTTCTTCAGCAAAAAAAGTAAAAACGCATTTCTTGCCTCCTTCAACCAAATCAGCTTCCAATGGTTTCATGGGCAAATTATGCTCTTCCACTTTTTTGACAAAGGTTTGAAAAAACTCGCCGCTTTTCTCTTTTCTAGCTGCTTCTTTTTTTTGATCTTCAGCATTGGCAAGCCTCAAGATTTTTTTTAAATTCTTGGGCAAATCAGCAACCTCAACTTCACGCGGAGAAACAATAATTTGTCCAAAAATTTCTTGGCCCTCACCTTCGACCATAACCAAGCTGCCAAGCACCAAGCTATTATCTTGTGTTTCAAAAGTATAAACCTTGCCGCCTTTGCGATATTGCACACCAGCAACCAGCTTCTTAGTTGACTGTTTGGGTGCTGCTTCTTTTTGTTCCATTTGTTCCATAAAAACCATATCTATTATCTAGAGGTTAAATTAAACAATAGCTCTTCAAACAACAATTGTTTGTTAGCCGTAGTACTAAGCATGATTTCCTTGGTTTTTACGACTTTAAAAAAATCCTTTTCCATCAGCGCATAAGAACTATTTTGTCGAAAATCATGGCAACCGCATAAAGAATCTCGATAAAAATGCGCCAATAAATCAAAAATCAAATCTGTTCTATCTTTTTCATTATCCCAAATTTCTGCCAGAGCAATAATATCTGCTGCATTGGCTTTATTTACAATAATTTGAAAACGCTCTAAAACTTCTGCCATAAATTTTTCATCAAGCTGAGCAATAGCACCAATACTACCTTGAGAAAGACGCGCCAACCTTTCTGTATGTTCTTTAGCTGAACCCCCTTTAGAAATAAGATAACTTAGCACTTCTGCTTCCGGCAAAGGAGAAAAGACAAGCTGCCTGCAACGCGATCTAATGGTAGGTAACAAACGCTGAGCCTGCGCGGTAACTAAAATAAAATGCGTTTGCGGAGGTGGTTCTTCTAAAATTTTTAATAAAGCATTGGCTGCTGATTCAGTCATGGTTTCCACATCATTTATAATAATAATCTTAAATGACCCTTCCAAAGGATGAAACTGTAAATCCTGCCTAAGTTGGCGCACTTGTTCAATTAAAATACGATCCTTAAGAGGTTCAATAAAAAAAACATCTGGATGAGTTCTATTTTCAATTTTAGAACAAGGCCCGCAGATATCGCAAACCTCTGGAGAGGATTCACAAAACAAGGATTTGGCAAAAACTTTGGCAACCAAACTTTTGCCAATACCTTTTAATCCAGAAAACAAATAGGCGTTTGGTATTTGTTGGTTAAGTATGGTCTTTTGTAACTGAGACAGCTGTGACTTATGTCCGATGATTTGAGTCCACATTAGCTTAATACTCTCATTACCTGTTTAACTATATCCTGATGAATTACATCCAAACCTTGACTGGCATCCACAATGATTATGCGCTCTGGTTCTTTTTTGGCTAGCTCTAAATAACCCTGGCGAACTTTTTCATGAAAATCCAAATCTTCTTGTTCAAACCGATCTTCTATATTTTTGGTCATTTCCCTATCATTTCTTTGTCTGGCCCTGGTTAATCCTTGCTCAGCAGGGCAATCTAAAACCAAAGTCAATTGCGGCTTCAAACCTCCAGCTGCAATTTTGTGCAACTCTTCTAAAAAACTCATTTTAATCTTTCTGGCTGCGCCTTGATAAGCATAAGTAGCATCAGCATATCTATCACATAACACTATCTTTCCCTTTTTTAAGGCTGGAGCGATGACTTCTTCAACGTGTTGATTTCTGGCAGCAGCATATAAAAGCAGCTCAGTAATGGGAAACATGCCTTTGTTTTCTGTTAACAAAAGTATGCGCCTAATTTGATCGCCAATCTTGGTTCCGCCAGGTTCACGCGTTAACACCACATCATAATTGCGCTCTTTTAAAAAAGCTTCTAATTTACGAATTTGTGTGGTTTTACCACAACCTTCAATACCTTCTAAGGTAATAAAAATACCAGCCATATTTTTACCCTCCTAAACTGGACTTTAACTCAAAAAAACCCTGAAAAGTCAAATAAATGCATTTTTTTAGCAACTTTTGAGGTCTAAATGACGATAATATTAATGTATAGAAGGGGTATATCTATATCTTATGAGTGGAGTTAGCAAATACATATCCTTGCTTGATCCAAATCTGGAGGGCCAGATGTTTAAATTGGCTCAAGAGCCCAGGGCTCAAAGACCAGAACCTAATGCTCAGATTCAGCCAGCCCAGGACCAATATCAAGGCTCCACTGAAAATGCCCATTCTAAATTCCAAGATATCCTAAACGGTATCAAATCCCGGCCAAGAGACAGATCTTAATTTACAAACTCAGCAAAAATTTAATTAATAATCTTACCCCAGCGCCAGCACAACCTTTTGGCGTGTATGGCAGATCCTCAGCTGTAACTGCCACTGAAGCAATATCTAAATGGGCCCATTTAGATTTTCCAACAAACTCTTCCAAAAACAAGGCTCCTTCAATTACTCCAGCTTTGGAAGTTCCAGTATTTCTTAGATCTGCGATACCTTTGGTCATTCCTTTTTTATATTCTTGCTCTAAAGGAAACTGCCACATTTTTTCACCAGCAGTTTTGCCGCCGGCCATTAATTTATCTACCAAAGTTTGATCATTACCTAAAATTGCCATGTACCGCTCGCCAATAGCATAGGCACAGTGACCGGTTAATGTTGCCAAATCGATCATATAATCAGGCTTGTTATCTGCAGCATAGGAAAGCGCATCTGCTAAAATCATTCTGCCTTCAGCATCAGTGGTGATTATCTCAATGGTCTTGCCGTTCCTGGCGGTAACTATATCGCCAGGTTTAATGGCCTTGCCGCTAGGCATATTCTCGCAAGCAGGAATATAGGCATCAACTGCCACTTTTGGTTTTAGTTGAGCAATAGCCTGCATTACCGCTAAAGTAGTTCCTGCGCCGCACATATCATCTTTCATCTCTTCCATACCTTTGGCTGGCTTGATGGAAATTCCGCCAGAATCAAAAGTTATACCTTTACCTACAATAGCCACTTTTTTCTTGGGTTTTTGTTTTGGCCTATATTGTAAATGAATAAACGCTGGCGGTTCTTCACTACCTTTGGTCACTGCTAAAAAAGCCCCCATTTTTTCTGCTTTGATTTTTGCCAGATTGAAAACCTCACATTTCAAATGGTATTTGGTAGCGATTTCTTTAGCTATGTTAGCCAAAATCTGCGGAGTTAAATCAACACTAGGCATGTTACCTAAATCCCTGGCCAAGTTGGTGGCTTGGGCCACAATTTTGGCTTGCTGAATTAAATCATCAAATTGTTTTTCAGGCAGCGAAGCTATTAAGAAAACCTCTTCTAGTTTTTGCTTTTCTCGTTCTTCCTTTTTTTTATATTGATCAAAACTATACAAACCCAACAATAATCCTTCAGCAAAAGCCTGAATTCGCTCTGGCGTTTTTAGTTTACCTAATTCAGTTTTTTGAAAAACCACAGCCAAGGATTTAGCTTTGATTTCTTGCGCAGCTTTGGCAATAGCCCCACCAATTTTTCTTAAAGAATCCAGATTCAGTTCATTTTTTTTGCCTAATCCTAATAAAAGCACGTATCTGGCTGGCAATAAACCTGCGGTAAAAATAAGTTTTTTATCTCCTAAATGTGCCTTAAATTCTTCTTTGATAATAAGTTTACCAATTTCCCCTTTTAAGGACCGGTCAACTGTTTGACCTTGATCTTCCTTAAGTAAGCTGGGCTTTTCTTCAAATATACCAACGACGATTAGATCTGCTTTTGTCTGATTTAAGTTTTGTTTAGCTAGATGAAATTTCATATTGGTCTTCCCCCTAGATTATTTCTTAATACTTTTTAGTGCAGGGGTCAATCAAACAGAAATCTAGTATTGTAACTCAGGCAATTTTCCGTTAGATTATTGAACATGTCTAAATCTATAGAAGATTCTTTAAGACAACTTATGTATTGGGCTGGTCATGGAATTGAAAAAATCATTGGCAAAGTTCAAAAAGCTAAAGTCTCGGTAGTTGCCAGGCCTGGCGTACAACCTATCCTTTCCTTAGAAAGCCAGCTTGCTTTAGATAAAATTCAGGATCTGATTGCTTTTGCTATTGAGCGTTTTTATCTGCCAGTCATTCCTCATCTGGAAGGCAAGTCTTGTTTGGAAATTGGCGCTGGCAAGCCAGTTTTTGCCACGCAGTTTTTACAAAAACAGGCTAAAGCAATGATCACCGTCAATACTGGCTACGGCGAATCTCCAATTCAAGGAGATGCCAGCAGAGGATTTATTGTTAAAGCTGAAACACACAACCTGCCTTTTGAAAATGACTTCTTTGATTACACTGCTGCCAGATTGGCCAGCAGCGCTCAAAAAGATATTCTAAATACAATCAAAGAAATAACCAGAACGCTTAGCCCTGGCGGACAAGGCGTGTTTATTGATTTTCATCCTTTTGGTCTTTATGCCAAAAAAGGTCCCCAACGTTTATTATCTTTGGAGTCAAATATCAAAGGACTGGAAGATTACTATAAAATTTGCCGCACAGCAGGCTTGCGCATAATGAATATTAAAGAAGCCTTTATTGATGAGGGTTTAAGATCTAAGTTCAGTCAAAGCGAAATCCAGACTTATCGCAATATTAAAGGAACTCCTTTAATAATTTTTGTCTTCTTTTTTAAACCCAAAGTAAAATGACAAGCGTTGGTTGTCATTGCGAGGGGGCTAACAGCCGACGAAGCAATCCAGGAGAAACATTTAATAAGGACATAAAATGAATTTTGATAAAAAATTAGAAGAACTTTTTATTGATCTCCCTGAACCACACAGTTGTGCTGCTGGCACCGCTCATGCAGTAAAAAGCGGCAAACTTGTTTTCATAAATGGAGTACTGCCATTTTCAGAAGGAAGAATTATTACTAAAGGCCGCGTTGGCTTGGAAGTAACTCTAGATCAAGCTGGGCGCGCTGCGCGCATTGCTGCTATTTACGCCTTGGGTATTTTTGCATCTGAATTCGGCGGCAGCATCAACAAGGTAAAAAGAATTATTTCCGTAACCGGGTTTATTGCTTCTGGCGGAGATTTTAGAGATCATTTTAAAGTCTTAAATAGTGTTAGCGATCTTTTCGAGCAAATCTTTGGTTCAGCTGGCAAACATAGCCGTAATGCTGTTGGCTGTAGTTGCCTACCAAATGATGCCTGCCTAGAGTTGTCGTTAGTTATTGAGATAAAATAGAATCTTGAAAGTTTTCTTCTTTTTTCTTTTGCAGGACGTGTTCAATCTTGCGCACCAAGGAGCGCAAATGAAATGGTTTGGAAATATAATCATCTGCGCCGTGAGATAAACCTTCAATTCGATCAGCTTGTTCATCTTTAGCAGAAATAATTATAATCAAAAGATCTTTGGTTGCTGGCTGATTTCTTAAGGTATTTAAAAGTTCGATGCCAGAAGTTTTGGGCATCATAATATCTAAAAGCATTAAATCCGGCTTGGCTTGCTTAATTTTCTCTAAAGCTTGGGCAGCATTAAATGCACTTTGCACAAGATAACCTTCTTTTTCCAGCATCTTGCCTAAAACAGTGTGCACATCTTGTTCATCATCAACAATTAAAATATTGTATTTTTTTTCCATAACCTATGGCTTGGCAATTTTCATAAAAACCCAGCCTGGTCAAGCAAATAGTAGTTTATAACTATAATTGACAGAGCAGCCTAATTAGAGATAGTTGTCATTAAACAATCAAGCCGGAGGGGAGCATGCCTAAATTGGATTTTATCACCCAGGATCTACATGAACTCAAAAATTCTGGTCTGTATAATATTATCCGCACTTTAGAAGGTGAAAATAGCAGCTGGGTCTCTATTGACGGCAAAAAGGTGCTGAATCTTTCCTGCAATAACTATCTTGGTTTGGCCAATCATCCTGAGATGAAAAAAGCTGCTCAAGCAGCTGTTGATAAATATGGAGTTGGTGCTGGAGCAGTGCGCTCTATCGCTGGCACCATGGATATTCACATTAATTTAGAAAAAGCCTTGGCCAAGTTTAAGGGGCGTCAAGCCTGTCTGGTTTTTCAAGGCGGATTTATGGCCAACCTGGCCGTGATTCCAGCAATCATCAGAAAATCAGATATAATTTTTTCTGATGAATTAAACCATGCTTCAGTAATTGATGGTAGCCGCTTAACCAAGGCTCAGATTATCCGTTACAAACACAATGACATGGCTGATCTGGAAAACAAGATTAAAGAAAATAAACAATTTGAACGCAAATTTATTATTTCAGATGGTGTGTTCTCCATGGATGGCGATATTGCTGATTTAAAAACCATTGCTGATTTAGCAGATAAATACAACTGCGTAACTATAGTAGATGATGCCCACGGCGAAGGAGTTTTAGGCAAAGGTGGACGAGGCGTGGTAAATCATTTTAATTTAGGCGAACGCATTGATATTGAAGTTGGCACTCTTTCCAAAGCTTTTGGTTGTGCTGGCGGTTTTGTGGCTGCCAACAAAGAAGTAATCGATTGGTTAAGACAACGCGGCAGGCCTTTCTTATTTTCCAATGCCCTGTCCCCTGCTGAAGCAGGTGGCTGCTTAAAAGCTATCGAGCTTTTGGAACACAGCGAGGAATTAGTAAATAAACTTTGGGAAAATAGCAAATTTTTCAAAGCCCAGCTTAAAGAAGCCGGGTTTGATATTGGCATTAGCCAAACTCCAATTACGCCAGTGATGTTAGGTGAAGCCAGCACAGCTCACGCAATGAGCAAACGTTTATATGATGAAGGAATTTTTGCCATGGCTTTGGGTTATCCCACAGTTCCCAAAGGCAGGGCTAGAATTAGGGCGATGCTTTCAGCTGGACATACCAAAGAAGATTTGCAATTTGCAGTGAATAAATTTGTGAGTATTGGCAGAGAGCTTAAGGTGACAAAGTAATTTGATTACTTTGTCATTGCGAGGAGCGTAAGCGACGCGGCAATCCCAAGGGCATCCTCTGGATTGCTTCATGAAGCCTGTCCTGAGCGAATTTATTTTACCCTTCGACAAGCTCAGGGTGAACAGTTGATGAGTCGAAGGATTTGCAATGACATACCAGGGGAAACACATGAACAACAAAATGAAGGCTGTGGTTAAGATTAAACCAGAACCAAATGGCACAGAACTGATGCTGGTAGATATCCCCAAACCTGGCCCACATGATGTGCTGGTTAAAATTAAGGCAGCTTCCATTTGCGGCACTGATGTACATATTTTTAATTGGGATAACTGGGCAGCTGGCAGAATTAAACCGCCCTTAATCTACGGACATGAATTTTCAGGCGAAGTTGTAGAACTTGGCAAAGAAGTAAGCACAGTTGCTATTGGAGATTATGTTTCTGGAGAATGTCACATGACTTGCGGCCATTGTATCCAATGCCGCACCGGGTTGTCGCATGTTTGCCAAAACTTAAAAGTCTTTGGTGTTGATAGCAACGGCATATTTGCAGAATATGCCGTTATACCCCAAACAAGTATCTGGAAAAACAACGAAGATATTCCTCCTGAGCTTTGTTCCATTCAAGACCCACTGGGCAATGCAGTACACTCAGTATTTTCTACAGATGTTGTGGGTAAAGATGTAGTTGTTTTAGGTCTCGGCCCGATTGGAATTATGTGCGCCTATCTTTGCTTGCATGTTGGAGCAGCACAAGTAATTGCTGTGGAAAAATTTAATGATTATCGGGCGGATCTGGCCCAAAAAATAGGCATTAGCAATGTGCTGCGCGATACAAATCTGGCCAAAAAAGAGATTCTTTCTTCTACCAAAGGAAAAGGCGCTGATATTGTATTTGAAATGTCTGGCTCAGCTGAGGCTTTTACCTCTGGCCTGGATATGTTAAAAAGCGGCGGAGAAATGGTGATTCTTGGGGTTTATAGCGACAAAACAACAATCGATATCTCCAATCAAATAGTATTTAAATACACTACCTTAAGAGGAATTTACGGCAGACGCATCTTTGAAGACTGGTATAAAATGCGCGCCCTTCTGGGAAATTCAAAATTCAGAGATGATCTGGAAACCATCATTACCCACAAGTATCCCTTTGCTAAGTTTTTTGAGGCCATGGAAACCATGCGCTCTGGCCAAAGCGGAAAAGTGGTTTTAGAATTCTGATGAATCTCTGATATAAGCAAAACCGTGCGCTAAGTTTAAAAGGCTGGCTTGTTGATGCGCCGCAGATTGGGTGGCACAACCATCTTTCACAATCACAGGTTGAAAATCCAATACAAAAGCCTGGCGCGCTGTTGTTTCCACACAAAGATGAGTCATTACTCCGCAAATCACCACTGTATCAATATTGTTCTTACGTAAATATTTTTCCAATTCAGTTTTTTCAAAAGCACTATAATGAGTTTTGGTAATTAATAATTCTTCTGGCCGTGGTTTTAATTCTGAAATTAACTCTGATTCAGGATCACCCTCCCAAGGCAATTTATTATTCCACCATTTCCCCATCTGCCTGGTTGGCTGATCCTTTTGATGAGCATGTCTGGTAAAAATAACTGGCTGATTTTTTCCGCGAAATTTTTCAATTAAATCCAAAACATTAGGAATAATTTGGCACGCTTCATTTCCCAAAAAAGCTTTAGCCCCTGATTCCAAAAAGTAGCGTTGCATATCAATTACTAAAAGTGCTGATAACATGCAGCTAAAATTCTTTACAATCAGCCTAATGTCAAGCTATTAGGGCGTTATGCCAACAAATGTCGGGCCAGAATATCACTCTGCAGAACTTAAGTTTCGCCAGGCCAAGACTCGCGAAGAAAAAATTGCCTGCCTGGAAGAAATGATTACAGTGATGCCCAAACATAAGGGCACAGACAAACTTCGGAGCACGCTCAATCAAAAATTAAAAAAGCTTAAAGAAGGCGGAGATGAGAAAAAAGGCGGCAAAAGACAGGCTGTTACAGTTCCCAAAGAAGGTGCAGCCCAAGTGATGCTTTTGGGTCCACCCAACTCAGGAAAATCACAAATAATTAATAGCTTAACAAAAGCCACGCCAGAAATTGCCGCTTACCCTTTTACCACCAGAATGCCTGTTCCTGGCATGATGCCTTTTGAAGATGTTAATATTCAATTAGTGGAAATGCCTGCTATTACTGAAACTGCTTTTGAAATCTGGACCCCAGATATTGTCAGAAAGGCGGATTTAGCGCTGATTATAGTGGATTTAGCTTCACCGGATTTATTAGAAATTTTAGATCCCATTGTTAGCAAGTTACAAAAACACTACATATTTTTGTGCAAACAAATTCCAGAGACTGAGGAGAGAAAAGTAAGCGCAGCCTATATCCGCACCTTAATTTTTGGCAATAAAATCGATCATCCAGAAGCAAAAGACAATTTAGAGATGTTTAAGGAATGGCTAGCCAATCGTTTTGAATTTATTGGCCAATACTGCGCTCAAGATCCCAATTCATTACAGGAATTCCCCAAACAACTTTTTGAGGCCCTGCAAATTATCCGTGTTTATACCAAAGCCCCTGGTAAAAAAATTGAAAAAAAAGATCCGATTATTTTGCCTGTGGGCAGCAACACCATGGAAGCAGCTCAGTCTTTACATAAAGAGATCGCCCATAAACTAAAATTCGCTCGGGTTTGGGGTGAAGGCATGCATGATGGCCAGCAAATTGCCAGAGATCATGTCTTGCAAGATGGCTGGGCTTTGGAATTTCATCTATAATAAGGGGGTATATGAAAAAATTTTTAATCTTCCTTTTTGTCTGGCTAATATTCCCAGCAATTTGCGCTGCTGAATTCAAATGTGTTCCAGGTAAATATACCGGCACAATATCATCGCGTATTCCTTCAGATATTGGGGAAGATACAGCAACCCTGGTGGTTAGCAAAATCAATGGCACCTGTTATTTAAAAATGAACTCTGAAAAATCCAGACAAGAATGGATTATTAACAACGACTCTCAACTTATTCATCGCAGTTTGGATACTTTATCCGGCAAGGTAATTAAAGAAAGCCAAGCCATAAAAGATGGGGATAATTTTGAGATTGAAGGTACAAACAATGAATATTGGAAAATATATACTCATGATCCTGAAGGCATTGCCACCTGGGCCATTGCTTTACTCTATTTTGGTCATGAAATTAGAAATGATCCAACTTCAATAATTGGCTTAATCAATAAATATGATTTTTCCCTTAACCCTTAAGCCACAACATCTTCCAGTAGGGCATCTGGGTTTCACCATATTTGACCATAAATTCAGCATTAAAAAAGATATAGCCTGCAGCAATGGCAAAAGCACAAAGCACAAAACCAATTAAGGCAATAAACCAGACTCGTTTTTTTAATTCAGTTTGGGAAAATTCATCTACTAATTTATCTAATATGTTTTTGGTGGTTTCCATTAGTTAGCTATCAACTCCTTTTCACTTAAGACAATTGAGCCATGACCAATGTCAATGGCTGCTATTTTTTTGGTTAAAGCGCCAATCATCTCTTCTGGGGTCTTAAAGTGTTTGGTTTCAATTCTAGTGCCCAAAAGCAAAACATCTTCTCTAGTGATTGGAATAATATCTTCTCCAGGTCCTGTTAAAATTTCAATGGCCCGATGAAAAAAACCAGCTATCTGTTTTTCCGTAATTTCTGGCAGTAAAATTAAAATAAGGCCATTGTCTAAAACTGAGCTGTTATCTCCCACGCGAATGCTTTTCTTGATGCGATAATCAAGATTATCCATTAATTTTTCCACATATTGCACACCAGAAGTATTTAACACGTTTTGATAAGGAAGATATTTTAGAGCAGCCACAGAAAAATGAGAATTATAACGAGCTGCTCTTTCCATTTCTAAAAACAACTGTTGGCGAAAAGCCGCCAAACCACCGAACTGTTTCCAGTAAAAGCGATAAAAAGCTCCTCGTTTTGCTAACAATTCTTCAAACCGTCCTTTTTCTACAAACCTACCTTCATCCAAAACCATAATTTCATCAGCCATCTTAATTGTGGAAAGACGATGCGCAATGACCAACACAGTTTTTGTTAGTTTGAGATTACCAATAACTTCTTGGATGTGAAATTCACTTTCTGGATCAAGCGCTGAAGTTGCTTCATCAAAAACAATTATCTCTGGATCCTTAAGCAAAGTCCTGGCAATAGCTATGCGCTGGCGTTGGCCACCAGAAAGCAAACTACCGCTTGCACCAACTTTAGTTTCAAATCCTTCTGAGAACTTCATTATAAAATCGTAGGCTGCTGCTAGCTTGGCCGCTTCAATAGCCTGCTCTTTTGTTTTATCAGGATTGCCATATAAAATATTTTCCAAAATAGATCCTTCAAACAAAGCATATTCCTGTTCAATTAAACCAACCCTGTTACGCAAGGATTTAATTCTAACTTCAGATATATTTTGGCCATCAATTAAAATTGCCCCTTGAGTTGCATCAAAAAACCTAAACAATAAATTAGCCAAGGTAGTTTTGCCACCTCCACTACCGCCCACAATGGCAGTGAGCGAAGCTGGCGTAAACTCCACATTAATGTCATGTAAAATCTCTTCTTCAGGTAAATAGGAAAAAGAGAGATGATCTGTTTTGATTAATCCTTGTTCAATTTCTAAATCTTTATCTCCTCTTTCCAGAGCTGATTCTGAAGGATAGTCTAGCACCTCTTTTAGGCGCCACATGGAAACTTGGCTGGTCTTCCATGAAGTAGCCAAGTTAGCAATTGTTTCAATTGGCTCGCCAAGCTGCTCTAAGTAAAGCATGATGGCCACAATTTCACCTATGGTTAAACGCCCCTGCACCACTTGATAACCCAAGTACCACATAATGGCGATGGTCCAAATTTGGATGGTAATGGAGTTGGTAAAGGTGCGCAGGATGGAAAGGGTTTTCTCTTTGACCTGCACCTGATAGCGCCGCTTAATGAGTTTGCCAAAAGAAAGAGTTTCACTAGATTCGCGACCAAAGGCCTTGACGGTTTTGATACCAGCAATGCGCTCCTGAGCCCTGGTATAAATATCTGAATCTGCATCAATTGATTCTTGTTCCACATATTGCAAACGTTTGGCATAAAACTTGGTTTCCAAAGCATATAAAGGAATGGCTAGAAGCGCCAGCAAGGTAATGGTGGGGTTAATTCTAAAAGCAATATAAAGGATAATAAAAAATCGACCGCCATCAATAAGAATGGTGGGCAGCATATTCATTATAATGGCAATGGTGTTAGCCACATCATCAGTTAGGCGCACCAAAAGATCGCCCTGGGTTTTTTCCTGATGAAACTTTAAGGGTAAGCACTGAATCGCGTAAAAAATATTGGAAGTAAGCTTGGCTGTTGCCTCTTGATCAATATAAGTCAGCAAATAATCTGCAACCACGCTTAAAAAGAAATACAAAAAATAGGTTACCACAATGGCGATAATCGTAACGTTTAGTAAAGTTAGGTTGTGAAACTGATAAGCATAATCAAACAAAACCTTGCTAAACATTGGGTTGAGCAAACCCAAGATAATCACAAACACGTCAAAAAAAATGGCGATTAGGAAAAAAGAGAAAAACGGCAATAGATAAGCGTGAAATTTCTTAAGCAAACCAAGGCTATTCATGGGGAAAGATTATACACGTGAAATCTGAAAAAACAACAAATAGCTTCGTCATTGCGAGGAGCCTGAGCGAGCGTAGCGAGTCGAAGGGGACGAAGCAATCCAGGCCGCTCCATATTGTCATCCTGAGCGAATGTAGAAAACCAAGACGGACGAGAAGCGCTGCAAAACATAGATTCCCATCAATATCTCAGACCATATATTTTTTATTTTTTATTAATTTGCTAATTTAAATGAAAATCCTGGAATGAGCTGATTATTTTTTGTGTTATTTTTTCTTTAGATCAAAATTTAGTTTGATTTGAACACACATCAACGTACGAACATTCATTATTGCAAAGCAGCTTGACTGATAAATTATATTTATAATGCTTTGGGAGGTGCTGTAGCTAGATTGATTGTTTCTCGTTGCTTTAAGATAGATCTAAGCTCCTGATATTTTGCTATCACCCAATCTGGATTACCTATGAAGTATGTACGCGAGATATTCATAGCTTCCGCATTGTTAACTACCTCCTCAACCATATTTCTATAAGCATTCTGGCGTTCAAAATTATTATTACCAAGGGTTAAATAAGATGGTGAAGGAGTTATTAAGGGATCGTGCTTGCCATAGGCATAATATCCATATGATGACCATGTATTGTTTTTAGGATGATCGACCTTTCCAGCTCTATATTGATTGAGATCTACATAGATAGTAACTCGTAACATGTATTCATCTGATTCAATTTTAGGGGACTTAAATCTATCCATCACAACCTGGCCGCGCCTCTTCAACTCTTTATTTACCTTTTTGGCAAACTGGCAATTCACCACCCGAAAGAAAGCTGAGAAATCTTCTTTAGTAGTTAGTTTGCCAATAAGATGTGGATGATTATCCATGAAACTATAAGCATGGATAATAACACCATATTTGTCTTTATGCTTGAGCAAGAGGTCGTAATAAATCTTCTTGGCCCAGTCCCATTTAAGTAACCAGTCTTTATTGTGGCACTGCCAAGTGACATGAAAGTAGGCTTCGTCATCTATAATGCAATATCTGGGGAGGTAAGGCATGCTTAAGACTAATAGCAAAAACAATGCCATAATATGTAATGAAAATG